>NZ_BJNO01000012.1 GCF_006539725.1 Klebsiella terrigena | reverse complement strand
TTCATGAAAAGTGACCGGACGCCGCCCGGATCGGGCGCTGCGCGCCGCGTTCCGCGTGCTCATCTACCGGCAACTGCAACATAAAAGCCTACTGTCGCCGCCTCACCCCCATATTTCACTCTATCCCCGCTCCTGCTTTATCGTTCATTCCGAATACCCGCATGACGAAAATAAATGTGAGTTAAATCACATATAAAAATATAACAATTATATAACATTTGTTTTACTAATTGATTTGTCTAAGTGACGTGGTACGCCCGACGAGACAGATTGCAGTCTTTGCTGGAGCAGAATAACAATGGTAGAAAGCAGTATTAACGAACGGGGATCGCTGAAACACGCTGATACCCGCCGTCGCATATGGGCGATTGTTGGAGCATCCTCGGGGAATTTGGTCGAATGGTTTGATTTTTATGTCTACTCATTCTGCTCTCTCTATTTTGCGCATATCTTCTTCCCCTCAGGAAACACCACCACCCAGCTGCTACAAACCGCAGGCGTATTCGCCGCCGGCTTCCTGATGCGCCCCATCGGTGGATGGCTGTTTGGCCGTATTGCCGATCGCCGTGGCCGCAAGACCTCAATGCTCATCTCGGTGTGCATGATGTGTATGGGATCGCTGGTTATTGCCTGCCTGCCGGGCTACGCGACGATCGGCACATGGGCTCCCGCACTCCTGCTGCTGGCCCGCCTTTTCCAGGGCATCTCGGTCGGCGGTGAATACGGAACCAGCGCAACTTACATGAGTGAGGTTGCCGTTGAGGGGAAGAAAGGCTTCTACGCATCCTTCCAGTACGTAACGCTTATCGGCGGGCAGCTGCTGGCGGTCCTGGTGGTGGTGGCGCTGCAGCAGATTCTCAGCGATGAACAGCTGCACGCCTGGGGATGGCGTATTCCTTTTGCGCTGGGAGCTGTAATGGCGGTAGTGGCGCTATGGCTCCGGCGTCAGCTGGATGAAACTTCGCAGCAGGAGACCCGGGCGCTGAAAGAAGCTGGATCCTTTAAAGGATTATGGCGTAATCGCCGGGCATTTATGATGGTGCTGGGCTTTACCGCCGCCGGCTCGCTAAGCTTTTACACCTTTACGACCTATATGCAGAAATACCTGGTCAATACGGCTGGAATGAGCGCCAGTACGGCCAGCATGATTATGACCGCCGCTCTATTTTTCTATATGCTGGCTCAGCCGCTATTTGGTGCGCTATCGGACAGGATTGGCCGGCGAACCTCAATGCTCTGTTTCGGCGTACTCGTGACCCTCTTTACCGTACCGATTTTGAGCGCATTACAAAATGTCACTTCACCGTATGCCGCATTCGCGCTGGTTATGTGTGCCTTACTGATCATCAGTTTCTATACCTCGATCAGCGGTATTTTAAAGGCGGAGATGTTCCCGGCTCAGGTACGTGCACTAGGCGTTGGGTTATCCTACGCGGTCGCCAATGCGCTGTTCGGCGGTTCGGCTGAATATGTCGCATTGCTGTTAAAATCAGTCGGAGCAGAACACGCGTTTTACTGGTATGTCACCGTCATGGGAGCGTTAGCTTTCTTCGTCTCCCTGATGCTGCACCGTAAGGGCAAGGGATTACGCCTGTAGATATTACTGATGCGCCAGCTGCCACACCGCGTAACCGGTTGTGGCTCCGGCCACGTCCCAGGCAAAATCTTTCCAGCTCCAGCCGCTCCCCGCCGGGCGGCTATCCCACAGCTCCTTCGATGCGCCCAGGCTTACCGAAAACATAAAGCCGATGGCGGCGCTGCGATCGCGGCTGTAACCCTGGTGCTGCGCGTATTCGTTACCCGCTGCGGAGAGCATGGCTGAGGCGATAAAGTGCTGGGCCTTATCCTGGCCGTGCCATGAATCATTGGCCATATGGCTACAGCCGCTCAGCAGCAGAGGAGCGATGATGATGACTTTACGCATAACGATCCCATAAAAAAGCCCCGGCGAAGCGGGGCTGGAATTCAGAGAATACGGCTGATTAGCCGGTCGATACGGATGCGCCTCAGGCGGCGAATCAGCTTACGCACTTTTACCGGATACTCGGCGATGCTTTGCAGGTCGCGATAGTGCTTAACCACCGTCGTATGCTGGCGAATCAGATGCAGCTCTTTTTCACGCATCGCGCCAAGCTGGTGCTGCGGATCGTGGATAAGAATGGCGTTTTCCAGATCCAGGCGCCAGGCGCGCGGATTAAGATTATTGCCGGTCAGCAGCATCCATTCGTCATCAACCCACATGCCTTTCAGGTGATAGCTGTTATCGTCATCCTTCCACAAACGGACAATCAGCTGATCGGTGTTAACATAGTATTGCAGCCGGCTCAGGAAGCGGCGTAGGTTGATCTCATACAGATAGGGGAGCGCGCCGATAATCTTAAACGGCTGATCTTCAGGAATATAGAAGTCGTTTGCCGTCTTATCGCCGACGATAATTTCTACCGTCTTCCCGCTGCGCAGCAGCTGGATGATATTACGCACCAGCAGGGCCGGAAGGTTAAAGTACGGCGTACAGATAGTCAGCTTCCGTTCCGCGCAGGGCATCAGATGGAAGATGGTTTTGTTCAGCAGACTTGATTTCCCGAGGCCAACCAGCGGCGTTACCGACAGCCGATCGTTTTCCGCATCGCCGACATAATGATAGCCGCTATCCCGAAGTTCCTGGCGGTACTGACGGATATCATTTTTAATTTCCGGGCTTTTCGGACGATCGGCTCTGTCGAGGCGATTCACGCCGCGGCCTTCGACCAGATTATGCTCCACCCAGTCGAACATCACGTCGGCCATTTTGCCGTTGCGAATGCACTGATAGCGGTCGTAGCGATACTTATCGTGCTGATGAAGATAAACATCATTCAGGCTGGCGCCGCTGTAGAGCACGCACTCATCAACGATGAAACCTTTAAAATGCAGTACGCCGAGCGCCTCGCGGGTATTCACCGGCACGCCGTAAACCGGGATATCAACGCCAGGATTTTCCTGCGCCATGCGGCAGTACCAGTCGGCGTTGGTGTTGGCTGCCGCAGCGCCAATGCGCCCGCGCTGGGCTCGGTGCCAGTCAACCAGGATGCGAACATCTAATTCTGGACGCTGGCGTTTGGCGTCATAGAGTGCCTGCAGAATTCCTTTGCCGCCATCATCTTGCTCCAGATAGAGCGCAATAATGCAAATACGCTGAGTGGCGTGAGCTATCTTTGCCAGTAACGCTTGCCGAAAATCTGCCGGAGCGTAAAAGAACTCGATATCATCAACTGACTGAGAAAGCTTAGGGAGTTGGGCAAGGTGTTGTTGATGTTTATTGCGCTTAAATTTTGACAACATCACAGTGCGTTTCTTCTCTGTTTATTGAAGGGTCTTCTGTACCATGCAGACGACGTAAGCGGGCAATAATAACATTACTACCCGCTAAAGTGGTCAACAATTGCGGTCGTCAGTTTATGATTGTTGCGCTGAAAATTGCAGGGACAAGCTGACAATCCCGTCTTCCAGCTGAATATCCACCTTAAAGCCAAGCTTCCTGGCAAGAGCAATCATGCCCCTGTTATTGGGCATTGTGATCCCGTTTAACCGCTGTAGACCGTGGCTTTGCGTATAGGTAATCAGCTTTTCCATCAGCCTGCGGCCTAAACCTAATCCCTTCAAATCAGAGCGGACCAGGACGGCGAATTCCGCATCAATGTTATCGGGATCGGAGATCGCACGCGTAACGCCGAGGATCTCCGATCCCTCTGCGCTCGCGCGTACCGCAACAAAGGCCATTTCTCGATCGTAGTCGATCTGCGTCATATTGGCTAAATCATCGTGAGTAAATTCATTGATCTCGCTGAAGTAGCGGTAATAGAGATCTTCTTTGGTCACCTGAGCGATAAAGGCCAGCAGCTGCGGTTCATCTTCGGGCAAAATTGGGCGGAACAGGCAGCGTTCGCCATTTTTCAACACCACCCACTCCTCCTGCTGCTGGGGATAAGGGCGTATCGCCAGCCGGCTTTCGCTATCGCCGGTGAACGGGGCAAGACCTAGCGTCACGTCGAGCGCGGTAAACTCGTTGCCGGACGCCAGCAGAGGGTGGATATCCAGCCGCTGGATCTCCGGGCAGTCGACGATAAGGTTCGACACCTGAACCAGCAGCTGGCTTAAGCCGGAGATATCCAGCGGGCGCAGGGCGCTACGGCCACGGATCTTTTTGCTTTTGATCGCCTGAATAACCAGATAGCGGGCCAGGTTCATATTGAGCGGCGGCAGGGCGACGGCGGCCTGATCCTCCGCGCGCCATTCGACGCCGCCTTCACCCAGCATAATCAGCGGCCCGAAGACCGGATCCTGTTCAACGACCACCCGCAGCTCCTGCGCTCCGGCGCGATTTGCCATGCTTTGAACCAGCAGGCCATGAATACGCGCCTGCGGCCAGGTCATTTTGACCCGGTCAAAAATAGCATCTGCCGCCTGCTGTACTTCGGCGGCGGTACGCAGATAGAGCATTACGCCCTGAACTTCTGACTTGTGCGGGATATCCGGGGAACGCAGCTTCAGCGCGACCGGGTAGCCAATTTGCTCGGCGATGTGCACCGCCTCGGCGCTGTCGGCGGCAATCCACGTCGGCAGGGTATGGATACCATAGGCGCGCAGCACGGGGCTGACTTCGTGGGTATCTAAGGTAGTTGCGCCTTCGGTTATTGCCCGCTGCAGCAGCGTATGGGCTTCTGCAGTGTTGGCCGTCACCGTATCCGAAAGCACCGGCGTTTCCCGCAGCTGCTTCTGGTTACGTCGGTACTCCACCATATGCATAAAGGCGGTGATGGTGCCTTCCGGCGTACGGTAGGTTGGCAGACCCGCATCGCTAAACAGGCGCCGGGCTTCCTGAGACGAGTATTCGCCGCACCAGTTCGTCAGCACCGTAACGTACTTGCCGCGCGGATGGTTTTTTAAGGCGTCAATCAGCGCCAGCGCGCTTTCGGTTCCCGGCGCGGCCGCGCTCGGAGAGTGAATGACCAGCAGGGCATCATAATCCTGACTATCCAGCAGCACGTTGAGGGCCTTGAGATAGTGCTCGCTGCTGGCATCGTCGCGCAGATCCAGCGGGTTAGCGATATCGATACTTCCCGGCAGCGCCTGCCGCAGCCTGTCGCCGGTATCGTCGCTTAGCGAGGCAAGTTTGCCATTGCGCAGCCAAAGCTCGTCCAGCGCCAGCGCCGCAGGAGCTGCGCCGTTGCTGACTATCATTAATTTCTCGCCGCGCAGGGGGCGCATATGGCTCAGCGTCTCGACGGCGGAGAAGAGCTCATGGGTATCCTGCACCCGCAGCAGGCCCGCGCGCTGAATCGCGGCGTCCCAGGCCGGGTCCATCCCCGAGTTGACGTGCAGCAGCTTTTGCGCCGCCGGGCTGCGTCCGCTTTTAATCACCAGAATCGGCTTATTGCGCGATGCGCTGCGGGCCGCGGAAACAAAGCGGCGGGCGTCGCTGAGGTGTTCGAGATAGAGCAGAATGGCGCTGGTTTTGCTATCGCGGGCGAGGAAATCGAGCAGATCGTCAACGTCGATATCCAGGCTGTCGCCCAGCGCAATAAAGTATGAGAAGCCCATCTCGCGCTGCTGCGCCCAGTCAAGAATGGTATTCGACACCGCGGCAGACTGGGAGATAAACGCCAGCTTGCCCCGGCGAATTGGCACCGGCGAAAAGCTGGCATTCAGCCCTTGCCAGGGCGCCAGCAGCCCGAGACTATTTGGGCCCAACAGCCGCATCTGATAGCGGGCGGCACGCTCGAGCAGCGCCGGATACTGCTCCGGCGGGGAGGAGAGAATAATGCAGGTTTTGCAGCCCTTTTGCCCCAACGCCTCAAGCAGCTCAAGGTTTCGCCGGGCGTTGGTGCAGAGTACGGCAAGGTCGGGAGTAAACGGCAGGCTGTCGATAGTCGGCCATGCCAGCACGCCCTGAACGGCTTTCCATGCCGGAGTGACCGGCAGGACCGGGCCGTTAAAGCCCCCGGCCAACAGGTTGCGCATCATCAGATAACCGGCACGCTGTGGTTTCATTGACGCGCCAATGACGGCGATCGATTTTGGCCGCAATAATGCTTCCAGGCCTCGTTGGCTCATACCGGTCTCCTTTGATCCCCAGTGACCGGATGATTTTAAACGTTTTCCGCCTCTTGTGCTGTGATACTGCCCTTATGATGCGTCTTTCCTGCCAGATAGCGGCTTCTGAACAGGCTAAAGTGATCGCCGAGCGCGCCCGCGGCGTTTGTGTCTCCGGCGAGATCCAGCAGGGCAATGGCCACTTCCGCCGTACAGTATTGTCCCTCAGCGTGGGCCTCTCTCAGGTGATAGGCCGAAATACGCGACAGATCGACGGAAATGACCGGCAGCGCGTCAAGATACGGGCTTTTACGGAACATTTTTCGCGCTTCGGTCCAGGTGCCGTCGAGCATGATAAACAGCGGCGGTTTTCCCGCAGGCGGCGAGCTCAGCACCTTGCGCTCCGTTCCGGCATACGACGCCGGGAAAACGACCATTGGCTGGTAGTCAGGATTGGCGACCAGATCGAGCAGCGCCTGCGGCGGCTCGGTTCGCGACCACTGAAACGCCTCGGTGTCCGGCAGGATATCGGCGATAAGACGCCCGGTGTTGCTTGGCTTCATCGGCTCAGTATCGAACATCACCAGGCAAAAGCGGCTGCTGGCCGCTGCGGGGGCGAGGGTTGCGCACAGGCACTGCTTCAACGGCAGCAAACAGCGCTGGCAGCGGTGGACTCGATTACCGCGAGCAAGAAAAGGTCGGGTCGCGCGCGCGAGACGTTCGGCACGCAGGCGAAGAACGGCGTTATCAATCATGGGGTGTCGCTAAAAGAAAACGCCATTGTCGCAGAGGAGAAAACGGGGCACAAGCGCTGCCCCGTCAGGTTTACTGCTGGTTGGCCTCGTTAAGCCAGCTGTCGAACGGCGCCTTAGGTACCGCTCCGTTCAGCATGTCGATGACTTCGCCGTTTTTAAACATCATAATGGTCGGAATGCTGCGAATGCGAAAACGCGCGCTCAGCTCACGTTCAGCTTCGGTATTGACCTTCACGAAGCGCATTTGGCCGCTGCGTTCTTCCGCAACGTCTTCAAAGATCGGGGCGAAATTACGGCAGGGTCCGCACCACGGGGCCCAGAAATCGACAACAACCGGCAGATCGTCCTTCAGCAGTTTATCCAGCATTGCCCCGGTCGCGTTGATGACGTCGCCGTCAAAAAGATCGTGGCCGCAGCGCCCGCACTTAGCGCCATCGGCGCTACGATCGTCGGGGATGCGGTTCAGAGCCTGACAACTGGCACAAACGGTATTCATAACTAACCTCTGGTTATGGGTTGCAGCGCGGCACGTGGCCGATTTGTATCTGTAATGTTACATATTATCGATTAGGTACCGTTAAACAACAATGCGTTTTGTTCGATGAATACGATAGACCCTATCTTTTAAACGAAATAATGGCGAAGCGGTGATACATCGGGTAATCTGCGCGCTTCGCGCAGCGCAGGTGGAGAAAATTGATGAGCGACGAACTGAAAAATAAAAGCGGCAAGGTCAAAGTGATGTATGTCCGCAGTGATGATGATTCTGACAGACGCACCCATAACCCGCGTACCGGGAAAGGGGGAGGGCGCCCAGGAAAATCTCGTGTTGACGGCCGTAGCCGCCCTGCCCGCGATGAAAGAAACAGCCGCGGTGATGACCGCAAACGTGACGATCGCAAACGCGATGATTTCGATCGTGAAGGGGGCTCACCGTGGCGTACCGTTTCACGTGCACCGAATGATGAAGCCGCAGCCAAGCCGGATCACGGCGGGATCAGCGGTAAAAGCTTTATCGATCCGGAAGTGCTGCGCCGTCAGCGTGCGGAAGAGACCCGCGTGTATGGCGAAAATGCCTGCCAGGCGCTTTTCCAGAGCCGTCCGGACGCTATCGTTCGCGCCTGGTTCGTGCAGAGCGTCACCCCGCGCTTTAAAGAAGCCCTGCGCTGGATGGCCGCCAACCGTAAAGCCTATCACGTGGTTGACGAAGCCGAGCTGGCGAAAGCATCCGGCACCGAGCACCACGGCGGAGTTTGCTTCCTGATTAAGAAACGTAACGGGACTTCCGTTGCGCAGTGGGTCGCTAAGGCCGATGCAGAAGATTGCGTACTGGCGCTTGAAGACGTCGGTAACCCGCACAATCTTGGCGCCATCATGCGTAGCTGCGCCCACTTCGGCGTGAAGGGCGTGGTGGTTCAGGATGCCGGCATGCTGGAATCCGGTGCGGCCATTCGTACCGCAGAGGGCGGCGCCGAGCACGTAGAGCCGATTACCGGCGATAGCTTCCTCGACACGCTGGAGCAGTTCCGCGCAGCGGGCTATGCGATTGTGTCTACCTCCAGCCACAACGGGACGCCGCTCTACAAAGCCGAGCTGCCGAAGAAAATGGTGCTGGCGTTAGGCCAGGAGCGCGATGGTCTGTCTGATGCGGCGATCTCCAGCGCGGATCTGAACGTGGCTATCGAAGGCACCGGCAACGTCGAAAGCCTGAACGTCTCCGTCGCGACCGGCGTTCTGCTGGCCGAATGGTGGCGCCAGAACAAGGCCTGATGCCCGGTCTGTCTGAAAAAAATGCCAGCATAATGCTGGCATTTTTGTTTTTACGCTTAGCGTAACGGGCGCGGGATCCGGCTACTCCTCGGCGGCCGGTAGGGTCGGCATCCAGTCAATCGGCGCTTCGCCGCGTTCGGCCAGCCACTGGTTGGCCTGGACAAAATGGTTGCTGCCGAAAAAGCCCCGGTGAGCGGAGAGCGGGGACGGATGCGGCGCCTTTAGCACGCAGTGGCGCTGGCGGTCGATGATGGCACCTTTCTTCTGCGCGTGCGCGCCCCACAGTAAAAACACAACCCCTTCCCGATGCTCGTTGATCAGCGAAATAACCTTATCGGTAAAGGTTTCCCAGCCAAGGCTGGCATGAGAATGCGCCTGCCCCGCGCGTACCGTTAATACCGTATTGAGCAGCAGTACGCCCTGGCGCGCCCAGCTTTCAAGATAACCATGCGCGGGACGGCTGAAGCCAGGGATGGTTCCCTCCAGCTCTTTATACATATTCAACAGCGACGGCGGAGTTTGGATCCCCGGGAGTACGGAAAAGGCCAGACCGTGCGCCTGTCCCAGCCCGTGATAGGGATCCTGCCCGAGGATAACCACTTTTACATCCCCGATCTCGGTATAGCGAAAGGCGTTGAAAATATCTTTTTGCGGCGGGTAAATCGTTATGCCCGACTGGCGCTCTTCGGCGACGGTTTTCAGGGTATTCACAAAATAGGGCTGTTGCTTCTCTTCCGCCAGCACGTCATGCCAGGTCAGTGGGGTGGTCATCATGCTCTCCTGCAAAGGGGTATCGCTATAGCTTAACTGCTTCTTTCTGCATAACAAAATCGCTGCCGCTTTGCTGACGTTTCGCCTGCAAAAATAGTTGAAAATTTACAAAATTATTTGGCATTCGCTATGGCGTAACTTGATGTAAAACAATAATATCCCTTCATACCCACTTTTAATTAGTGGTTTTTGTTGATTTGGGTCAATGAATACCGGGTGTTCGGCTGATATATATACACTCATACAACAATGGTTTTACCAATTGGCCATGAACGGGCCAACAGAACGAATAAATATTGCCTAAGGGAGGCATCACATGATTACAGGTATCCAAATTACTAAAGCTGCAAACGACGACCTGCTGAACTCTTTCTGGCTGCTGGATAGCGAAAAGGGCGAAGCGCGCTGCCTGTGTGCAAAAGGCGGTTTTGCTGAAGATGACGTGGTTGCGGTGAACAAGCTCGGCGAAATCGAATACCGTGAGATTCCGCTCGACGTTAAACCGGAAGTGCGCGTTGAAGGTGGTCAGCACCTGAACGTTAACGTCCTGCGTCGTGAAACTCTGATGGATGCGGTTGAACATCCGGAGAAATATCCGCAGCTGACCATCCGCGTATCCGGCTATGCGGTACGTTTTAACTCTCTGACGCCAGAACAGCAGCGCGACGTTATTGCACGTACTTTCACTGAAAGTCTGTAAGCGTTAGCAAAAACCCCCGGTTCAATCGAGCCGGGGGTTTTTTATTATCTCAGGCTAGCGCTCCTGCCTTACCAGCAGCGTGGTGAGGGTGAACGACAATACGATGGCGATCGCCACGCCCGACAGCGCAAAGATAAAGTAGGGGCCGATGTAAGCCGGCAGGCTAAAAATGCTCGACAGAATGTAGCCATACAGCCGTACGCCGAAGAAAGCGATAAAGGCTGAGGCCAGCGAGCTGGCAACGGTGGCCGCGACGAACGCTTTTTTATAGCGCGTTAAGACGCCGAACAGCGCGGGCTCGGTGATCCCAAGCAGTGCGGAAATTGCCGCAGACAGCGTAACCGTGCGCTGCTGGCGATCTTTACTCACGCGCCAGATAGCAAAGGTCGCGCCCGCTATCGACATGTTGGCCATAAACATCATCGGCATCAGCATGTCGTAACCGCGATCGCTGAAGTTTTGCAGGGCAATGGGCGTCATGGCGTGATGCATTCCGGTGAGGATCGCGACCGGGCGGATAGCGCCCACCACCAGTCCGGCAAAACTCGCGGAGATGCCGAACAGACCTTCAATAAACCACGCCAGCGCTTTGCCAAGCCAGATGCCAACCGGACCAATAATCACCAGCGCCGCCAGCGCGCCGATAAACAGCGCCAGCGTCGGCGTGAAAACGGTTTTCAGCACCTCGGGCATAATGCGATCGACCCAGGCATAGATATATTTCAGCGCCAGCACGGAGAAAATAACCGGGATCACGCTGGAGGCGTAGTTGAATACCGGGATCGGGACGGCGTTTAGCAGCCACAGCGCGGAAGCCGCCCCATCGTGATGGGCCGCCAGCGCCTTCGCGGCGTCAATCAGCGTCGGATACATCAGGCAGGCAGCAACGGCGATGGCCAGATACTCGTTGGTCTTAAAAATCTTTGCCGCCGAGACGGCAAGGAAAAAGGGCAGGAAATAGAATACGCCGCTGGCGATAAGGTCGATGATCATCACGGTATCGCTATTTTGCGGTACCGCTTTCAGCGCGATCAGTCCGGCCAGCAGGCCTTTTATCATCCCGGCTCCGGCAATGGCCGGCACGATCGGGCCAAAAACGCCCGACACGGTATCCATAAACAGCGATACCAGCCCCTTGCGCTGGTGGGGTTTTTCCGCAGCCTCGCTGCCGACGGGACCTAATGCCGCGAGCAGGCGTTCATACCAGCTGCTGACCTTCGGCCCGATGATGATTTGAAACTGATCGCTCTGCAGCTGCGCGCCGAGCACGCCGGGTAGTTTCTTGATCTCTTCTTTTTCTACTTTGTTATCATCAATTAAATCAAAGCGTAATCGGGTCATACAGTGCCAGACGTTATTAATATTTTCTTTTCCGCCAATCAGCAAAATAATTCTGCTGATTGCATCTTGCGTCTCCATACCGGCTCCTGGATTAATGTGTAGTGCTGTTTGCGTCGTCAAATGGTAAATAAGCCAAACTATAAAAACAAACCAATAAAATATGATTTCAATCACAAATTACCGTGGTTAAGGTAGTTGTGAGCGGTTTTTATCTAAATTGGTACGGTTTTTAATGAAATTAAATCCATTTTTCGAACCAAAATTTTATTAAATAAAAAGGTTTACCTTGTCTAATAAATAGGGCGAAGATAATTGGCATCATCTTTTATTTTTGCCGCAGGGAGCCTTGCCGTGAACGCTACGCTAATTACTGATATTGAGTGTTTTATCACCCGCCCCGATCGTCATAACCTGGTCACAGTACGCGTTACCACCGACAAAGGCACCGTGGGCCACGGCTGCGCGACTTTCCAGCAGCGTCCGCTGGCGGTCAAAACGATGGTTGATGAATACCTTAAGCCGCTGCTGCTTGGCCGTGATGCCAACAATATCGAAGACCTCTGGCAGATGATGAACGTCAATGCCTACTGGCGAAACGGGCCGGTAATGAATAACGCGATCGCCGGCGTTGATATGGCGCTATGGGATATCAAAGCCCAGCTGGCGGGAATGCCGCTGTATCAGCTTTTTGGCGGCAAATCGCGTGACGCTATCCCAGCGTATACCCATGCCAGCGGCGAGACGCCGGAAGCGCTGTTTATCGCCGTTGAACGTCTGCTGGAGGAGGGCTATCGCCACATCCGCTGCCAGCTCGGTTTTTATGGTGGCACGGCGCAGGAGATGCACACGCCGGAGAACCCGACGCCGGGCGCCTATTACGATCAGGATGAGTACATCAGGAATACGGTTGAGATGTTCCGGCTGCTGCGAGCGCGCTACGGACATCGTTTCCATATCCTCCATGACGTCCACGAAAGGCTTTTCCCGCAGCAGGCGCTGCAGCTGGCAAAGCAGCTCGAGCCGTATCAGCCGTGGTTTATTGAGGATATTTTAGCGCCGCAGCAGAGCGCATGGCTGGCGCAGATCCGCCAGCAAAGCGCGATCCCACTCGCGATGGGGGAGCTGTTTAATAATCCGGCTGAATGGCATGACCTGATTGTTAAGCGACAGATCGATTTTATCCGCTGCCACGTTTCGCAGATTGGCGGGATTACGCCGGCCCTGAAGCTGGCGGTTCTCTGCCAGGCCTTCGGCGTGCGCGTGGCGTGGCACGGGCCAGGCGATATGACGCCGATTGGGGTTGCGGTCAATACCCACCTGAATATCCACCTCAGCAATGCCGCAATCCAGGAGTTTATACCGCGTTCTGAGGCGACCGATGCGGTATTCCCCGGCGCGCCCGTCGTCAATAACGGGTTTATCTACCCGCCAACGGCAGCAGGCATTGGCGTCGGCTTTAATCAGCCGCTGGCGCAGGCATATCCGCTTGTCTATCGTCCGCATGAATGGACGCAGAGCCGCCTGCCTGACGGCACGATCCATACGCCATAGCTAGTCCGAGGGGGCCTGGCGGAAGGTTAAGTTATCGCGGTTATGCGGGATAACGTAGGTACAGGAGTAGTTGATATCGATGATATCGCTGATTTCATACACCTGACCGCCATCGAGAATCCCTCGATTGTTAATGTGCATGGCCGGGATACCCTTTTTACAACCCAGCAGAGCGGCCTGCTCCCGGCTGACGCTCACCGCCTGATAGGTGGTGAGTAAATGTGAAATTTGATAGCCCTTGGCCAGCACATACTGCTGCAGGGATTGCTCGATAACCTCCCGGCTAAGATCGGCAAAGGCGGCGGCCGGCATCCGCGAAATCTCAATCTGCAGCGCCACGTTATCGACGAAGCGCAGGCGGCAAAATTGCCAGATAAAATCCTCATCCGTAATGCCGAAAATCTGCTGCTCCTCGCGGTCGGGGCGCTTTTTATGCAGGCTGATTGTCCGATAGCGCATCCGATCGAAACGCTTTTCGGTGATGGAGTTATAGACCAGCGGATTGTTGCTCATCCGCTCGTTAATCCAGATCCCTGAGCCCTGCACGATACGTATGACGCCGATGTCGGCGAGTTTTTCCAGCGCCTGGCGGATAGTAAACCGCGAGACGCCATACTCCTCCGCCAGCCGGCGTTCAGGCGGGAGCTTGCGGGGGCCGGGGTCATTGTGCTGGTAGATTTTGCTGAGCAGATCCTGGGTGACGAAATCTTTTTTTTTCATAACGATCAATTCCTGACTCACCGGCTCAAGGACGCGCCCGATACCACTCCCCGCAGCGCTGTCACCGCAGGCGTAAATGCAAAAAACGCCGGGATATCCCGGCGTTGTTTTATTCTTAGCTCGACTGCTGCGGCGTATCGCTGCCGCTCGGCTTACGACGCTTGCCGACATTTTTAGCATCGCGGTGACGTTTCTTCACGCGCGGCTTTTCTTGTTCCTCTTTTTTCTTCTCTGCGCGCTTGGCCAGCACCTTCTTGGAAGGCTTGCCGGTTTGCTTCTCGCTCGGCGCGCGAGTTGAAGGGCGCAGTTCGTCGATAACGCGTGCCTTCAGCGGCTCGTCAATGTAGCGACCGATTTTGCCCAGCAGCAGGTGGTCATGCGCCTCAACCAGAGAGATTGCCACGCCTTTCTTCCCGGCACGACCGGTTCGGCCGATACGGTGCAGATAGGTATCCGCGGTGCGCGGCATATCGAAGTTGAAGACGTGGCTCACGTCCGGGATATCGATCCCGCGCGCGGCAACGTCGGTGGCAATCAGCACGTTCATGCGGCCATCGGTCATGCGCTTAATCGCTTCGTTACGCTTCGCCTGCACCATTTCGCCTTCCAGCCAGCAGGTGTTGATACCGGCTTCACGCAGCCAGGATGCCAGCTCATGAACGCGCTCGCGCTTGCGCACAAAGACGATAGAGCGGGTGGCGTCCGGCTGTTGCAGCAGGTTTATCAGCAGGGCGGTTTTATGCTTAACGTCATCGGCGCGGTAGTACCACTGATGGATTTTCTTCCGCTCGCGGGTGGAAGGGGATGCGGACACCTCCACCGGCTCTTCCAGCAGACGCTCGGCAAAATCTTTGATGGCATCGCCTTCGAGGGTCGCGGAGAACAGCATGGTCTGCTTACGCCAGCGGGTTTCGCCGGCAATATGTTCGATATCCTGAGCGAAGCCCAAATCCAGCATTCGGTCCGCTTCATCGAGGATCAGCGTTTCTACGGCGCGGCAGTCGAAGTTCTCTTCTTTAATATACTGCAGCAGGCGGCCGGTGGTGGCGACCACGATATCCTGGTTTTCGCTGAACACTTCCGCGTGGTTCATGTACGCGACGCCGCCGGTGATGGTGGCGATATCGAGATGGGTGTGCGCCGCCAGCTCGCGCGCATGGTCAGCAACCTGCATCGCCAGCTCGCGGGTTGGCGTCAGGATCAGAATACGCGGAGGCCCTGACTTCTTGCGCGGGAAATCAAGCAGGTGCTGCAACGCTGGCAGCAGATACGCCGCGGTTTTACCGGTGCCGGTCGGGGCTGAACCGAGAATATCACGGCCATCGAGCGCAGGCGGAATAGCGGCGGCCTGAATGGCTGTCGGGCGTGTGAAACCTTTTTCCTGGAGGGCTTCCAGCAGGTTTTCGTCGAGTTCAAGTTCGGAAAAAGTCGTTACAGTCATTATCTACCTCTGAGTGGACCGACGATTATAGACGTTACGCGCGCAATGTTCATCTGTTTGTAAGGCTATCTGTTCTCCGGTATTGTGCATAGCCTTAAGCTCAGGAGTTTTTGCCCGCAAGGTTGTTAGGATGTCTCAGTCGAAGTTTGCGCTGCCGCGCAATGGTTTTACGTTTAAACAATTCTTTGTCGCTCACGACCGCTGCGCAATGAAAGTGGGTACCGACGGTATTCTGCTCGGCGCGTGGGCGCCGATTGCTCAGGTTAAGCACGTGCTGGATATCGGGACCGGCAGCGGCCTGCTGGCCCTGATGCTGGCTCAGCGTACCGGAGAGCAGGTGGCGCTGGATGCGGTTGAACTGGATGAAGAGGCGGCAGAACAGGCGCGGGAAAACGCCGTTGCTTCACCATGGCCCGCCCGTATCCAGGTACATCAAGCCGATATTCAACAGTGGCAGCCGCCGCAAACCCGACGCTATGAGCTGATTGTCAGCAATCCGCCTTTTTTTGCCGAAGGCGTGCCCTGCGCAACATCCCAGCGCGAACAGGCGCGATATACGACCACGCTCGATCACGTGACGCTATTAAGCTGTGCCGCTGAGTGTATCACAGAGGAGGGATTTTTCTGCGTGGTGCTGCCGGTGGATATTGGCGACGCGTTTGCCCGACGCGCGCAGACGATGGGGTGGCATCTGCGTTTACGCACCGACGTGGCGGAAACGGAAATGCGCGCGCCTCATCGGGTGCTCCTTGCCTTCTCGCCGACGGCGGGGGAGTGCTTCAGTGACCGGCTGATTATCCGTGGGCCAGAGCAGCAATACTCCGAAGGATTTACCGCGCTGACCCAGGACTTTTATCTCTTTATGTGAGCGTCCGGCGTGAGAACAGACGGCCCGCTGTCCGGCAGCAGATCCGGGTAGTCCAGCGTATAGTGCAGGCCGCGGCTCTCTTTGCGCAGCATTGCACAGCGCACAATCAGCTCGGCAACCTGCACCAGGTTACGCAGCTCCAGCAGGTTGTTGGAGACGCGGAAGCGGGCATAGTATTCGTCGAGCTCCTGCTGCAGCATGGTTATGCGCCGCAGGGCGCGCTCCAGGCGACGGGTCGTGCGCACAATCCCGACGTAGTCCCACATCAACAGGCGCAGCTCGTGCCAGTTATGCTGGATAACTACCAGCTCATCGGGGATTTCAACCTGGCTCTCGTCCCAGGCCGGCAGGTCGGTAACCGCCTGCGCCTGCGGCATGATGCGCCGAATATCTTCGGCGGCCGACCAGCCGTAGACCAGGCATTCGAGCAGCGAGTTGGAGGCCATGCGGTTGGCGCCGTGGAGGCCGGTGTAGCTGACTTCGCCGATAGCATACAGCCCCTCGACATCGGTCCGCCCGTTATCGTCAACCATCACCCCGCCGCAGGTGTAATGCGCCGCCGGCACAATCGGCACCGGCTCTTTCGTCAGGTCGATACCGAGACCGAGTAGCTTCTCGTAGATCATCGGGAAGTGCTGACGAATAAAGGCTTCGGGCTTATGGCTGATATCCAGATACATGCAGTCAACGCCGAGGCGCTTCATCTCATGGTCAATGGCGCGGGCGACGACGTCGCGCGGAGCCAGCTCGCCGCGGGCGTCAAAATCGGGCATAAAGCGTGAACCGTCCGGACGCTTGAGGTGGGCGCCTTCGCCGCGCAGCGCTTCGGTCAGCAGGAAATTGCGCGCCTGCGGATGGTACAGCGCGGTAGGGTGAAACTGATTGAACTCCAGGTTGGCGACGCGACAGCCCGCACGCCAGGCCATGGCAATACCGTCGCCGGATGATACGTCCGGGTTCGTGGTGTATTGATATACCTTGGCAGCGCCGCCGGTTGCCAGAACAACGGCTTTCGCTCCCCAGGTCTCAACCTTTTCTTCATTACGGTTCCAGATCCACGCCCCGACGACCCGACGATCGCCGGGCAGGCCAATCTTGTCAGAAATAATCAGATCGACGGCATTGCTGCGTTCGAGCACGCGGATATTGGGGTGTGAAAGCGCCTGGCTCACCAGGGTGGTTTCCACCGCTTTACCGGTGGCATCGGCGGCGTGGAGAATGCGGCGATGGCTGTGGCCGCCTTCACGCGTCAGGTGATAGCTCTCTTCGCCGTTGGCCTGGACCTGGGTGTCGAACAGCACGCCCTGATCGATAAGCCACTGCACGCAGGGTTTGGCGTTGCTCGCCACGAAGGAGACGGCGTGACGATCGCACAGGCCCGCTCCGGCGATCAGCGTATCCTCCACGTGAGATTCGATGCTGTCCGTTTCGTCAAAGACGGCGGCAATGCCGCCCTGCGCATAAAGGGTGGAGCCTTCGCTGATCGGGCCTTTGCTCAGTACGGTGACCGAACTGTGCTCCGCTAAACGCAAGGCAAGCGACAAACCGGCAGCGCCGCTGCCAATAATCAATACATCACAGGAGAACTCAGGAGTTGTATTCATGGCCTTTGTTTAATTTACTAAACACAATTGAGCCACAATAGCACCAGGTCGTGACGAATCGTACATTTTTTTTACCGTTGGTTGCGGCAACTAAACATGCTGCGCTAAAGCGGCGGGGGAGAAATGAAAGAAAATATTTGCGAAGCAGATCGTTAGCTTCAGATTTTATAGTGAAATATAAACCGTGTTACGTTACCCTTCTCGCGGACCTTACGCTTTTTCCTCATCATCTTACCTGCGCTGAGTAACGGGACATATAATGAGAGATAACAAATCGTCCGCCGTTGCCAGACAAAAATCAAAGGCGTAACGGAACTTTATTGTTTTCAGGTACTCCAATCGACTGCTTGCTCATAATGCAGTGATTGGGTAGTGCTTTGAAGACGCATGGGAATTAGGTTTGGGGAGACATTACCTCGGATGAGCGAGCAGTTAACGGATCAGGTCCTCGTCGAACGGGTCCAGAAAGGAGATCAGAAAGCGTTTAACCTGCTGGTGGTGCGCTATCAGCATAAGGTCGCGAGCCTGGTCTCCCGCTACGTGCCGCAGGGCGATATCCCGGACGTTGTTCAGGAGTCGTTCGTAAAAGCATGGCGTGCGCTGGATTCTTTCCGGGGAGATAGTGCTTTTTATACCTGGTTATATCGTATCGCCGTAAACACGGCGAAGAATTATCTGGTTGCTCAGGGTCGTCGCCCACCGTCCAGCGATGTTGATGCCAATGAGGCTGAAAACTTCGAAAGCGGCGGGGCGCTGAAAGAAATTTCGAACCCTGAGAACTTAATGTTGTCAGAAGAACTGAGACAAATAGTTTTTCGTACCATTGAATCGCTCCCGGAAGATTTACGCATGGCAATTACCTTGCGGGAGCTTGATGGCCTAAGCTATGAAGAGATAGCCGCTATCATGGATTGTCCGGTAGGGACGGTACGTTCGCGTATATTCCGGGCACGAGAAGCTATTGATAATAAAGTTCAACCGCTAATCAGGCGTTGACGATAGCGGAATACTGAAAAGGGTATCAGGCATGCAGAAAGAAAAACTTTCGGCCTTAATGGATGGTGAAACGCTGGATAACGAACTGCTTAATGAGCTGAGCGGTTCTTCTGAAATGCAAAAAACCTGGGAGAGCTACCATCTCATCCGCGATTCGCTGCGAGGCGACACCGCCGAGATGCTCCACTTTGATATCTCAGCTCGCGTGATGGCCGCCATCGAAAACGAGCCCGTTCGCCAGACGGTGCCGCTTATTCCCGAATCTCAGCCGGCACCGCACCAGTGGCGTCAGATGCCTTTCTGGCAGAAAGTGCGCCCGTGGGCCAGCTCGCTTACGCAGATGGGCGTCGCCGCGTGCGTATCGCTTGCTGTTATCGTCGGCGTCCAGCAGTATAATGGGCAAACCGAATCATCTCAGCAGCCTGAAGCACCGGTGTTTAATACCATGCCGATGATGGGCAAAGCGAGTCCGGTGAGCCTGGGCGTACCGGCAGATGCTTCCGCAGGAACCGGTCAACAGGTGCAGGTCCAGGAGCAGCGTCGCCGCATTAACGCCATGCTGCAGGACTATGAATTACAGCGTCGCCTGCATGCCGAACAGCTTCAGTTTGGTCAAGCCCAGACTCAGCAGGCCGCCGTTCAGGTACCGGGTTATCAAACTTTAGGAACGCAATCGCAGTAATGAAGCAACTTTGGTGTGCCATGTCGCTCATGGCAGGCAGCCTGTTCTTCTCTGTCAACGCCTCGGCTGATACCTCTTCCGGGGCGTTGTTGCAGCAAATGAACCTGGCTAGCCAGTCCCTCAATTATGAGCTGTCCTTCGTCAGCATCAACAAACAGGGCGTTGAGTCGCTGCGTTATCGTCACGCGCGGCTGAACAATCAACCTCTCGCTCAGCTTTTGCAGCTCGATGGTCCCCGTCGTGAGGTTGTGCTGCGCGGTAATGAAATCAGCTACTTCGAGCCTGGGCTCGATCCGTTCACCCTGAACGGTGACTACATCGTTGATTCCCTGCCTTCACTGGCCTATACCGATTTCAAACGCCTGGCGTCCTACTACGACTTCATCTCCGTGGGACGTACGCGTATTGCCGATCGCCTGTGCGAAGTGATCCGCGTGGTGGCGAGAGACGGCACGCGCTATAGCTATATTGTCTGGCTCGATGCGGAAACCCGGCTGCCGATGCGGGTTGATTTGCTCGACCGCGATGGCGAAACCCTGGAGCAGTTCCGGGTTGTGTCCTTTAGCGTTGGCGATAAGGTAAGCAGCAGCATGGAGACGCTGGCGAAGGCTAATTTGCCTCCGCAGCTGTCGGTGCCGGAAGGTGGCGATAAAGCTAACTTCAACTGGGCGCCAGCCTGGCTACCGCAGGGCGTCTCCGAGATATCCAGCAGCCAGCGCCGTCTGCCAACCTTCGACGGCCCGGTTGAATCTCGCCTCTATTCGGACGGGCTGTTTAGCTTCTCGATCAACGTCAATCGCGCAACTGCGAACAGCAGCGATCAGCTGCTACGCACCGGGCGTCGTACCGTGAGTACCACGGTACGTGACAGCGCGGAGATAACCGTGGTGGGCGAACTGCCGCCGCAAACGGCTAAGCGCATTGCCGACAGCATCAAATTCAAGGCCGTACAATGATTAAAGAGTGGGCGACCGTCGTTTCCTGGCACAACGGGATGGCGCAGGTGCACTGCGATGTCAAAGCGTCCTGCAGCAGCTGCGCTTCGCGCGCCGGCTGCGGTAGCCGGGTGCTGAATAAGCTGGGGCCGCAAACCAGCCACACTATCAGCGTGCACAGCGCAGAACCGCTGAGTGTCGGGCAAAAAGTGGAGCTCGGCATCGCGGAAAGCAGCCTGTTAGGCTCCGCGCTATTAGTGTATATGGCGCCGCTGGTCGGGCTGTTTGTGATGGCATCCCTTTTCCAGGTGCTGTTCTCTAATGATTTTGCCTCCCTCTGCGGCGCGATACTTGGCGGCGTTGGCGGGTTCCTGGTCGCGCGCGGGCTCTCCCCCGGCCTGGCCGCTCGTCAGTCGTGGCAGCCGATCATCATTAGCGTGGGTTTAGCGCCCGATTTAGTGCGTATTGAAACACCCTCTTCAGAAGCAGGTCAGTGATTCCACTGGCCTTTATTTTTTATTTACCGCTCCCGTAAGATCCCGCCATTTACTCCGGTGATGCCAGCTGTAAGAGCATTTCCTGGTTTCAAGGATGTAGTGTAGAATGCGGCGTTTTCGGATTAAAAAACGTCAGGCACAGAACAGTGGCCTCATGATACGCGTAAGGCATAATTAACTCTAAATATGAAGAATATACGTAACTTTTCAATCATCGCCCACATCGACCACGGTAAGTCTACGTTGTCTGACCGTATCATCCAGATTTGCGGTGGCCTTTCCGATCGTGAAATGGAAGCCCAGGTACTGGATTCCATGGATCTTGAGCGTGAGCGCGGCATTACTATTAAGGCGCAGAGCGTCACCCTGGATTATAAGGCCACCAACGGTGAGACCTACCAGCTGAACTTTATCGACACCCCGGGACACGTCGACTTCTCCTATGAAGTGTCGCGCTCTCTGGCCGCCTGCGAAGGCGCGCTGCTGGTTGTCGATGCCGGTCAAGGAGTTGAAGCCCAGACGCTGGCTAACTGCTATACCGCGATGGAGATGGACCTCGAAGTTGTGCCGGTCCTCAACAAAATCGACCTGCCTGCGGCCGATCCGGAACGCGTTGCGGAAGAAATTGAAGATATCGTCGGCATTGACGCCGCCGATGCGGTGCGCTGCTCGGCGAAGACCGGCGTAGGCGTTCCGGACGTGCTGGAGCGACTGGTGCGCGACATTCCGCCGCCGGAAGGCGATCCGGATGCCCCGCTGCAGGCGCTGATCATCGACTCCTGGTTCGATAACTATCTCGGCGTTGTCTCGCTGGTGCGTATTAAAAACGGCACCATGCGCAAGGGCGACAAGATTAAGGTTATCAGTACCGGACAGGTTTATAACGCCGATCGCCTCGGTATCTTTACGCCGAAGCAGGTCGACCGTACCGAGCTGAAGTGCGGTGAAGTTGGCTGGCTGGTGTGTGCGATTAAAGACATCCTCGGCGCGCCGGTAGGCGATACCCTGACCACTTCCCGTAACCCGGCTGACAAAGCGCTGCCTGGTTTCAAAAAGGTCAAACCGCAGGTGTACGCCGGCCTGTTCCCGGTGAGCTCTGACGATTACGAAAGCTTCCGCGATGCGCTGGGCAAACTGAGCCTCAACGACGCCTCTCTGTTCTATGAACCAGAAAGCTCGACGGCGCTGGGCTTTGGCTTCCGCTGCGGCTTCCTTGGCCTGCTGCACATGGAGATCATCCAGGAGCGTCTTGAGCGCGAATACGATCTGGATCTGATTACCACGGCGCCAACGGTAGTTTATGAAGTTGAGACGACGTCGAAAGAGGTTATCTACGTCGATAGCCCGTCCAAGCTGCCGCCGCTGAATAACATTTACGAGCTGCGCGAGCCTATTGCCGAGTGCCATATGCTGCTGCCGCAGGAGTTCCTCGGCAACGTCATCACCCTTTGCATCGAGAAGCGTGGCGTGCAGACCAACATGGTTTACCACGGTAAACAGGTTGCGTTGACCTATGAGATCCCGATGGCAGAAGTGGTCCTCGACTTCTTCGATCGCCTGAAGTCAACCTCTCGCGGCTACGCGTCGCTGGACTACAACTTCAAGCGCTTCCAGGCCTCCAACATGGTGCGCGTCGATGTGCTGATCAACAGCGAGCGCGTTGATGCGCTGGCGCTGATTACCCACAACGATAACGCTCCGTACCGCGGCCGCGAGCTGGTAGAGAAGATGAAAGAGCTGATCCCGCGTCAGCAGTTCGATATCGCGATTCAGGCGGCAATCGGCAACCACATCATCGCCCGTGCTACCGTTAAGCAGCTGCGTAAAAACGTCCTCGCGAAATGCTATGGCGGCGACGTGAGCCGTAAGAAGAAGCTGCTGCAGAAGCAGAAAGACGGTAAGAAGCGCATGAAGCAAGTGGGTAACGTTGAGCTGCCGCAGGAAGCGTTCCTCGCCATTCTGCACGTGGGTAAAGACGGAAAATAACCATTAAGGAGTTGGCATGGCGAACATGTTTGCCCTGATCCTGGTGATCGCAACCCTGGTAACGGGGCTTTTATGGTGTCTGGATAAGTTTATCTTCGCACCGAAGCGTCGCGCAGGTCAGGCCGCAGCCCAGGAAGCGACCGGTGAAGGTCTGGATAAAACAACGCTGAAGAAGGTCGGCCCGAAACCGGGCTGGCTGGAAACGGGGGCCTCGGTGTTCCCGGTGCTGGCGATCGTGCTGGTGGTGCGTTCATTTATTTACGAACCCTTCCAGATCCCGTCAGGCTCAATGATGCCGACGCTGCTGATCGGCGATTTTATTCTGGTAGAGAAGTTTGCTTACGGGATTAAAGATCCTATCTATCAGAAAACGCTGATCGAAACCGGGCATCCGAAGCGCGGCGATATCGTGGTGTTTAAATACCCGGAAGATCCGCGCCTCGACTACATCAAGCGCGCGGTGGGTTTACCGGGTGATAAAGTCACCTACGATCCGTTGGCCAAGCAGGTCACTATCCAGCCGGGATGCAGTTCCGGACAGGCGTGCGGCAACGCGCTGCCGGTCACTTACTCTAACGTTGAGCCGAGCGATTTCGTCCAGACTTTCTCTCGCAGCAACGGCGGCGAAGCGACCAGCGGATTCTGGCAGCTGCCGAAGGGCGAGAGCAAGGCGGACGGTATCCGTCTGACCGAGCGCAAAGAGACGCTGGGTGACGTTACCCACCGTATTCTGACCGTGCCGATTGCCCAGGATCAGGTGGGGATGTACTACCATCAGTCCGGTCTGCCGCTGGCGACCTGGATTGTGCCGCCGGGCCACTATTTCATGATGGGCGATAACCGCGATAATAGCGCGGATAGCCGCTACTGGGGCTTTGTGCCGGAAGCCAACCTGGTGGGTAAAGCCACGGCTATCTGGATGAGCTTCGAAAAACAGGAAGGCGAGTGGCCAACCGGCGTGCGTTTATCGCGCATCGGCAGCATCCACTAATTTCCCTGTTCGATTCACGCTGCCGCTGCAATATCGGCAGCGTGAATTATTTAATATTTAAATCCATCCAAACTAACGACATCCCTTGTGGTTGCGTATAGAATATCCCCCCGAAGTTTTGGTTGTCTCTCGTAAGAGTGACACTGCACACGAAACCGCGTTGGTTGTTTATTCTCTCAATAATTTGGGTTGCAGAAAGGCGACAAGCAAGCGCGCATGCAACGTGAAGTTGGCGAGAATGCTCAGGTCGGTTTCGTGTGCTGCATTTTTGACGCATTCATCTATTGGTAACGCATGAACCCCATCGTAATTAATCGGCTTCAACGGAAGCTGGGCTACACTTTTAATCATCAGGAGCTGTTGCAACAGGCATTAACTCACCGCAGTGCCAGCAGCAAACACAATGAGCGCCTGGAATTCTTAGGCGACTCTATTTTGAGTTTTGTGATCGCGAATGCGCTCTACCATCGTTTCCCTCGGGTTGACGAAGGCGATATGAGCCGCATGCGCGCGACGCTGGTACGAGGCAACACGCTGGCGGAAATCGCTCGCGAGTTCGAGCTGGGTGAATGTCTGCGTCTGGGGCCGGGTGAATTGAAAAGCGGTGGCTTCCGTCGTGAATCGATTCTGGCAGATACCGTCGAAGCGTTAATTGGCGGAGTCTTCCTCGACAGCGATATTCAGAATATCGAACGTCTGATCCTCTCCTGGTACCAAACTCGTCTGGACGAAATTAGCCCGGGCGATAAGCAAAAAGATCCGAAGACCCGACTGCAGGAGTATCTGCAGGGTCGCCATCTGCCGCTGCCATCTTATTTGGTAGTTCAGGTGCGCGGGGAAGCACACGATCAGGAATTTACTATCCACTGCCAGGTTAGCGGCCTGAGTGAACCGGTGGTCGGCACGGGTTCCAGCCGTCGTAAGGCGGAGCAGGCTGCCGCCGAACAGGCGCTGAAAAAGCTGGAGCTGGAATGAGCGAAGAAAAAAATTATTGCGGGTTTGTTGCCATCGTTGGCCGCCCGAACGTGGGTAAATCCACGCTGTTGAACAAGCTGCTTGGGCAGAAGATTTCGATTACTTCTCGTAAAGCGCAGACCACCCGTCACCGCATCGTCGGCATCCATACCGAAGGGCCGTATCAGGCAATCTACGTTGATACCCCGGGCCTGCATATGGAAGAGAAGCGGGCAATCAACCGCCTGATGAACAAAGCGGCGAGCAGCTCGATTGGCGACGTTGAGCTGGTGATCTTCGTTGTTGAAGGCACCCGCTGGACCGCGGACGACGAAATGGTGCTGGGCAAGCTGCGCGACGCCAGGGCGCCGGTTATTCTGGCGGTGAACAAAGTCGATAATGTGCAGGAGAAGGCCGATCTGCTGCCGCACCTGCAGTTCCTGGCAAGCCAGATGAACTTCCTCGATATCGTGCCGATTTCCGCGGAAACCGGGACTAACGTCGATACCATCGCCGGGATTGTGCGTAAACATCTGCCGGAAGCGATTCATCACTTCCCGGAAGATTACATTACCGATCGCTCCCAGCGCTTTATGGCTTCTGAAATCATCCGTGAGAAGCTGATGCGCTTCCTCGGGGCCGAGCTGCCGTACTCCGTAACGGTAGAGATCGAGCGTTTCCAGACCAACGAACGCGGCGGTTATGATATTAACGGCCTGATCCTGGTTGAGCGCGAAGGTCAGAAGAAGATGGTTATTGGCAACAAAGGCGCCAAAATCAAAACCATCGGTATTGAAGCGCGTAAAGACATGCAGGATATGTTCGAAGCACCGGTTCACCTCGAACTGTGGGTGAAGGTCAAATCCGGCTGGGCCGACGACGAGCGCGCGTTGCGTAGCCTCGGTTACGTTGACGATCTCTGAGTTTGCTACTCCATGGCTTTCGAGGTGCAGGCAGGCGGCAAGACCGCGAGTCTCCGGGAGCTTACTGTCGTAAGCGACCGGGGTGACTGTACGCAGCCGGCGCGCCTGCAACCTGAAAGACGACGAGTATGATGGAAGGCTGGCAGCGCGCTTTCGTCCTGCATAGCCGCCCGTGGAGCGAAACCAGCCTGATGCTGGACGTCTTCACGGAAGAGTCGGGCCGCGTGCGTCTTGTTGCCAAAGGCGCGCGTTCCAAACGCTCCAGTCTGAAAGGCGCTCTCCAGCCATTTACCCCCTTACTGCTCCGCTTTGGCGGCCGTGGCGAAGTCAAAACGCTGCGCAGCGCCGAGGCCGTTTCGCTGGCGCTACCGCTCAGCGGGATTACGCTCTATAGCGGCCTCTACGTCAATGAGCTGCTCTCCCGGGTGCTCGAACATGAAACCCGCTTCTCTGAACTCTTTTTCGACTACCTGCACTGCCTCCAGGCGCTCGCCGGCGCGAGCGGTACCCCAGAGCCGGCTTTACGCCGCTTCGAGCTGGCCCTGCTCGGGCATCTGGGCTACGGCGTCGATTTCCTGCACTGCGCCGGCAGCGGCGAAGCGGTCTCCGATACCATGACCTATCGCTACCGTGAAGAAAAAGGCTTTATCGCCAGCCTGGTTATTGATAACAACAGCTTTACCGGGCACCATTTGAAGGCGCTGGCTAACCGTGAGTTCCCGGATAGCGATGCCTTACGTGCTGCCAAACGCTTTACCCGTATCGCCCTGAAGCCGTATCTTGGCGGCAAGCCGCTAAAGAGCCGGGAGCTGTTTCGCCAGTTTATTCCCGCCAGAGCGGCGCGAGCAGATAAAACAAATAATGAACAATGAGGATTGTCATGGCTGAATTACTGTTAGGGGTCAACATTGACCATATCGCTACGCTACGTAACGCTCGCGGCACCGCATACCCGGACCCGGTACAGGCAGCATTTATCGCCGAGCAGGCCGGCGCCGACGGTATCACCGTGCATCTGCGTGAAGACCGCCGCCATATCACCGACCGCGACGTGCGCGTCCTGCGCCAGACGCTGGATACCCGCATGAACCTCGAAATGGCGGTGACCGAAGAGATGCTGGCGATCGCCTGCGAAACCAAACCGCATTTCTGCTGCCTGGTGCCGGAGAAGCGCCAGGAAGTGACCACCGAAGGCGGCCTGGACGTGGCCGGCCAGCGCGAAAAAATGCGCGACGCCTGCCAGCGTCTTGCCGATGCCGGCATTCTGGTTTCGCTGTTCATTGATGCCGATTTTGCGCAAATTAAGGCGGCGGCGGAAGTGGGCGCGCCCTATATCGAAATTCATACCGGCTGCTACGCGGATGCCAAAAGCGACGCGCAGCAGGCCAAAGAGCTCGAGCGCATTGCCAAAGCGGCCACCTACGCCGCCAGCCTTGGCCTGAAGGTCAATGCCGGACACGGTCTGACCTACCACAACGTCAAGGCCATCGCCCGACTGCCGGAAATGCATGAGCTGAATATTGGCCACGCGATTATCGGTCGCGCGGTGATGAGCGGCCTAAAGGAAGCGGTTGCTGAAATGAAGCGCCTGATGCAGGAAGCCCGTCCTTAATGGCTATTCTCGGGCTGGGCACGGATATCGTTGAAATTGCCCGCATTGAAGCGGTGATCGCCCGTAGCGGCGATCGCCTTGCCCGACGCGTATTAAGCGATAGCGAGTGGGCAATCTGGGAGCAGCACCAGCAGCCGGTGCGCTTTCTGGCCAAGCGCTTCGCGGTGAAAGAGGCGGCGGCAAAAGCGCTGGGTACCGGCATTCGTAACGGTTTGGCTTTTAATCAGTTTGAGGTTTATAACGACGAGCTGGGTAAACCGAAGCTGCGCCTGTGGGGCGAGGCCAGGAATCTGGCGGAGCGCCTGGGAGTCAGCGCCGTTCACGTCACGCTGGCCGATGAGCGCCACTACGCCTGCGCAACGGTCATTATCGAAAGCTAGATTTTATCCGCGTGGTGCATCAGCACAAACTTATCCCACAGCTGCTCTTCGTTCTCGGGGTGCGCCGGATCTTTAAGGATCGTATTGGGGATCGGGCACACTTTTTGACAGGTGGGCGTTTCGTAATGACCCACGCATTCCGTGCAGCGATCGCTGTTAATTTCATAAATGCTATCACCCATCGAAATGGCCTCGTTCGGACATTCCGGTTCGCACATATCGCAGTTGATGCATTTTTTGGTAATTAACAGCGCCATCAGGTAATTCTCAGAAACAACACAAACAGGGCGGGCATTATACGCCCATTTTCTGCTCACACCAGCTTTTTCACCAGCGCCTCGCTGTGGCGAATACGCTCCGGCGCATGCTCAAGATCCTGCTGTACCAGCGCCATAAACAGCAGATCCGTCAGCATCATCTGCGCGCTGGTTGAGGAGATCGCCGCGCTGCGCGTCGCCTGCTCTTCGGCAATGGTGTACAGGCACTGGGAGGCCTGCTGCTGCAGCGCGTTGGGGCTGAAGCCGGTGATCGCGAGGATCCGGCAGCCAACGCGCAGGGCTTCCGCCGCCGCCATGTTGATTTCCCGGCGTTCGCCGGAATAGGAGATGGCGAGCAGCAGATCGTCTGGCGACATCGCCTGGACGGTGGCCAGCAGGGCGTGCATATCCTGCTCGGCGACGGCGTTGACGCCAATTTTCATCAGCTTCCAGCTGAAGTTGCGCGCCACCAGGCCCGAGGCGCCGATGCCGGTAATAATGACCCGGCGAGCGGTACGCAGCAGCGCAACGGCCTCCAGCAGCTTCTCTTCGCTGTTAACGTCCAGCGAGGCGTGCATCGCCGCCACGTTATCCTTAATCAGCTTTTCGCCCACCAGACGCAGCGGATCGTCGCCGAGGATCTGGTTATGCACCGGGACCGACTGCGGGTCGGGCGCGCTGGCCAGCGCTTCGCTCAGCGCCAGCTTCAGGGCCGGGAAACCTTTGAAGCCCATCTTCTGGGCGAATTTCACCACGCTCGACTGGCTGACGCCCGCTTCACCCGCCAGCTGCTGCGAGCTGAGGTGCCGGGTCTGGTCCGGCTGGGCGAGGATAAAATCAGCCAGCTTTTTATCGCTTGCCGCCAGCGACAGGTAGCGCTGGCGAATGCGGATTAAACAGTTCATAGGTTTTCCTGAGGACAGCCTTCACCCTCTGCTGAAAGAATTTTGTATTCGATTATAAGAGGATTATGGCGAATTAAAAATTCTGGCGCTGAGATTTATTAATCAACGACCTTAACCTAAATTCAACGCTCGCAGATGTTTTTAATATTAAGGGTGCAAGGCTGGTAAGCTAGCGGGCAGCCGGAATGACGAAAAGAAGAGGTTGAGTTTGAATAGCGCTATGCGTCGGGTGGTCTTTTTTGATCTTGATGGAACCCTGCACCAGCAGGATATGTTTGGCAGCTTCATACGCTACGTCCTGCGTCATCAGCCCCTGAATCTTCTGCCGGTAGCGCTTTTGCTGCCGGTTATCCTCGGCGGGCTGCTGGTCAACGGCAGGGCGGCGCGCTGGCCGATGAGCCTGCTGCTGTGGGCCTCCACCTGCGGGCGCAGCGAGGCGAAGCTCAAGCGTCTTGAGGCGAACTTTGTCCGCTGGTTTCGCCAGCACGTGACGGCGTTCCCGGTGGTGCATGCCCGGCTAACGGGCTATTTGACCAGCACCGATGCCGACGTCTGGCTGATCACCGGTTCACCGCAGTCGCTGGTGGAGCAGGTCTATTTTGATACGCCCTGGCTACCGAGAGTGAACCTCATCGCCAGCAGAATGGCGCGCCGCTACGGCGGCTGGGTCCTGACTCTGCGCTGCCTGGGGCATGAAAAAGTGGTGCAGCTGGAGCAAAAAATTGGCGCGCCGCTGCGGCTGTATAGCGGCTACAGCGACAGCGAGCAGGATAATCCGCTGCTCTGCTTTTGCCAGCATCGCTGGCGGGTGACGCCGCAGGGCGATCTGCATCAGCTAGAGTGATAGTGTCTAATGCGCGGCCGGCATGTATAATGCGCCCCGCTTTTGCACAGGAGTCCCGCTTTGTCTGACCATGAACGCAATGATGAATACTGGATGCGTCACGCTTTGACGCTGGCTAAACGCGCCTGGGAAGAGGGCGAGGTGCCGGTGGGTGCCGTGCTGGTACACAATAACCAGGTCATCGGCGAGGGCTGGAATCGGCCGATCGGCCGCCACGATCCGACCGCGCACGCCGAGATCATGGCCATACGCCAGGGCGGGCTGGTGCTGCAAAACTACCGCCTGATTGACGCCACGCTGTACGTGACCCTCGAGCCGTGCGTGATGTGCGCCGGGGCGATGGTGCATAGCCGCATCTCGCGGCTGGTATTTGGCGCCCGGGATGCGAAAACCGGCGCCGCCGGATCGCTTATCGACGTGCTGCACCATCCGGGGATGAACCATCGGGTTGAGATCGCTGAAGGCGTTCTCGCCGAGTCGTGTTCGGCCATGCTGAGCGATTTTTTCCGCTGGCGGCGGGAAGAGAAAAAGGCGCTGAAAAAGGCGCGCCAGGCGGACGAGAGCTAGTGGTTCAGCCCGGGGATTTTGAACCTGGCGTTATCGACCAGCGCTTCGGTGCGGAATTTGAAAAACGGTAGCGTCTGCTCTTCCTTTTTATCTACCTCATCCGGCATAACCGCCGGATAGTCACCGGCCATCGCCAGCGCCTGCTGGTCCTTCCTCTCCTTCTCGGACAGATAGCCGACCAGGCTAATGTGGTATTTGCGAATGTTCTCGACGTAAGCGTACGCTTCATGGCCCCGCGCGTAGCCGTATTTCAGCCTGCTGTAGTAGGATTTTTGGCTGAGAAGCGGCAGGCGCTGCTTCACGTCCGCCCAGCTGTTGGGATTCCCTTGCTGTTTTTTCGTCAGGGCGATGGCGTCGAGAATATGCGCGTAGCCCATATTGTACGCCGCCAGCGCAAACCAGATCCGCTCATCTTTGGGGACCGAATCCGGAACCTTGTTCATCATATCCTGCAGATAGCGCATGCCGCCGTTGACGCTCTGCTCGGCATCGGTGCGGTCGGTTAATCCCAGGCTCTGAGCGGTGTTTCTGGTGAGCATCATCATCCCGCGAACCCCGGTCGGTGAGGTCGCCTGCGGATCCCAGTGCGACTCCTGCCAGGCAATAGCCGCCAGCAGGCGCCAGTCGATCTGGCGGGCGTACTTTTCAAACATTGGCTGCAGGTCCGGCAGGACATTCTCTACCGCCCGCAGGAAGGTGCGCGTATCGACATAATCGAAATCGTTGCCGTGCCCGAGATACTTCTCTTCCAGCCGCGCCAGGGTACCGTCTTCATTAATGTTGTTGAAGAAATCGAGCATCGCCGCCGAGAGCGAGTTGTCTTCGCCCTTGACGCTAAACCAGGTCACCGGCTGCTCATCGCTGATATCCAGCGCGACCGCCAGCTCAGGATGCACGCGCTGAAACAGGCTGACCGCCACGGAATCGGCGATGGTGTAGCTCAGATCGCCATCGATCACCGCCTGCATTAGCGCCGTGGTGCCGCGCTTTTCATCGACGCGCCAGCTGAGATCGGGGTATTTGCTCTCCTTCAGGCTCTGCAGGTCGTTAATGGCGACGTGGCCCGGCGCGATAGCCAACTGGTCGGCATTGAGGCCAGCAAGGGTGCGCGGGCGGGGGCTGCCGACCCGGTAGACCAGCTGCTGCGATACGGAGTAGTAGCTCGGTCCCGGCTGATAGTTCTTCACCCGCTCGGAGTTATAGACCAGCCCGGCGCCGAGCATGTCGGCCTTCCCGTTATCCAGATCGTCAAACAGCTGGCTGATATTCTGCCGAACGGTGATCTTCAGCTTTACGCCGAGGTAGTCGGCAAACTGCTGCGCCAGCTCGTAATCAAGGCCGTAGGTTTTGTCATTGATGGTCGCAAAGGTCATCGGCGAATTGATGGTGCTGATGCGCAGCTCCCCGCGCGACATAATTCCCGCCACGCGGTTCTCTGGTTTGCCCGACCACGGGATCGACGGCCACAGGGCAGCCGCCAGCAATAAGGTAACAATGCCGATGAGCAGATAATTAATCTTTAGTTTTTTCAGATAGTTAATCTTCTGCAGCTCTATGTTCCTCAGCAGACTATGACCGGAAAAAGTAAAAGGTTGTCGTTGAATGAGCGGCATTTTGCTTAAGAATGCGCCAGTTGGCAACTTATTCGCGATAGAGGTCACATTTAATGATAAACGCGACGAATGATTTTATTTCCACGCAAACGGTTTCGTCAGGGCGCAGGATTCACTATAATAGCGCCCGTTTCCCCCCTGGCTCATATTGAAAGCTTCGAAGACGAGAGACTTATGATGGAAATTTTGCGTGGTTCACCTGCACTGTCGGCATTTCGTATCAATAAACTGCTGGCACGTTTCCAGGCGGCCAACATACCGGTAAGCACAATATATGCAGAGTATGTTCATTTTGCCGACCTGAACGCCCCGCTCGGCGGTGAGGATCGCGAGAGGCTGGCACGACTGCTCAAGTATGGCCCAAGCTTAAGTAGCCATACCCCAACCGGTAAATTACTGCTCGTCACCCCCCGCCCTGGCACCATCTCCCCCTGGTCTTCTAAAGCTACCGATATCGCCCATAACTGCGGCCTGGCACAGGTTGTGCGCCTCGAGCGCGGTGTAGCGTACTACGTTGAAGCCAGCACGCTGAGCGCAGAGCAGTGGGCCGTTGTTGCAGATGAGCTGCACGACCGAATGATGGAAAGCGTATTCGACGCGCTGGAAGAGGGCGCGAAGCTGTTCGCTCAGCATCAGCCTAAGCCGGTCACCAGCGTCGATCTGCTGGGCCAGGGCCGTCAGGCGCTAATTGACGCTAACCTCCGTCTGGGGCTGGCGCTGGCGGACGACGAAATCGACTACCTGCAGGATGCTTTCAAAACGCTGGGCCGTAACCCGAACGATATCGAACTGTATATGTTCGCGCAGGCCAACTCCGAGCACTGCCGCCACAAGATTTTTAACGCCGATTGGGTCATCGACGGCGAACAGCAGCCGAAGTCGCTGTTTAAGATGATCAAAAATACTTTTGAGAAGACCCCGGACTACGTTCTGTCCGCTTACAAAGACAACGCCGCGGTCATGGAAGGTTCTGAGGTCGGGCGCTTCTTCGCCAGCCATCAGGACGGGATTTATGACTACCATCAGGAAGCGGCGCATATCCTGATGAAGGTAGAAACGCACAACCACCCGACGGCGATTTCTCCGTGGCCGGGCGCAGCGACCGGTTCCGGCGGTGAAATCCGCGATGAAGGCGCAACCGGACGCGGGGCGAAACCCAAAGCGGGCCTGGTCGGGTTCTCGGTCTCTAACCTGCGCATCCCGGGCTTTGAACAGCCGTGGGAAGAAGACTTTGGCAAACCGGACCGCATCGTGACCGCGCTGGATATCATGACCGACGGTCCGCTGGGCGGCGCGGCGTTTAACAACGAATTTGGTCGTCCGGCGCTGAACGGCTACTTCCGCACCTATGAAGAAAAGGTGACCAGCCACAACGGTGAAGAGCTGCGCGGCTACCACAAGCCGATCATGCTGGCTGGCGGCATCGGCAACATCCGCGCCGATCATGTCCAGAAAGGCGAAATTATCGTTGGGGCGAAGCTTATCGTGCTCGGCGGCCCGGCGATGAACATTGGCCTCGGCGGCGGTGCGGCCTCGTCTATGGCATCCGGTCAGTCTGATGCGGACCTCGATTTCGCCTCCGTCCAGCGCGACAACCCGGAAATGGAACGTCGCTGCCAGGAGGTCATTGACCGCTGCTGGCAGCTGGGCGACGCCAACCCGATTCTGTTTATCCACGACGTCGGCGCGGGCGGCCTTTCGAACGCCATGCCGGAGCTGGTGAGCGACGGCGGCCGCGGCGGTAAATTCCAGTTGCGCGATATCCTCAGCGACGAGCCGGGCATGAGCCCGCTGGAAATCTGGTGTAACGAATCCCAGGAGCGCTACGTATTAGCAGTGGCGCCGGACCAGCTGCCGCTGTTTGACGAGCTGTGCCGCCGCGAGCGCGCGCCTTACGCCGTGATTGGCGACGCTACCGAAGAGCTGCATCTGAATATGAGCGACAGCCATTTCAACGACCAGCCGATCGATCTGCCGCTGGACGTGCTGTTGGGCAAAACGCCGAAAATGACCCGCGACGTACAGACCCTGAAGGCCAAAGGCGAAGCGCTGAATCGCCAGGGAATGACCGTTGCCGACGCGGTAAATCGCGTTCTGCACCTGCCGGCGGTGGCGGAGAAAACCTTCCTCGTCACCATCGGCGACCGCACCGTTACCGGTATGGTGGCGCGCGACCAGATGGTTGGCCCGTGGCAGATCCCGGTGGCGAACTGCGCGGTTACCACCGCCAGCCTCGATAGCTACTACGGCGAAGCGATGGCCCTTGGCGAACGTTCGCCGGTGGCATTACTCGATTTCGCCGCCTCCGCCCGCCTGGCGGTCGGAGAAGCGCTGACCAACGTGGCGGCAACGCAAATTGGCGCACTGAATCGCGTGAAGCTTTCGGCAAACTGGATGGCAGCGGCCGGACACCCGGGCGAAGATGCCGGTCTGTACGAAGCGGTGAAAGCGGTTGGCGAAGAGCTGTGCCCGGCTCTGGGCCTGACTATCCCGGTCGGCAAAGATTCTATGTCGATGAAAACCCGCTGGCAGGAAGGCAGCGAGCAGCGCGAGATGACCTCTCCGCTGTCGCTGGTGATCACCGCCTTTGCCCGCGTGGAAGACGTGCGTCGCACCGTGACGCCGCAGCTCTTGACCGAAGACAACGCCCTGCTGCTGATTGATTTAGGCAACGGCCACAACGCGCTGGGCGCGACCGCGCTGGCGCAGGTTTATCGCCAGCTGGGCGATACCCCGGCGGACGTTCGCGACGTCGCGCAGCTGAAAGGCTTCTGGGACGCAATGCAGGCGCTGGTGGCTGAACGCAAGCTGCTGGCATACCACGACCGTTCCGACGGCGGCCTGCTGGTGACGCTGGCCGAGATGGCCTTCACCGGCCACTGCGGCGTGGATGTGGATATCGCTGCGCTGGGCGACGATAGCCTGGCGGCGCTGTTCAACGAAGAGCTCGGGGCGGTTATTCAGGTTCGCGCTGCGGATCGCGAGGCGGTTGAAGCGCTGCTGGCCTCCCACGGTCTGGCGGAGTGCACCCACTACCTGGGTCAGGCAACGGCGAGCGATCGCTTCGTCATCACCGCCAACGGCAGCCCGGTATTCAGCGAAAGCCGCTCTACGCTGCGTATGTGGTGGGCAGAAACCACCTGGCAGATGCAGCGTCTGCGCGATAACCCCGAGTGTGCCGATAGCGAGCACGCCGCGAAAAGCAACGACAGCGATCCTGGCCTCAACGTTAAGCTCTCTTTCGATATCAACGAAGATATCGCCGCGCCGTACATTGCGACCGGCGCGCGTCCGAAGGTGGCGGTACTGCGCGAGCAGGGCGTTAACTCGCACGTTGAGATGGCCGCGGCCTTCCATCGCGCGGGCTTTGATGCCGTTGACGTGCACATGAGCGACCTGCTTGCGGGCCGTACCGGCCTTGCTGACTTCCAGGCGCTGGTGGCCTGCGGCGGCTTCTCTTACGGCGACGTGCTGGGCGCGGGCGAAGGCTGGGCGAAATCGATTCTGTTCAACGACCGCGTGCGCGATGAGTTTGCGACCTTCTTCCATCGTCCGCAGACCCTGGCGCTGGGCGTGTGTAACGGCTGTCAGATGATGTCCAACCTGCGGGAGCTGATCCCGGGAAGCGACCTGTGGCCGCGCTTCGTACGTAACTACTCTGACCGCTTTGAGGCGCGCTTCAGCCTGGTTGAAGTGACGCAAAGCCCGTCTCTGCTGCTGCAGGGGATGGTCGGCTCAATGATGCCTATCGCCGTGTCTCACGGTGAAGGGCAGGTGGAGGTTCGCGACGGCGCGCATCTGGCGCAGCTTGAGAGCAAAGGCCTGGTCGCGCTGCGTTTCGTCGATAACTTCGGTAAAGTGACCGAAAGCTACCCGGCGAACCCGAACGGCTCGCCGAACGGGATTACCGCCGTTACCAGCGAAAGCGGTCGCGCCACCATTATGATGCCGCACCCTGAGCGCGTCTTCCGCAGCGTGGCAAACTCCTGGCACCCGGAAAACTGGGGCGAAGACAGCCCGTGGATGCGTATTTTCCGCAACGCGCGTAAGCAGCTGGGCTAAACCGAACCCTGGCTGATGCTCTAAAAGGCCTCCCGCGAAAGCGGGGGGCCTTTTTGTTTGTGATGGCTATCGCTGCAGGGTGTCGGGATTTACCGACAAACGCCGGGGAGAGGTGTCTCTAAAAGGAGACATTTAACCTTTTGATTTTAAACAGGGTTGCTAAGTCAGGGTTTAAGTGTCGCTAAATGGCGACAGCATGGCTAAAAAACAGACATCGCCGTCAGGGGTGTAAAATATAGAAAACCATTTATATTTCATTGTGTTAATAAAATGTTTTGTAATGTGGCATAGAACGTGCATAATAATAGGCAGTGGCTCATTCACCTTCTTATGTCAGCCCCTTCGGGACGCGCTACATAAACTTCGAATGACGCACAACAAGGTGCCTGCCGTCCAACTCCTGATAATAGCTCTGCTTTATCAGCCATCGGGCGAAACGTCGAGTTAGGCACCGCCTTATTTCTTAATAAAGCCAGGCAAATGCCTGGCTTTATTATGTCCGCCGTATGGCAAGCCGTCGGCGCGCGGGGATAATGACCCGCGCCGTTGACGGGAAATGCCCCGACCCGTCTCCCTTCCTGCGGCAGAACTGCGGATTGCACCTGTTACTCTGCGGCGTCCTCGGTTAGCATCGTCTTAAGCGAATGTTTGAGGCTATATACTTGAAGCGACTCTCCCTTTTCCCCCGATCGTTGCGCCAGCTGGTGACGCTCTCCTTTGTGCTGATCCTGCTACCGCTGCTGGTTCTGGCCTGGCAGGCGTGGCAGAGCCTGAACGCTCTCAGCGCCCAGGCCGCGCACATCAACCGCACCACCCTGGTTGACGCCCGGCGCAGCGAGGCGATGGTTAACGCTTCGCTGGAAATGGAGCGCAGCTACCGCCAGTACTGCGTGCTGGACGATCCGACGCTGGCGAAGGTTTATCAAAATCAGCGCAAGCGCTACAGCGAAATGCTGGACGCCCACGCCGGCGTGCTGCCGGATGAGAAAATTTGGCAGGCCCTGAGCCAGGATTTGAGCGACCTGGCGCAGCTGAAGTGCAAAAACAGCAGCCCCGACGCGAAGTCAGCAGAGAGTCTGGAAGCCTTCGCCACGGCCAACAGCGTCATGGTGCAGGCCACCCGAACGGTCGTCTATTCGCGCGGCCAGCAGCTGCAGCAGGAGATCGCCGAACGCGGGCAGTTCTTCGGCTGGCAGGCGCTGGTGCTGTTCCTGCTGAGCCTGGCGCTGGTGCTGCTGTTTACCCGGATGATCATCGGCCCGGTAAAGGGGATTGAGAAGATGATTAACCGGCTGGGAGAAGGGAAGTCGCTGGATAACGCGGCGCTGTTCACCGGGCCGCGCGAGCTGCGCTCGGTCGGCGAACGCATTATCTGGCTGAGCGAGCGCCTGGCCTGGCTGGAGTCGCAGCGGCATCAGTTTTTGCGCCATCTCTCCCATGAGCTGAAAACGCCCTTAGCCAGCATGCGCGAAGGTACGGAGCTGCTTGCCGACCGCGTTGCCGGACCTTTGACCGCCGAGCAGCAGGAGATTGTCGAGATCCTCGACGCCAGCAGCCGCAACCTGCAAAAGCTGATTGAACAGCTGCTTGATTACAACCGTAAACAGGCCGACGGCCCGGTGGCGCGCGAAACGGTTAACCTTGCGGAACTGGTCGAAAGCGTAGTCTCTGCCCACAGCCTGCCGGCAAGAGCTAAACTGATGCGCACGGAACTCAGCCTGGAGGCCCGGTTCTGCCAGGCGGAGCCGGCTTTGTTGGCGAGCGTGCTGGACAATCTCTACTCCAATGCGGTGCACTATGGTGCTGAATCCGGTAACATTCATATTCACAGCTACCGGCACGGCGAGCAGGTGCGCATCGACGTAAGCAACAGCGGCGAGCCGATACCGCCAGTGGAAAGAAAAATGATATTTGAGCCCTTTTATCAGGGAAGTCACCAGCGTAAAGGGGCGGTAAAAGGCAGCGGCCTCGGGCTAAGCATTGCGCGGGACTGCGTTCGACAAATGCAGGGCGAGCTAAGCCTGGTCGACGATCTACCCGGGCTTATCTGTTTTCGCATCACGCTACCCGCCGCCGAGCCGGGAAAAATCAACACATGAATCAACAATGGGTGACTATGTCCCACTTTTTCGCATGGGTTCGTCCCGTCAAGGTCTGGCTGCTGACCGGCGTTTCCTGCCTGGCGCTGGCCGGATGTTCCACGGCTTTATCACCGCACACGGCAAGCGACAAAGCGCAGCCCGAGCTGCCGCAGCATCAGGTGGCGGATTTCCTCTCGGTTGAGTGCGCGGATATCTGGTCCCTGAACGGGGATATCAGCGACAAAAATCCGCTCTACTGGCTACGCGGAATTGACTGCGCCGATCGCCTTTCTCCGGTGCAGGCGCGGGCGGAAGCCCGGCTGCACGGTGACGACCGCTGGCAGGATGCGTTTAAGCGCGGCATTTTGCTGGCGGACGCCAAAATTACCCCCGACGAGCGGCGCGAGCTGGTTTCTCGCCTGGACACCTTCAGCTCGCAAATAGCCGTGCAGGTGCGCGCGCTTTACCAGCTCTGGCGCGACGGCCAGAGCCGACAGCTGCAGCTGGTGGACGAGCGCTCCCGCTACGCGAAACTACAGCAGACCAGCGATGCCGAGCTCGACGCGCTGCGCCAGCAGGAGCAGCAGCTGCGCGGCGAGCTGGAGCTCACCACGCGTAAGCTGGAAAATCTTACCGATATCGAACGTCAGCTCTCTACCCGCAAGCCGGGCGGAAATTTTAATTCTGACGTCGGGCACGGCGGCGAAAAAATCCCGGAGGCCACGCATGACGAGCCGTAAACCCGCGCGCCTGCTGCTGGTGGACGATGACCCAGGGCTGCTGAAGCTGCTGGGGATGCGTCTTGTCAGCGAAGGCTACAGCGTGACCACTGCCGAAAGCGGGCCCGAAGCGCTGCGCGTGCTGGGACGCGATAAGGTCGACCTGGTGGTCAGCGATTTGCGCATGGATGAAATGGACGGCCTGCAGCTGTTTGCCGAAATCCAGAAGGTGCAGCCGGGAATGCCGGTGATTATTCTCACCGCCCACGGCTCGATTCCTGATGCGGTGGCGGCGACCCAGCAGGGTGTGTTCAGCTTCCTGACCAAGCCGGTAGACAAGGACGCGCTGTACAAAGCCATTGATGACGCGCTGGAGCACAGCGCGCCGACGACGGATGAGCGCTGGCGTCAGGCGATTGTGACCCGTAGCCCGCTGATGCAGCGCCTGCTGGAGCAGGCGGGCATGGTGGCGCAGTCGGACGTCAGCGTGCTGATTAACGGCCAGAGCGGCACCGGCAAAGAGATCGTCGCCCAGGCGATCCATAACGCCAGCCCGCGCCACGCCAAGCCCTTTGTCGCCATTAACTGCGGCGCCCTGCCGGAGCAGCTGCTGGAGTCGGAGCTGTTTGGCCACGCCCGCGGCGCCTTTACCGGCGCGGTCAGCAATCGGGAAGGGCTGTTTCAGGCCGCCGAAGGGGGCACGCTGTTTCTCGATGAGATCGGCGATATGCCGGTGGCTCTGCAGGTCAAACTGCTGCGCGTTCTGCAGGAGCGCAAGGTTCGCCCGCTGGGCAGCAACCGCGACATCGACATCGACGTGCGCATCGTCTCCGCCACCCACCGCGACCTGCCTAAGGCGATGGCGCGCGGCGAGTTCCGCGAAGATCTGTTTTATCGCCTGAACGTGGTGAACCTCAAGATCCCGCCTCTCGCCGATCGCACCGAGGATATTCCGCTTCTTGCCAACCATCTGCTGCGCCAGTCGGCCGACCGGCATAAGCCGTTTGTTCGCGCCTTCTCGACCGACGCGATGAAGCGGCTGATGGCCGCCAAATGGCCGGGCAACGTGCGCCAGCTGGTGAACGTGATTGAGCAGTGCGTGGCGCTGACCTCCTCGCCGGTGATCAGCGATGCGCTGGTGGAGCAGGCGCTGGAAGGCGAAAATACCGCGCTGCCGACCTTCGTTGAGGCGCGTAATCAGTTTGAGCTGAACTACCTGCGCAAGCTGCTGCAAATTACCAAAGGTAACGTGACGCACGCGGCCAGAATGGCCGGGCGCAACCGCACCGAATTTTATAAACTGCTGTCGCGCCACGAGCTCGACGCCAACGACTTTAAAGAGTAGCTCCGCGCCATAGCGCAAGTTATGATACGGTAAGCAACCGGTTACGCGACTAAGACAGGAACACCATGAAAAAGATTGATGCGATTATTAAACCTTTCAAGCTGGATGACGTGCGTGAAGCGCTGGCGGAAGTCGGCATCACCGGGATGACGGTAACGGAAGTGAAGGGCTTTGGCCGCCAGAAGGGCCATACCGAGCTGTACCGCGGTGCGGAGTACATGGTGGATTTTCTGCCAAAAGTGAAAATCGAAATCGTGGTCACGGATGATATCGTCGATACCTGCGTCGATACCATTATCCGCACGGCGCAGACCGGTAAAATCGGCGATGGTAAAATCTTTGTCTTTGACGTGGCGCGCGTGATCCGTATCCGTACCGGCGAAGAAGACGACGAAGCGATTTAAGTTTTAACCCTCTCCCCGGCGGGGAGAGGGTCATCAATTACAGTACCTTGTGCGGGCCGAAGCATTCGTAATGAATGCGCTCGCTATTGACGCCAAGCGCCACCAGCTGCTTTGCCGCATGCTGCATAAAGGCCACCGGGCCGCAGAGGTAGAACTGCATCAGCGGGTCGCGCAGGCTCTCTGCCTGAGCGGTCAAATCCATCAAACCTTCGCTATTAAAACGCGCCGCCTGACGGTCCTCTTCACCTGGGCTGCGATACCAGACGTGAGACGCAAACTTAGGCAGGGCCGCGCCCAGCGCGCTGACCTCATCGGCAAAGGCGTGAACCTCACCGTTTTCCGCCGCGTGGAACCAGTTAACCTGCGCCGGATGCCGCGCTTTTGCCAGCGAATCCAGCATTGCCAGCATTGGCGTCTGGCCGACGCCGCCGGAGAGCAGCGTTACCGGGGTTTCGGCGTCAACGGTCAGGAAGAAGTCGCCCGCCGGCGCCGCGAGGTGGACAACGTCCCCTTCGCTTGACGCATTGTGCAGCCAGTTCGAAACCTGGCCGCCGCTCTCGCGCTTCACGGCAATGCGATAGCCTTTACCATCCGCCTTACGCGTCAGGGAGTACTGGCGAATCTCCTGATATTCAAACCCTTCCGGCTTCAGCCAGACGGCCAGGTACTGGCCCGGCTGATAGTCGGCAACCGGCTGGCCGTCCACCGGCTCCATCTCGAAGCTGGTGATCAGCGCGCTGCGCGGGGTTTTCTTCACAATGCGGAACGCGCGGGTGCCTTCCCAGCCGCCGGTCTTGCTGGCGCTATCCTGATAGATTTCGGCTTCGCGATTGATAAAGACGTTAGCCAGCACGCCGTAGGCTTTGGCCCACGCATCAAGGACTTCCTGGCCCGGGCTGAACATTTCATCCAGCGTCGCCAGCAGGTGGCCGCCGACGATATTGTACTGCTCCGGACGGATCTGGAAGCTGGTGTGCTTCTGCGCGATTTTCTCTACCGCCGGCAGCAGGGCCGCCAGGTTATCGATATTGCTCGCGTAGGCAGCAATAGCGTTAAACAGCGCTTCACGCTGATCGCCGTTGCGCTGGTTGCTCATATTGAAGATTTCTTTGAGTTCGGGGTTATGAGCAAACATGCGATCGTAGAAGTGGGCGGTCAGCTTAGGACCCGTTTCGACCAGCAGGGGAATGGTGGCTTTGACCGTAGCGATGGTTTGAGCGTCGAGCATAGCAGCTTCCTTTAGTATTATCTTAATGATGCATTTCAAATGCATCTTATATAAATAACCCTGCAATGTAAATGGTTCTTTAACACACTGCATTAAAACAGTTACAACGTGAAGAATTTGCATCACAAACCTGAAAAGAAATCCGTTGATAATCGGAGAGGCGTTATTGCTCAAAGCCTTGTGTCATGCGGAGCCAAACGTTTGCGTAAAATCGTTTGTCAAGACCTGTTATCACAGAACGATTCAGTTATACTGTGGCCCGTCGCCCAAAAAGGCCCCCATTTAGAGCTGTAATCTATTGTTAGCTGAGCAGGAGATGCGGATGTTAAAGCGTGAAATGAACATTGCCGATTATGATGCCGAACTGTGGCAGGCTATGGAGCAGGAAAAAGTACGTCAGGAAGAGCACATCGAACTGATCGCCTCCGAGAACTACACCAGCCCGCGCGTTATGCAGGCTCAGGGTTCTCAGCTGACCAACAAATATGCCGAAGGCTATCCGGGCAAGCGCTACTACGGCGGCTGCGAATACGTTGATATCGTCGAGCAGCTGGCTATCGACCGTGCAAAAGAGCTGTTTGGCGCCGACTACGCCAACGTGCAGCCGCACTCCGGTTCTCAGGCTAACTTCGCGGTTTACACCGCTCTGCTGCAGCCGGGCGATACCGTTCTCGGTATGAACCTCGCGCAGGGTGGCCACCTGACTCACGGCTCCCCGGTTAACTTCTCCGGCAAGCTGTACAACATCATCCCTTACGGTATTGATGAGTCCGGTAAAATTGACTACGAAGACATGGCGAAGCAGGCGCAGACCCATAAGCCGAAGATGATCATCGGCGGCTTCTCTGCCTATTCCGGCGTCGTTGACTGGGCAAAAATGCGTGAAATCGCCGACAGCATCGGCGCTTACCTGTTCGTTGATATGGCCCACGTTGCCGGCCTGATCGCCGCTGACGTCTATCCGAACCCGGTTCCGCACGCTCACGTTGTGACCACCACGACCCATAAAACCCTGGCGGGTCCGCGCGGCGGCCTGATCCTGGCGAAAGGCGGTAGCGAAGAGCTGTACAAAAAGCTGAACTCTGCCGTATTCCCAAGCGCCCAGGGCGGCCCGCTGATGCACGTTATCGCTGCGAAAGCCGTGGCGCTGAAAGAAGCGATGGAGCCTGAGTTCAAGGTCTACCAGCAGCAGGTCGCTAAGAATGCCAAAGCGATGGTGGAAGTGTTCCTGAACCGCGGCTACAAAGTGGTCTCCGGCGGTACTGAAAACCACCTGTTCCTGCTGGATCTGGTTGATAAGAACCTGACCGGTAAAGAAGCTGACGCCGCCCTGGGCCGCGCCAACATCACCGTGAACAAAAACAGCGTGCCGAACGATCCGAAGAGCCCGTTTGTGACTTCCGGTATCCGTATCGGTTCTCCGGCGGTGACTCGCCGCGGCTTCAAAGAAGCTGAAGTGAAAGAGCTGGCCGGCTGGATGTGTGACATTCTGGACAATATCAATGACGAAGCGGTAACCGAGCGCGTTAAAGGTAAAGTTCTGGATATCTGCGCCCGCTTCCCGGTTTACGCATAACGCTTAGCTGTTGAAAGCGAATAAAAGGCCGCGAATGCGGCCTTTTTTACGTCCGTTGTCCGATGATTAACGGCGGTCGAGGGAGATGGCGCCCGGGCCCACTATCGCCAGCAGCAGGAAGGCGCCGGCAATGCTGACGTTTTTATAGAAGTTAATCATATTCGGCAGCACCGCATCGCCGGACATATCCCAGTAGTGGTGGCCAATAACCGCCGTACCCAGCGTATAAAAAATAAAAATGACCGCCAGCGGACGCGTGAAGAAGCCGAGAATAATCAGGATCGCCGCCGGAACCTCCATCACGATAGCGATAATCGCCGCCAGCGTCGGCAGCGGCGCGCCGGATGACGCCATATATTGCACGGTGCCGCTAAACCCCATCAGCTTGGGGTAGCCAAAGATGATAAACAGCAGCACGACGGCAATTCGCGCAATCAGGAGCAGGACGTGGCGTGAGGAACCAAAATCAAAATAGCGTAATGCGTTCATAACCAGCACCTTATGAAAGACGTGTTCTTTAAACGTAATACACAATTTTGCTCCCCGCCACGAATTGAGACCGGCGCCTAAATTTTCTCCAGCGCCTCCTCCACGTACAGATAGCCAATGCCCAGCAGCTGCTGCGGACGCGTGAGCCGACCGAAGCTAATTTGGGTAGCGTGCGCGCGCGGAGCGTCGCCGTGGTCAAAGGGGTTAAAGCTGGTTTGTTTAACAATGGTGTTTAGCCACTGCTCGCCAAAAGCGCAGCTGCGGCCATAGAGCCATATCTGATTAATATTGAGCAGATTGAGGAAGTTATACAGGCTCAGGCCAATGGCGTTGGCGGAGCGTTCAACCCAGGCGCGGATATGCACGTCGCCCTGTTCCCAGGCCGCAATAAGCGACTCGGTGGTGAGTTTTTCAGGGGAGGGCTGCGCCTCCGGCTGGGTTTTTAGCCACACCCGAGCCTGCTTTTTCAACGCGCTGAGCGAGGCGATGGTTTCCAGACAGCCATAGCGCCCGCAGTCGCAGGCTGAGCCATCAGGATTGACGATCGTATGGCCAATCTGGCCGCTACCGTAGAGGCTTCCGCGGTAGATCTGATCGTTAATAACAAACGATGAACCAATACCGTAATCGACGTTGATCACGCAAAAATCCTGCGGCGCGGCGCTGTTCTGCCATTTTTCGGCCAGCGCCAGCATGGCGCAGTCATTATCGACCCTGACCTGAACGCCGAGCTCTTCCTCAAGTAAGTATTTGAGTTCGACAGGCGTTTTCCAGCGCGCCTGCGGCATGGTTTGCGAAACGCCGGTTACCGGATCTACCTGCCCGTGAACACCCAGCGCGATGTTGATTTTATGCTGCGGATAGCGGCGGTGGACGCGGCGCCAGCAGTCGATAATCGCCGCCAGCAAAGCCTGAGGCGTCGGCGCATCGATACGAATATGCTGGTGCGCGTCGACGGCCAGCAGGCGAGCGTCGGCGAGATGGTACTCAATGCTGGTGGGGGTGATGTTCATGCATAGCGTCCAGGCACCGTGGAGCGGGATCTGAAAGCTACCGCTATTGACGCCCCGATTGCTCATTTTTTCCGCGGAGTGGCTGATGAGGCCTTCGCTGAGCAGCTCGTCGAGTATGTTGCTCACCGCCGGAATGGAAAGCCCGCTGAGCTGAGCGAGCTGCGATTTGCTGAGCTGCTTTTCCCGCCACAAACAGGCCAGAAAGATTGATTTGTTGGCCTGCCTGACCCGAACGTTGTTGAACCCGGTTAGCTGCATACACTTAACTCCCTTAACTATATTGCGTGAGCATTGCGCATTTTAACCGCTATTCAAGATTATAAACTCGCCTCCATCAGGTTTTTACTTAATTACTTTTAGTGGAGAGCGCTATGCACGGTTCGGTTAAGGTCTGGCAGGAAACGATTACACTCCCGACGTGGACGACGGGAGCGGAGGATCCTAACCCGATGTTCCTCGAAAAGCGGGTCTATCAGGGTTCCTCCGGCAGCGTGTACCCCTATGGCGTGGTTGATACCTTAACCGGCGAGCGGGAGATGCGCGACTATCGGGCGGTGTGGATGGAGAATGATTTCATTCGCGTTATGCTTCTGCCGGAGCTCGGCGGCCGCATCCATCGCGCCTACGATAAAGTTAAGCAGCGCGATTTCGTCTACTACAACGAAGTGGTAAAACCGGCGCTGGTCGGCCTGCTCGGGCCGTGGATATCCGGCGGGATCGAGTTTAACTGGCCGCAGCACCATCGTCCGACAACCTTTATGCCCGTCGATTTTACCATCCAGCAGGGGGAAGGCGGCGTGCAAACCGTATGGATGGGCGAAGCCGAGCCCATGCGCGGGCTGCAGGTTATGGCCGGCTTTACCCTTTACCCCGACCGCGCGCTGATTGAAATTACCGGCAAGGTCTTTAACGGCAACGCCACGCCGCGCCACTTCTTATGGTGGGCCAACCCGGCGGTGAAGGGCGGAGATGCCCACCAGAGCGTGTTCCCACCTGACGTTACCGCCGTGTTCGATCACGGCAAGCGCGACGTTTCTGCCTTCCCCATCGCCACCGGCACCTACTATAAAGTGGACTACAGCGCGGGCGTGGATATCTCCCGCTATAAGAATGTCCCTGTACCGACCTCCTATATGGCAGAGAAATCAGCATATGATTTTGTCGGTGCCTACCATCACGATGAACGAGGCGGACTGCTGCACGTCGCCGATCACCATATCTCGCCGGGTAAAAAGCAGTGGAGCTGGGGTTATGGCGATTTCGGCCAGGCCTGGGATCGCAATCTGACCGACGCGAATGGCCCCTATATCGAGCTGATGACCGGCGTCTTTACCGATAACCAGCCGGATTTCACCTGGCTTGCGCCCTATGAAGAGAAAATTTTTGTCCAAAACTTCCTGCCGTATAGCGAGTTGGGAATGGTGCAAAATGCGAATACCCGCCTGGCGCTAAAGCTGGTTCGTGAAGAGGGACTGCTGCGGCTGGGAGTCTATGCGATTGCGCCGCTGGAAAATATCGTACTGGAGCTGAGCGCGGATAATCAGCCGCTCTATGAAACCCAGCTAACCCTGCAGCCGGGTGAAAGCTGGCAGCACGCGCTAGCGGAAAACGGCGCTTCGCGCTTGACCCTGCGGGCGAAAAGCGCCGAGGGCCAGCCGCTGCTGCATTATCAGGAGCATCTCGCCCAGCAGACCCCGTTACCGGAGCCGGCAACCGCGCCGGCGCTGCCGGACGACATCGACAACGGCGATGAACTCTATTTCATTGGCCAGCATCTTGAGCAGTATAACCACGCCAGCCGCTACGCCGGAGACTACTACCGTCGGGCTATTGCGATTGATCCCGAGGATTACCGAAATAACGTCGCCCTTGGCACCCTGGCGCTCAACGGCGCCGACTGGCCGCTGGCGGAGCAGTGCGCCCGCTCCGCGCTGCAGCGCGCCCATCGGCTGAATAAAAATCCGCGCGACGGCGAGGCCAGCATGCTTCTCGCCAGCGCTCTGGAAAGGCAGGGGGATGAAGCTGGCGCCTGGGATAGCTATTACAAAGCCTCATGGAGCGGCAGCTGCCGCGATGCGGCCTACTGGTCGCTGGCCCGGCTGGCGATGAAGCGCGGCGAGGTTGCCGATGCGCTGGAAAAAGTCGACATCAGCCTGCAATTTAATGCCACCAACCACCTCGCGATGGGCCTGAAGGCGCTGGCGCTGGCGAAATTAGGGCGCGGCGATGAGGCGCAGGATTATATCGTCCGCTGCCTCGGGCAGTATCCGCTGAGCTATCCGCTGCACTGCGTGCGCTGGATGATTAGCCAGGATCATGAATCCCGGGAAAACCTGCTGCGCGTCACCGGCCGCAGAGGTGCCAACGCCAGCCTGCTGGCGGGGTGGCTGCTCTCTATCGGACAGCCGTCGTCTGCACAGGCGCTGCTGGCGCTACTGGATTCTCAGGAGGCGCTGCCTATGCTGTGGCGCGCCGCGCTAAGTGACGACGCCGACGAGCGCCAGCAGTTCATCGCCTCGGCGCAGCGCGGTCACGCCCTGCGGGTCCGCTTCCCCAACACGCTGGATGAAGTCTGGATGCTGCAGCGGCTGGAAGAGAGCGCGTTTGCCCGCTATCTGCTGGGCTGCTTCTGGTATAGCAAGCGCCGCTACGAGGATGCCGTAATCTGCTGGCGTGACGTGCTGGCAAAAGATCCTGACTACGCGCCGGCCCATCGCCTGCTTGGCGTCTACGCGTGGAATAAGCGGCAGGATCTTTCCCAGGCGCTGGCCAGCCTGCAGCGAGCGGTGGACATTGAACCGCAGAATGCGCGCTTTCGCTTCGAGCTCGACTATCTCAATAAGCTGACCGGCGCGCCGGTTGGCGATCGATTACGCGATCTGCAGGCGCATCGCGCCGTGGTGCTGAAGCGGGACGATCTCACCGCCGAGTTGCTCAGCCTGTGGAACAGCAGCGGGCACTATGCCGAGGCCGCAGATATTCTCCGTACGCGAAAATTCCATCCCTGGGAAGGCGGGGAGGGCAAGGTGACGGGGCAATATCTGCTTAACCAGCTGCACGTTGCCTTACAGGCGATTGATGGCCGGGCGTACTCTGCGGCGACGCAGCGGCTGGAGGAGGCGCTGCGCTATCCCCTAAACCTCGGAGAGGGAAGGCTTCCGGGGCAGACGGATAACGATATCTGGTATTTGCTGGCCTACTGTGCCGCGCAGGCGGGAGAGACCCAGCGCGCCGCAGCCTGTTACCAGCGCGCGAGCCTGGGAGGTGCGTCGCTGGATGCCGGTCGCTACTACAACGATCAGCCCGCCGATTATCTCTTCTGGCAGGGAATGGCGCTGCGCAAGAGCGGCGACGTGCAGCAGGCGGACCGCCATTTCCACAATTTCATCGACTGGGCCCGACGCCATCGTGACGACGTCCCGGACGCCGATTTCTTCGCCGTCTCGCTGCCTGACCTGGTGGTGCTCGACGTCCCGGCGGCGCAGCAGCACCGGCAGCACTGCCTGTTTATTGAGGCGCTGGGATACCTCGGGCTGGGGAATATGGCTGACTACCGGCAAGCGATTCAGCAGCTGCTGGTCATCAACCCCGCCCACGATAAGGCGCATCTGATCGACCATGCCCTGCAAAGCGGCATTTTTTCCTGAACCTCAACCGGCGGGCTCGCGCCCGCCAACCCTACTGTTCCCTGCGTTTCCCTGAAAGAGGAATCCTTATGAATAACGCGCAGACACATTTGAAAATGGGCTACGTCTGGACGATCTGTCTGGTTGCCGCCTGCGGTGGTTTACTGTTTGGCTATGACTGGGTGGTGATCGGCGGCGCGAAGCCGTTTTATGAAGCCTATTTTTCCATTACCGACCCGGCGCAGTCCGGCTGGGCGATGAGTTCAGCGCTGGTTGGCTGCGTTTTCGGGGCGCTGGCTTCCGGATGGTGCGCGGATAAGTTTGGCCGCAAAATTCCGCTCATCATCGCCGCGGCGCTGTTTACGCTCTCGGCCTGGGGCACGGCGCTCGCCGGCAGTTTCGATCTGTTCGTGGCGTGGCGTATCGTTGGTGGACTGGGTATCGGGCTGGCTTCTGCGCTAAGCCCGATGTATATCGCCGAGATAAGTCCCGCCGCGCAGCGCGGACGCTTTGTGGCGGTGAATCAGCTGACGATTGTTATTGGCGTTCTGGCGGCGCAGCTGGTTAACCTGGCGATCGCAAAGCCGGTGGCCACTAGCGCTACGCTGGCAGAGATCAGCGCCAGCTGGAACGGGCAGGTAGGCTGGCGCTGGATGTTTGGTTCCGGCGTCGTGCCCGCGCTGGCGTTCCTGATCCTGATGTTTTTCGTTCCCGAGTCGCCGCGCTGGCTGGTTCGCGTGGGGAAAAGCCAGCGTGCGCACCAGATGCTGATGCGCATCGGCAATCAGCGCTACGCCGATGAAACCATCAGGGATATCGAGCAAACCCTCAGCAAAGACACGCAAAAAGTCTCCTGGTCCGCGCTGTGGCAGCCCAAAGTTCGCCCGATCATTGTGATGGGTATGGTGCTGGCAATGTTCCAGCAGTGGTGCGGTATTAACGTTATTTTCAACTACGCGCAGGAGATTTTCGCCTCCGCCGGATTTGACATTAACAGCACGCTGAAGTCGATCGTGGCGACCGGGCTTATCAACCTGATCTTTACCATCGCCGCGCTTCCGCTGGTCGACAGGATTGGTCGCCGCAGGCTGATGCTGCTCGGTGCCGCCGGGCTGACCATCATCTATGCGCTGATCGCTGCGGCCTACGGTCTGGGGATCCTGGGATTACCGGTGCTGATTCTGGTGCTGGCGGCGATCGCTATTTACGCGCTGACGCTGGCGCCGGTGACCTGGGTACTGTTATCGGAAATTTTCCCTAACCGCGTGCGCGGGCTGGCGATGTCGCTGGGTACGCTGGCGCTGTGGGTGGCCTGCTTCCTGTTAACCTATACCTTCCCGCTGCTTAATGCCGGGCTGGGCGCGTCGGGCAGCTTCCTGCTGTACGGGGTTATATGCGCGGCGGGGTATCTGTACATTCTGCGCAACGTTCCGGAAACCAAAGGCGTTACGCTGGAGGCGCTGGAAGAGCAGCTGGCGCAGCGTCATGCCGGCAGGCAGGCGCTGAAACAGGAGCAGACGCGCTAATGGCGGACAGCTTCATTCTGGAAAACGCGCATCTACGGATGCGCGTCGATCCGCAGGGTGGCAAGGTGCAAAGCCTGTTCTCCCGCCGGCATCAAACCCCGGTGTTGCATGAAAATCCTGCCGGCGGCCTGTTTCCGATGGTGCCGCTGGCAAACCGGGTGGCCGGCAACCGCTTCTCCTTTCGGGGGCGCGAAATCATCCTGCCGAATCATCAGGCGGACGCGCGTTTTTTTCTCCACGGCGACGGCTGGCTCAGCGCATGGGAGGTCATCGAACGCTGCGCAGAACGCTGTGTGCTGCAGCTGCATAGCCGCCACGCCTGCGGATTCGACTATCGCGCGCAGATCCGCTACGAGCTACGGCAGGGGGAGCTTCTCGCCTCCCTGACCGTTACCCACTTCGGCGACGAGCCGATGCTCTACGGCGGCGGCTTTCACCCCTTTTTTGCCTTCGACAGGCTAAGCCGGATGCAGTTTCAGGCGAGCGGCCACTGGCCTGAGGGCGACTTGCACTTGCCGCTTAGCTGGCGCGGCGAGCTGCCGGAGGGCGGCGATTTCACGCAGCCCGCCTGTGGAGAGGATAGCTGGCTGAACGTCTGCTATTCCGGCTGGAACGGCACGGCTGTCATTCAGCGAGAAGTGATGTCTGTCACAATTTCATCGCAAACACCGTGGCTTATGCTGTTCCGTATGTCGGGTGAACCGTTTGTCTGCCTTGAGCCGCAAAGTCATCCTGTAAACGCTCACAACGTGGACGGGCAGCCTGGTCTGGTGGTATTAGGCCCAGGGGATAGGGTTTCATGGTCGCTAAAAATCGCGGTTAAATAGGCCAGATTCAGCGGGTTATACCTAAATCCTCGGCTTGCGCCCGCCGAGGTTTGTCGCCAGACTGTCGCCTCCATTCGGGAGGAAATCATGGTCTTGCACTCCACGCGCTGGCTGGCGCTTAGTTACTTTACCTACTTCTTTAGCTACGGCATCTTTCTGCCGTTCTGGAGCGTCTGGCTGGCAGGCGCGGGGCTGACGCCGGAAACGATCGGTATGCTGCTCGGCGCCGGGCTGGTGGCGCGCTTTCTCGGCAGTCTGCTGATTGCGCCACGGGTGAGCGATCCCTCCCGGCTTATTTCTGCCCTGCGGGTGCTGGCGCTGCTGACCCTGCTGTTTGTCCTTGGCTTTTGGGCCGATAGCCGCGTCGCCTGGCTGATGGCGGTGATGGTCGGCTTCAATCTGTTCTTCTCTCCGCTGGTACCGCTGACCGATGCGCTGGCAAATACCTGGCAAAAGCAGATAACCATGGACTACGGGCGCGTGCGCCTGTGGGGTTCGGTGGCGTTTGTGATCGGCTCCGCGCTGACCGGCAAGCTGGTCAGCCTGTTTGATTATCGGGCAATCCTGGTGCTGCTAAGCCTCGGCATCGCTTCCATGTTGCTGGGAATGCTGCTTAAACCCTCGGTGATGCCGCAGGGGGAAGTTCGCCACCAGCAGGCGGCCGGGCTCCCGGCATGGCTGAAGCTGGTGCGCCAAAGCTGGCGCTTTCTCGCCTGCGTCTGCCTGCTGCAGGGCGCCCATGCCGCCTACTATGGCTTCAGCGCGATTTACTGGCAGGAGGCGGGCTATTCCGCTTCGGCGATCGGCTATCTGTGGTCGCTGGGGGTGGTTGCGGAGGTGGTTATCTTTGCGCTGAGCAAAAAAGCCTTTAGCCGCTTCAGCGCGCGGGATCTGCTGCTGCTCTCCGCCGTTTGCGGGCTGGTTCGCTGGACGCTGATGGGCTGGACCACCGAGCTGCCGTGGCTCATTGTCGCGCAGATCCTGCACTGCGGCACCTTTACGGTATGTCACCTTGCGGCGATGCGCTATATTTCGGCGCGTCAGGGCGGGGAGGTGATTCGTCTGCAGGCGATCTACTCCGCGGTGGCGATGGGGGGCAGCATTGCGGTAATGACGGTATTTGCCGGCTTCCTCTACCAGCATCTGCACCAGGGCGTGTTCTGGGTGATGGCGCTGGTTGCCCTGCCGGCACTGGTGCTGAGGCCGAAGGCGGTATCCTAGTCCTCGAGCATTTGACAAATATGCTGCCGCTGGTGATCGCTGAACATCTCCTCAGCGTGAAACAGCGGCGGTGAAAACAGCGGCAGCGCCGTAGCATAAGGGGTCACCACCAGCGCCACGCCCTTCGGCGCGCCTTCCTTTTGAAAGGCGTGAACGTTCTGATATTTGATATTGAGCGGCAGCAGGGTCAGCTCGCGCAGCTGCAGCTCAAGAGCCTGCTCGAGCTCGGGATTGTCGTGGGTCAGCAGCACCACCTGCTTCTCGTGCAGCTCGCTTTTCTGCATCAGCCATGCGCCAAAAATTACCGCAATCAGCCCCACTTCCTCCTGATTAAAGCGAACCCTGTAGGCGCTCTCAAACTCCTCCAGCGCCGTTTTGGTGGTGCGCATCAGGCGCGGATAGAGGCGGCTCATCTCCTCCGGCAGCGCATTATCGATACCGATCGCGAACACGCTGCGGTTCAGCGCCTGGGAGAGATGAATATAGAGCTGGTCGCTCAGCCCTTGATCGTCGCTAAACGGCCGGCCGGATAAATCCTGGAAACGGTGGATCAGGCCGGAGATGGCCAGGTGCAGGCGGCGGTCCTGCTGGTGGCCATCGCGGATAGGATCGGGCGTTTTGAGCAGCATGAACAGCAGGGTCAGAAACAGCTGCTCGCCCGCGTGCGGCGCGGTGGCGACCCGACGCTGCCAGTGGCGGATAATCTCAGCAGCCAGTATTGACTCCGCCGCCTCCTGGGTCCAGCGCTGCTGATCTTCGGTAAAGGTCGGCGTCTGCCCGAGATGATGCTGAAGCAGGCAGTACTGCAGATAGAGGCGCAGGAAGTGAATATCCCGACAGTCAAACTGGCGGTTAAGCGTCCGGGCGCAGCGGTTGACCAGCGCCTGCAGATTGGTGTCGTCATATAAGGTGCGCGCAACGCCCTGCAGTTTAAGCTGCGTTTTTAATGCCGGGGTAAAATGGTGGCTGATAAAATGCGGACACAGGCGCAGTGCCCGGCGTAAGCCGTGCAGCAGGCACAGGCGTTGATCGATTGCGGCGCCTTCAATCCGATAGCTGCCGTCCACCTGCGACGCGAGGGTCAGCCGGTGGTAACGCTGAATGTCACGTCCCGTCTCCGCGATATCCTGCCGGGCCGTCGCCTCATCAACAAAGTTGATCGCGCTAAGCCGCTCGGGGGTGACCGGCTGCCCGGGCAGATAAAACATCAGCAGGACCTGGTTACGGCGCTGTGGACTGGAAAGCGCAGATGGTGGTTCAATCACGGTCATCATCTGATAAGTTCCAGTTAGGGTTTTCGCTAAGAATAGCCAATGGATGAACAGAGAGCAGGGCAGGCTGGCGTCTTTACGTCAGGATTGCTGGATAAGTTCACAGAATTTTTCACGTGAGGAACGGATGAAGAGAGTGAAACAATGCACCTGTGCGGCATTTTTCATGGTTTTATCATTTAGCGTGCTAGCGCATCCGCATAGCTTTATCAGCCTGCGAACGGAAGTGGTCGCCGATAACGGACAGCTCACCGGTTTCAAAATGCGCTGGACGATGGATGAGATCACCTCCTCAGACCTGCTATACGATGCCGGCAGCGCGAAGCCGGGAGATGAAGTGTGGAAAAAGCTGGCGGCGGAGGTGATGGCGAACGTCCTTGGGCAGCACTACTTCAGCGAGCTTTGGCATAACGGCCAGCACGTGAAGTTTGATAATCGCCCCGACGGCTACGGTCTGGAGCGCGACGGACACCAGGCGGTGCTGACCTTTACTCTGCCGCTGGCTAAACCGCTGCCCCTCGCGGGACAAACCCTGACGCTTTCGACCTTCGACCCAACCTATTACGTCGATATGTTCTATGACAAGCCGGGCGACGTCACCCTGCCTGCGGCGCTGCGCGCGGGATGCAAGGTGACGGTGGTGACGCCAAAGCCGAATGATAAAATGACGGCTTTTGCGCAGTCGCTCGATAAAGCCGACGCGCCGCCGGAAGATATGGCGCTCGGAACCTATTTTGCTCAGAAGGTGACGCTGACATGTCAGTAGTATTCTCAACCCCTTCCCGGGCTTCCCGCCTGCGCCAGCTGTGGCCGCTGGCGCTGTTTTTAGCGCTGGCAGCGGGTGCCGGCGTCTGGCTCTGGCAGGCCTGGCCGGAGGTGATGCTGCAAAGCGCTATCTGGCAGCGGGCGCTCAATTTTGAGCTTAGCGGCCTGCTGAAAGCGGTGGCCGAAAATCCGCGCGCGGCGGGGCTTTCGCTGCTGGCGTTTAGCTTTATTTACGGCGTCCTGCACGCCCTGGGGCCGGGGCACGGCAAGATTGTGATTACCACCTGGCTGGCGACGCATCCCGCGAAGCTGCGCTCGAGCATTGCGCTGACGCTGGCCGCCTCGCTCCTGCAGGGCGCGGTGGCGATTGTGCTGGTGGTGGTGGTGCTAACCCTGCTGCAGCTGCCCGCAAGGCAGCTTCATCTCAGCAGCTTCTGGCTGGAGAAGGGGAGCTATCTGCTGGTCGGCGCGCTGGGCCTGCTGTTGTGCTGGCGGGCGCTGAAAAAGCTGCGCGGGCAGCTGCGTCGGCCAACGTTTAGCGCCTTTACGCCCCATCATGTTCATCATGCGCACTGCGGCTGCGGGCATCAGCATATGCCGGCGCCGGAGCAGCTGCAAAGCGGCGACGACTGGCGCGCGCGGCTGGCCATCGTTCTGTCGATGGGCATGCGTCCCTGTTCTGGGGCGATCATGGTCCTGCTGTTTAGTAAGGTAATTGGCGTCTTTGGCTGGGGAATGGCGGCGGCGCTGGCAATGGCGGCGGGAACCTCGCTGACCATTAGCGGGCTGGCGCTGCTGGTGCACGGCTTTCGTCAGCTGGCCGTTAGGCTTAGTGCGAATAAAACGCCGCCTCTTTGGCAGCAGATTGGCTGGTCGACTTTGGCGCTGTCCGGCGGCGTCATTTTAGTGGCGGCGGCGGTGGTGATGTGGAGCAGTGCGGTGCCGGGCGGCGGCGGACTGCGGCCGTTTTGAGTGATACTCTCACCCCGGGCGGGCCGGGGTGAGGTGAGAGAGATTAACGCTTCAGCGCTTCGCTCAGCTCTTCACGCATGTTGGCCAGCATGGCTTTAACGACGCGCGGGTTGCCGGCAACGATGTTGCCGCTGTACAGGTGGTTATGGCCACCGGTAAAGTCGCAAACGATAGCGCCCGCTTCACGAGCGATCAGCTCGCCAGCAGCGAAATCCCACGGCTTCAGCGCGATCTCGAAGTAGCCATCAACGCGGCCGGCGGCAACGTAGGCCAGATCCAGAGCTGCAGAACCGGTGCGGCGGAAGTCAGCGCATTCGGTAAACATTTTGCCCAGAATATTCATATAAGTGGTGGCGTGCTGTTTCGCTTTGAACGGGAAACCGGTAGCGATAATTGTGCCATCCAGATCGCGAGCGGTGCTGCCGCGCAGACGATAGCCGTTCAGCTGAGCACCCTGGCCGCGGGTTGCTGTGAAGAGTTCGTTGCGCATTGGATCGTAAACCACGGCGACTTCGGTACGGCCTTTAATGCGTACGGCGATGGATACGGAGAAGTGCGGCAGGCGTTTTACGAAGTTGGTGGTGCCATCCAGTGGATCGATAACCCATTGAACATCCTGATCTTCACCTACGTGCTCACCGCTTTCTTCGGTGATAATAGTGTGCTGCGGGTAAGATTTGCGAATCGTTTCAATAATCAGCGCTTCGGCTGCCTTATCGACGTTAGTCACAAAATCATTGCTGCCTTTCTGGCTGGTTTCTACGGAGTCTGGGGTTTCGTAGTGCTTGGCAATTAAATTACCCGCCTTGCGCGCTGCGCGCACGGCGATATTCAGCATCGGATGCATCGGTCTCTCTCACTGGATGTTAAAGAACGGGAAAAAACGGCGCACATAGTAACAGTGAAATCTGCCTATGTCTTCGTTTTATGATAGCATGCGTGAATAATCTTTAGCCGAAGAACTCTAATGCTGCAAAATATTCGAATCGTACTGGTAGAAACATCACACACTGGCAATATGGGCTCCGTGGCCCGGGCAATGAAAACCATGGGCCTGACAAACCTGTGGCTGGTCAATCCGCTGGTTAAGCCTGACTCGCAGGCTATCGCCCTGGCGGCCGGCGCCAGCGACGTTATCGGCAATGCGCATATCGTCGATACGCTGGATGAAGCCTTGGCCGGATGCAGCCTGGTGGTCGGTACCAGCGCCCGTTCGCGTACTTTGCCGTGGCCGATGCTCGACCCGCGCGAGTGCGGCCTGAAGAGCGTTTCAGAAGGCCAGCACGCCCCGGTGGCGCTGGTCTTCGGCCGCGAGCGCGTCGGTTTGACCAACGACGAGCTGCAGAAATGCCATTACCACGTCGCGATTGCCGCCAACCCGGAGTATAGCTCGCTGAACCTGGCGATGGCGGTGCAGGTCATCGCTTATGAAGTGCGGATGGCGTGGCTGGCGACTCAGGATCAGGAGCAGCCGCAGGTCGAACAGCAGGAAGAGACGCCGTATCCGCTGGTGGATGATTTAGAGCGCTTTTACGGCCATCTTGAGCAGACGCTGCTGGCGACCGGCTTTATTCGCGCCAGCCATCCGGGGCAGGTGATGAACAAACTGCGTCGTCTGTTTACCCGCGCGCGCCCGGAAAGCCAGGAGCTGAATATCCTGCGCGGAATGCTGGCGTCGATTGAGCAGCAGCACAAGAACAAAGAGTAAACCGGCCTCTTTGCGGCGAATCAAGGCCGCAGACGGGCGCGCCGAGTCGATGTCCGGTTGCCCTGAGAGCCGCAGTACGGCAGGGAATATGGGCTTCAGGACGTAAGGGCACAGATAGCCAAATACCTGACTAAAACAGTCAAGTAAATAGTTGACCAAATTACTCGGGAATGTCAGACTTGGCCCTGCTATGCAATACCCATATTAATAAAAAGCCCGGGCAGGGGCGAGTTTGAGGTTAAGTAAGACATGAGACTGACATCTAAAGGGCGTTATGCTGTGACCGCGATGCTGGACGTCGCGCTCAACTCTGAATCGGGCCCGGTTCCGTTAGCTGATATTTCTGAGCGTCAGGGGATTTCGCTTTCCTATCTGGAACAGCTGTTTTCCCGCCTGCGTAAAAATGGTCTGGTATCGAGCGTTCGCGGTCCAGGCGGCGGTTATTTATTAGGTAAAGAAGCCGGTAGCATCGCCGTTGGCGAAGTTATCAGCGCGGTTGATGAGTCCGTTGACGCCACCCGTTGTCAGGGTAAAGGCGGCTGCCAGGGCGGCGATAAATGCCTGACCCACGCGCTGTGGCGCGACCTGAGCGAGCGCCTGACCAGCTTCCTGAACAACATCACGCTGGGCGAACTGGTGAACAACCAGGAAATCCTCGATGTTTCAGGCCGTCAGCACAGCCATGAATCCCAGCGTAATACCCGCACCCAGGACGCTATCGACGTCAAACTGCGTGCGTAGTACTCGTTCTGTTTCAGCTTGCGGCCCGTTCGCCGCAGGGTGAAACGTTCAGGGTAAAAATTATAAAAGATTTTCGAATCAGGCCGGGATGTTGCGACATCCCGTATACCCGGTCGTACATCAAGCCGGCCGCCTGGTTCCTTGCATTGAGTGATGTACGGAGTTAAAGAGCAATGAAATTACCGATTTATCTCGATTACTCCGCAACAACGCCGGTGGACCCGCGTGTTGCCGAGAAAATGATGCAGTTTCTGACCCTGGACGGGACCTTTGGTAACCCGGCCTCTCGTTCACACCGTTTTGGCTGGCAGGCTGAAGAGGCGGTAGATATCGCCCGTAATCAGATTGCCGAGCTGGTCGGTGCTGACCCGCGCGAAATCGTCTTTACCTCAGGCGCAACGGAATCCGACAACCTGGCGATCAAAGGTGCAGCCAACTTTTATCAGAAAAAAGGCAAGCACATTATCACCAGCAAAACCGAGCACAAAGCCGTGCTGGACACCTGTCGTCAGCTGGAGCGTGAAGGCTTCGAGATAACCTACCTTGCGCCTCAGCGCAACGGTATTATCGATCTGAAAGAGCTGGAAGCGGCCATGCGTGATGACACCATCGTGGTTTCCATCATGCACGTGAACAACGAAATCGGCGTGGTGCAGGACATCGCTACCATCGGCGAAATGTGCCGCGCACGCGGTATCATTTATCACGTTGACGCCACCCAGAGCGTGGGCAAACTGCCTATCGACCTGAGCCAGCTGAAAGTTGACCTGATGTCCTTCTCCGGTCACAAAATTTATGGCCCGAAAGGCATTGGCGCGCTGTACGTCCGTCGCAAACCGCGTATTCGTATTGAAGCGCAGATGCACGGCGGCGGTCACGAGCGCGGCATGCGTTCAGGCACTCTGCCTGTCCACCAGATCGTCGGTATGGGTGAAGCTTACCGTATCGCGAAAGAAGAGATGGAAACCGAGATGGCGCGCCTGCGCGGTCTGCGTAACCGTCTGTGGGAAGGCGTAAAAGATATGGAAGAGGTTTACCTCAACGGTGACCTCGCGCAGGGCGCGCCGAACATTCTCAACGTCAGCTTCAACTATGTTGAAGGCGAATCGCTGATTATGGCACTGAAAGACCTGGCCGTTTCCTCCGGTTCCGCTTGTACCTCAGCGAGCCTCGAGCCATCCTACGTGCTCCGCGCGCTGGGCATGACTGATGAACTGGCACACAGTTCTATCCGTTTCTCTTTAGGTCGTTTTACTACCGAAGAAGAGATTGACTACACCATCAACCTGGTTCGCAACTCCATTGGTCGTCTGCGCGATCTTTCTCCGCTGTGGGAAATGTTCAAGCAGGGCGTGGATCTGAACAGCATTGAATGGTCACATCATTAATCGGTAGGCATTAAGGAGAATTAATCATGGCATACAGCGAAAAAGTTATCGATCATTACGAGAATCCGCGCAACGTTGGCTCTTTTGACAACAGCGACGACTCCGTCGGTAGTGGCATGGTCGGCGCGCCGGCGTGCGGCGACGTTATGAAGCTGCAGATCAAAGTCAACAATGAAGGTATCATTGAAGACGCGCGCTTCAAGACCTACGGCTGCGGTTCCGCTATCGCCTCCAGCTCCCTGGTCACCGAGTGGGTGAAGGGCAAGTCTCTGGACGAAGCTCAGGCTATCAAGAACACCGATATCGCCGATGAACTCGAACTGCCGCCGGTAAAAATCCACTGCTCTATCCTGGCGGAAGACGCGATTAAAGCCGCGATTGCGGATTACAAAAGCAAACGTGAAGCGAAATAATTAAGAGGTTATTGTATGTCGATTACTCTTAGCGACAGCGCAGCGTCGCGAGTGAATACCTTCCTGGCCAACCGCGGCAAAGGCTTTGGCCTGCGCTTAGGTGTTCGCACCTCCGGATGTTCAGGTATGGCCTACGTGCTGGAATTTGTTGACGAGCCGGCGGCAGAAGACACCGTGTTTGAAGATAAAGGCGTCAAGGTAGTGATCGACGGCAAAAGCCTGCAGTTCCTCGACGGCACTCAGCTGGACTTTGTTAAAGAAGGCCTGAATGAAGGGTTTAAGTTTACGAACCCGAACATCAAAGATGAGTGCGGCTGCGGCGAAAGCTTCAACGTGTAATCTGCACTATATCCGCTGAATTTCGGCGCAGCATCGCGGCGGCAGGCGGGCGTTTCCCGATACGCTTACGACAGTAGGCGAACGCCGCCGGTTAAGATGCGACCTGAGAGGCGCGGATATATAACCCCACTGCGGAGTACCGTGCGTGGGGTTTGCTTTATCTCGTTAACCCTGAGGTTACTATGGACTATTTTGCCCTCTTCGGGTTACCGGTCAGTTATACCCTTTCGCAAGAACAGCTGGCTGTCCGGTACCAGGATTTACAGCGCCAGTATCACCCCGACCGGTTCGCCAGCGCCAGCGCCGCCGAACAGCTCGCCTCCGTGCAGCACTCCGCGACGATTAATCAGGCCTGGCAAACGCTGCGTCATCCGCTGACCCGCGCCGAATATATCCTTTCGCTTCACGGCTTCGATTTAGCCAGCGAACAGCACACCGTGCGCGACACCGCGTTCCTGATGGAGCAGCTGGAGCTGCGCGAAGAGCTGGATGAGATCGAAAAATCGCAGGATGAAGCGCGTTTGACCGCGTTTATTCAGCGCGTGAAGGGGATGTACGACGTTCGTCAGCGGCAGGTCGTTGAGCAGTTAGACAGCGAAGCGTGGGAGACAGCGGCGGATACCGTGCGTAAGCTGCGTTTTCTCGATAAACTTCAGAATGTTGCAGAACAACTCGAAGAAAAGTTTTTTTCACTCTAACCTGTTCGGGTCGCCATGCAGCCAACGTAGCTGCAACACAGATTATGACGAGTAAATTAATATTCGGAAGCAATTATGGCCTTATTACAAATTAGTGAGCCTGGCCTGAGTGCCGCGCCGCACCAGCGTCGTCTGGCGGCGGGTATTGACCTGGGTACCACCAATTCACTGGTCGCCACCGTGCGTAGCGGCCAGGCCGAAACTCTGCCCGATCGCCAGGGACGCTACCTGCTGCCTTCGGTGGTGAACTACCAGCCCTCCGGCCTCAGCGTCGGCTATGATGCCCGACAGAATGCGGCGCTGGATCCGGTTAACACCATCAGCTCGGTGAAGCGCATGATGGGGCGCTCGCTGGTCGATATTCAGACCCGCTACCCGCATCTGCCTTACCAGCTGCAGGCCAGCGAAAACGGCCTGCCCATGATTCAAACCGCCGGCGGCCTGCTTAATCCGGTCCGCGTTTCTGCCGATATCCTCAAGGCGCTGGCCGCCCGCGCCACGGAAGCCCTTGCCGGCGACCTCGACGGCGTGGTGATCACCGTCCCGGCCTACTTCGACGATGCGCAGCGTCAGGGCACTAAAGACGCCGCGCGTCTGGCCGGCCTGCACGTGCTGCGTCTGCTGAACGAACCGACGGCGGCGGCGATTGCCTACGGCCTCGACTCCGGTCAGGAAGGGGTTATCGCGGTCTACGATCTCGGCGGCGGCACCTTTGATATTTCCGTACTGCGCCTCAGCCGCGGCGTCTTCGAAGTCCTGGCCACCGGCGGCGACTCGGCGCTCGGCGGCGATGATTTTGACCATCTGCTGGCGGACTATCTGCGCGAGCAGGCGGGCCTCAGCGATCGCAGCGATAACCGCCTGCAGCGCGAGCTGCTGGACGCGGCTATTGCGGCCAAAATTGCCCTCAGCGCAGCGGAAACCGCCCGCGTTGACGTCGGCGGCTGGCAGGGCGAAATCACCCGTAGCCACTTTAATGAGCTGATTGCTCCGCTGGTTAAGCGCACTCTGCTGGCCTGTCGTCGCGCGTTGAAGGACGCCGGCGTAAGCGCGGAAGAGGTGCTGGAAGTGGTGATGGTGGGCGGTTCAACCCGCGTGCCGCTGGTGCGCGAGCGCGTCGGCGAGTTTTTTGGCCGTACCCCGCTGACCACCATCGACCCGGATAAAGTTGTCGCCATCGGCGCCGCCATTCAGGCCGATATTCTGGTCGGCAACAAGCCGGACAGCGAGCTGCTGCTGCTCGACGTTATCCCGCTCTCTCTGGGGCTGGAAACGATGGGCGGCCTGGTGGAGAAAGTGATCCCGCGCAATACCACCATCCCGGTGGCCCGCGCCCAGGAGTTCACCACCTTTAAAGACGGTCAGACGGCGATGTCTATCCACGTCATGCAGGGCGAACGCGAGCTGGTGCAGGACTGCCGTTCGCTGGCGCGCTTTGCGCTGCGCGGTATCCCGGCAATGCCGGCGGGCGGGGCGCATATTCGCGTCACCTTCCAGGTCGATGCCGACGGGCTGCTGAGCGTCACCGCTATGGAAAAATCGACCGCGGTCGAAGCCTCTATTCAGGTGAAACCCTCCTACGGCCTGAGCGACAGCGAAATCGCCACCATGATTAAAGATTCGATGAGCCACGCCGAACAGGACGTTAAGGCGCGAATGCTGGCCGAACAAAAAGTCGAAGCCGCACGCGTTCTGGAAAGCCTGGAAAGCGCGCTGGCCACCGATGCCGCGCTGCTAAGCGCCGCAGAACGTCAGGCTATCGATGACGCAACGGCGCAGCTGCGCGCGGTAGCGACAGGCGATGACGCCGATGCAATTAAAGAAGCCATTAAAAATACAGACACACAAACCCAGGAATTTGCCGCACGCCGCATGGACCAGTCGGTCCGTACCGCGCTGAAAGGCCAATCCGTGGACGAGGTTTAATATGCCAAAGATCGTTTTTCTACCCCACCAGGACCTGTGCCCGGATGGCGTAGTTGTGGAAGCTGAGATCGGTGAGACCATTCTTGATGCCGCGCTGCGTAGCGGTATTGAGATTGAACACGCCTGTGAAAAATCCTGTGCCTGCACCACCTGCCACTGCATCGTGCGTGAAGGTTTTGACTCGCTGGCCGAAAGTACCGAAGATGAAGACGATATGCTGGATAAGGCCTGGGGGCTGGAACCCGACAGCCGTCTGAGCTGCCAGGCGCGCGTGACCGCCGACGATCTGGTCGTCGAAATTCCGCGCTACACCATCAACCACGCACGCGAGCATTAATATGGCACTGAAATGGACCGACAGTCGTGAAATTGGCGAAGCGCTGTATGACGCCTTCCCGGATCTCGACCCGAAAACCGTTCGCTTCACCGATTTGCATCAGTGGATTTGCGAGCTGGAAGAGTTTAATGACGATCCAAACGCATCCAATGAAAAAATTCTGGAGGCAATTCTGCTAGTCTGGTTAGACGAAGCAGAATAATTTTCGCGTCATGCTCCACGTTGCAGATGCGTTGGCCGCGTTCGCTCACCCCAATCGCATAGTTATCTACGCTCCAGGGGATTTGCTTACTTGCCGCCTTCCTGCAACGCGAATCATTTAGCGGAAAATTTTAACGGGCTGCCATAGGGTGGCCCGTTTGCTAATAAGGATGAATAAAATGACCGAAGCTATGAAAATTACGCTTACCGTTCAGCCAGCCGACGCGCGCTGGGGAGAAAAAGCGGCTTACAGCATTAACAACGACGGCATCACCCTGCATCTCAACGGTAAAGACGACCTGGGCCTGATTCAGCGCGCGGCGCGTAAAGTTGACGGCATGGGTATCAGGCACGTTGCGCTCGACGGCGAAGGTTGGAATACCGACCGCGCGTGGGCGTTCTGGGCGGGTTATAAAGGGCCGAAAGGCAGCCGCCAGGTTGAGTGGCCGGCGCTGGACGAAGCGCAAAAGCGCGAGCTGGATAGCCGTCTGGCTATTATTGACTGGGTGCGTGACACCATTAACGCCCCGGCGGAAGAGCTCGGCCCGGAGCAGTTGGCCCAGCGCGCGGTCGACCTGCTGTGCGGCGTTGGCTGCGATAACGTCGCTTACCGCATCACCAAAGGCGAAGACCTGCGCGAGCAGAACTACCTTGGCCTGCACACCGTCGGACGCGGCTCCGAGCGCCCGCCGGTTCTGCTGGCGCTGGACTACAACCCAACCGGCGATAAAGACGCGCCGGTTTACGCCTGCCTGGTGGGGAAAGGCATCACCTTCGATTCCGGCGGCTACAGCATCAAGCAGAGCGCGTTTATGGATTCGATGAAGTCCGACATGGGCGGCGCGGCCACGGTGACCGGCGCGCTGGCGTTTGCGATTACCCGCGGTCTGAATAAGCGCGTGAAGCTCTATCTGTGCTGCGCCGACAACCTGATTAGCGGCAACGCCTTCAAGCTGGGCGATATCATTCGCTACCGTAACGGTAAAACCGTAGAAATTATGAACACCGACGCCGAAGGCCGCCTGGTGCTGGCGGATGGCCTGATCGATGCCTCTGCGCAGAAGCCGGAGCTGATTATCGACGCGGCGACGCTGACCGGCGCGGCGAAAACCGCCCTGGGCAACGACTACCACGCGCTGTTCAGCTTCGACGACGCGCTGGCGTCTCGCCTGCTGGCGAGCGCGCAGGCGGAAAACGAAGCCTTCTGGCGCCTGCCGCTGGCGGAGTTCCACCGCGGCCAGCTGCCGTCGAACTTCGCCGAGCTGAACAACACCGGCAGCGCCGCCTATCCGGCGGGCGCGAGCACGGCGGCAGGGTTCCTGTCCCATTTCGTTGAGAACTATCATCAGGGCTGGCTGCATATCGACTGCTCCGCAACCTACCGTAAATCCGCCGTTGAGCAGTGGTCGGCCGGCGCGACGGGGCTCGGCGTACGCACGATTGCCAATCTGTTAACCGCAGAGTAAAAAATGGCGGGGCGCTGGCGCCCCGAATTGTCTCACCCCGGCCCGCGGCCGGGAATTGCTGATTCTGATGTTGTGAGAGCCATGTCCGAAACTAAAAATGAATTAGAAACGCTGCTGGAAAAGGCGGCGATTGAGCCCGGCCATCGCCCGGCTTTTTTCCGTACGCTGCTGGAGTCCACCGTCTGGGTACCCGGCGCGGCGGCGGAAGGTGAACAGGTTGTGGAAGAGAGTGCCGTCGACCTGCAGCACTGGGAAAAAGACGATGGCGCCTCGGTCATTCCCTTTTTTACCTCGCTGGAGGCCCTGCAGCAGGCGGTCGAAGACGAGCAGTCTTTTGTCGCGATGCCGGCGCGTACGCTGATGGCGATGACCCTGGGCGAGACGCTGTTCCTCAACGCCAAACTGCCGGCCGGAAAAGAGTTCACGCCGAACGAAATCAAGCATCTGCTGGGTGAAGAGGGCGGTCCGCTGAGCACGCAAACCGTGCTGGAAGGCGGGGAGTTGCTGCTGCTCTCTGAGGTGGCCGAGCCGCCGGCGCAGATGGTGGATTCGCTGACCACGCTATTTAAATCCCTGAAAACCGTGAAGCGGGCGTTTCTGTGCTCGATCAAAGATAGCGCGGACGCGCCGGCGAACCTGCTGATCGGCATTGAGGCCGAGGGGGATATCGAAGAGATAATCCAGGCGACCGGCAGCGTGGCAACCGACACCCAGCCCGGCGATGAGCCGATCGATATTTGCCAGGTGGTCGAAGGGGAGAAGGGTATCAGCCACTTTATGATTGCCCATATCACGCCATTCTATGAAAAGCGCTGGGGCAGCTTCCTGCGTGATTTCAAGCAAAACCGCATTATCTGATGACGGCGGGGCGCTAACCCCGCCGCTGTTTTAGTGCGCCGGCTCTATCGGCAAATCGGCGCGGGCGCCCCATTCGCTCCACGAACCGTCGTACAGGCTGACGCCGTTAACGCCCAGCGTTGTCAGCGCCAGCACCACCACCGCCGCCGTGACGCCGGATCCGCAGCTGGCGATAATCGGCCGCTCGAAGTCTACGCCCTGGCGCAGGAAAATATCGTTCAGCTCGTCGATAGTTTTCAGCTCGCCGTTAATCACCAGCTCGGTCCACGGAACGTTCAGCGCCCCGGGAATATGCCCCCGGCGCAGGCCAGGACGCGGCTCATCGACGAGACCGTTAAAGCGCCCGGCCGGACGCGCGTCGACGATCTGGGCCGATCCTTCATGGCTCACCAGCAGCACGTCGGTCAGCCGCTTAACCACCAGCGGATCGAAGCGGCCGTCGAATTCGCCCTCCGGCAGCTGCGGCTCGTCCTGCTCCAGCGGCAGCTCATCGCGCCGCCAGCCGGCCAGCCCGCCGGCGAGAATAGAGACGTTTTCAACCCCGAAGGTCCGCAGCATCCACCAGGCGCGCGGCGCCGAGAAGAGGTTGCCCTCATCGTAAACCACCAGATGCTTATCGCTGCTGACGCCCAGCTCGCGCATCGCCACGGCGAAGGCTTCCGCCCGCGGCATCATATGCGGCAGCGGGCTGGTGCGATCGGATAGGGCTTCAATATCGAAAAAGACGGCGTTGGGAATATGGCCCGCGCGATATTCCGCATCCATATCACGCAGGGATTCCTGACCTGCTGGCGCCATTCGGGCATCGATAATCTGGATTTCCGGGTCATCAATATGTTCTGCCAGCCAGTCGGCGGCGACAAAAAACGAAGTGGACATGGCTCTCTCCGTGTCATCAACAATAGATAGATTGTTGATGTTTTTGCCCTTACCGACAAGGCATTTTCACGTAATAGATATCGTAATGTGATATGTCCCCGGCGCACGCCGGGGAGAAACGATCAGAAGCGGTTTTGATGCAGATAGCGCCAGGCGTACTGGGCGTACAGCCCGGCGCCGGTATTCATAACCTGCTCATCAATATTGAAGCATCCGTGATGGTGGGCGTAGTCGCTCCCTTTCTCTTTATTGCCGGAGCCGAGCAGGGCAAAACAGCCGGGGATGTCCTGCATATAAAAGCTGAAATCCTCTCCGCCGGTCGTTGGCTTTTCGCTGAATAGCGCGTCGTCGCCGAAGGCCTCGCGGATCACCGATTGCGCCAGCCGTGCGCTGCGCTCTTCGTTAATTACCGGTGGCGTGCCGTAGCAGTAGTCGACGGCAACGGTGGCACCATACATCGCCGCGGTATGCTGCGCATAGCGCGCTATTGCGGCCTCCAGGCGCTGGCGGGTTTCAATGCTGAAACAGCGCACGGTGCCGTCAAGAACGGCATTTTCGGCAATCACGTTGAACCGGGTGCCGACATCCATTCGGCCGATTGAGACCACCGCGGATTCCAGCGGCGAAGTTTCACGCGCCACGATAGCCTGCAAATTCATCACGAAGGCGGAGGCGACGACTGCCGCATCGATGCAGGCCTCCGGCATTGAGCCGTGACCGCCGCGGCCGCGAAAAGTGACTTTGAGTAAATCCGCGGAGGCAAACGACGACCCCAGGTTGCAGGAGATTTTACCGGCAGGCGAACCGGACCAGATATGCATGCCAAAAATGTTGTCGACGCTATCGAGCGCGCCCTGGTCGATCATGGCCTTCGCCCCCTCGGCAATCTCCTCGGCGGGCTGAAAAATTAAACGCACGTTACCGGACATCTGCTCGCGAACCTCGTACAGTGCACGGGCGGCGGTGAGCAGCATTGCGGTATGGGAATCATGCCCGCAGGCGTGCATTTTCCCGGCGATTTGCGATTTATAGCTGAGCCGATCGTTGAGCTCCTGCACCGGCAGCGCATCCATATCGGCACGCAGGGCGACCGTCTTGCCCGGCCTGCCGCCGGTGATGTCTGCAATGACGCCGGTCGGAACGGTACGACGGCAGGCGATGCCGATGCTCTCCAGTTCCGCCACGACGCGCTCCGTCGTTCGCCGTTCCTCCCACGGCAGCTCCGGGTGGGCGTGGAGATCGCGACGAAAGGCGATTGTCGCCTGCTCTTCTCTGGCGACGATGGCGGTAATAGCGGGGTTAATCATAAAACGGACTCCATAGGTACGTAGAAAATGAAAGCGTTCAGCCCACAGCCGGCACCAGATAGCCCACCAGTATTCCGGCGAGGATGACGGAAACAATCGTCACGGAGATAAACCCGCCGACCAGCATTGGCCCCAGCATGTGCTGAGTCAGCATCTGGCGTTCTTTTTCATCCTGGGTGAGAGAGTTAATGGCTTCGTTGGTGATGATGTAATCCGCCGGAAAGCCGTACAGCGCGGTCAGGGAGATAGCGAATGACATGGCGCCGCTGACGCCGAGCGCTTTCCCTATGGCCCAGGAAACGATGAACATGCCGATAACCGCCGTGGCGATGAGCACCGCCATCGGGAAAAGCAGGCGCAGCAGCATATCCGGCGTGGCTTTGTTCAAGGTATCAAAGATAAACAGCATCAATGCCATTACGGCAAAGCCGAAGCCGTTCGCTTTTTGCAGCGTATGTTTTTCAAGAAAGCCCAATGAAGTAAAGACCACGCCAAAAAACAGGCACAGTACGAACGGGCTGATGCTGACTATGGGCTTTGCCAGCTCGGAGACAAACCAGGCCAGGCAGCCCACTATCGCCAGGCGCAGGAATTTAAAATAGGTACTGTTGTAGCTTGTGGGGATGCGGCTAAACAACCTCGGCATCATTTCTTCACCGCAGGCGAGGAGGGTCCGTTCATCTTCAGCGCTATCAGGATGATGTTCGCCGCTGCGGTAGCGCGTAAGCAGCGCTTTTCCTTCGCGTTGCAGCATGATGGCGGTGAGGGGATAGCCGGCGAATCCCTGCATCACGTAAATCAGAATCGCCAGCACCGACAGATCCACCAGCCCGGCGTTGCTTGCGCCTTGCGACATAATCAATGATGAAACGATCCCGCCGACCAGCGGCGGGATGGTAACCAGCGCGGTGTTGCGATCAAACAGCAGCAGGCTCACCGCGAAGATGGCCACCGTTATCCCGGCGATACCCGCCAGCGCAACGACCACCGTTTTCCACTGGCGCATGAGCTCCTTCAGCGACAGCAGGGTTCCCATATTGGTAATCAGAAGATACATCAGCATGATGGCGACGGGCGCGGTGATTCCCGCCCGGCTGATAATATCCGCCGGGAAAAAAGTCCAGTACCCGCCCAGAAACAGCGCTGCACAAACAAAGACGGAAGGAACCCAGGCTTTTGTCCGCGTAGAAATAACATCGCCTGTATAAAGAATGAAAAGAATAATTAAAAGAGCGCTCATTTGTGACATAGATAATTCCCATATTATTTATTTTATATGTCAATCCGGAACGGATGACTGTTGTGCCGTTATTGATTCCGCAGAACGGGCGGTCAGTGCTACCACCAGAAGTTTTTTAGCCGACGTGGGCATTAACATATATCGTCAATCATGCGCCTGCCGGGCAGCGGCAATGAAACCATTTCTCCATCTGAAGCTGAGAATGGACGGCCGCCGCGAAGGTAAGGGCGGCATGGCATATCACGGTATAGCGTTCAAGTAAGAGAAAACCAACTGGTTGTCAATTTATAGGTGGGGGCTAATGTTAATTTCAGAATTAAGCCGGGCGGAAGTATGCGCTTTCACATTATAATTAAGCCTGTGTATTATCAGTCTCTCTTATTTTCAATTGCGCTCTGCGGCATATTTTATATTCATCACGCGAGGTTTGTTGTAATCTTTCGCGCTGCCCGGACGCAAATACGCCCTAGTCATTATTCTCATCTGCCGGGTAAAACGTATCGCTGAAATTATATCATCGGCAAAATCAGGCCGTCGACGGGCTGCGGATATTATAAGCAACTGGTAATTCCGCCATTGACGCATAATAATATGTTCACTACAGATATCAGGCCGTTGGGCCGAGGGGTTAAAGGATGAAACCATTTCGTTTAGCGACGCTGTCGCTGGCGCTGCTTACCGCACTTTCGCTTGCCGGCTGCGACGACAGCGGCAAAACTCAGACCGCCGGGCCAGCCGCCGCCTCTTCCGCGGATAAGCCGAACGCGGCGAAACCGGACGGCGCCCAGCTCGCTAAGCTGGCGGAGAAAAGCAAAGGCAAGGCGCTGACGCTGCTCGACGCCTCGGAGGTCCAGCTGGACGGGGCGGCGACGCTGGTCCTGACCTTCTCCATTCCGCTGCAGCCGGATCAGGATTTCTCCCGCAGCGTGCACCTCGTCGATAAAAAAAGCGGTAAGGTTGACGGCGCCTGGGAGCTGGCGCCGAACCTGAAAGAGCTGCGCCTGCGCCATCTTGAGCCGAAACGCGACCTGATTGTCTCCGTTGACCCTACGCTCACCGCGCTGAATACCGCGACCTTCGGCACCTCTTTTGAAAAAACCATCGCCACCCGCGACGTCGCTCCCAGCATCGGCTTTGCCAGCCGGGGCTCGCTGCTGCCGGGCAAAGTGGTGGCCGGGCTGCCGGTGATGGCCCTGAACGTTGATAACGTCGACGTGAACTTCTTCCGCATCAAGCCCGAATCGCTGTCCGCCTTCGTCAGCCAGTGGGAGTACCGAAATTCGCTAAGCAACTGGGAGTCCGACGAGCTGCTGAAAATGGCCGACCTGGTCTACAGCGGGCGCTTTGACCTCAACCCGGCGCGCAATACGCGGGAAAAGCTGCTGCTGCCGCTGGCGGATATCAAACCGCTGCAGCAGCCGGGCGTCTACGTGGCGGTGATGAACCAGGCGGGCCACTATAGCTACAGCAACGCCGCGACGCTGTTTACCCTCAGCGATATCGGCGTCTCGGCGCATCGCTACCACAACCGGCTGGACGTCTTCACCCAAAGTCTCGAAAACGGCGCCGCGCAGTCCGGTATCGAGGTTCAGCTGCTCAACGCCAAGGGGCAGACGCTGGCGCAGGCTAAAAGCGACGGCCAGGGCCACGTGACGCTGCAAACCGATAAAGAGGCCGCGCTGCTGCTGGCACGCAAAGAGGGGCAAACCACCCTGCTGGATCTTAAGCTGCCCGCGCTGGATCTGGCGGAGTTCGCCATTGCCGGAGCCCCCGGCTTCAGCAAGCAGTTCTTTATGTTTGGCCCTCGCGATCTCTACCGCCCTGGGGAGAGGGTGATCCTCAACGCGCTGCTGCGCGACGGCGACGGCAGGCCGCTGGCCGAGCAGCCGGTGAAGCTCGAGGTGGTTCAGCCGGACGGCCAGGTGATTAGCTCCCGGATGAGCCAGCCGGTGAACGGCCTGTATCAGTTTACCTGGCCGCTCGACGCCGGCGCGCCGACCGGCATGTGGCATATCCGCGCCAGCACCGGCGACAATCAGCCGCGCGAGTGGGACTTCCACGTCGAAGACTTTATGCCCGAGCGTATGGCGCTGAACCTGAGCGGACAAAAGGGCGCCGTGGCGCCGAACGCCGACGTGACCTTTGCCGTCGCCGGGGCCTATCTATACGGCGCGCCTGCCAGCGGCAATCAGCTGCAGGGGAAACTGTTCCTGCGCCCGCTGCGCGATGCGGTTGCCGCGCTGCCGGGCTTCCAGTTTGGCGATATTGCTGAAGAAAACCTCTCCCGCAGCCTCGATGAAGTCCAGATGACGCTGGACGAAAAAGGCCACGGGGAAGTGACGACTGCCAGCCAGTGGCAGGATAGCCATTCGCCGCTGCAGGTGATTTTACAGGCCAGCCTGCTGGAGTCCGGCGGTCGTCCGGTGACCCGCACCGTGCAGCAGGCCATCTGGCCTGCCGAGACGCTGCCGGGCATCCGTCCTGAATTCGCCCTGAAGGACGTGTACGACTACCGCACCGACAGCACGGTGAAGCAGCCGGTGGTGGATGAAAACAGCAACGCCGGATTTGAGATTGTTTACGCCGACGCGGCCGGAGACAAAAAAGCGGTCTCCGGACTGCAGGTGCGCCTCATTCGCGAACGCCGCGACTATTACTGGAACTGGTCGGATAGCGAAGGCTGGCAGTCGCAGTTCGATCAGAAAGATCTGCAGGAGGGCGAAGAGTCGCTGGATCTGCAGGCCGGGCAAACGGCGAAGGTCAGCTTCCCGGTGGAGTGGGGCTCCTACCGGCTGGAGGTGAAGGATCCGGATGGGGCGGTCAGCAGCGTGCGCTTCTGGGCCGGATACAGCTGGCAGGATAACAGCGACGGCGCGGGAGCCGCGCGTCCGGACCGGGTCACCATGAAGCTGGATAAACCGGCCTACAAACCCGGCGACACCATTAAGCTGCATATCGCCGCGCCGGCGGCAGGCAAAGGCTATGCGATGGTCGAGTCCAGCGAAGGCCCGCTGTGGTGGCAGGAAATTGACGTTCCGGCCGCGGGAATGGATCTCTCCATCCCGGTTGATAAAGCCTGGAACCGCCACGACCTCTATCTCAGCACGCTGGTGATCCGCCCCGGCGACAAATCGCGCTCCGCAACGCCGAAACGGGCGGTGGGGCTACTGCATCTGCCGCTCGGTGATGAAAGCCGCCGCCTGACCCTGGCGCTGGATGCGCCGGAAAAAATGCGTCCCAACCGGCCGCTGACGGTCAAAGTGAAGGCCAGCGTCAAAGAGGGCGAGACGCCGAAGCAGGTGAATGTCCTGCTCTCGGCGGTGGATAGCGGCGTGCTGAACATTACCGACTACGCGACGCCGGATCCGTGGAACGCCTTTTTTGGCCAGAAGCGCTACGGGGCGGATATTTACGATATCTACGGCCAGGTCATTGAGGGGCAGGGACGACTGGCGAGCCTGCGCTTCGGCGGCGACGGCGACGAGCTCAAGCGCGGCGGTAAGCCGCCGGTTAACCACGTGACGATTATTGCCCAGCAGGCCCAGCCGGTGACGCTCGATGACAAGGGCGAAGGCACCGTGACGCTGCCGATCGGTGATTTTAACGGCGAGCTGCGGGTGATGGCCCAGGCGTGGACCGCCGATGATTTTGGCAGCAGTGAAGACAAAGTGGTGGTCGCCGCGCCGGTGATTGCCGAGCTGAATACGCCACGCTTCCTCGCCAGCGGCGATACCACGCGCCTGGCGCTGGATCTCAGCAACCTGACCGACAGGCCGCAAACCCTGAACGTCGCGCTGAGCGCCGACGGTCTGCTGCAGCTTGCGCAGCCGGAAATCCCGCCGGTTCAGCTGGCGCCGGGCGCACGTCGCACCCTGTTTGTGCCGGTGAGCGCCAAAGAGGGGTTTGGCGACGGTCAGCTCAGTGCGACCATCAGCGGCCTGAATCTGCCGGGTGAGACCTTCGCCCCGATGCAAAAGCAGTGGAAAATTGGCGTCCGTCCGGCCTTCCCGGCGCGGACGGTTAACGCTGGCGCGGTGCTGCAGCCTGGCGAAAGCTGGCAGGTGCCGCCGGAGCAAACCCTCGGCTTCTCGCCGGCGACCCTGCAGGGGCAGCTGGTGTTCAGCGGCAAGCCGCCGCTCAATCTGGCGCGCTATATTCGCGACCTGAAGGCCTATCCTTACGGCTGCCTGGAGCAGACCGCCAGCGGACTGTTCCCGTCGCTCTACACCAGCGCGGCGCAGCTAAAAACGCTGGGCATTACCGGCGACAGCGATGAAAAACGCCGCGCGGCGGTGGATATCGGCATCGCGCGCCTGCTGCAAATGCAGCGCGACGACGGCGGCTTTGCGCTATGGGATAAAAACGGCCCCGAGGAGTACTGGCTCACCGCCTACGCCATGGACTTTCTGGTGCGGGCGGGCGAGCAGGGCTACAGCGTGCCGACCAACGCCATCAATAACGGCAACCAGCGCCTGCTGCGCTATCTGCAGGAACCGGGGCTGATGACCGTTCGCTACAGCGACGACGCGCCGGCCAGCCGCTTTGCCGCCCAGGCCTACGCCGCTCTGGTACTGGCTCGTCAGCAAAAGGCGCCGCTTGGTGCGCTGCGTGAAATCTGGACCCGCCACGAGCAGGCGCGTTCCGGCCTGCCGCTGCTGCAGCTTGGCATTGCGCTGAAGGCGATGGGCGACGCGCCGCGCGGCGAGCAGGCGCTGAAGCTGGCGATGACCACGCCGCGTCAGGACCGGGATCGCTGGCTGGGGGACTACGGCAGCGCGCTGCGTGATGATGCCCTGAAGCTGGCCCTGCTGGAGGAGAATAAGCTGCTGCCGGAGGCGCAAAACGCGCTGCTGAGCAGCCTGGCTGACGAGGCCTACGGCCAGCGCTGGCTCTCTACTCAGGAGACCAACGCCCTGTTCCTTGCCGGCCGCACGCTGCAGGATCTTCCCGGCAGCTGGCAGGCGCAAACCTCGCTGCAGGCGCAGCCGCTGGCGGCGGATAAAGCGCAGACCCGTAACCTGACCGGCGACCAGCTGGCGGCGCTGCAGGTTAGCAATACCGGCAGCCAGCCGCTCTGGCTGCGTCTTGACAGCAGCGGCTATCCGCTTAGCGCCCCGCAGCCTGCGGGCAACGTGCTGGGTATTGAACGGCACGTCTTCGACACCCGCGGCCAGCAAAAATCGCTGACCTCGCTGCGCAGCGGCGAGCTGGTGCTGGTGAAGCTGGAAATTACCGCGACGCGCAACGTGCCGGATGCGCTGGTCGTCGATCTGCTGCCGGCGGGGCTTGAGCTGGAAAACCAGAACCTGGCAAACAGCAGCGCCAGCCTGCAGGAGAACGGTGAGGCGGTGCAGAACCTGCTCAATCAGATGCAGCAGGCGGATATTCAGCACATCGAATTCCGCGACGATCGCTTTGTTGCTGCGGTAGCGGTAAACGAAGGGCAGCCGGTGACGCTGGTCTACCTGGCGCGGGCGGTAACGCCTGGCACCTATCAGGTGCCGCAGCCGCAGGTGGAGTCGATGTACGTTCCGCAGTGGCGGGCAACCGGCACGGCCAGCGGCCCGCTGAACGTTACCCCGTAAATGCGGCGGTTGGTAAAGATAAGGCGCCGCTGGCGATGGCTGGCGGCGACGCCCTTTCTGCTGTGGCTGGCGCTGCTGGCGGCGGATCGCCTGTGGCCCCTGCCGCTGCACGAGGTGGCTCCGGCCCGGGTGGTGGTGGCGCAGGACGGTACGCCGCTATGGCGCTTTGCCGATAAGCAGGGCGTCTGGCGCTATCCGGTGACCCTCGATGACGTGTCGCCGCGCTATCTTCAGGCCCTGATCCAGTATGAAGACCGCTGGTTCTGGGATCACCCCGGCGTAAATCCGCTGGCCATTGCCCGCGCGGCCTGGCAGGACCTCACTTCCGGGCGCGTCATCTCAGGCGGCAGCACGCTGACCATGCAGGTTGCGCGGCTGCTCGACCCTCATCCCCGAACCTTCGGCGGCAAGCTGCGCCAGCTGTGGCGCGCGCTGCAGCTGGAGTGGCATCTGTCGAAAAGCGAGATCCTGACCCTGTACCTCAATCGTGCCCCGTTCGGCGGCACGCTGCAGGGGATCGGCGCGGCCAGCTGGGCGTATCTCGGGAAACCGCCGGCCCGGCTCAGCTACGGCGAAGCGGCCCTGCTGGCGGTGCTGCCGCAGGCGCCGAGCCGCCTGCGTCCTGACCGCTGGCCGCAGCGGGCCCAGGCGGCGCGCGATAAGGTGCTGGCGCGCATGCAAACCCAGGGCGTGTGGTCGGAGAAGACGGTGCGCGAGGCGACGGAAGAGCCGGTATGGCTGTTCCCCCGCCAGATGCCGCAGCTGGCGCCGCTGTTTTCCCGGCGGATGCTGGCCAGCAGCCGCGAAGATAAGGTGGTGACGACCCTTGATGCCGGGCTGCAGCGCCAGCTGGAGGATTTAGCCCTCAACTGGAAATCACGCCTGCCGCCGCGCAGCTCGCTGGCGATTGTCGTCGTCGATCATACCGATATGCGCGTGCGGGGCTGGGTCGGCTCGGCGGATATTAGCGACGACAGCCGTTTCGGGCACATCGATATGGTATCGGCGATCCGCTCTCCGGGCTCCGTACTGAAGCCGTTTGTCTACGGCATGGCGCTGGACGAGGGGCTGATCCATCCTGCCTCTTTACTGCAGGACGTCCCGCGACGGTTTAGCGATTACCGGCCCGGTAACTTCGACAGCGGCTTTCACGGCCCGGTCAGCGCCAGCGACGCGCTGGTGCGTTCTCTGAACCTGCCGGCCGTGCAGGTGCTGGAAGCCTACGGGCCAAAACGGTTTGCCGCCACGCTGCGCAACGCCGGCCTGCCGCTGATGCTGCCGGCGGGCGCCGAGCCCAACCTGTCGCTGATCCTGGGCGGCGCCGGCGCCCGGCTGGCGGATATCGTGGCGGCGTATAGCGCGTTTGCCCGTCACGGCAGGGCGGGGCGGCTGCGGATGACGCCGGAAGCCCCGCTGGTGGAGCGGCCGCTGCTGTCGCCGGGGGCGGCGTGGATAGTGAGGCGAATTCTGGCCGGTGAATCCCAGCCGGTGCCCGACGACTCGCTGGTTCAGGTGGTGCCGCTGGCGTGGAAAACCGGCACCAGCTACGGCTATCGCGACGCCTGGGCGATTGGCGTTAACGCCCGCTATCTTATCGGGATCTGGACCGGGCGGCCTGACGGTACGCCGGTGGTCGGGCAGTTTGGCTTCGCCAGCGCGGTACCGCTGCTCAATCAGGTCAACAATATGCTGCTGGCGCGGCCAACGACCGGCCGCGACGGGCTGCCCGCCGATCCGCGCCCGCCGTCGGTGAGGGCGGCGACCATCTGCTGGCCCGGCGGGCAGAGCCTGCCGGCGGGAGACGCCAACTGCCGCCGTCGGCTGGCTACCTGGCTGCTCGACGATAGCCAGCCGCCGACGCTGCTCTTGCCGGGTCAGGAGGGCGTGCGCGGCATTCGTTTTCCTGTATGGGTAGATAAGCAAGGACTGCGGGTGGCGGCCGATTGCCCGGGCGCGATGGAGAAAAACGTCGACGTCTGGCCGCTGCCGCTGGAGCCATGGCTGCCGGCAAACGAACGCCGTCGGGCGAGGCTGGGGCCGGCATCGGCAGAGTGTCCGCCGCCGCAGGCCGCCGATGCCGCGCCGCTGGTGCTTTCCGGCATCCGCGATGGCGCGGTCATTAAACGTTTACCCGGCGCGGCGCGGGTGGTGGTGCCGCTGCAGACCACCGGCGGCGAAGGGCGACGCTGGTGGTTTCTCAACGGCGAACCGCTGGAGGCGGCGGGGGCCGGCGCGAGCCTGACCCTGGAGCGGCTGGATAGCTATCAGCTGGTGGTGATGGATGAGGCGGGACAGATTGCGGCGGCGAATTTCACTCTGCAATAAAGTCGGGGCGGCAAGGCCCTGCTTTTTGTGTTGCTAAAGCTCGTCTTATTTTAACAAAATGTTACCTTCATCCATAGGCAGCGCCTGAGTTGCTCATTATAATGCGCGCCAGGCCATACGATCGTATGCCCAACAACATAAAATTTTATTAGAGGTAATCATGGCTATTGAACGTACTTTTTCCATCATTAAACCAAACGCGGTGGCAAAAAACGTTATTGGCGGCATCTTTTCTCGCTTCGAAGCTGCAGGGTTCAAAATCGTTGGCACCAAAATGCTGCACCTGACCGTTGAGCAAGCTCGCGGTTTCTACGCTGAGCACGAAGGTCGCCCGTTCTTTGACGGTCTGGTTGAGTTCATGACTTCCGGCCCGATCGTGGTCTCCGTTCTGGAAAGCGAAAATGCCGTGCAGCGTCACCGTGACCTGCTGGGCGCAACTAACCCGGACAACGCGCTGGCCGGCACCCTGCGTGCAGACTACGCTGACAGCTTCACCGAGAACGGCACCCACGGTTCCGACTCCGTTGAATCTGCTGCCCGCGAAATCGCGTTCTTCTTCGCCGAAGGCGAGGTTTGCCCGCGCACCCGCTAATCCTCGTCGTCTTTTCGACCGTCGCGGCGTTGGCTGCGCGCGTTCACCCCGGTCACATAGCTATCTATGCTCCCGGGGATTTACTTGCTTGCCGCCTTGCGACAATCGAAAAGCCATAGAGGATTGAGTGCGCAGCAACAGATTTTTTCATCATTGCCGCGTGCAAACGTGGTATTGATACACCAGACTTTGTACAATGCAGCGCCCCTGGACGAGCACTCGTTCATTGGGGCGCTTCTTTTTTTCAACCCACCTGGGGCCATAACGTGTAACAACGAGGCCGGAATAGATTATGTCTGAACATATTGTCACGCCTGATAACGCCGCTCTGACGGTGCCGAACAAAGATGCCAAAATTAACCTGCTGGATCTGAATCGTCAGCAGCTGCGCGAGTTTTTCAAAAACATGGGCGAGAAGCCCTTCCGCGCCGATCAGGTGATGAAATGGATGTATCACTACTGCAGCGATGACTTTGATGATATGACCGATATCAACAAGGTCCTGCGCAATAAGCTGAAGGAAGTCGCGGAAATTCGCGCGCCGGAAGTGGTCGAGGAGCAGCGCTCCAGCGATGGCACCATCAAATGGGCGATTGCCGTCGGCGATCAGCGCGTTGAAACGGTCTATATCCCGGAAGAGGATCGCGCGACTCTGTGCGTTTCGTCTCAGGTTGGCTGTGCGTTAGAGTGTAAATTCTGTTCAACGGCGCAGCAGGGCTTTAACCGCAACCTGCGGGTCTCTGAAATTATCGGCCAGGTTTGGCGCGCGGCGAAAATCGTCGGTGCGGCAAAAATTACCGGCCAGCGTCCGATCACCAACGTGGTGATGATGGGGATGGGCGAGCCGCTGCTGAACCTGACCAACGTCGTGCCGGCGATGGAAATCATGCTCGACGACTTTGGTTTTGGTCTCTCCAAGCGTCGCGTGACGCTCTCCACTTCCGGCGTAGTCCCGGCGCTGGATAAGCTCGGCGATATGATAGACGTCGCGCTGGCCATCTCTCTGCATGCGCCGAACGATACGATTCGCGATGAGATCGTGCCGATCAACAAAAAGTACAACATCGAGACTTTCCTGAACTCGGTGCGCGGCTATATTTCCAAGTCCAACGCCAACCAGGGCCGGGTGACCATCGAATACGTGATGCTCGATCACGTCAACGACGGTACCGAGCATGCGCACGAGCTGGCAGAGCTGCTGAAGGATACGCCGTGCAAGATCAACCTGATCCCATGGAACCCGTTCCCGGGCGCGCCGTATGGCCGCAGCTCCAACAGCCGCATCGACCGTTTCTCCAAGGTGCTGATGGATTATGGCTTCACGACCATCGTGCGTAAAACGCGCGGTGACGATATCGACGCCGCCTGCGGACAGCTTGCCGGTGATGTTATCGACCGTACCAAACGTACGCTGCGCAAGCGTATGCAGGGCGAAACGATTGACGTGAAAGCGATCTGACAAATGCGCAGCGCGCAATATTTCACGCGCGCTGCACAATTATGTTTCCCCGGCAGGCGAACCAGGCTGATTCGGCCAATAATTACGGTGCGTTTTTGTCGACTTTGAGGCAGTATGTAGCGGCACAACAACCGCTTAGCATTCAATATTGATAAGTATCTGTGATAGTTCGCCATACGGACTTATACTGTTTGTTTGACGCTTTGCAGATGTTTCGCGGCGCGGGGTTTACCGGCGCTGAACTTTAAATTTCACGTACCAGTAGTTGTCGAATGAATACTGAAGCCACTCAAGATCATCAAGAAGCAAATACTACGGGCACGCGTCTGCGCAACGCCCGCGAACAACTCGGACTCAGCCAGCAAGCGGTGGCTGAGCGCTTATGCCTGAAGGTTTCCACGGTTCGTGATATCGAAGACGACAAGGCGCCAGCCGACCTCGCTTCAACCTTCCTGCGCGGCTACATCCGCTCCTATGCACGTCTGGTGCGTATTCCGGAAGAAGAGCTGCTGCCGATGATGGCAAAACAGGCGCCTATTCGCGCGGCGAAAGTTGCGCCGATGCAGAGCTTTTCTCTGGGCAAACGCCGTAAAAAGCGCGACGGCTGGCTGATGAGCTTCACCTGGCTGGTGCTGTTTGTGGTGATTGGCCTGAGCGGCGCCTGGTGGTGGCAAGACCATAAGGCGCAGCAGGAAGAGATTTCCACAATGGCCGACCAGTCAACCGCTGAGCTGAATGCGGGCGACAGCGGCAGCCAGAGCATTCCCTTAGATAACGGTGCCGATAACACGGCGCCGGACGTAGCGAACAGCGCGCCTGTGGATACCTCAGCCGCGCCGGCTCCTGCCCCGGCGGCGCCGGCGGCGACCGCGGCGAATAATAACGCCGTCGTTGCTCCGTCTCAGGCGCAGGTCGATACCGCAGCTGGCGCTGCGGTTCCGGCCTCTCCGCTGCCAACCGATCAGGCGAACGTGACCGCAGCCGCTGCGGCTCAGGATCTGGTCCTGAACTTCTCTGCCGACTGCTGGCTGGAAGTTAGCGATGCAACCGGTAAAAAGCTGTTCAGCGGTTTGCAACGTAAGGGCGGTAACCTGAACTTAAGCGGCCAGGCACCTTATAAGCTGAAAATCGGTGCGCCGGCTGCGGTACAGATTCAGTATCTGGGTAAACCAGTCGATTTGAGTCGTTTTATCAGAACTAACCAGGTTGCGCGTCTGACCCTTAATGCCGAAACTTCACCGGCGCAGTAACAGACGGGTAACGCGGGAGATTTTTCATGCATAACCAGGCTCCGATTCAACGTAGAAAATCGAAACGAATTTACGTTGGGAATGTGCCGATTGGCGATGGCGCCCCCATCGCCGTCCAGTCGATGACCAATACGCGCACCACCGATGTGGCCGCGACCGTAAATCAAATCAAAGCCCTTGAGCGCGTTGGCGCGGATATCGTCCGCGTCTCCGTACCGACGATGGATGCGGCGGAAGCGTTCAGGCTCATCAAACAGCAGGTCAACGTACCGCTGGTCGCCGATATCCACTTTGACTACCGTATCGCCCTGAAAGTGGCGGAGTACGGGGTGGATTGTCTGCGTATCAACCCGGGAAATATCGGCAACGAAGAGCGCATTCGCATGGTTGTTGACTGCGCCCGTGATAAAAATATTCCTATCCGCATCGGCGTTAACGCCGGGTCGCTGGAAAAAGATCTGCAGGAAAAGTACGGCGAGCCAACGCCGCAGGCGCTGCTGGAATCAGCCATGCGCCACGTCGATCATCTCGATCGTCTGAACTTCGATCAGTTCAAGGTCAGCGTAAAGGCGTCGGATGTGTTCCTCGCGGTGGAGTCCTATCGTTTGCTGGCGAAACAGATCGATCAGCCTCTGCATCTTGGGATTACCGAAGCCGGCGGCGCCCGTAGCGGCGCGGTAAAATCGGCGATCGGCCTCGGCCTGCTGCTTAACGAAGGGATCGGCGACACGCTGCGCGTTTCGCTGGCGGCGGATCCGCTTGAAGAGATCAAGGTTGGGTTCGATATCCTGAAGTCTCTGCGCATTCGCGCCCGCGGGATTAACTTCATCGCCTGCCCGACCTGTTCGCGTCAGGAGTTTGACGTGATCGGCACCGTCAACGCGCTGGAGCAGCGGCTGGAAGATATCATTACCCCGATGGATATTTCGATCATTGGCTGCGTGGTGAATGGCCCAGGCGAAGCGCTGGTTTCGACGCTCGGCGTCACCGGCGGCAATAAAAAGAGCGGCCTGTACGAAGACGGCGTGCGTAAAGACCGGCTGGATAACGACGATATGATCGATCAGCTGGAAGCGCGTATCCGTGCGAAAGCCTCGATGCTTGATGAAGCGCGCCGTATTGACGTCCAGCAGGTCGAAGAGAAATAATCCGGGGCAGCGTAAGACTTCCCGTGTATGATTGGACCCGCGGGCGCAACGCGCCGGGGTTCATTTTTGTATATATATAAAGAGAATAAACGTGGCAAAGAACATTCAAGCCATCCGTGGCATGAACGATTATCTGCCGGGCGAGACCGCTCTCTGGCAGCGCATTGAAGGCTCACTGAAACAGGTGCTCGGCAGCTACGGTTACAGCGAAATTCGGTTGCCGATTGTAGAGCAGACCCCGTTATTCAAGCGCGCGATCGGCGAAGTGACCGACGTGGTTGAAAAAGAGATGTACACCTTTGAGGACCGCAATGGCGATAGCCTGACGCTGCGTCCGGAAGGGACTGCGGGCTGCGTTCGTGCCGGCATCGAGCATGGTCTTCTGTACAATCAAGAACAGCGTCTGTGGTACGTCGGGCCGATGTTCCGCCATGAGCGTCCGCAGAAAGGCCGCTATCGCCAGTTCCATCAGATGGGGGTTGAAGTCTTTGGTCTGCAGGGACCGGACATCGACGCCGAGCTGATTATGCTTACCGCCCGCTGGTGGCGTGAGCTGGGTATCTCTGAGCACGTCGCGCTGGAGCTTAACTCCATCGGTTCGCTGGAAGCGCGCGCCAGCTATCGCGATGCGCTGGTCGCCTATCTTGAGCAGTTTAAAGATAAGCTCGACGAAGACTGCAAACGCCGCATGTACACCAACCCGCTGCGCGTTCTGGACTCGAAGAATCCGGAAGTGCAGGCGCTGCTGAACGATGCACCGGCGCTGGGCGACTACCTGGATGAAGAGTCCAAACAGCACTTTGCCGGCCTGTGCGCGCTGTTAGACGACGCGGGCATCGCCTATACCGTTAATCAGCGCCTGGTGCGCGGGCTCGATTACTATAACCGCACCGTGTTTGAGTGGGTAACCACCAGCCTCGGCTCGCAGGGAACCGTCTGCGCAGGCGGCCGCTATGACGGTCTGGTCGAGCAGCTGGGCGGGCGCGCAACGCCGGGAGTCGGCTTTGCGATGGGGCTGGAACGTCTTGTTTTACTGGTCCAGGCCGTTAATCCGGAATTTAAAGCCGATCCTGTTGTCGATATATACCTGGTAGCCTCCGGAACCGATACCCAGTCCGCAGCAATGCGTCTGGCTGAGCGGGTTCGCGATGAGCTGCCCGGCGTTAAGCTGATGACCAACCACGGCGGCGGCAACTTTAAGAAACAGTTCGGCCGTGCTGATAAGTGGGGCGCTCGCATTGCTCTGGTGGTTGGTGAATCAGAAATTGCTGACGGAAACGTGGTAGTGAAGGATTTACGCTCAGGTGAGCAAACTACCGTAACGCAGGATAGCGTTGCCGCGCATTTGCGCACACTTCTGGGTTAATCTCCCGGGAATCATTAGTCAGGAGAAGGACTGCGTGGAAACGTATAACAACGAAAACGATCAGGTCGATGCGCTAAAGCGTTTCTTTGCCGAAAATGGCAAAGCGCTGGCCGTTGGGGTGATTTTAGGGATTGGAGCGCTGGTTGGCTGGCGCTACTGGAGCTCTCATCAGCAGGATACGGCCAGAGACTCCTCTTTAGCCTATGAGAATGCCATTTCCGCGCTTAAATCGGACAAGCCTGAAGCGCTGAATTCGGCGCAGAAGTTCGCCGCTGACAGCAAAAACGCCTACGGTGCGTTTGCCTCCCTGGAGCTGGCGCAGCGCTTTGTTGAGAAAAACGATCTGCAGAGCGCTGAAAAGCAGCTCCAGCAGGGATTAGCCGCCGCCCCGGATGATAATCTGAAGTCGGTTATCAACATGCGTCTTGCTCGCGTGCAGCTGCAGCTGAAAAATCCTGATGCGGCGCTGAAGACCCTTGAGGGGATCAAAGGCGAAGGCTGGACCGCGATTGTTGCCGATCTTCGCGGTGAGATTCTGCTGGATAAAGGCGACAAGCAGGGCGCTCGCGCGGCGTGGGAAGCGGGCGTGAAAAGCGATGCTTCACCGGCGCTCAGCGAAATGATGCGTATGAAAATAAATAATTTGTCCATCTGAGAGGGACTCGATGCAATTGCGTAAATTACTTTTGCCAGGGCTGCTTTCCGTTACCTTATTAAGCGGTTGTTCGTTGTTTAACAGCGAAGAAGATGTGGTGAAAATGTCGCCACTGCCGACGGTGGAAAATCAGTTTACGCCGTCCACGTCCTGGAGCACCTCAGTTGGCGATGGTATCGGCGAATTTTACTCTAACCTCCATCCGGCCTTTGCCGACGGCGTGGTCTACGCGGCCGACCGTAAAGGCACCGTTAAAGCGCTGGGCGCTGACGACGGGAAAGAGGTGTGGTCGGTGAACCTGGCCGAGAAAGACGGCTGGTTCTCCCGCACGCCGGCGCTGCTCTCCGGCGGCGTCACCGTCTCCGGTGGTCACGTCTATATCGGCAGTGAAAAAGCGCAGCTGTTTGCCCTGAATACCAGCGATGGTACTGTGGCATGGCAGACCCGCGTGGCCGGTGAAGCGATTTCTCGTCCGGTCGTCAGCGACGGCATGGTGCTGGTTCACACCAGCAACGGCCAGCTGCAGGCGCTGAACGAAGCCGACGGCGCGGTGAAGTGGACCGTCAACCTGGATATGCCGGCGCTTTCTCTGCGCGGTGAATCCGCACCGGCGACCGCCTATGGCGCGGCCATTGTTGGCGGCGATAACGGTCGCGTTAGCGCGGTATTGATGCAGCAGGGTCAGATCATCTGGCAGCAGCGCATCTCTCAGGCCACTGGCCCGACTGAAATCGATCGCCTGAACGACGTTGATACCACTCCGGTTATCGTCAACGGCGTGGTGTATACGCTCGCTTACAACGGCAACCTGACCGCGCTGGATCTGCGCAGCGGCCAGATCATGTGGAAACGCGAGCTGGGCTCGGTGAACGACTTTATCGTTGACGGCAACCGTATCTACCTGGTCGATCAGAACGATCGCCTGCTGGCGTTGACCACCGAAGGCGGCGTGACGCTGTGGACGCAAAGCGATTTACTGCATCGTCTGCTGACCGCTCCGGTGTTGTATAATGGTAATCTGGTCGTCGGCGATAGCGAAGGCTATATGCACTGGGTAAACCCGGAAGATGGGCACTTTGTGGCTCAGCAGAAGGTTGACAGCTCCGGCTTCCGCACTGACCCCATCGTGGCTGACGGTCGCCTGCTAATCCAGGCAACGGACGGTACGCTGTACTCGATTACGCGTTAAGTTGCGCGGTAGTCAGGATTGAGAAACGGCCCCTGGTATACAGGGGCCGTTTTCCTGTTTTTAAAAGCGTCTTGAAAAACGACGTTGCATAGTAATTTGTATGAGGCATTTAACATGATACCTGTGGTCGCGCTTGTCGGGCGCCCTAACGTTGGAAAATCCACGCTCTTCAACCGCTTGACTCGCACTCGTGATGCGCTGGTCGCGGATTTTCCGGGGCTGACTCGTGACCGTAAGTACGGTCGTGCTGAAGTAGAAGGACGTGAATTTATCTGTATCGATACCGGCGGTATCGATGGCACGGAAGATGGCGTTGAAACACGCATGGCTGAACAATCGCTGATGGCGATTGAAGAAGCTGACGTGGTGCTGTTTATGGTTGATGCGCGCGCCGGCCTGATGCCTGCGGATACGGCGATCGCCAAGCACCTCCGTTCTCGTGAGAAGCCAACCTTCCTGGTGGCGAACAAAACCGACGGCATCGATGCCGATCAGGCCATTGCTGACTTCTGGACGCTGGGCCTCGGTGATATCCACCCGATCGCCGCATCGCACGGTCGCGGCGTGACCAGCCTGCTGGAGCACGTGCTGCTGCCGTGGGCAGAAGAGATCGACCCGTCGGAAGAAGTTGACGAAGACGCTGCCTACTGGGCGCAGTTTGAAGCCGAGCAGAACGGCGAATTGCCGGAAGAGCCGGAGGATGACTTTAATCCGCAGGATCTGCCGATTAAGCTGGCCATCGTCGGTCGTCCGAACGTCGGTAAGTCAACGCTGACCAACCGTATTCTCGGTGAAGATCGCGTCGTGGTCTACGACATGCCGGGCACCACCCGCGACAGCATTTACATTCCGATGCAGCGCGATGAGCGCGAATACGTCCTGATTGATACCGCGGGCGTACGTAAGCGCGGTAAAATTACCGATGTCGTAGAAAAGTTCTCGGTTATTAAAACCCTGCAGGCGATTGAAGACGCCAACGTGGTGCTGCTGGTTATCGATGCGCGAGAAGGTATTTCCGATCAGGATCTCTCCCTGCTGGGCTTTATCCTCAACAGCGGCCGCTCGCTGGTGATCGTCGTCAACAAGTGGGACGGCCTGAGCCAGGAAGTCAGAGAGCAGGTGAAAGAGACCCTCGACTTCCGTCTGGGCTTTATCGATTTCGCCCGCGTGCACTTTATCTCTGCCCTGCACGGCAGCGGCGTCGGCAACCTGTTTGAATCGGTACGCGAAGCCTATGACAGCGCCACCCGTCGCGTGAGCACGGCGATGCTGACCCGCATTATGACCATGGCTGCGGAAGACCATCAGCCGCCGCTGGTACGCGGCCGTCGCGTGAAGCTGAAATATGCCCACGCCGGTGGTTACAACCCGCCGATCGTGGTGATCCACGGCAACCAGGTCAAAGACCTGCCGGATTCCTACAAACGCTATCTGATGAACTACTTCCGCAAATCGCTGGAAGTTATGGGTACGCCGATCCGTATCCAGTTCAAAGAGGGCGAGAACCCGTTTGCCAACAAACGCAATACCCTGACGCCGAACCAGATGCGTAAGCGTAAACGCTTGATTAAGCACATCAAGAAAGGAAAGTAAGAGATAAACCCGCCGCTGGCGGGTTTTTTATTGCCGCAGAGCGCAGCATCCGCCGCGCAATCTACCCGGCGTTCCGCCATAATTCCCGTATTATTTCAGCGGATTATTTTGTGCTAACGGGAGTGGGGAACGATGCAGGCAGGATTTATTGGGCTGGGCGCGGTGGTGGAGACGGCCTGGCTGCCGGCGCTGAAAAATCTGGCGATACCGCTGGCGGCGTGCTGGGGTTTTGATAGCGATCCTCAGCGGATGCCGGAGGGCGTCAGCCGCTGCGGCTCGCTGGCCGCGCTGCTGGCAAAGCCGCTGGACATCCTGTTTATTACCACCGCGTCGTTGCAGCATCTTCCGGTGCTGGAAGCGGCGCTCGCCTCCTCCTGCCCGCGAATCGTGGTGGAAAAGCCGATCGTCGCGACTCTGCCACAAATTGCGCATCTACGCGCGCTGCTGCGCGCACCGGAAAACGCCCGCCGGGTGCTGGCGCTGGACCACTGGATGGCGCGCGACGGTGCGCTGAAGCTGGCGCTGGGCCAGCTCGATGCCCGCTGGCAGCCGGAGAACGGCGTACAGGCCTGCGGCCCGCTGCTCTCCTCGCCGCAGGATATTGTGCGTATTGACGGTTTTCTCCAGGAGCCCAGCGGGTTTGACGAGCGGGGCGACCCGGTGGCGCTGAATTTTGCTACCGGCAGGCCGGATACGCGCCGGCTGCGGCATCCCGACGGGGTGATCCTTGATATTGGCACCCACGTGCTGGCGATGCTGCGGGAAACGATCCGCTCCTGCGGCGACGACGACCGAATCCACCTTCGGGTTCGGCAGGCGAAGGATCGTCTGGGCCAGGCGATTGCCCCCGGCGATACGCAAACCGCGGAAGGGGAGGCACATCTGCAGGGGGAGCTGAGCGGGATCCCGCTTAATATCTGGCTCAACAAGTATGCCGGTCCTGCGGGAGGGCAGAAGGGCATGCGGATAGCGCTGCGCGACGGGCGGACGATCAATCTTGACCGCCGTGAGAATAGCGAGGTGGTTGAGCTCGTTGCCGGCGAACAGGTGCAGCGCTGGCGGCGGGCCGGTGCGATCTACGAGCACTGCCTGGGGGAACATATTCTCGGCGCGGACAGCCTGTTTGTGCGCGCTCCCGATGAGGTCGCGCGGCTGACCCGGCGGCGCATCGACGAGGTGGCTCTGCTGCTGCAGCTTCAGCAGCAAATACGCGGGCCGCATTGAACGGCGGTCGTGGTAAACTAGTCAGACGAAAACTGCGTAAGGAATCACCATGGAACTTGCCTGCCCCCTTTGCCACACGCCGCTGGAGCTGCAGGGTGGCCGCGCGCACTGCGGCCGCTGTGAACAAGACTTTGCCGTAGAAGCACGTTGTCCCGATTGCCACCGGCCGCTGGAGGTCTTAAAAGCCTGCGGGGCGATCGATTATTTTTGCCAGCACGGGCATGGGTTGATTTCGAAGAAGCGCGTTGAGTTCGTGCTGCCTGACCAGGCGTAGCTATTTCTTCTTCGCGCGGGCTTTTTTGACCGGCGTGATCGCCTTCACTTCGCTTTCAACCCAGCCGTCGTTTAAGCGGGTGGTTAGCAGATCGCCCGCCTTCACCTGCTTCGTTTGCTTCAGGACGCTGCCGTCGCTGGCGGAGGTGACGCTATAGCCGCGGGCGAGGGTCGCCAGCGGGCTGACGGCTTCGAGATGGGTTACCGTATTGCCGAAACGCTCGCGCTGTTCGCTCAGGCGCGCGCGGATGCTCTCGGCGAGACGATATTCCAGCTGCTGGATACGCGACTGGCCGCGATGAATACGCGGCTGTGGATTGTGCGCGTTCAGGCGCTGAAGGGCGCGCTGCTGGCGCTGATCGGCGCGCTTCATCTGCGTATCAAGCGCCAGACGCATCCGCTGGCGCAGCCGCTCAAGCGTCGTCTGCTGACGCACCAGGCGCAGCTGCGGATGCTGCTGCTGCAGGCGGTGGAAAAGCTGGGTAAACCGGCGATGGCGGTTAGCGAGGAAATAGTCCATCGCCATTTCCAGACGCTGCTGCCCTGACTGCAGCTGACGCAGCAGCTCCTGCTGGTTACGGCTGACGATCTCGGCCGCCGCAGAGGGCGTAGGCGCCCGCAGGTCGGCGACAAAATCGGCAATCGTCACGTCGGTTTCATGGCCGACGGCGCTAACAACCGGAATGCGGCTGGCAAAAATTGCCCGCGCCACCCGCTCATCGTTAAAGCTCCATAAATCTTCCAGCGAACCGCCGCCGCGGCCGACGATCAGCACGTCACACTCCTGGCGCTGGTTGGCTAACGCGATGGCGCGAACGATCTGCCCCGGCGCGTCGTCACCCTGCACCGTCGTTGGATAAACGATAACCGGCAGAGAGGGATCGCGGCGTTTGAGGACCTGCAAAATATCGTGCAGCGCGGCGCCCGTTTTGGAGGTAATCACCCCCACGCAGTGGGCCGGGGAGGGGAGCGGCTGCTTGTGCTGCTGGTCGAACAGACCTTCTGCCGCCAGCTGCGCTTTCAGCTGTTCGTACTTCTGCTGCAGCAGCCCTTCACCGGCGGGCTGCATGCTTTCGACGATGATCTGATAGTCGCCGCGCGGCTCGTAGAGCGTGATATTGGCGCGTACCAGCACCTGCTGCCCGTGCTGCGGGCGGAAGGTGACGCGGCGGTTGCTGTTGCGGAACATCGCACAGCGCACCTGGGCGTTATCGTCTTTTAAGGTGAAGTACCAGTGGCCGGAAGAGGGCTGGCTGAAATTAGAGATCTCGCCGCTGATCCAGACCTGGCCCATTTCCTGTTCCAGCAGCAGGCGAACCGTCTGGTTTAGGCGGCTGACCGTAAAAATTGCGGGGGATTGAGATGGTAACATGTGAGCAAGATCAAATTTTAAATCAGCAGGTTAATCAGTCGATAGTAACCTGCTGGGAGGCGATCGCAAGTATTATTTGCAAAAAAGGGTAGATGCAATCGGTTACGCTCTGTATAATGCCACGGCAATATTTATCCACCCTGGTCGAGATATTGCCCATGCTACGTATCGCTAAAGAAGCTCTGACGTTTGACGACGTTCTCCTCGTTCCCGCTCATTCTACCGTTCTGCCGAATACCGCCGATCTCAGCACTCAGCTGACGAAAACAATTCGTCTGAATATTCCTATGCTCTCTGCGGCTATGGATACCGTGACGGAAGCGCGTCTGGCAATTGCCCTCGCACAGGAAGGCGGCATCGGCTTTATTCATAAAAACATGTCCATCGAGCGCCAGGCGGAAGAAGTTCGCCGCGTGAAGAAACATGAGTCCGGCGTGGTGTCTGACCCGCAGACCGTACTGCCAACCACCACCCTTCGCGAAGTGAAAGAGCTGACCGCGCGTAACGGTTTCGCCGGCTATCCGGTGGTTACCGAAGATAACGAGCTGGTCGGGATCATCACCGGTCGTGACGTGCGCTTCGTTACCGACATGAACCAGGCCGTTAGCGTTTATATGACGCCGAAAGAGCGTCTGGTGACCGTGCGTGAAGGCGAAACCCGTGAAGTCGTGTTTGCTAAAATGCACGAGAAGCGCGTTGAGAAAGCGCTGGTAGTGGACGAGAGCTTCCACCTGATCGGCATGATTACCGTTAAAGATTTCCAGAAAGCAGAACGTAAACCGAACGCCTGTAAAGATGAGCACGGTCGTCTGCGCGTAGGCGCGGCGGTTGGCGCCGGCGCCGGTAACGAAGATCGCGTTGATGCGCTGGTTGCCGCAGGCGTTGACGTTCTGCTGATCGACTCCTCCCACGGCCATTCTGAAGGCGTTCTGCAGCGTATTCGCGAAACGCGGGCAAAATATCCGAACCTGCAAATCATCGGCGGCAACGTGGCGACCGGTGCCGGCGCGCGTGCGCTGGCTGAAGCCGGCGTGAGCGCGGTGAAGGTCGGGATTGGTCCTGGCTCTATCTGCACCACGCGTATCGTTACCGGCGTAGGCGTTCCGCAGATTACCGCCGTTTCTGACGCCGTCGAAGCGCTGGAAGGCACCGGGATCCCGGTTATCGCCGACGGCGGTATCCGCTTCTCCGGCGATATCGCGAAAGCGATTGCCGCGGGCGCAGCGGCGGTGATGGTTGGCTCGATGCTGGCGGGTACCGAAGAGTCCCCGGGCGAAATTGAGCTTTACCAGGGCCGTTCATACAAATCCTATCGCGGTATGGGCTCCCTGGGCGCGATGTCCAAAGGCTCCTCCGACCGCTACTTCCAGAGCGATAACGCGGCTGACAAACTGGTACCGGAAGGTATTGAAGGCCGCGTAGCCTACAAAGGCCGCCTGAAAGAGATCATTCACCAGCAGATGGGCGGCCTGCGTTCCTGTATGGGTCTGACCGGCTGTGGTACCATCGACACCCTGCGTACCAAAGCGGAATTCGTGCGTATCAGCGGTGCTGGCATCCAGGAAAGCCACGTTCACGACGTGACGATCACCAAGGAATCCCCGAACTACCGCATGGGCTCCTGATTTTCATCGCCCGGCCATGCGCCGGGCGATTTTATTTAATTGCTACTGCTCTGGAATAAACGTCAATGACGGACAACATTCATAAACATCGCATTCTTATCCTCGACTTCGGTTCTCAGTACACCCAGCTGGTTGCGCGTCGCGTACGTGAATTAGGCGTTTACTGCGAACTGTGGGCCTGGGACGTGACTGAAGCTCAAATCCGTGAATTCAACCCAAGCGGCATCATTCTTTCCGGCGGCCCGGAAAGCACCACTGAAGATAACAGCCCGCGCGCGCCGGAATACGTTTTTGAAGCGGGCGTGCCGGTATTTGGCGTGTGCTACGGCATGCAGACCATGGCAATGCAGCTCGGCGGCCACGTTGAGGCTTCCAGCGAGCGTGAGTTCGGCTACGCGCAGGTTGAAGTACAAACCGACAGCGCGCTGATCCACGGGATTGAAGATTCGCTGAGCGCCGACGGCAAGCCGCTGCTCGACGTCTGGATGAGCCATGGCGATAAAGTGACCGCCATCCCGTCTGACTTCGTGACCGTTGCCAGCACCGAGACCTGTCCGTTCGCCATTATGGCTAACGAAGAAAAACGCTTCTACGGCGTGCAGTTCCACCCGGAAGTGACCCACACCCGTCAGGGCCTGCGTATGCTGGACCGCTTCGTGCGCGATATCTGCCAGTGTGAAGCGCTGTGGACGCCGGCTAAGATTATTGATGATGCCATTGAGCGCATCCGTCAGCAGGTTGGCGACGATAAGGTGATCCTCGGCCTGTCCGGCGGCGTCGACTCTTCCGTCACCGCTATGCTGCTGCATCGCGCGATCGGCAAAAACCTGACCTGCGTGTTCGTTGATAACGGCCTGCTGCGCCTGAACGAAGCCGAGCAGGTGATGGACATGTTTGGCGACCGCTTTGGCCTGAACATCATCCACGTTTCCGCGGAAGATCGTTTCCTTGCCGCGCTGGCCGGTGAGAACGACCCGGAAGCGAAACGTAAAATTATCGGCCGCGTGTTCGTTGAGCTATTTGACGAAGAAGCGCTGAAGCTGGAAGACGTGAAGTGGCTGGCGCAGGGAACTATCTACCCTGACGTGATCGAGTCCGCGGCTTCCGCGACCGGTAAAGCGCACGTTATCAAATCTCACCACAACGTGGGCGGCCTGCCGAAAGAGATGAAGATGGGCCTCGTTGAACCGCTCAAAGAGCTGTTCAAAGACGAAGTGCGTAAAATCGGTCTCGAGCTGGGCCTGCCGTACGACATGCTGTACCGTCACCCGTTCCCGGGTCCGGGCCTCGGCGTTCGCGTGCTGGGCGAAGTGAAGAAAGAGTACTGCGACCTGCTGCGTCGCGCGGACGCTATCTTCATCGAAGAGCTGCACAAAGCCGACCTCTACAACAAGGTCAGCCAGGCGTTTACCGTGTTCCTGCCGGTTCGTTCCGTCGGCGTGATGGGCGATGGCCGCAAGTACGACTGGGTTGTTTCCCTGCGTGCGGTAGAAACCATCGACTTTATGACCGCCCACTGGGCGCACCTGCCGTACGACTTCCTCGGCCGCGTCTCCAACCGCATCATCAACGAAGTGAACGGTATCTCCCGCGTGGTGTATGACATCAGCGGTAAGCCGCCAGCGACGATTGAGTGGGAATGATTTAGCCTCTGGCGCCCGGCGCCGATGCCATGCCTTTTAAGCCCGCGTAACTGCGGGCTTTTTTCATTTTTGGCTTAGCCCGTGGTTTGCTCGCGTGCGTAGCGGGCCGGGGGCATGCCGACATAGCGGGTAAACGCAGCGCTGAAGCTGCTTGCCGACCCGTAGCCCACGCGTACCGCAACCTGCTCGACTCCGCTCTCTCGATCCTGCAATAGCTGCTTTGCCAGCGCCATCCGCCAGGCCAGCAGATACGCCATAGGCGGCTGGCCAACGATACGATTGAAGCGCGCAAAGAAGGCCGAACGCGACATTGCCGCGACGCTCGCCAGCTCGGCGACGCTCCAGGGATGTTCGGGACGGGCGTGGATCGCGCGCAGCGCGACGGCGAGGCGTTCGTCAGCCAGGCCGCGGCTTAAACCCGGCGCGGATGACGTTTCCGTTGCCGAGCGCAACGCCTCGAGCAGCAGCACCTCAAGCAGCCGCTCCAGCACCAGCCCGCGGGCCGCGCGGCGTTCACGGGTTTCCTCGCCGATCAGCTGTATCAGCGTGGCAAGGCGGGGCCGGTCGCGCACCAGAGCGATATCCGGCAGGAGCGAAACCAGCAGGGCGGCGTCGGGCGTGCCGAAGCTGCAATGGCCGATCAGCATGCGCAGATCGGCCGGGCCGTCTTGGCGCCCAACGTGAAAATGCCCCTCGGCGACCTGGACAGGCAGCGTGGCGGGCATGTCGTCCGGCGCATCAAGGCTGTCGTTGACCAGATCCCGCATCGCAGGAGCAAGAACAAAGTCGCCGGCCTGCAGAGTAAACCGCTGATTTCCGTCGAAGGTGATGCGACAGCTTCCCTCTAGTATTGCGCAGTAGAAGGGCTCACCCGTCGCCGCACGCTCAATGCGCCACGAACCGGCACACTCCACCAGCTTTGAAAAGCGGGCGGCCGGCTGCAGCAGGGTGACGATATCGGCAAGCGGATCTATGAGCATAAACAGGACTATCTCTAAAGTTTTGGCGACTAAAGGCTATATTAAGTCCTCCGCGGCGTCGCTACCATAAGGATGTTCATTTTTAATGGAGATGCCTATGTCTACGATATTGATTACCGGCTGCTCGTCCGGCTTCGGCCTGCAAACCGCAAAGCTGTTCCTTGCCAGGGGCTGGGAGGTGATTGCCACAATGCGCACGCCGACGGAAGGTCTGCTCCCGGCCTCTGAACGACTGCGGGTGCTGGCGCTGGATATCACCGATCCCGCCAGCATCGCCCGGGTCGTGGCGGCGGCAGGCCCAATCGACGTTCTGGTCAATAATGCCGGTTTCGGGGCGCCGTCTCCGGTTGAGCTTACGGCGCCGGAAACCGTCCACGCCCTGTTTCAGACCAACGCCGTTGGCACGCTGGCAATGGTTCAGGCCGTCGTGCCGCAAATGCGCCAGCGCCGGGCCGGCGTGGTCATCAACGTCACCTCGACGGTTACGCTCAAACCATTGCCGATCGTCGGGATTTATCGGGCAAGCAAGGCGGCGGTAAACGCCTTCACCGAGTCGCTGGCGGTGGAGATGGCGCCCTTTGGCGTCCGCGCGCACATCGTCTTGCCCGGCCGTTCGCCGGAAACTCGCTTCGGCGCTAATGCCCGTCCGCACGTGCGCGGCATGGACGATGCGGACTATGCCCCGATGCTGCAGCAGTTCATCCACAGCGTGCAGGAAGACGCCGGCCCGGTCACCCATGCGTCCGATGTGGCGCAAGCGGTTTGGCGGGCAGCGACCGATCCCGCCGCTCCGCTACGTATTCCCGCCGGGGCAGATGCAGAGCTTTGGATGAATGAGGCGGGTCTGTCATCGCGATATTAACGCCCGCAAGGGGCCGTCTTTCAGCCGCGCAGCGGCGGTCAGATGGCTAATCTTATGCGGGTAGCAAAACCTGTCCGGGTGCGCGGTCCTGGCAGGTTTTTGGCGCGCGGGGGGTCAGCAGGGCGCTATTTGTTATTACGGCGGCGCGTTGTTCATGCTGTCTCCGGCAGCCGTCGGGCCAGCCATGCTCCCCAGAACAGGCTGGAAAAGAACCTCACCGGCTGGTCAAAACCGGCTCCTGCGAGCAGGGATATCACGGCTTCCTCTGACTGCGGCGGCTGCGCGCCTTGCAGAATTTTGTCCATCTTTGCCCGCCGCTCCTCGACTCCCGCTCCGCTCATTTTCCAGCGATTCTCCCAGGCCTTCATCAATAAGGGTTGCGAAGCGTAGGGCCGATAATTACCCGCCACGACCAGCGGCGCGCCGGGCTTCAGCCGCGCGGCGATTTGCTGCAGGATATTCAGTTTCTCCGCATCACCGGCCAGGTGGTGCAGCACTCCAATCATGATCCCTGCATCAAAGAGCGGGGCGGCCGCCAGATCGATGACCCCGCCGGAAACCGTTTCTACCCGATCCGTGAGATCCGCCTCGGCGATAGCGGAGCGGGCAAGTTCCAGCATCGGCGGCGACGGATCCACCGCGACGAAGGACCACTGCGGCTCCAGCGCCGCGGCGGCAATGATTTCACCAGCCGTGCCACCCGCACCGACGACCAGAACGCGCGCCGGGACGTCTTCACCCAGCGCGGCAGAGAGCATACATGCGGAGAGTTCGTGGCAGGCATCGTAGCCAGCGAGCGCGATTCGGCTCTGCCTGGCATATTCTCCCGCGCGGGAGGCATCAAATTTGCTGGCGCTATTTTGGGTCATACAAGCTCCTGTTAATTGTTCTGGCGGCAGGCGACGCGCCCCCTTTACACTATGGTAAAAGATTTACAATCACGAAGTTGGGGTAAGGCATGATTGAAAGTACGAATATCCCGCTAAGGCATGATCGATTATCGGCTTTCCTGAAAGCCTTTGGCCTCAGCGCCACGCTGTGCGATTCAGCCGCGCCGGCGAATCTTTTAATCGTCGATGCCGACGGTGCCGGTAGGCCGACGCATCTGCTGTACCGCGCCAGAACGACGGCAAAGCTGCCGACCGGGGTGACGCTCTGCGCCGCGGCCAGTGTTGATTTTGGCGGCAGTGAAAACCCGCTGGTTGGCGCCTTGCCCGATGAGCTGAGCTTTTCGCTGGCGGAACAACCGGCACTGTATGGTCTGGCAGACTTAATTGTCGCTGAGGTTGAGGTGGCGCGCTGCGGCGGCGGGACCATTCGCAACCGTCTGTGCGAGGTCATCGTGGTGCTGGCTATCCGTAAAGCTATTGCGGCGGGGACCGTTGATGCCGGGCTATTAGCGGGGTTGGCCCACCCCAGGCTTCACGTCTGTCTTGTTGCCATGCACGACGAACCGCGGCGGAAGTGGCAGATTGCCGAGCTGATGGCCCTCGCGGACATGTCGCGTGGACCGTTTATCGCCCTCTTTCGCAAAACCGTTGGCCAGCCGCCCGCCGCCTACCTCAACGGCTGGCGGCTGGCCCTTGGGCGTAGCAAACTGCGCAGCGGAGCCAGCGTCAAATCCGCCGCCGCCGCGGTTGGCTTTGGCAGCGCTGCCGCCTTCTCCCGCGCGTTTTCACGTAAGTTCGGCTACTCCCCGGTGCAGGACAAAGGGCGGGAGGAAGAGCGCGATGGACGGGGTCAGGCAGGCTCGCTAACCGTTGCCGCTGGGAGCTGACGCTGGTGCAGGGCAATCGCCAGCGCCAGCGCGGCGACGACCAGCGCGAGCAGCGCAGACACCGCTAAACCTCCCTCGATGCCCAGGCGCTGGTTAAGCCAGGCGTAGGCAAACGGCGAGGCGGCCGCCAGCAGCTGGGCGGGGATCAGCAAAACTCCGGTGCGCCGGGCGTAATCCTGTGCGGCAAACAGCTGCAGCGGCAGCGTGGCCTTGAATACCGTGGTTAAGCCATTAATCGCGCCATATCCCAACACAAACCCGGCGGCGGCCCACGCGAAATAGGGGCCACTCAGGCCGAGCGCAAAGCACAGCGGCATCAGCAGGGTCGTGAGCAGCGTGAGCTTTAGCGGCGTTAATGCGCAGCCGGAAGCCACTTCCAGAAAACGGGCGCCGGTTTGTCCGACTCCCCACAGCATACCTGCCGCCACAGGTAGGCCGTAGCTGGCGATAAACTCGGGCAGATGGGTCGAGGTTCCGTTAGAGACAAAGGTCACCAGCGCGATCAGCGCCGCATACAGCAGGCCAACGCGTCGGTCGTGGCGCGAGGCTGGCGGGCGCGCTTTGCGCTGCGGCGGCCTCGGCAGCCGGATATTCGGCATTTTGCACAGCAGCAGCGCGCTGAGCACGCCGAACAGCGCGTAGACCAGCAGCGCGTGACGCCAGCCGATCGTCGTCAGCAGCCAGGCGCCAAGCGGCCAGAAAACGGCGGAGGCCAGGCCACCCGCCAGCGTCACCCGCGAGATAGTCACTCTTGCACGCTGTCCGTAAAGGTTCACCAACGCGGCGAACAGCGCGTCGTACAGCGCCAGGCGCATACCAATGCCGGTCAGCAGCCAGGCGCAAAACCAGACCGGCAGAGTATGGGCGTTCGCCATGATTAAGCATCCGCCGGCGACGATCAGCGTCCCGGACATCACCACGCGCTGGCCGCCGAGGCGGGCCAGCAGGCGGGCAACGAAGGGGGAGACTATTGCCATCATCAGCATTGCAAGGGTCAGGCCGAGATAGATTTGCGCTGCAGACCAGCCGGTATCCTGGGCGATGGCTCGGGCAAAGGTGCCGGGCATATAAAATGAGATACCCCAGTTGATAAGCTGGTTGCATCCGGCGGCAAAGGTGAGCAGGGCGGGGGCTGAGGGCGATTTTGCGGTTGCTTTCATGGTCTTCTGTTCAGTGATACGGTTGTCGACAGCATATCCCGCAGGCTATTGTGCTGGCAGACCCGTCCGTTTATGACCCTTATAAGAGAAACTTTGCGATGATGACGCTGAATCTGGCAAACCTGGCGACCTTTCGGCTGGTGGTGCAGCGGGGGAGCTTTTCCGCCGCCGCCGACGTGCTGGGGCTATCGCAACCGGCCGTCAGCCTGCAGGTGCGCCAGCTGGAGCAGTTTCTTCAGGCCCGGCTGGTGGAGCGCACCGGGCGGGGCGTGAAGGCGACGGCGGCCGGCCTGACGCTGCTGGCCCACGGCGAACATATTGAGCAGGCGGTCAGCGCGGCGCTGCGGTCGGTCGGCGAGTTTAGCCATGAGGTCAGCGGCGCGATTGCCCTCGGTACCGGGGCGACGGCCTGTATTCATCTTTTACCCCCGATCCTGCAGCAGCTGCGCGAGGGCCACCCGCTGTTGACGGTGGGCGTGACCACCGGAAATACCCTCGATATCGTCCGGGCGGTGGAGGAAAACCGGCTCGATCTTGGGCTGGTGACGCTGCCGGCAAACGGGCGTTGCCTGGCGGTCACCCCGGTTATCGATGAGGAGTTTGTGTTTATTTTTGCCAGCGACGGCCTGGCGCCGCCGCGGCTTACGCCGGACGTTCTGCAGGTCCTGCCGCTGATTGCCTTTGAGGCGGGAAGCGGCACCCGGGCGCTGATTGACGGCTGGTTTCATGCCGCAGGCCTGACGATTGCGCCGGTGATGCAGCTTGGGAGTATCGAGGCGATCAAGCGCATGGTGCGCGCCGGGCTGGGCTACAGCATTGTGCCGCGTATGGCGGTGCATGACGCCGAGGATCGTCGCGGGTTAAGCGTTCACTCGCTGACGCCATACCTTCATCGCCGGCTTGGCGTGGTGATGCGTCAGGATAAAATCCTCAGTAAAGGGATCGCCGAAATGTTGCGCCTGCTGCGGCAACTCGGAAGCTGAACGGACATCGGATACGACGAACGGCTGGTGACGGCGAGGCTATTCTCGGGTCGGCGTGACCACCGGGGCGGTGGATTGCTGCGACTCTTTTTTGTCCTGATGATGGTACCAGGCACCGATAGAGGAGTAGACGAAACGTCCAAAGAAAAAGATAAAGCTGATAAGCAGTACGATACGGGTCATGCGACGGTTAAATCGATGTCGTTTACGCATACTGGGTGCCTGACTCACAAAAGGTTCCTTAAAGTATACCCATAACATGGGCGTTAGGCGTATTAAGGCACAGGAAAGGGGCGGGGTCAATTGATGAGGATGTAAAAGTGCCTCAGCCAAAAGCATTACTTAGTGTTATATAACATAATCAATGCATTTACATGGTTTCTTTTTCCAGCGGCCAATGGCAAAAAAATAAGCATTATTAATATTAGCTAAATGATTTCTTGATTTATATCAACTGTCTGTTTTCGCTGGTAACTAGAATCTCCAGCCAGTTCCGCGTCATTATTCCTTACGCGGTTGAGATGGTTGGGTTGGATGCCTGCCTGAATATACCCTGCTGGAGTTTGGGTTATCCGTAGAGCATCTATGAGCATAATTAATCTGTACAGACAATATCGGGACAAGTGGTGGGCGCTGCCGCTGGTGTTACCTACTCTCTTACTTCCCCTGGCGAGATGGACAAATACCTACGCTGAGCTGAACGGTAATGAAGTTTCTCTTTACTATTTACCGCTGGCGCTGGTATTGAGCCTGATGCTGTTTTTTGGCTGGAGCGCGCTGCCCGGCATTATCATCGGGCTGTGGTGCACGGTGGCCCGTCGCATGGCTCCGGAAGAGGCGGTCGGCGTTATCTTCCACTTTCTGATCCCGGTGGTATTGTGCTGGGGCGGCTACCGTATTTTTGTCCCGCGCAGGCAGCAGATCTCGCACGGTAACGTCGGCCTGATGCCGCAGAGGCTGTTCTGGCAAATGCTGCTGCCGTCGGCAATATTCCTCGTGCTTTCCCAGTTTGCCGAGTACCTTGGCCTGCATCCTCGCGCCACGGGCCTGATCGGCATTGACCCCTTTAGTTTACGATCGCTAATCACTTTCCAGGCGCTGATGGTCGGGTGTTTAACCGGCGTACCGCTGTGCTATTTCCTGCTGCGTATTATTCGTAATCCATTACATATACGCGGATTTATTTCGCAAATTCGCCTGCAAATTGACCCCAAAATAAAGCGGGTTGAGTTTATTTTCTGGGCACTTACGCTGTTAATGTTATTAGTACTATTATTAATACCCTTGAGTAATACCAGTACGATATTTAGCACAAATTATACATTATCATTACTTATGCCGGTGATGCTGTGGGGAGCGATGCGCTTTGGCTATCGCTTTATCGCGATGGTCTGGACGCCGGTATTAATTCTTATTATCCATTTTCATGACCGCTATTTGCCGTTCTCGATGGGCTACAATAATCAGCTGGCTATCACCTCATCCAGTTACCTGGTGTTCTCGTTTATTATCGCCTATATGGCCATGCTGGCGACGCAGCAGCGGCTGATCCACGCGCGCGTGCGGCGAATGGCGTTTCTCGACCCGGTGGTGCATATGCCGAATTTACGCGCGCTAAGCCGGGCCCTCGAAAGCTCGCCGTGGTCGGTGCTGTGCTTTTTGCGCATCCCTGAACTGGAGCTGCTGGGACGGCACTATGGGGTGATGCTGCGCATTCAGTACAAGCAAAATCTGGCAGAACACCTTAGCGCCTTGCTGCAGCCGAATGAGGCCGTTTACCACCTCTCGGGCCACGATCTGGTTATCCGTATGAACTGCGACGATCACAAGGCGCGAATCGACGCGCTGGATAAGCACCTGAAGCAGTTTCGCTTTGTCTGGGACGGGATGCCGCTGCAGCCCGCGGTGGGCCTGAGCTACTGCAGCGTGCGCTCGCCGGTGAAGCATCTGTATTTGCTCTTAGGCGAGCTGAATACCATTGCCGATATGTCGTTAACCAGCGGTCACCCGGAAAATATGCAGCGTCGGGGCGCGATCCACGTCCAGCATGGGCTAAAGGATAAGGTGGCGATGATGAATCAGATCCTGCAGGCGCTGGAGCTGGACCGCTTTCGCCTGATGGCGCAGCCGATAGTCGGGATCCGCGGCGACAGCTACCATGAAGTGCTGCTGAGGATGGTGGGCGAGAATGGCGAAACCATCAATCCGGATAGCTTCCTCCCGGTAGCCCACGAGTTTGGCCTCGCTTCGCGGATCGATCTGTGGGTGCTGGAAAATACGCTCTCCTTTATGAACCAGCATCGGCACACTCTTCCGGGCCTGCGGCTGGCGGTGAATCTGTCGCCGGTGTCGGTGAGCCGCAGCCAGTTCCCACAGGAGGTGGAGCAGCGGCTGGCGCGCTTCGGGGTTGAGCCCTGGCAGCTAATATTCGAGCTGACCGAAAATCACTCGTTGAACAATCCGGAGCAGGCGCGACAAACGCTGGCCCATTTACAGGCGCTGGGCTGCCGCGTGGCGATCGATGATTTCGGGACCGGCTATGCCAGCTACGCTCGGCTGAAAAGCCTCAACGTCGACCTGCTGAAAATTGACGGCAGCTTTATTCGTAATCTGGTCACCAGCAGCCTCGACTATCAGGTGGTGGCCTCGATTTGCCATCTGGCGCGGATGAAGAATATGCAGGTAGTGGCGGAGTATGTTGAAACGGAGGAGATTCGTCAGGCGGTGATGTCGCTGGGTATCGACTACATGCAGGGCTATGAGATTGGCGAGCCCGTGCCGCTGGAAACGCTGGCTAACTTGGACGTGCCGAAGGCGGTTTGACGGGTAAAACAGGCCGGACGCAGAGCGCCCGGCCTGCCTGCTAGCTATCAGGCTCTTCTTCGGCAATCTTCAGCAGCCAGTCGGGTACGCCTTCCCAGTACTGCTGCTCTTTTTCCAGATCGAGCAGCACCAGCGCATTTTGGCTAAACCAGTCGTGCGGGAATACCAGCGTCCAGTGGTTGGCTTCGGTCTTCAGCTTCAGCGTCGGCGGCGTTGTCGTCGCCTGGCGCTGGTTGTTCAGCAGAATGCCGAGGCGTAAGAGCTGAATAAGCGGCAGGAACTGCTTTTTCTTAAACAGCGTAAAGCGCGGCAAATCGTCGAGCTTGATGGCCTTACGGTGATAGCGCACCAGCGTGGCCATCAGCATCTGCTGCTCCTGATTGAAGCCCGGCAAATCGCTGTTCTGCAGAATATACGCGGAGTGGCGATGCATACCGCTGTGGTTAATATTCAGCCCCACTTCGTGCAGCATAACTGCCCATTTCAGCAGCGCCGAGAGGTTCGGGTTATCCAGCTTAGGGTTCTGATCCTGCCACTGCTCAAAGATATGGGTGGTGGTCTCCAGCACCCGACGCGCCTGTTCGCGGTCGATATTGTACTGGTTGGCCAGGCTTTGCGCGGTGCGGCTGCGGATATCCTGATGGCGGAAACGACCCTCCATCTCGTACAGCACGCCTTCGCGCAGCGCCCCGTCCGACAGGCGCAGCTCTTTGATGGCCAGCGCATCGAACACGCCGCACAGAATCGCCAGCCCCGGAGCAAATACCGCTTTGCGCTCTTCAGAGAGGCCCGGCAGGCTAAGCGAGTCGAAGTTTTTATACTTCAGCAGCTCAGCGACCAGCATTTCAAGGCGTTCAGGGGTGATAAAGCCGTCCTTCTCGCCCATGGCGATCAGCACTTCCTGAGCGGCCTTAATGGTCCCGGAGGCGCCGAGCGCCACGGTCCAGCCCTGGATGCGGAACTGCCACGCCAGGGTTTCCAGCTTTTGCACCGCCGACAGGCGCGCGCGCTGGAAATTCTCTTTGTTGATAATGCCGCCAGCGAAGTAAATCTGCGAGAAGCTGACGCAGCCCATTCTGCGGCTTTCGACCAGCCGCGGCTCGAAATCTTCGCCGATGACCAGCTCGGTTGAGCCGCCGCCGATATCAATCACCAGCTTGCGGCCACGCTCGGGCTGAGTATGCTCAACGCCCATAAAAATCAGGCGCGCCTCTTCGTTACCGGAGATTATCTCAATCGGATAGGGGATAACCTGCTCCGCGCGCTTGAGAAACTCGGCCGCGTTCGCCGCCTGGCGTAGCGTATGCGTGCCAACGATGCAGACGCTGGAGGGCGCAAAGCCCTGCAGGCGTTCGGCAAACAGCGACAGGCAGCTAAGCCCGCGCGCGATCGCCTCTTCGCTGAGCACGGAGTTTTCATCCAGACCATCGGCCAGATGAACCCGCTGTTTAAGGCGGCCGATGATCTGCATTGCCCCGTCGACGACACGGGCGATCACCATATGAAAACTGTTTGAACCAAGGTCGACCGCAGCAAACTCCTGGGGACGAGGGGCTTTTTCGTTTATAGGCATAGGTTAATCGGGCTGTTCGAGTGATTTGAGATAGTCATAGATCGCCATCTGAGCGCGAACTTTACGGCGGTTGCCGCGCGGCACGTAGCTATTACTCAGTTCTTTATCAAGATAGCGTGCTTTCACCGTGTCGTTGAACAAGATGTCAAAAATATCCAGCACCCGCTGTTTCAAACGCGGGTCAAGCAGCGGCGCGGCGACTTCAATACGGTAGTCGATATTGCGCGTCATCCAGTCAGCGGAAGAGAGCCAGACCTGCTTATCGCCGCCGTTTTCAAAGACATAGACGCGGTCGTGCTCCAGGAAGCGGTCAACGATGCTGGTAACGCGAATGTTGTCGCTAATCCCTTCAAGCCCCGGTATCAGGGAGCACATACCGCGGATTAACAGGTTAACGGGAACGCCGGAGCTGGAGGCCGCGTAGAGGCGGTCAACCAGGCCCTTATCGACCAGGTTGTTCAGCTTAAGGGTGATCCCGGAAGGCTGGCCGTTCTGGGCGTTAGCAATTTCGCGATCGATCATCTCATACAGCAGGCGGCGCGAGTTCTGCGGCGACACCAGCAGATAGTCAAAGCTAACCGGGCGGTACGGGTTTTCGATAAAGTTGAACACGCGACGAACTTCATTGGTAATTCGCGCATCCGCGGTGATCAGGGAGTAGTCGGTATACAGGCGCGCGGTTTTTTCGTTGAAGTTACCGGTGCCGATATGGGCGTAGCGCACAACCTCGTCGCCCTCTTTACGCGAAATCAGGAACAGCTTGGCGTGGATCTTCAGCCCAGGGGCGGAGAAGATAACGTGCACGCCGGCCTCAGTCAGGCGCTTCGCCCAATGAATGTTGGCCTCTTCGTCAAAGCGCGCCTGCAGCTCGACCACCACGGTGACTTTTTTACCGTTGTGGGCGGCGTGGATCATGGACTCAATGATCCGCGAGTCTTTGGCGACGCGGTAAATATTGATTTTGATCGCCAGCACGCTGGGGTCGAAGGAGGCCTGGCGCAGCAGTTCCAGCACGTGCTCAAAAGTGTGGTACGGGTAGTAGAGCAGCACGTCGCGTTCGCGAATGGCGTCGAAACCGTTGCGGAACTTATCAAACCACGTGTGGCGCAGGCGCGGCAGCGGCTTGTTGACCAGGTTGGCTTTGCCGACGTTCGGGAAGCCGATAAAGTCTTTAAAGTTGTGGTAACGGCCGCCCGGCAGCATCGAGTCATAGCGTGAAATCGAGAACATGGCCCGCAGCATTTCAACCATGGTGTCCGGCATGTCGCGCTGATAAACAAAGCGCACCGGCTCGGCGGTGAGGCGCTGTTTCAGGCTGGAGGACATCAGCTCCATCAGGCTCGATTCCATCTCGTGCACCAGATCGTACTCGGCATCACGGGTCATTTTCATCGAGTAGGCGTTCAGCGCATCGTAATCGAAGAAGCCTTTAAAGATATCATCCAGGCAGTAGCGCAGAATGTTATCGAGCAGGATCATTGGCTTGCGGCGGCGCGGGGCTTCCGGCGGCAGGTTAACAAAGCGCGGAACTTTATCTGACGGAATTTCCAGCAGGGCGTAGTTAATGGTGTCGCCGCGAATGATTTCCACCGCCAGATAGGTGTAATCATCTTTCAAAAACTGGATCAGGTCCGTTTCGCGGTTAATCAAAATAGGGGTTATGTGCTGGCGCAGGTACTGCTTAAAGTAGTTGCGCAGCCAGGACTGCTGGTTGACCGACAGCTGGCGTTCGTTAATCAGGAAGATCTGATTTCGCGCCATCTCCAGCAGCAGCTCATTGTAGAGGCTGTCAAACTCCTGGTCGGCCTTCAGCACCCGGGCCTGGATTTTACCTAATAAGTGGCGAGAATGGGCGGTACTACCTTGCTCTTCACTGATGATGATGCGGCGCTTAAGTTCAGCGAAGCGCACTTTATAAAATTCATCGAGGTTGTTGGAGTAAATGCCCAAAAAACGCATGCGCTCAATCAGCGGGTTGCTCTTATCCGCCGCTTCCTGAAGTACGCGTTCGTTAAAGGATAACCAGCTGAGTTCTTTCTCGATGTATAGCTTTTCCTGGCCCATTACAACTCACACTCCGGTTGATTGATGTTGCTTTTTCATTATGGCGAGCTTTGCCATTGAATGTCCAACTATGTCAAAGAAGTATGACAGTTTTCTTTCAACGCGCTGCGAAGAAAAGGCGGTCGCTTTCCTTTGCTCGTTCTGTGTGCAAAAAACGCTGATTCTGATGTTTGCTGCCGCGCGTCGGGCGCAAAAAGGCATCCGTCGCCCGGGGTTATGGCGCAGATGAGCGGTGACTGCGGTGGCAAAAAAAAACGCCTCTGACGGATGTGAGAGGCGCTATCTATTACTCTTCTGCCGCATACCCCTGCGGCGGCAGAGGCGCATCGTCAAGCCAGGCCTGACCGCCCTCCATGCGCAGACGACCGTCGACAAACCAGCTGACGACGAGCGGGTAAATGGCGTGTTCCTGAGCCTGCACGCGAGCGGTAACGTCATCTTCGCTATCGCCGGCGAAAACCGGAACTTTGGCCTGCAGAATAACCGGGCCGCCGTCCAGCTCATCGGTGACGAAATGCACCGAAGTGCCGTGCTCCTCATCGCCGTTTTCCAGCACCTGGCGATGGGTATGGAGTCCGGGATATTTAGGCAGCAGGGAAGGGTGGATATTCAGCAGCCGCCCCTGATAGTGGGCAACAAACGCCGGGCTAAGAATGCGCATGTAGCCCGCAAGCACCACCACATCCGGCGCGTAGGCGTCGATCTCGTGCATCAGCTCGCGATCGAACGCTTCGCGGTTGGCGAACTGGCTGGCGGTGAGCGCATGGGTCGGGATACCGGCCTCACGCGCGCGTTCAAGGCCGAAAGCATCGGCCTTGTTGCTAAATACCGCTCGCAGGGTGCCGCCGATCTGTTTCCGCGCGCAGGCGTCAATCATTGCCTGCAGGTTACTGCCGCTACCGGAAATCAGCACCACGATGTTTTTCATTCAATGACCACACGCTGTTCGGAATCAGAGGCTTTGATATAGCCTATTTTCCACGCGTTTTCACCTTTTTCGTTCAGCAGAGCGAGGGCGCTATCGACGGCTTCCGGCGGCAGCGCGATGACCATGCCGACGCCGCAGTTGAAGGTCCGATACATTTCATGGCTGCTGACGTTGCCGGCAGTTTGCAGCCATTTGAAGACTTCCGGCCACTGCCAGGAGGACTCGTCGATCACCGCCTGGGTGTTATCCGGCAGAACGCGCGGGATATTTTCCCAGAAGCCGCCGCCGGTCAGGTGCGCAATAGCGTGAACTTCAACATTTGCGATCAGGTCCAGCACCGATTTTACGTAGATGCGGGTCGGCGCCAGCAGATGGTCGGCCAGTGACGCACCGTTCAGGTCGGTGGTCTGCGGGTCGACGCCGCTGACTTCAATAATTTTACGCACCAGCGAGTAGCCGTTGGAGTGCGGGCCGCTGGAGCCCAGTGCGACCAGCACGTCGCCGTCGGCAACTTTGCTGCCGTCGATAATTTCTGATTTTTCTACAACCCCGACGCAGAAGCCCGCGACGTCATAATCATCGCCATGGTACATGCCGGGCATTTCTGCGGTTTCGCCGCCAACCAGCGCGCAGCCTGACTGCAGGCAGCCTTCGGCGATGCCGCTGATAACGCTGGCCGCCGTATCGACGTCCAGTTTGCCGGTCGCATAGTAGTCGAGGAAGAAGAGCGGCTCAGCGCCCTGAACCACGAGGTCGTTGACGCACATGGCTACCAGGTCGATACCGATAGTGTCGTGACGCTTGAGGTCCATTGCCAGACGCAGCTTGGTGCCGACGCCGTCAGTGCCGGAGACCAGTACCGGTTCGCGGTATTTCTGCGGCAATGCGCACAGTGCGCCGAATCCGCCCAGTCCACCCATCACTTCAGGGCGGCGGGTTTTCTTCACCACACCCTTAATACGGTCGACGAGCGCGTTGCCTGCATCAATATCTACGCCGGCATCTTTATAGCTGAGAGAGGTTTTATCGGTCACTGCGAAGTCTCCACACATTTGCGGTAGCAAGAAAAATCGGCGCAATTCTAACAGGGATAGCAAACGTTTGCGAGCCTGCTTTACAGTCGGTGTTAATCGGCGGTGAGATGGACAAATTTGATACTGTTCACGAAAATGAAACCGGGTACATTCTTGTGCTTGCCTCGGCGCGCCAGAATGACCATCATGCCACTGAAACCGGTTTCTTTTTTTGTTTAAGCGAACCAAACGACGGTACCGAGGGGATTCAGGAGAGTGGACAGGATGATAATTGCCGCATTTGATATTGGTGGCACGGCACTAAAAATGGGCACTATGACCAGCACCGGCGAGCTGCTGGAGAAGGGAAAGCAGCCGATTCGCGACAGCGACGGCGAGCAAATTTTGCAGGCCATGCTGGCGTGGATCGCCGCGCACCCGGAGTGTGAAGGGGTGGCGATCAGCGCGCCCGGCTACGTTAATCCGCACACCGGCTATATCGAAATGGGCGGCGCTATTCGCAGATTCGATAATTTCGCTATCAAAACCTGGCTTGAACAACGGACCCGACTTCCCGTCGCCATTGAAAACGACGCTAACTGCGTGCTGCTGGCCGAGCGCTGGCAGGGCAAAGCCGCCAATATAAGTGATTTTCTGGTTCTGACGATTGGCACCGGGATCGGCGGGGCTATCTTCTGTAATGACCGGCTGGTGCACGGCGCAAGCTTTCGCGCAGGCGAATTTGGCTATATGCAGACCCAGCGCCCGGGCGCCCGCAACGTTCGTCGCTACTCAATGAATGAGAACTGTACCCTGCGCGTCTTACGCCAGCGCTACGCCGAGCATTTCGGAAAAACGCTGGAAGAGGTGACCGGGGAAGAGATATTCGATCGCTACGACAGGGGCGATGCGACCTGTCATCGGCTGGTGGCCGAATTCTTTAACGGCCTTGGCACCGGCCTTTATAACCTCGTCAACGTGTTCGATCCGCAGACTATCCTCATCGGCGGCGGCATCGTGGAACGGCCGGGCTTTTTGACGCTGCTGCGTGAACATCTGGCCTGGTTTGGCATTGCAGACTATATCGACACCGTTAGCCACGGCAACGACGCCGGGCTAATTGGCGCCGTTTACCATTTCAATCAGCAATACCGGTCGCCGACGGGCGATCGCTCATAAGGAAGAGAACATGTCTGGATTTAAAGAAGGTTTTCTGTGGGGCGGCGCGGTTGCGGCGCATCAGCTGGAAGGTGGTTGGCAGGAGGGCGGCAAGGGCGCGAGCGTTGCCGACGTGATGACCGCAGGCGCCCACGGCGTGGCGCGTGAAATTACCGACGGCGTAGTGGCGGGTAAAAATTACCCTAACCATGAGGCGATTGATTTTTATCATCGTTATAAAGATGACATTCAGCTGTTTGCGGAAATGGGCTTCAAATGCTTTCGTACCTCTATTGCCTGGACGCGTATTTTCCCGCTGGGCGACGAGCAGGAGCCGAATGAAGCCGGGCTGCAGTTCTATGACGATCTGTTCGACGAGTGCCTGAAGCACGGGATTGAGCCGGTTATTACGCTCTCCCACTTCGAGATGCCTTATCACCTGGTGAGCGAATACGGCGGCTGGCGTAACCGTAAGCTGATTGATTTCTTCGTGCGCTTTGCGCAGGTGGTGTTTAAGCGCTATCAGCATAAAGTGAAGTACTGGATGACCTTTAACGAGATCAACAACCAGGCAAACTTCCACGAAGACTTTGCGCCGTTCACCAACTCGGGGCTGAAGTTCCTGCCGGGTGAGGATCGCGAGCCGGTGATGTATCAGGCCGCGCACTACGAGCTGGTTGCCAGCGCCCTGGCGGTGAAAGCCGCGCGGGAGATTAACCCGGCGCTGCAGGTCGGCTGCATGATTGCGATGTGCCCCATTTACCCGCTCTCCTGCGCGCCGAACGATATGATGATGGCGATGAACGCCATGCACCGCCGCTACTGGTTCACCGACGTTCACGTGCGCGGTAAGTACCCTCAGCACCTGCTCAACTACTTTGAGCGCCGCGGCTTTGCGCTGGATATCACCGAAGAAGATCGCGTGGCGTTAAGCGAAGGCTGCGTCGACTATATTGGCTTCAGCTACTATATGTCGTTCGCCACCAAGGCCACCGAAGATAATCCGCAGCTGGATTATGATGAGACGAAAAGCCTGGTCTCCAACCCGTACGTGCAGAAATCGGACTGGGGCTGGCAGATTGACCCGGTTGGGCTGCGCTACTCCCTGAACTGGTTCTGGGATCATTACCAGCTGCCGCTGTTTATTGTTGAAAACGGCTTTGGCGCTATCGACGTGCGCGAAGCTGACGGCACGGTAGACGACCAGTACCGCATTGATTATCTCTCCGCCCATATCGCCGAAATGAAAAAAGCGGTGGTGGAAGACGGCGTTGACCTGATGGGCTACACCCCGTGGGGCTGTATCGACCTGGTCTCTGCCGGAACCGGCGAGATGAAAAAGCGTTACGGCTTTATCTACGTCGATAAAGACAACGAAGGTAACGGCACCCTTGCCCGCAGCCGCAAGAAATCTTTTGCGTGGTATCAGCAGGTTATCGGCAGTAACGGCGAAATACTCTAAACCGCCTGGAAGCCCCGTGAAACCCCGCCTGCGCGGGGTTTTTTTATTTTGATTTATACTGGCTCAGGCAGCGCAAAGCATTTTGGTTGATCCCGGTCAAACATATCGGCTATGGCGCAAATGGGAAAAAGCGGTATAATCCCGCGATTTTTTTTGTGGCTGCCCCTCAGAGGAGAAAGAGAATGAAGATTGTGGAAGTGAAACACCCACTCGTCAAACACAAGCTGGGCCTGATGCGCGAGCACGACATCAGCACCAAACGCTTCCGTGAACTCGCCTCAGAGGTTGGTAGCTTACTAACTTATGAAGCCACCGCCGACCTGGCGACCGAAAGGGTCACCATCGAAGGCTGGAATGGCCCGGTTGAAGTTGAGCAGATCAAAGGTAAGAAAATTACCGTCGTGCCTATTCTGCGCGCCGGTCTCGGCATGATGGAAGGCGTTCTGGAACACGTCCCGAGCGCGCGCATCAGCGTCGTTGGCATCTACCGTGATGAAGAAACCCTCGAGCCGGTGCCTTACTTCCAGAAGCTGGTCTCCAATATCGACGAACGTATGGCGCTGGTGGTTGACCCGATGCTGGCAACCGGCGGTTCGATGATCGCCACTATCGACCTGCTGAAAAAAGCGGGCTGCTCAAGCATCAAGGTGCTGGTACTGGTTGCCGCTCCGGAAGGGATTGCCGCGCTGGAGAAAGCGCACCCGGACGTCGAGATGTACACCGCGTCCATTGACCAGGGCCTCAACGAGCATGGATATATTATTCCCGGGCTCGGCGACGCCGGCGATAAGATTTTTGGTACCAAATAATTGCAGCATTAATAAGAAGCCGACTTTAAGAGTCGGCTTTTTTTTGAATAAAACACGCCAACAGCAACTAATAAACGACACTCAGAGGAAAACACTATGACGCGCCGCGCAATCGGGGTGAGTGAAAGACCGCCGCTTTTACAGACAATCCCGCTAAGTTTGCAACATCTGTTCGCTATGTTTGGCGCAACGGTGTTGGTGCCAGTCCTGTTTCACATCAACCCGGCTACCGTGCTGCTGTTTAACGGTATCGGCACGCTGCTGTACCTGTTTATCTGTAAGGGCAAAATCCCGGCCTATCTGGGGTCGAGCTTTGCGTTTATCTCCCCGGTTCTGCTGCTGCTGCCGCTGGGCTATGAGGTCGCGCTGGGCGGCTTTATTATGTGCGGCGTGCTGTTCTGCATCGTCTCCTTTATTGTTAAAAAGGCCGGCACCGGCTGGCTGGACGTGATGTTCCCGCCGGCGGCTATGGGGGCTATCGTCGCGGTTATCGGCCTTGAGCTGGCCGGCGTCGCGGCGAATATGGCCGGCCTGCTGCCCGCTGACGGGCAGTCGCCCGATAGCAAAACCATTATTATCTCAATGGTGACGCTGGGAGTGACGGTGTTTGGCTCGGTGCTGTTCCGCGGTTTCCTCGCCATCATCCCGATTCTTATCGGCGTGCTGGTGGGCTACGCGCTCTCCTTTGTGATGGGCGTTGTCGATACCACTCCTATCGTTGAGGCGCACTGGTTTGCGCTGCCGACCTTCTACACCCCGCGCTTTGAGTGGTTTGCGATTTTCACCATCCTGCCCGCCGCGCTGGTGGTGATTGCCGAACACGTCGGGCACCTGGTGGTGACGGCGAATATTGTTAAAAAAGATCTGATTCGCGATCCCGGCCTGCACCGCTCGATGTTTGCCAACGGCCTGTCGACGATGATCTCCGGCTTCTTTGGCTCGACGCCCAACACCACCTACGGTGAAAACATCGGCGTGATGGCGATTACCCGAGTCTACAGTACCTGGGTTATCGGCGGGGCGGCGATTATCGCCATTCTGCTCTCCTGCGTCGGCAAGCTGGCGGCGGCCATTCAGATCATTCCGCTGCCGGTAATGGGCGGCGTATCGCTGCTGCTGTACGGCGTGATCGGCGCATCGGGTATCCGCGTGCTGATTGAATCGAAGGTCGATTACAACAAGGCGCAGAACCTGATCCTGACCTCGGTGATTTTGATCATTGGCGTCAGCGGCGCGAAGGTGCACATCGGCGCGGCGGAGCTGAAAGGCATGGCGCTGGCCACGATCGTTGGCGTCGCCCTGAGCCTGATCTTCAAATTAATTAGCGTCCTGCGTCCGGAAGAGGTGGTTCTGGACGCGGCTGATTCGGCTGATGACGCCGAGGCAAAACGCTGATCCTCCAGCCGGGCGGCGATCCCGCCCGGTTCTCTCACGGCAGACTTCGTGATAAACTCTTCGCGTTTTTCTGTCAGTCTATGATGAGGTCCATCTGAACGCACCGGCACAGCTCTCCTTGCCACTGTACCTTCCTGACGATGAAACTTTTGCGAGTTTTTGGCCAGGTGGTAATCCTTCTCTTCTCGCTGCCTTACAGAACGTTCTGCGGCAGGAGCATAGTGGGTACATCTATATCTGGTCGCGTGAAGGCGCGGGGCGCAGTCACCTGCTCCATGCCGCCTGTGCGGAGCTTTCCCAGCGCGGCGATGCGGTGGGCTACGTGCCGCTGGATAAGCGTACGTGGTTTGTTCCGGAAGTGCTGGAGGGGATGGAACAGCTTTCGCTGGTTTGTATCGATAATATCGAATGCGCGGCCGGCGACGAGCCGTGGGAGATGGCGATCTTCAACCTTTACAACCGCATCCTGGAGTCGGGTAAAACCCGTCTGCTGATCACCGGTGATAGCCCTCCGCGCCAGCTCAATCTTGGCCTCGCGGATTTGGCATCGCGCCTCGACTGGGGACAAATCTACAAGCTGCAGCCGTTGTCCGATGAAGACAAGCTGCAGGCGCTGCAGCTGCGCGCGCGGCTGCGCGGGTTTGAGATGCCGGAAGACGTCTGCCGCTTCCTGCTCAAGCGCCTCGATCGCGAAATGCGCTCGCTGTTTATGACGCTCGATCAGCTCGATCGCGCTTCTATTACCGCCCAACGTAAGCTGACCATTCCCTTCGTTAAAGAGATCCTTAAGCTCTAGCGAGCCATTGGGTTCGGCGCCATCATGACGATGGCGCATCCTGCTTAATTCACGATATCCAGCACCTGCTCCGGCGGTCGGCCGATCCGCGCTTCGCCGTGGCTGACGACGATAGGGCGTTCAATCAGCTTCGGGTTGTCGACCATCGCCTGAATCAGCGCATCTTCGCTGAGCTGAGGATCGGCAAGTTCCAGTGACTTATACAGATCCTCCTTCTGGCGCATCAGCTCGCGGGCACTCACCATACCCAGCATTTTCAGCAGCTGGCGCAGCGTCGCCGCATCCGGCGGCGTCTCCAGATAGAGCACCACTTCAGGGTCGATACCGTTAGCCTTCAGCAGGCTGAGGGTGTCGCGGCTCTTGGAGCAGCGAGGGTTATGGTAGATTTTTACCGCGTCAGACATGGGGTCTCCTTACATTTTTTGATATGGGCGGAAGCGTTCCTGCAGCTGGCGCAGCTGATCGATGCGCGCATCGTAGCGAGCCTGCTGCAGGCTGCCCAACTTCACCTGTGAACTGGCGCTGCTGAGCAGCGAAATAGACTGTGCAAGCTGGCCGACCAGCGCCATCCCTTCCGCACGGGCCGCCAGCTCCTGATCGCGATGGCCAAGGGCCGCTTCCGCCTGCGCCAGCAGGTCCCAGCCGTTGCCGTCGTCTTTATTATTGAAGGTGTAGCGGTTAAGGATATTCGCCGCCTCTGCCGGCTGCCCGCCCTGCAGGTAAGCGTTGGCGAGGTTCAGCTGCAGCACCGGGTTGGTGCGGATTTCGCGGGCGTTCTTCAGGCGGTTAATCGCATCGGCCGTTTTCTTCTGGCCAAGGTCAATATCGGTTGCCAGATCGAGATACCAGGCATTTTGCGGATCGGCGCTCAGCAGGGGCTGCAGGGTTTTACGCGCAAGATCGTAGCTATTGTTGCCCATCGCCAGCAGGGCGCGGCCGTACTGCGCGGCGTGCTGCTCGCGGATATTGCCTTTCGCCCATGCGTTCAGCAAATCGTCGCCGAGCTTATTGTCCCCGGAGTTATACATCCCCAGCGTTCGCGCCTTGGCCATATAAAAATCGGCCGACGATTGCACCACCACCGGACGCATCTGATTCGCGCGGTTGCGGGCGTCGGACAGGCGGCTTTCCGGCAGCGGGTGGGTGAGCAGCATTTCCGGCGGCCGGGTGGAGTAGCGCGACTGGTCAAGCAGCTTGCTCATAAACGCCGGCATGGCCTGCGGATCGAACCCGGAGCGCTGCAGCACCTGAATACCGATGCGGTCGGCCTCTTCTTCATTCTGGCGGGTAAAGCTGATTAATCCCTGCTGGGTACCGGCCAGCGTGCCGGTGAGCGCGGCCATACCGGCCTGTGGGCTGGCCATCGCCAGCAGAATCGAGCCCAGCGCGCCGACCCAGGTCAGCGGGGCGTTGCGCTTTTGGTCTTCCATCGCGCGCGCGAGGTGGCGCTGGGTGACGTGCGAAATTTCGTGCGCCATGACCGACGCCAGCTCGCTCTCCGTATCCGAGTAGCGGAACAGGGCCGAGTGCAGCACGACGTTGCCGCCAAAGAAGGCGAAGGCGTTAATCTGGTCGTTGTTAATCAGGTAGAAGTGGAAGGGCGTTCGCACCGAGTTGGCGTGCGCAACCAGGCGCATGCCTAATCCGTTAATGTACTGCACCAGCAGCGGGTCGTTGATCAACGGAGCGCTGCCGCGGAGCTGGCGAACGTAGTAATCCCCCATCTGCATTTCCTGACCGATGGAAAGCGTGCTTCCTGCAGAGGTACCCATATCCGGCAGGGTATCTGCGGAGTCAGCAAAAGCAGGTAAAATCGAACCCAGCGTCAGCGACGCTATCACGGTTGCCACCAGCGTTTTCTTTAACTGCCTGAACATAACCTCTGTCCTGTGTATGTGGGTGTGCCAGTTTGACCGGTAGGGCGGCGTAATGTTCCATTTCCGCGCGTCCTGCGAGTTTAGCTGTCGTTGACGCCGTTGAAAATATGATCTTGCTGCGGGAAGTCATGTTTGTGGTTTTGCTAATAAAAAGCGAAGTCTTTTTTGTGACATTTAGATACACTTCCTCGGGTTGTTGCGGTTTTGCGCTTCAGGGAAGGGTTTATGCTTGAGATGTTAATACAGTGGTACCGCCGTCGGTTCAGCGATCCGGAGGCGATAGCGCTGCTGGTTATTTTGCTGGCTGGGTTCGGCATTATGTTCTTTTTCAGCGGTCTGCTGGCGCCGCTACTGGTGGCTATCGTGCTGGCCTATCTGCTGGAGTGGCCGACCGTCCGGCTCGAGCGTGTGGGGCTGTCTCGTACCTGGGCGACATCGTTCGTTCTGATACTGTTTGTCGGTATTTTGCTGCTGATGGCCTTCGTGGTGATGCCCGTCGCCTGGCAGCAGGGTATCTATCTGATCCGCGATATGCCGGGGATGCTGAATAAGCTCTCCGATTTTGCCGCCACCGTGCCGCGCCGCTATCCGGCGCTGATGGACGCCGGGATCATCGACGCGATGGCGGACAATATGCGCAACCGCATGCTGACCGTTGGCGATTCGGTGGTGAAGTACTCCCTGGCCTCGCTGGTGGGCCTGTTGACGCTGGCGGTCTATCTGGTGCTGGTGCCGCTGATGGTTTTCTTCCTGCTGAAAGACAAAGAGCAGATGCTCAACGCCGTACGCCGCGTGCTGCCGCGTAACCGCGGGCTGGCAGGGCAGGTGTGGAAGGAGATGAATCAGCAAATCACCAACTACATTCGCGGTAAAGTGCTGGAGATGATCGTCGTCGGCGTGGCGACGTGGATCGGCTTTATCCTCTTCGGGCTCAACTATTCGCTGCTGCTGGCGGTGCTGGTCGGCTTCTCGGTGCTGATCCCCTACATTGGCGCCTTCGTGGTCACCATTCCGGTGGTGGGCGTGGCGCTGTTTCAGTTCGGCGCGGGCACTGAGTTCTGGAGCCTGTTTGCGGTCTACCTGATTATTCAAGGACTGGACGGTAACCTGCTGGTGCCGGTGCTGTTCTCGGAAGCGGTTAACCTGCATCCGCTGGTTATTATTCTGTCGGTGGTTATCTTTGGCGGGCTGTGGGGATTCTGGGGCGTATTCTTTGCCATCCCGCTGGCGACGTTAATCAAGGCGGTGGTGCACGCCTGGCCGGACGGACTGGTGGTTGAAGAGGATAAATAGCGCGACGGCTTGATGAACCAGGCGCTAAAACGGACGCCGGGGCGGTGAAATGCCCCGGCGTCCTGCGTTCGATAAAACGTTAGCCGTTTTCTTTCAGCCAGTTCAGCACCACGTCGTGGTGATTGCTGGTTTTGAAGTTATCAAACACGTGTTCAACTTTGCCATCTGTATCAATCAGGAAACTAATACGGTGAATACCGTCGTAGGTTTTCCCCATAAACGATTTTTCGCCCCAGATACCAAACTGCTCGCAGACCTGATGGTTTTCATCAGACAGCAGCGTGAAGTTCAGCAGCTCTTTTTCGGCGAAACGGGAGAGTTTTTCTGGTTTATCCGTACTGATGCCCAGTACCTCAACGCCCGCTTTTTTTAAGTCATCCATATTATCGCGCAGGCCGCAGGCCTGGACGGTACAACCGGGGGTCATGGCTTTCGGGTAAAAATAAACCAGAACACGCTGTCCCTGGAAGTCGGTCAAATTTACTTCCTCGCCGTCCTGGTCTGGTAAGCTAAATTTCGGTGCAATATCACCGGCTTTCAGTGGATTCATTACTCAAACTCCATCCTGTTCATCATGCTGTGAATAATTAACGATGTTAATACTGCCTTGTGCATTGAGTTCTGTACATAGGGCTTTGAACGCTTGTTCGATATTTGATGCATTTTGCGTAGCGGGACTGTGCGCCGTTATCTGGATGAACAGTTGGGCTGAATCGTCATCGCTGCCGACCTGGGTACGAGAAACCAGCTCGGCGATATTCATATTCCACGCGTCAAACAGGGCGGTGAAGCGCTCGATAATATGCGGCGAGTCCGGTACCTCAACCTGGACCCAGACCGTATTCGGCATGGCCTGAGGCGGGCGAGCGGTCGTCCGTTTCATCACGATCAGCAGATCCAGCTCGGCACCTTTCAGCGGTAGAGTCGATTCAATCAGGTTAATCGCGTTCCACGTACCAGAAAGCAGCATGATAAACGTAAATTCGTCACCGAGCATGGCCAGCCGGCTGTCTTCGATATTACAGCCGCAGCTGCTGACGTGGCGGGTGATCGTATTCACGATGCCGGGACGGTCAGCGCCCAAAGCGGTAATAACCAGATAGTGTTGTAATGAGGCGGTCAAACCTGTTCTTCCTTTAAAAAGGTGAGGTAACATTAGGAAAGCATAAAAAAAACCGGCATACAACATCCCTGAAGGCATCGGGTCTCTTGCTTTTATTACGGCACCAAACGTAACATTGAGAATCTTGTCGCACTTCTGCTCTGAGGATGGCCCATGTTCACGGGAAGTATTGTAGCGCTTGTCACGCCGATGGATGAAAACGGTAACGTCTGCCGGACAAGCCTGAAAAAACTGATTGATTACCATGTCGCCAGCGGAACCTCGGCGATCGTTTCGGTAGGGACTACCGGTGAGTCCGCGACGTTGAGCCATGAAGAGCATGGCGACGTTGTGATGATGACGCTTGAGCTGGCTGACGGGCGTATCCCCGTTATCGCAGGGACCGGTGCAAATGCAACCGCAGAGGCGATCAGCCTGACCCAGCGCTTCAACGACAGCGGCATCGTTGGCTGTCTGACGGTAACCCCTTATTACAACCGCCCGACCCAGGAAGGCCTGTTCCAACACTTTAAAGCCATCGCAGAACACACCGACCTGCCGCAAATCCTGTATAATGTGCCGTCCCGTACCGGCTGCGATATGCTGCCGGAAACCGTCGGGCGTCTGGCGGAAGTAAAAAATATTATCGGTATTAAGGAAGCGACGGGGAACTTAAGTCGCGTTCATCAGATCAAAGAGCTGGTTTCAGACGACTTTATTCTGCTGAGCGGCGATGACGCCACCGGAATGGACTTTATGCAGCTGGGCGGTCATGGCGTAATTTCCGTTACCGCAAACGCTGCGGCTCGTGAAATGGCGGATATGTGCCGACTGGCTCTGGCCGGTCAATTTGCCGAAGCGCGGGCGATTAACCAGCGTCTGATGCCATTGCATACAAAATTATTTGTCGAACCCAACCCTATCCCTGTGAAATGGGCATGCAAGGCGTTGGGTCTTGTGGCGACCGATACGCTGCGCCTGCCGATGACGCCGATTACCGAAGACGGTAAGAAGGCGGTAACCGCAGCGCTGAAGCATGCCGGTTTGCTGTAAAGTTTAGGGAGATTTGATGGCTTACTCAGTACAGAAGTCGCGCCTGGCGAAGGTTGCGGGTGTTTCATTGGTCCTGCTTCTTGCGGCCTGTAGTTCGGATTCGCGCTACAAGCGTCAGGTTGGCGGTGACGAGGTTTACCTGCAAGCTACGCCGCTCAGCGAGCTTCACGCGCCTGCGGGGATGATCCTGCCGGTTCAGGTTGGCGATTATAATATTCCGGTTGCGACCAGCACCGGCGCGGTGGGTAAAGCTCTGGACATTCGTCCACCGGCCCAGCCTTTGGCCCTGGTAAACGGCGCACGCACTCAGTTTAATGGTGACACTTCGACGCTGATGGTGGAGAACGGCCGCAGCGGTTCGCTGTGGGCGCAGGTCAACACCATTCTGCAGTCAAAAAACTACGTCATCACCAAACGTGACGATGCCAGCCAGACGCTGAGCACCGACTGGGTGGAGTGGAATCGCCTCGATGAAGACCAGCAGTACCGTGGTCGCTATCAAATCTCAGTTAAACCGCAGGGCTATCAGCAGGCGGTTGTGGTGAAGCTGGTTAACCTCGAGCAGGCCGGGAAACCGGTATCCGATCCGGTATCGCTGCAGCGCTACAGCACCTCTATGCTGAACGTCATTTCCGAAGGTCTGGATATGAACGCCACCAGCGCGCAGAACGCGGCGCAGAAAAACGCCGGCGCGACCTTCGACGTGCAGAGCGCCGCCGACGATACCGGTCTGCCGATGCTGGTTGTTCGCGCGCCGTTTAACCTCGTGTGGCAACGTCTGCCTGGCGCGCTGGAAAAAGCGGGCATGAAGGTGACCGACAGCACGCGTTCTCAGGGCAGCATGGCGCTGACCTACAAGCCGCTGTCTGACAGCAGCTGGCAGGCGCTGGGTGCCCACGATCCGCAGCTGGTCTCTGGTGACTACAAGCTGCAGGTTGGCGACCTTGATAACCGCAGCAGCCTGCAGTTCATTGACCCGAAAGGTCATACGCTGACCCAGTCGCAGAACGACGCGCTGGTTGCCGTATTCCAGGCCGCATTCGGTAAGTAATAAACAGGGCTGGAGCAATCCAGCCCTTTTTTCTGTATAGTGACGCAAACGTGTGCGTCGGCACAGAAACGCCTTTTTTATCGTCTATATCTTCACTGGAGTGACAAAGATGAACAAGCAAGCTGAGTTGTATCGTGGTAAAGCGAAAACCGTTTACAGCACCGAGAACCCGGACCTGCTGATACTCGAGTTCCGTAACGATACTTCAGCAGGGGATGGCGCGCGCATCGAACAGTTCGACCGTAAGGGGATGGTGAATAACAAGTTCAACCATTTCATTATGAGCAAGCTGGAAGAAGCCGGCATTCCGACCCAGATGGAAGCGCTACTTTCTGACACCGAGTGCCTGGTGAAAAAGCTGGAGATGGTTCCGGTTGAGTGCGTAGTCCGCAACCGTGCGGCCGGCTCTCTGGTTAAGCGTCTGGGCATCGAAGAAGGTATTGAGCTGAATCCGCCGCTGTTTGACCTGTTCCTGAAAAATGATGCGATGCACGATCCGATGGTCAACGAGTCCTACTGCGAAACCTTCGGCTGGGTGAATAAAAAGAATCTGGCCCGCATGCAGGAGCTGACCTTCAAAGCGAACGACGTGCTGAAAAAGCTGTTTGACGACGCGGGCCTGATCCTCGTCGACTTCAAGCTGGAGTTTGGTCTGTTTAACGGCGAAGTGGTGCTGGGCGACGAGTTCTCGCCGGACGGCAGCCGCCTGTGGGATAAAAATACCCTCGACAAAATGGACAAAGACCGCTTCCGTCAGAGCCTCGGCGGCCTGATCGAGGCCTACGAAGAAGTGGCCCATCGTCTTGGCGTTAAGCTCGACTAATCCTCCTTTCGCCAGAAGGTATCTCTATCTTCTGGCGCTCTTCTTGTTGTTTCCAGTGGTAATCCTGCGCCGAACCGCCTACGATCTCTCATATTCGAGAACTTGATCAATTGAGGTGCCTATGCGCTGGCAAGGGCGTCGCGAAAGCGACAATGTAGAAGATCGACGTAATGATTCCGGTTCCCCCCTCGGCGGCGGCGGTGGCGGTTTCCGTCTTCCCAGCGGGAAAGGCGGTATCGTTCTGCTGATTATCGTGCTGGTTGCCGGCTATTACGGCGTGGATTTGACCGGCATGCTGACCGGAGAGCCGGTTTCACAGCAGCAAACCACCACCCAACGCTCCATCAGCCCGCAGGAAGAGCAGGCCGCGAAGTTCACTAAGGTGATCCTTGCGGATACCGAAGACACCTGGGGCGCCATCTTCCAAAAGATGGGCCGTCAATACCCGCAGCCGAAGCTGGTGCTCTATCGCGGCGCGACGCGGACCGGCTGCGGTACCGGCCAGTCAGTGATGGGGCCGTTCTACTGCCCGGCCGATAGCACGGTCTACATCGACCTCTCGTTCTACGATGAGATGAAAAGCAAGCTCGGCGCGGACGGCGATTTTGCTCAGGCCTACGTGATTGCGCACGAGGTTGGGCATCACATACAGAAGCTGCTGGGCATTGAATCCAAAGTGCGCCAGCTGCAGCAGAACGCATCGCAGGCTGAAGTTAACCGCCTGTCGGTGAAAATGGAGCTCCAGGCCGACTGTTTTGCCGGCGTCTGGGGTCACAGCATGCAGAATCAGGACGTGATGGAAACCGGCGATCTGCAGGAAGCGTTGAATGCCGCAGAGGCCATTGGCGACGACCGCCTCCAGCAGCAAAGCCAGGGGCGCGTTGTCCCGGACAGCTTTACCCACGGCACCTCCCAGCAGCGCTATACCTGGTTTAAACGCGGTTTTGACAGCGGAGATCCGGCGCAGTGCAATACGTTTGGTAATGCGCTCTGACCGCTATTGTAGATGGACGAAATCCTTAACCTGACGGCCCGGATGGCGCAGCAGGGCATTCGTCGCCTGCTGGTGCTCAGCGGCGACGAGGCGTGGTGCCTGCAGCAGGCGCTGGCGCTGCGTGAACGGCTGGCCGGGGATGGTCTGTGGATCTCTCCCCAGCCGATGCCGGCGCCCTCTGGCTCTCCCGGCGCCCTGAAGTCTCTGCTCGGGCGCGAATACCAGCACGCCTTTTTTGACGCCCGCAGCGGCTTCGACGTGGCGGCGTTTGCCGCCCTCTGCGGCACGCTGCGCGCCGGAAGCTGGCTGGTGCTGCTGACTCCTCCTTTTGCACGCTGGCCGACGCAGCCGGACGCGGATTCGCTGCGCTGGAGCGATGCGCCGGAGCCTATCCCAACCCCCAACTTTGTGCAGCGCTTTTGCCAGCGGATCGCAGCGGCTAAAGAGGCGCTGGTCTGGCAGCAGGGTGAGGCGCCGCGCCTGCCGGATGCCGCGTCCCGGCCCCTGTGGCATCCCGCTGACGGCCGCCCGCAGGCGGAACAGGCGGCTATCCTTGCCGACCTGGCTGCTTTCCCTCCCGGCATTGCCGCGGTAACCGCCGAGCGCGGGCGGGGGAAATCGGCGCTGGCGGGGATGCTGATCCGAGAGCTAAGGGGCGAGGCGATCGTTACCGCCCCCGCCCGCGGCGCCACGGACGTTATCGCCGCGTTTGCCGGGGAAGATTTTCGCTTTATGGCCCCCGACGCGCTGCTGGCGTCTGGGGTCAACGCCTCGTGGCTGATCGTTGACGAAGCGGCCGCCATTCCCGGGCCGCTGCTGCGTCGGCTGGTGGCGCGCTTCCCGCGCACGCTGCTGACCACGACCGTGCAGGGATATGAAGGAACCGGCCGCGGCTTTCTGCTTAAGTTTTGCTCAGGCTTCGCACAGCTGCGCCAGTTTAGCCTCTCTGCGCCCGTTCGCTGGGCGCCGGGCTGCCCGCTGGAGGCGCTGGTGAGCGAGTTGCTGCTGTTTGGGGATGAGGCCTTCAGGCATCCACCGCTGGGTCAGGTGACGCTGGAAACGGTACATCAGTCCAGCTGGCAGCGGCAGCCGGCCCTGCCGGAGGCGATGTATCAGCTCCTCTCCGGCGCCCACTATCGCACCTCCCCGCTGGATCTCCGCCGAATGATGGACGCTCCCGGACAGCGGTTTATCTGCGCGCGCGCCGGGAGCCACGTTGCCGGAGCGCTGTGGCTGGTGGAGGAGGGCGGTCTTGCCCCCGCCCTCAGTCAGGCGGTGTGGGCGGGATACCGCCGCCCGCGCGGCAATCTGGTGGCCCAGTCGCTGGCGGCGCACGGCGGCACTCCGCTGGCCGCTACGCTGGTGGCGCGACGAATTGGCCGCATTGCCGTGCATCCGTCGCGCCAGCGTGAAGGGGCAGGCCAGGCGCTGGTGGCGAAGGCCGTGGCCGAGGCGGAGGGGCTTGATTACCTCTCGGTGAGCTTCGGCTACACCGCCGAGCTCTGGCGCTTCTGGCAGCGCTGCGGCTTTACGCTGGTGCGCCTCGGTACCCACCGTGAAGCGAGCAGCGGCTGCTATACGGCGATGGCGCTCTATCCGTTAACGCCCGCGGGCCACCGCTTACGCCAGCAGGAGCTGGCGCGGCTGCAGCGCGACGAGTATTGGCTGCGCGAATGGCGGGAAGAGGCGCTGCCGCTGCCGGCTGTCGAGGCTGCTATGCTGACGGAAGAGGACTGGCTCGAGGCCGCCGGATTCGCCTTTGCCCACCGCCCGCTGCTGGCGACGATTGGCTGCCTGAACCGCCTGCTGCTGCGGGTTGACCTGGCGCTTCCGGCCCTGCGCGCCCGCCTTCGGCAGCAGGATGAGGCCGAGCTTTGCGCTTCGCTGCGGCTGGCCGGGCGCAAAGCGCTGCTGGCAAGGTTACGCGAGGAGGCGGGACAGGCGCTGCTCAGCCTGGATGCGGCCCGCGCCGATGCGCTGCGCCAGCAGGTTGAGCAACTGCAATTTTTTTAACTAACTCATTCAGTTAAATGTCATGGTCATATTTTATCTGCGGCGTACACTGCCCGCGTAGACTAAGGAGAAAGCCATGAAACACGATCACTTTATTGTTCAAAGCCCCGTGACACCTGCCCAACAGCTGCTGTTGCTGTTTCATGGCGTCGGTGATAATCCGGTTTCAATGGGGCAAATCGGCAGCCTGTTCGCGCCGCAGTTTCCGGATGCGCTAATCGTCAGCATCGGCGGCGTCGAACCGTGCGGACCGGCACCTGGCCGTCAGTGGTTCTCCGTGCAGGGAGTGACCGAGGAGAACCGGCAGGCGCGCATTGATGCCATTATGCCGACTTTTATTGAGACGGTGCGCTACTGGCAGAAGCACAGCGGCGTGTCCGCACTGGCAACGGCACTGATTGGCTTCTCGCAGGGGGCTATTATGTCGCTGGAAAGCATCAAGGCCGAACCGGGACTGGCCTCGCGGGTTATCGCCTTTAACGGACGATACGCCACGCTGCCGCAGTCGGCGACCACGGCGACCACCGTGCACCTGATCCATGGCGGCGACGATCGAGTTATCGATCTGGCGTGGGCCGTCTCCGCACAGGAGGCGCTGGTGCAGGCCGGCGGCGACGTGACGCTGGATATCGTTGAGGGGTTGGGGCACGCGATTGACGATCGCAGCATGCATTTTGCGCTCGAACGCCTGCGCTATACCGTGCCGAAGCACTATTTTGACGAAGCGCTAAGCGGCAGCACGCCAAAAGATGACGATATTATCGAACTGCTGTAATCAGGCGCTATCTGGCCCGGATAAGGCGCATAGCGCCGTTATCCGGGAGATCCCCCGGCGACGTGATGTTCACCGGGGAGAGGGGGCATAAATCCTACTTCTTCGATTGGTCGTTCTTCGGCCAGTCGTCTTCATCATCCCACTTATCGTTGCAATCACGATGAGGGGGAAGGTCCGGCTTATTGGCGAGAAATTTTTTGTGGTCGACGCGATTAAGGTCCTTAATCACGTTAATCATGACGCCCACTAAAAAGACTAACACCAGAATCCACCAGTACTTACTTAGCCATTCCATGCTGCTTCCTCTTTCATACCCGTCATCGTTCAGGGTATCTGTCGATGTTGTCAGGCGACCAGTTGTTCCATGATCCGTTGATACATCCGCGCCAGCAGCTGCAGGTCGGCGGCGTTCACGCACTCGTTAATTTTGTGGATCGTGGCATTCACCGGTCCCAGCTCAACCACCTGTGCTCCCATGCGAGCGATAAACCGCCCGTCGGAGGTACCGCCGTTGGTCAACAGCTGCGGTTTGATCTCATTATAGTGCTCAATGGCATTCACCACCGCTTCAACCAGTTTGCCGCGGCCGGTCAGGAACGGCTGGCCGGAGAGCCACCAGTCAAGGGAGTAGCGCAGCTGATATTTCTCCAGCAGCGCGACAACCCGGGCTTTGATCATCTCGTCGGTCAGCTCGGTGCTGAAGCGGAAGTTGAACTGCACGAACATGTCGCCCGGAATGACGTTATTGCTGCCGGTGCCTGCCTTGACGTTGGCAATCTGCATGCTGGTCGGTGGGAAGAATTCGTTGCCTTTGTCCCATTCGATTCCCACCAGTTCGGTGAGCATCGGCGCGGCGCGGTGCACCGGGTTATCCGCCAGATGAGGGTAGGCGACGTGGCCCTGCACGCCGTGGATGGTTAAATTGCAGGTTAACGAGCCGCGGCGGCCGTTCTTCACCACGTCCCCGACAACTTCGGTGCTGGAGGGCTCGCCCACCAGGCAGTAGTCGAGACGCTCCTTGCGGGCCATCAGGGCTTCGACGACTTTCACCGTGCCGTTGTGGGCGCTGGCTTCTTCATCGGAGGTGATCAAAAAGGCCAGGCGACCTTTATGGTTCGGATACTGGGCGACGAAGCGTTCGGCGGCCACTACCATCGCCGCCAGCGAGCCTTTCATGTCTGCCGCGCCGCGGCCAAACAGCATGCCGTCGCGAATAGTGGGTTCAAACGGTGGGTTAATCCACCGGTCCGCGTCGCCCGCCGGGACAACGTCGGTATGACCGGCGAAGGCCAGGGTTTCACCGCGTCCGCGCCAGGCCCAGAAATTTTGGGTATCGCCGAAATCCATCGGTTCAACGGTAAAACCAATCGCCCGCAGACGTTCAATCATTAACGCCTGACATCCCGCATCATCGGGGCTGAGGGAAGGGCGGCGAATAAGCTGCTGAGCCAGCTCAATGACCGGGCAAGACATAGACTATACCTCGTTAACAAGCTTCTTATAAGTGAGTTCACTGAAGCCCAGCAGCATAGGCTGACCGGGCGCGCAGAGCAATGGGCGTTTGATGATTGCCGGCATTTCGAGCATCAGCCCGGCGGCGGCATCGGCGTTATCGATGCGGGCGCGGACCGCTTCATCCAGCTTACGCCAGGTGGTGCCGCGGGTGTTGAGCAGGGCTTCCCAGCCCAGCTCAGCAATAAACGTATCTAATAATTCACGCTCCAGCCCATCGACGCGATAATCATGGAAGCGGTATTCAATCTGGTTAGCTTCCAGCCAGCGGCGGGCCTTTTTAACGGTGTCGCAGTTTTTTATCCCGTACATGGTCAGCATAATGAAACCTTTTTCATTGAATTAAGCGCGGAACGCAGATTTTTCCGAATATACTCGCGACGCGCCCGGCGGCCTGTCCGTGAGCATCCTGAAACTTGAGTTATTTCGGGGATATATAAGCCGATAGGGAATAATACGTTAATCGGTTTAATAAATGTAATTTTTTGCCGGGAATATATAACCATGCTTATATGTTGGTTAAATATTCATCTCTCGCCACAGGATTGTGACGGCGCTCGCGTGCTGAAATCCTGGTCCTTTCTGCCGTAGACGGTCAACCCATAAGAACGACCCTAATGTTGCAAAATGTTGCTGTCTATCACATTAAATTGACGGTGGCAGGGCCATAGTAGCGGTAAATCAGCGATAGCTATCCTGACAGTGGCCATCAGGTTATCAAAACAATAGGGGCAGGCAACTTCCCATCACCGATGAATTTACATAAAATCACCCATAATAATAAGAGAGGCTATTATGATTGATCATGAACTAGGGAACTGGAAAGATTTTATCGAAGGCATGCTTCGTAAATAAATTCCGCAATGTGAGCAGGGTAATCTAACTGCGAAAATAACGATGCAGTGGATCTGAACACATAAAAAAGGCGACCCTTGTGGTCGCCTTTTTGTTATTCCCGCGCGACGATAACCCTTCGCGCTGGCCGCGGTTTATTGCGGCCGCTCTTTCAGCGGGAAGCGGCGGCGTACCAGCACAAAGAACAGCGGCACGAAGAAGATGGCCAGCACGGTGGCGGAGATCATGCCGCCCATCACCCCGGTGCCGACCGCGTGTTGGCTGCCCGAACCCGCGCCGGTGCTGGTCGCCATCGGCAGCACGCCGAAAATAAAGGCCAGCGAGGTCATCAAAATTGGCCGCAGGCGCTGACGGCAGGCCGAAAGCGTCGCAACCAGTAAATCCTCGCCTTTTTCATTGAGCTCGTTGGCAAACTCGACGATCAGGATGGCGTTCTTCGCCGACAGGCCGATAACCGTCAGCAGCCCGACCTGGAAGTAAACATCGTTCTCAAGACCGCGCATCCAGGTTGCCAGCAGGGCGCCGATGACCCCCAGCGGCACCACCAGCATCACGGAGAACGGAACCGACCAGCTCTCATACAGCGCCGCCAGGCACAGGAAGACCACCAGCAGGGAGATCGCGTACAGCGCCGGGGCCTGGGCGCCGGATAAGCGTTCCTGGTACGACATCGCCGTCCATTCGAGGCCGAAGCCGTTCGGCAGCTGCTGCGCCAGCTCTTCCATAATCGTCATCGCCGTACCGGTACTGACGCCCGGCGCGGCTTCGCCGACGATTTCGACCGCCGAGTAGCCGTTATAGCGTTCCAGGCGCGGCGAGCCGGTTTCCCAGCGCGAGCTGGCAAAGGCCGAGAAGGGAACCATCGTGCCGCTGCTGTTGCGCACGTACCACTGATTAATGTCGTCCGGCAGCATGCGGTATTTTGCCGCCGCCTGGACGTAGACTTTTTTCACGCGACCGCGATCCATAAAGTCGTTCACGTAGCTCGAGCCCCAGGCGGTTTGCAGCGTATCGTTGATGTCATCAATCGATATCCCCAGCGCCTGCGCCTTGCGCTGATCGATATCAACCTGCAGCTGCGGGCTATCGTCAAGGCCGTTGTGGCGCACGCGGGTCAGCTGAGGATTGTTGGCGGCCAGCTCCAGCAGGGAGTCACGGGCGGCCATCAGCGCGTCGTGGCCGTTGCCGGCGTGGTCCTCAAGCTCCATATCAAAGCCGGCGGAGCTGCCCAGCCCGCTGATGGCCGGCGGGCTGCTGGCGAAGACGCGCGCCTCTTTAATCTTGTTAAAGGCTTTGGTCGCCCGTTCGATAATGGCAAAGGCGGAGCCGCTGGTGGGGTCCCGCTGGTCCCAGTCCTTCAGGCGCACGAACATTCGCGCCACGTTCTGGCCGTTGCCGCCCGGGCCGGAGCCGATGGTGGCGAACACCGATTCGACGTTGGTTTTCTCGTTCTTAAGGAAGTAGTCTTCGGCCTCCTGCACCACCTTCAGCGTCTGCTGCTGCGTAGATCCGGCGGGCAGCTGCACCGAGGTGGTGAACATCCCGCGATCTTCCTGCGGCAGGAACGAGGTCGGCAGGTGCATAAACAGGAACACCATCCCGCCCAGCAGCAGGACGTAGATCGCTATCCAGCGCAGCGAACGGTGCAGAATTTTGCCAACCGAAGATTCGTAGCGGCTGGCGTTACGGTCAAACATGCGGTTAAACCAGCCAAAGAAGCCTTTCTGACCGTGCAGCTCGCCCTTGTGAATCGGTTTGAGCAGGGTGGCGCACAGCGCCGGAGTGAGGATCATCGCCACCAGCACCGACAGCACCATCGCGGACACAATGGTGATTGAGAACTGGCGGTAAATGGCGCCGGTGGTGCCTCCGAAGAAGGCCATCGGGATAAACACCGCCGACAGCACCATGGCGATACCCACCAGCGCGCCCTGGATTTGACCCATCGATTTGCGGGTCGCCTCCCGGGGTGAAAGTCCCTCCTCGCTCATGATGCGTTCGACGTTCTCCACCACCACGATGGCGTCATCTACCAGCAGGCCGATCGCCAGCACCATGGCAAACATCGTCAGGGTGTTGATGCTGTAGCCGCAGGTATAGAGCACCGCGAAGGTGCCCATTAAGACCACCGGGACGGCAATGGTCGGGATCAGCGTGGCGCGGAAGTTTTGCAGGAACAGGTACATCACCAGGAACACCAGGGCGATCGCTTCAATCAGCGTTTTCACCACGTCGGTAATCGACGCCTTAACGAAGGAGGTGGTCTCGTAGGCGATTTTATACTCCAGGCCGTGGGGGAAATATTGCGAAAGCTCGTTCAGGCGGGTGATGACCCGCTCAGCGGTGGCCATTTCGTTGGCGCCGGAGGCGAGCTTAATACCCAGCCCTGATGCCGCCTGGCGGTTATAGCGGCTGAGGTAATCGTACTTTTCGGCTCCCATCTCAACGCTGGCAACGTCGCCGAGCGTCACTTCCGAGCCATCCTGATTAACGCGCAGCGTAATATCGCGGAACTGATCCGGCGTCTGCAGCAGCGACTGGGCGTTGATGGTGGCGTTAAGCGCCTGCTTATCAACCGACGGCGTGCCGCCCAGCTGGCCCACGGCAATCTGGGCGTTCTGCGATTCGATGGCGTCGGTCACGTCTTTCGCCGTCATCTGGTAGCTGTTGAGCTTCGTCGGATCGAGCCAGATACGCATCGAGTACTGGGAGCCATAGGCATCGATATCACCGACGCCGTTAACCCGGCTTAAGGGATCCTGGACGTTACTGGCAACGTAGTCGGCAATATCCTGCTTGTCCATGCTGCCGTCGGTGGAGACAAAAGCGAGGGTCAGAATATTGGTATCACCGGTTTTACGCACCGTGACGCCCTGATTTTGCACCGCCTGCGGCAGCTTACGCATCGCCGACTGCAGCTGGTTTTGCACCTGCTGCACCGCTTCATCGGGGTCGGTTCCGGCGGTAAAGCTCAGGGTGACAGTTGCCTGGCCGGTGGCGCTGCTCTGCGATGACATGTACATCAGGTTATCGAGGCCGGTCATATTCTGCTCAATAACCTGGGTGACGGTATTCTCCAGCGTTTGCGCGGAGGCGCCGGGGTAGTTGGCGGTGATCCTCACGTTCGGCGGCGCCAGCTCGGGATATTGCTCAACGGGAAGCGATAAAATCGCGAGCGTTCCGGTCAGGCATAAAAGAATAGCCAGTACCCACGCAAAAATGGGGCGATCGATAAAGAAATTCGCCATCAGAATTAGGACCTCATTTTGTACATTTTTTGTTATTGCACAGCCTGTGACACTCTAGCGGTAAGCCCGCAGGCAATCGTGGAGAAATTAAGGAGATAGTGTAATTTATCGTGTGCCTTTTACGGCACGGTAAAGAAGTGTCCTGCCCCTTTACCGAAGGTCGCTTCATTGCGTTACCCTTTCGCAATTGCTGCCGGAAGTAAACACGTTTTATCGCTTTTATGCCGGGCCTGATTATCGACTTAATAAGTAAAACATCATTTCATTTAAGTCAAAAAATTTGATCCAAAACGGATTATCGCCAGATAAGCGCTATCCTGGGCAAATGAACATTGTTTCCGCCCCATCTTGTCGGGTAATTAATAGCTATGCTAACCGCATGGTTATTTACCGGGAAGACGGAAGGATGCCATGAACCACTTTATTTTGAGCGATAGTCACAAATGTATCGGATGCCGGGCCTGCGAAGTGGCCTGCGTCATGGCGCATAACGATGAGCAGCACGTCCTGACCGAACGGCGTTTTTTGCCGCGGATTGTGCTCATCAAAGGCGAGCAAAAATGTAACCCCATAACGTGTCACCATTGTGAAGGCGCGCCCTGCGCCCGCAGCTGTCCGAACGGCGCGATAAGCCAGGTTGACGGCAGCGTACAGGTGCGCCAGGAAAAGTGTATCGGCTGTAAATCCTGCATGGTGGCCTGCCCGTTTGGGGTAATGCAAATCGTGCTTACGCCGCTGGCGGCGGGAAAAGTAATGGCCACCGCGCACAAGTGCGATCTGTGTCGCGAGCGCGAAGCGGGTCCGGCCTGCGTGCAAAACTGTCCGGCGCAGGCGCTGCAGCTGGCCGACGAAGAGACGCTGCTCGGCCTGGCGAAACGACGACGCCTGCGGGCGGCCCGCATGGAGGCGCAGCCGTGGCATAGCTATCCTGCAGACCTCATGCCAACAGAGCGTAACGATAAGGTTGAGCAGATGGCGGCAACGCCGCCGCGCGCGGAGGCCGAGAGGCTCGCACCGGCGCTGCGTAAAACGCATTTTTCTGAAATCTACCTGCCGCTTTCCGCGGCCCACGCGCAGCAGGAGGCTCAGCGCTGCATGAAGTGCGGCGAGCACAGCATCTGCGAATGGACCTGCCCGCTGCACAACCACATCCCGCAGTGGATTGAAAAGGTGAAGGCCGGGGATATCGCCGCTGCCGTTGAGCTTTCTCACCAGACCAACTGCCTGCCGGAGATCACCGGCCGCGTTTGTCCGCAGGATCGCCTGTGCGAGGGGGCCTGCACGCTGCATGATGAAAATGGCGCGGTCACCATCGGCAATATTGAACGCTATATTTCGGACCAGGCGCTGGCGGGCGGCTGGCGGCCGGATCTGTCGCAGGTGGTTGCCAGCGGCAAAAAGGTGGCGATTGTCGGCGCCGGCCCGGCCGGACTCGCCTGCGCAGACCTGCTGGTACGCAACGGCGTGCAGCCGGTAGTGTTTGACCGTCACCCGGAAATCGGCGGCCTGCTCACCTTCGGTATTCCCGCCTTTAAGCTGGATAAATCGCTGCTCTCCCGGCGGCGGGAGATCTTTAGCGCAATGGGCGTGCGCTTTGAGCTGAACTGCGAGGTGGGCAAAGATATTCCCCTCAACGCGCTGCTGGACGACTACGACGCGGTGTTTATCGGCGCCGGGACCTATCGCTCGATGAAGGCGGATTTGCCGAATGAGGAGGCTCCCGGGGTGTACGACGCGCTGCCGTTTCTGATTGCCAACACTAAGCAGGTGATGGGGCTGAGCGAGCTGGCGTCGGAGCCCTATATCGATACCCACGGGCTGGAGGTGGTGGTGCTGGGCGGCGGCGATACGGCGATGGACTGCGTGCGCACCGCGCTGCGTCACGGTGCGAAGCGGGTCACCTGCGCCTATCGTCGGGACGAGGCCAATATGCCGGGGTCGAAAAAAGAGGTCAAAAATGCCCGCGAAGAGGGGGCGATATTTGAATTCAACGTTCAGCCGGTGACCCTGGAGCTGGATGCTAACGGCCGGGTCAACGGGGTGCGCTTCCTGCGAACCCGGCTCGGCGAACCGGACGCCCAGGGGCGCCGCGCACCCTCGCCGATTGCGGGCAGCGAATTCGTGATGCCGGCGGATGCGGTGATTATGGCCTTTGGCTTTCACCCGCACCGCATGCCGTGGCTGGAGTCCGTCGGCGTGCAGCTGGACGGCCGCGGGCGGATCCGCGCGCACGTTGAAAGCCGCTACCGCTATCAGACCAGCCATCCGCAGATTTTCGCCGGCGGGGATGCGGTTCGCGGAGCCGACCTGGTGGTGACGGCGATGGCTGAAGGCCGCCATGCCGCGCGGGGGATCGTCGATTTCCTCGGCCTAAAATCGATTCCGCCCTGCTAACGACAAAGCGCGCTCCGCGGCGTAGTATGACTGCGTCATTCTCTGCTGCGGGGCCGTATGCCACTCAATATCAACGTCATTAAAGATAAAATCCTCTCTGAAAACTGGTTCGTTTTGCGCAACATGACCTACGAGCTGACGCGCGGCGACGGCAGCGTGGTGCGCCACAAGCGCGAGGTTTACGATCGCGGCAACGGCGCAACGGTTCTGCTCTACAACCGGCGTAAGCAGAGCGTGGTGCTGGTGCGCCAGTTCCGCGTCGCCACCTGGGTGAACGGTAACGAAGACGGCATGCTCATTGAGACCTGCGCCGGGCTGCTGGACAATGACGAGCCGGAAGCCTGCATTCGCAAAGAGGCGATCGAGGAGACCGGCTACGAGGTGGGCGAGGTGCGCAAGCTGTTCGAACTGTATATGTCTCCCGGCGGCGTCACCGAGCTTATCCACTTCTTTATCGCCGAATACAGCGATGCCCAGCGCAAAAACGGCGGCGGCGGGGTGGATGATGAGGAGATTGAGGTCCTGGAGCTGCCATTCTGCCAGGCGCTTGCGATGGTGGCCGGTGGCGAGATCCGCGACGGGAAAGCGGTTATCCTCCTGCAGTATCTCCACGCTTCGGGGTTGATGGCCGGGGATATCTGATAAATCCGATTGAGTAAACCCCCGGTGCTGGCGAAGATAGCGGCTGTTTTTCGCGCTAGCTTCCGGGGTTGTACCACGCATGTTTTATCGGCTTATCTTGGTTCTGCTTTTCGGTCTGTTCCCCGCCTCGCTGGCGTGGGCGGCGCCGGTGCAGCAGACGTTCAGCGACTGGCTGGTGACCTGTAATAATCAAAACTTTTGCGTAACCCGCAACGTCGGGCTGCACTATGGTCTGGTGATGACCCTCAGCCGCAGCGCCGGCGCGGCAACCGATGCCAGCCTGCGCATTGAGCTGGGCGGGGTCGGCAACCCGGTCGCGGCGCTGGCGCCGATCGGTCCTCGTCTGCTGCTGGACGGTAAACCTCTGGCGCTGGTGGATAAGCGCTGGCAGGTTGCCGATAAGCTGCTCAAAACCGGCGATAGCGCCACCATCGACGCTTTTCTCCAGCAGGTGCAGGAAGGGCAGGCGATAAGCCTGGTGGATGGCCTGCAGACCATTTCGCTGCAGGGCCTGAAGGCGGCGCTGCTGTTTATCGACAGCCGCCAGAAGCGGGTCGGCAGCGAAACGGCGTGGATTGGCAAAGGCGAAGAGCCGCCGCTCAGCGTCCCGCCGGCGCCGGCGCTGCGCACGGTGGCGAAAGTCGACGTATCGCAATCGCCGCTGAGCCGCGATGAGCTGAATGACCTGATGGACTATGGCAACGAGCGCATGAGCAACAGCGCCTGCTCGCTGGATCCCTCCCTGCGGGAAGTGCGGATTACCGCGCTGACCGATGAGAAGGTATTGCTGATGTTCAGCTGCGAAGCGGGGGCCTACAACACCGTATGGCTGGCGTGGCTGGTTTCGCGCCAGCAGCCGTACGTCGCGCATCCGCTGCGCCTGACTCTGCCTTTCCAGCCGCCCGGCGGCGCAGGACGTGAAATTGAGCTGATGAATGCCAGCATCGACGAGCAGCGCCACGAGCTGGTCACCCTTGAGAAGGGGCGCGCCCCGGGGGATTGCGGCACCCAGACCCGCTGGCGGTATGACGGCCAGCGGTTTAGCCTGGTGCGCTTTGCTCAGCAGCCGCAGTGCGATAACTGGCAGAGGCCAGATGCCTGGCCTACGCTGTGGATCACCCGTTAAGCAGCCCTTCGGCGGTGCTGACAATATTTTCGACGGTAAAGCCAAAGAACGGGAACAGCTTTTCCGCCGGCGCCGATTCGCCGTAGCTTCTCATGCCGACAATGGCCCCCTTCAGGCCGACGTATTTATACCAGTAGTCGGCAATCCCGGCCTCAACGGCAATGCGGGCGCTGACGTCAGACGGCAGCACGGATTCCCGGTATGCCTCATCCTGGGCATCAAACACGTCGGTTGACGGCAGCGACACCACCCGCACATTGACCCCTTTCGCCAGCAGCTTCTCCGCCGCCAGGGCGGTGATCTCTACCTCCGAGCCGGTGGCTATCAGGATCAGATCCGGCTTGCCTCCGGCATCTTTCAGCACGTAGCCGCCGCGCGCAATATCGTCCACCTGCTGCGGCGTGCGCGCCATCTGCGCCAGGTTCTGGCGCGACAGGATCAGCGCGGTCGGGCCGGTCTGCCGTTCGATGGCCGCCCGCCAGGCGACCGCGGTTTCTACCTGATCGCAGGGGCGCCAGGTGCTGAAGTTGGGCGTCAGCCGCAGGCTGGCCAGCTGCTCAACCGCCTGGTGGGTGGGGCCATCTTCCCCCAGACCAATGGAGTCATGGGTGTAAACCATGATCTGCCTGGCCTTCATCAGCGCGGCCATACGCGCGGCGTTGCGGGCGTACTCCACGAACATCAGGAAGGTTGAGGTGTAGGGAATGAATCCGCCGTGCAGGGCAATGCCGTTGGCGATGGCGGTCATGCCAAACTCGCGGACGCCGTAGTGGATATAGTTGCCGGCAGGATCGTCCTTAATAGAGGTCGAGCCCGACCAGATGGTCAGGTTGCTGGGCGCCAGATCCGCCGAGCCGCCGAGCAGCTCCGGCAGCGCGGGCCCGTAGGCGTTAAGCGCATTCTGCGAAGCTTTGCGGCTGGCAATTTTTTCCGGGCTGGCCTGCAGCTTCGCGATATAGCCGCGGACGATCTCGCTCCAGTTTTCAGGGAGATCGCCGTTCATCCGCCGCGTAAGTTCGTCCGCCAGCTCAGGGTATGCCTGACGATAGGCGGCGAATTGCTCGTTCCACGCGTGTTCGGCTTTTTCACCGCGCGGCCGGGCATCCCACTTTTGATAAATCTCTTTTGGGATCTCGAACGGCGGATATTTCCAGCCCAGCTTCTCGCGGGCTAAGGCGACCTCTTTTTCCCCGAGCGCCGCGCCATGCGCCTCTTCGGAGCCGGCTTTATTGGGGGAGCCGAAGCCGATGACGGTGCGGCAGATAATCAGCGACGGCTTATCTTTGACGCTTTGCGCCTCGCGAATTGCCTGCTCAATCGCCTGCGGGTCGTGGCCGTCGATATCGCCGATCACGTGCCAGCGATAGGCCCTGAAGCGTTCGGCGGTATCGTCGGTGAACCAGCCCTCAACGTGACCGTCGATAGAGATGCCGTTATGGTCATAGAAGCCGATAAGCTTACCCAGCCCCAGGGTGCCCGCCAGCGAGCTGGCCTCGTGCGAAACCCCCTCCATCAGGCAGCCGTCGCCCATGAAAACCCAGGTGTGGTGATCGACTATCTCATGTCCCGGGCGGTTGAACTGCGCCGCCAGCGTCCGTTCCGCAATCGCCATCCCGACCGCGTTCGCCAGCCCCTGACCGAGCGGGCCGGTGGTGGTCTCTACGCCTGGGGTGTAGCCGTGCTCCGGGTGGCCGGGGGTTTTAGAGTGCAGCTGGCGGAAGTTTTTGAGCTCTTCCATCGGCAGGTCGTAGCCGGTCAGATGCAGCAGGCTGTAGAGCAGCATCGAGGCGTGGCCGTTGGACAGCACAAAGCGGTCGCGATCGTACCAGTGCGGGTTCTCCGGGTTGTGCTGGAGGAAATCATTCCACAGGACTTCGGCGATATCCGCCATGCCCATCGGGGCGCCGGGATGGCCGGAATTGGCTTTCTGAACTGCGTCCATGCTAAGGGCGCGAATCGCGTTGGCAAGTTCTCTTCGGGACATAATGTACTCCTGAAACAATATGTTGCATGAGTTTTTTGTGATGAATGGTAGCGGAAGTTTTAGGGTGAATAACTAAAAAGCATAGCAGACAGGGCTATCATTGCCTGCGAAACTAGGTTACAAAAATGTTATAAATCGATAACAAATATACCTTTGTGATGGCGAGAGTTTGGCGGTGTTCAAAGTTTGGAAAGCCGTCAGGCGAGATACTATGCCCCACCTTGGGTGGACATCAGGATAGACATTGCCCGTCACCCCCTACGATCGATACGTGAAAGGAACAATAAAATGGATGAGCAGTTGAAACAAAGCGCCCTCGACTTCCATGAATTTCCAGTCCCTGGAAAAATTCAGGTCGTGCCGACCAAACCCCTCGCGACACAGCGCGACCTCGCGCTGGCCTACTCGCCGGGCGTAGCAGCGCCTTGCCTGGAGATCGAAAAAGACCCGCTGGCCGCCTATAAATACACCGCGCGCGGCAACCTGGTTGCGGTCGTCTCCAACGGTACCGCGGTGCTCGGTCTTGGCAATATCGGCGCGCTCGCCGGTAAGCCGGTGATGGAAGGTAAGGGCGTTTTATTTAAGAAGTTCGCCGGCATTGACGTGTTTGATATTGAAGTTGACGAGCTGGACCCGGATAAGTTTATCAACGTGGTGGCCGCGCTGGAGCCAACCTTTGGCGGCATCAACCTGGAAGATATCAAGGCGCCCGAGTGTTTCTACATCGAGCAGAAGCTGCGCGAGCGCATGAATATCCCGGTATTCCATGACGATCAGCACGGCACGGCCATTATCAGCACCGCCGCCATTCTTAACGGCCTGCGGGTGGTTGAGAAAAACCTCTCCGACGTGCGGATGGTGGTTTCCGGAGCGGGCGCCGCGGCTATCGCCTGTATGAACCTGCTGGTGGTGCTGGGCATGCAGAAACACAACATTGTGGTCTGCGACTCCAAGGGCGTGATTTATAAAGAGCGTGAGCCAAACATGGCGGAGACCAAAGCGGCCTACGCGGTGGACGACGACGGCAAACGCACCCTCGACGACGTGATCGACGGGGCGGATATTTTCCTCGGCTGCTCCGGCCCGAAAGTGCTGACGCCGGAGATGGTGAAAAAAATGGCCCGCGCGCCGCTGATCCTCGCGCTGGCTAACCCGGAACCGGAAATCCTGCCGCCGCTGGCGAAGCAGGTCCGCGAAGATGCGATTATCTGTACCGGCCGCTCTGACTATCCGAACCAGGTTAACAACGTGCTGTGCTTCCCGTTCATCTTCCGCGGGGCGCTGGACGTTGGCGCCACGGCGATTAACGAAGAGATGAAGCTGGCGGCAGTGCACGCGATTGCTGAACTGGCGCACGCCGAGCAGAGCGAAGTGGTGGCCTCCGCGTACGGCGATCAGGATCTGAGCTTCGGGCCGGAATACATTATTCCGAAACCGTTCGATCCGCGGCTGATCGTGAAGATCGCGCCGGCGGTGGCGAAGGCGGCGATGGACTCCGGCGTGGCGACGCGCCCGATTGAAGACTTTGATGCCTACATCGAGAAACTCAGCGAGTTCGTTTACAAAACCAACCTGTTTATGAAGCCGATTTTCTCCCAGGCGCGCAAAGAGCCGAAGCGCGTGGTGCTGGCAGAAGGGGAGGAGACGCGGGTCCTGCACGCGACTCAGGAGCTGGTCTCTCTGGGGCTGGCGAAGCCGATTCTGGTGGGGCGCCCGAGCGTTATCGAAATGCGCATTCAGAAGCTGGGCCTGCAGATTAAAGCCGGGGTTGATTTTGAGATCGTCAACAATGAATCCGATCCGCGCTTCAAAGAGTACTGGAGCGAATACTACCAGCTGATGAAACGCAGCGGCATTACCCAGGAGCAGGCGCAGCGCGCGGTTATCAGCAATACCACGGTGATTGGCGCGATCATGGTTCATCGCGGCGAGGCGGATGCGATGATCTGCGGCACCATCGGTGATTACCATGAGCACTACGCCGTGGTTCAGCCGCTGTTTGGCTATCGTGACGGCGTGAGCACGGCGGGGGCGATGAACGCGCTGCTGCTGCCGAGCGGTAACACCTTCATTGCCGATACCTACGTCAACCATGACCCGACGCCGGAGCAGCTGGCCGAAATCGCCCTGATGGCGGCGGAGAGCGTGCGCCGCTTCGGTATCGAGCCGCGCGTTGCGCTGCTGTCGCACTCTAACTTCGGCTCCGCCAACTGCCCGTCAGCGAGCAAAATGCGCAAGACCCTGGAGCTGGTGAAGGCGAGCGCGCCGGATCTGATGATCGACGGCGAAATGCACGGCGACGCCGCGCTGGTCGAAAGTATTCGTCACGATCGGATGCCGGACAGCCCGCTGAAAGGGGCGGCCAACATTCTGGTGATGCCGAATATGGAAGCCGCGCGCATTAGCTACAACCTGCTGCGGGTCTCGAGCTCGGAAGGGGTGACCGTTGGGCCGGTGCTAATGGGGGTGGCAAAACCGGTGCATATTCTGACGCCGATTGCCTCCGTTCGCCGCATTGTCAATATGGTGGCGCTGGCGGTAGTGGAAGCGCAAACTCAGCCGCTGTAATGAACGCAGCCCCGGATGACCGGGGCTGGGTTTAAATCCACTCTTTGACTTTGATAAAGTCGCTCAGGGCAGCCTCAGGGCTGCCTTCCTGCGGCTGGTAGTCATACTCCCAACGCACCAGCGGCGGCATCGACATCAGAATCGACTCCGTGCGTCCGCCGGTCTGCAGGCCAAATAGCGTCCCGCGATCCCATACCAGGTTGAACTCAACGTAGCGCCCGCGGCGGTAAAGCTGAAACTGACGCTCCCGCTCGCCGTACGGCATCGCTTTGCGCCGCTCAACGATCGGCAGATAGGCATCGGTGTAGCCGTTGCCCACCGCCTGCATAAAGCTGAAGCAGTGGTCAAAGTCCGGGGTATTTAAATCGTCAAAGAACAGGCCGCCAATGCCGCGCTGCTCGTTGCGGTGTCTGAGGAAGAAGTAGTCATCGCACCACTTTTTGTAGCGCGGATAGACCACTTCGCCAAACGGCTGGCACAGGTCGTGCGCGGTGCGGTGCCAGTGGCGAGCGTCCTCTTCAAAACCGTAGTAGGGGGTTAGATCGAAACCGCCGCCAAACCACCACACCGGGTCCGCGCCGGGCTTTTCGGCGATGAAAAAGCGCACGTTGGCGTGGCTGGTCGGCACGTAGGGACTGCGCGGGTGAACCACCAGCGAAACGCCCAGCGCTTCAAAGCTACGGCCGGCCAGCTCCGGGCGATGAGCCGTGGCCGAAGCCGGCATGGCGTCGCCGTGAACGTGAGAAAAGTTGACCCCGGCCTGCTCAAAGATAGCGCCTTCACGCAGCACCCGGCTTCGCCCGCCGCCTCCGCCTTCGCGCTGCCAGCTATCTTCGATAAACGGCTGACCGTCGAGGGCGCTTAGCTGCTGGCAGATAGCGTCCTGCAGCTGGAGGAGGTAGCGTTTAACCTGTTGCACGTCGGGCTTCATTTACGTCTCTTTGAGTGGGCTTTTTGATTATCGAACCAGTGGAAGTAGCTGATGATGCCGGAGGCAATGGCGCTGGCGATTTTCTGCCGAAACGCGGTGGTACCTAACAGCTTTTCCTCGCCCGGATTGGTAATAAATGAGGTTTCAACCAGCACCGATGGAATCGACGGCGACTTCAGCACGACGAAGGCCGCCTGTTCGGTGTTGCGGCTGTGAAGCTTATGCACCGGCTTAATATTTTTCAGAATATGCGAGCCCAGCGTCAGGCTGTTTTTGATGGTATCCGTCTGGACCAGATCGAAAAGCACCTGCTGTAACAGATGGTCTTTCGCGGTGGTCTTTTTGCCCGCCACCTCATCGGCGCGGTTTTCGCGATCGGAGAGGTATTTCGCCATCGCGCTACTGGCGCCGCGGTTGGAGAGGGCAAACACGGACGCCCCGGCGGCGCTGGGGTTAGTAAAGCCGTCGGCGTGAATAGACATAAACAGATCCGCACCGTGCTGATGGGCAATTTCCACGCGGTCGTACAGCGGAATAAAGGTATCGCCGGTGCGCGTCAGGCGCGCGTCGATGCCGTTACTGCGCAGAATGCTGCGCACGGTTTTGGCAATCGCCAGCACGACATGTTTCTCTTTGGAGCCGTTATGGCCGATAGCGCCGGTATCAATACCGCCGTGTCCCGGGTCGAGCATCACGACGCGCTTCGCGCCCGCTTTTTTGGCGGCCGGCTTACTGTGCCCATTGGAAGTCGTCAACGGCTGTTCTTTTGCGCTGGCCTGCGAGGCAATCCCGCTAAGGGTTACGGCAGCCAGCCCGGCTTTCAGCACCTGGCGGCGCGAAGCAAGTATTTTTAATGGTTTAAAAGTGCTCATTCGGCCTGAATTACAAACAAGTGGTACCCAATGTTATATCGTATCGTGTTTTCCGTTACGACCTTTCGTAATAAGAATTGTTTTACTTTTCATTTCAATACGTGACAAGGTCATATTATGTCATTTTTTGAGGTTAATTTCGCCTGATATTGGCTATCGGGCATAATCACGCCATAATCACTTTTTTTATGCCTAAAAGATGGGGAATACCATGGAGATACGCGTTTTTCGCCAGCAGGATTTTGAAGAGGTGATAACTCTCTGGGAGCGCTGCGAGCTTCTGCGCCCGTGGAATGACCCGGAAATGGATATCGAGCGTAAGGTTAATCACGATGTCAGCCTGTTTCTGGTTGCCGAGGTTAACGGTGAGGTCGTTGGCACGGTGATGGGCGGCTACGACGGTCATCGCGGTTCGGCCTACTATCTCGGCGTTCATCCGGAGTATCGCGGACGCGGAATCGCCAACGCGCTGCTTAACCGGCTGGAAAAAAAGCTCACCGCCCGCGGCTGCCCAAAAATTAATATCATGATCCGCGAAGACAACGAGGTCGTGCAGGGCATGTATGAACGGCTTGGCTACGAATATGCGGACGTGCTCAGCCTGGGTAAGCGTTTGATTGAAGATGAAGAATACTGAGTTCATCCCCGCCGATTTTGATGCGCACGGCCGGCTAAGGCTGCCGTTCCTCTTCTGGTGCGTCCTGCTGCTGCAGGCGCGAACCTGGGTGCTGTTTATTATGGCCGGGGCGTCGCGGCAGCAGGGCGATGTTCTGCTGAATCTGTTCTACCCCGATCATGACAACTTCTGGCTTGGGCTGCTGCCCGGAATACCGGCGGTGCTGGCGTTTATCGTCAGCGGCCAGCGGCAGCGCTTTCCCCGCTTCTGGCCGCTGATACGCTGGCTGCTGGTGCTCTCTCAGACGCTGCTGCTTATCTGGCAGCCGCTGCTATGGCTGGGCGGCGAGTCGCCTTCGGCTCTGACCATCGGCCTGCTGGTGGCGGATATTTATGCGCTGTGGTGGCTGCTGCGCAGCCGTCGGCTGAGAGCCTGTTTCCAGGAAGAGCAGGTTTAACGGCACTTTTTGCCGATCTCGCACTCCAACAGGCGTCAAATTAACAGGAAAGGACGATCTCATGAAATCGCTACGTTTACTTCTTTGCGCGCTCCCGCTGGCGTTAACCGGCTGCTCGACGATGAGCGCGGTCAACTGGTCCGGGGCGCTGCCGTGGAACTGGTTTGGTTCCTCCATGGAGGTCACCGAGCAGGGGGTGGGTAATCTGACGGCCGCCACGCCGCTAAATGAACAGGCCATCAGCGACGCGCTCGGCGGCGGCTACCGCCTGCGCAGCGGCATGAAAACCGCCAACGGCAATATCGTGCGCTACTTTGAGGCGCTGAAGGATGACAAGGTGGTGATGACGATTAACGGCGAGAACGGCACCATCAGCCGCATCGACGTGCGCGACAGCGAAATCAAAACCGAGAGCGGCGTGCAGGTAGGGACTCCGTTCAGCGAGCTGTACAGCAAAGCGTTCGGCAACTGTCAGAAGGCCAGCAGCGACAACGGCGCGGTGGTCGAGTGTCAGGCGCAGGGCAGCCAGCATATCAGCTACGCCTTCACCGGCCACTGGAGCGGCCCGGAAGAGCTGATGCCTTCAGACGATACGCTGAAAAACTGGAAAATCGGTAAAATCACCTGGCACCGCTAATTTGATCTGGAGAGACACGACGGCGGCAAAAAACGCGTACAATAGACGCGTTTAAGCGCCACAGCGTTGTGGTTGTCTCATTTCAGGAGGAGCGATGTCTCAGGTTCAGAGCGGCATTTTGCCGGAACATTGCCGTGCGGCGATTTGGATTGAAGCCAATGTAAAAGGGGACGTTAACGCCCTGCGTGAAGCCAGCAAAAACTTTATCGATAAGTTAGCCACCTTTCAGGCTAAATACCCGGACGCGCAGCTGGGGGCGGCCATTGCCTTTGGCAATAACGTCTGGCGCGAGCTGAGCGGCGGCGTGGGTGCCGAAGAGCTAAAAGAGTTTCCCGTTTACGGAAAAGGCCTGGCGCCATCGACTCAGTACGATCTGCTGATTCATATCCTGTCCGCTCGTCATGAAGTGAACTTCTCCGTCGCCCAGGCGGCGATGGCAGCGTTTGGCGGCATCGTTGAGGTCAAAGAGGAAGTCCACGGCTTCCGCTGGATCGAAGAGCGTGATCTCAGCGGCTTTGTCGACGGTACCGAAAACCCGGCCGGCGAAGAGACGCGTCGTGATGTCGCCATTATCAAAGATGGCGTCGATGCGGGCGGGAGCTACGTCTTTGTTCAGCGCTGGGAGCACAACCTCAAGCAGCTAAACCGCATGAGCGTTCCGGATCAGGAGATGATGATTGGCCGGACCAAAGAGGCCAATGAAGAGATTGACGGCGACGATCGCCCGGAGACCTCGCATCTCAGCCGCGTTGACCTGAAAGAGGACGGCAAAGGGCTGAAGATTGTGCGCCAGAGCCTGCCGTACGGTACCGCCAGCGGCACGCACGGCCTCTATTTCTGCGCCTACTGCGCCCGTATCTACAACATTGAACAGCAGCTGCTGAGCATGTTTGGTGATACCGACGGCAAGCGCGACGCCATGCTGCGCTTTACCAAACCGGTAACCGGCGGCTATTACTTCGCGCCGTCTGTAGATCGTATTCTGGCGCTGTAGGTCTTCCTGCGCCATCGCCCTCTCCCCGGCGGGGAGGGCTGCTATCCGCACTCGCCCCTCTCTAACTCTGCCGCCGGCCGCGGTTTTCAAACCCCTTATTCTCTTTTCTACTTCCAAATCGCCAAACGGTATATAAAACCGTTACTCCTTTGGTACTCGTTATAAATATTATGACCATATGAAAGTCATCAATCTTATAAGGGTGCGCAATGGCCGTTAAATCACTGAACAAAGGATACCTGGCGCTGGCTGCTTCTGTGCTGCTGGTTGCGCAGGCTCAGGCGACTGAATTGCTGAACAGTTCCTACGATGTTTCGCGCGAGCTGTTTGCCGCCCTTAACCCGCCGTTTGAACAGCAGTGGGCGAAAGATAACGCCGGCGATAAGCTGACGATTAAGCAGTCCCACGCCGGCTCGTCAAAGCAGGCGCTGGCGATCCTGCAGGGCTTAAAAGCCGACGTGGTGACCTATAACCAGGTGACCGACGTGCAGGTCCTGCATGACAAAGGCAACCTGATCCCGGCCGACTGGCAGAGCCGCCTGCCGAACAACAGCTCGCCGTTCTACTCCACGATGGGCTTCCTGGTGCGCAAAGGGAACCCGAAAAATATCCATGACTGGAACGATCTCGTCCGTTCCGACGTGAAGCTTATCTTCCCGAACCCGAAAACGTCGGGCAACGCGCGCTACACCTATTTAGCCGCATGGGGCGCAGCGGATAAAGCCGACGGCGGCGATAAAGCCAAAACCGAGCAGTTCATGACCCAGTTCCTGAAAAATGTCGAAGTGTTTGATACCGGCGGCCGCGGCGCGACCACCACCTTCGCGGAGCGCGGACTGGGCGATGTGCTGATTAGCTTCGAATCGGAAGTGAACAACATCCGCAAACAGTATGAAGCGCAAGGGTTTGAGGTGGTGGTACCGAAAACCAACGTTCTTGCCGAATTCCCGGTGGCGTGGGTGGATAAAAACGTCAAGGCCAACGGTACGGAGAAGGCGGCAAAAGCCTACCTGAACTGGCTCTACAGCCCGCAGGCGCAGACGATCATCACCGACTACTACTACCGCGTGAATAACCCGCAGGTGATGGAAACGCTGAAGGATAAATTCCCGCAGACCGAACTGTTCCGCGTTGAGGACAAGTTTGGCTCCTGGCCGCAGGCCATGAAAACGCATTTTGCCAGCGGCGGTGAGCTGGACAAACTGTTGGCGGCGGGGCGTAAGTAATGTTTGCTGTTGCCTCTAAGCGCGTGCTGCCGGGCTTTACCCTGAGCCTCGGCACCAGCCTGCTGTTTGTCTGTTTAATTCTGCTGCTTCCTCTGAGCGCGCTGGTGATGCAGCTGGCGCAGATGAGCTGGGGACAGTACTGGGATGTTGTTACCAACCCGCAGGTGGTTGCCGCGTATAAGGTGACGCTGCTGTCGGCCTTTGTGGCCTCTATTTTTAACGGCGTGTTTGGCCTGCTGATGGCGTGGATTCTGACGCGCTATCGTTTTCCTGGCCGCACGCTGCTCGATGCGCTGATCGATCTGCCCTTTGCGCTGCCGACGGCGGTAGCGGGCCTGACCCTGGCGTCGCTGTTTTCGGTCAACGGCTTTTACGGCGAGTGGCTGGCGAAGTTTGATATCAAGGTCACCTATACCTGGCTGGGTATTGCGGTGGCGATGGCTTTTACCAGCATCCCGTTCGTGGTGCGTACCGTTCAGCCGGTGCTGGAAGAGCTGGGCCCTGAATACGAAGAGGCCGCGGAAACGCTGGGCGCCACGCGTCTGCAGAGCTTCCGTAAAGTCGTGCTTCCGGAGCTCTCTCCGGCGCTGCTGGCCGGCGTTGCCCTGTCATTTACCCGCAGCCTGGGTGAGTTCGGGGCGGTTATCTTTATCGCCGGAAATATCGCGTGGAAGACGGAAGTCACCTCGCTGATGATTTTTGTGCGTCTGCAGGAGTTTGACTACCCGGCGGCGAGCGCAATCGCCTCGGTGATCCTGGCCGCCTCGCTGCTGCTGCTGTATTCCATCAACACCCTGCAAAGTCGCTTTGGTCGACGTGTGGTAGGTCACTAATGGCGGAAGTTACTCAATTGAAGCGTTACGACACGCCCCGCATCAACTGGGGGAAATGGTTTCTGATTGGTACCGGGATGCTGGTTTCCGCCTTCATTCTTATCGTGCCGATGGTTTACATCTTCGTTCAGGCCTTTAGTAAAGGCCTGATGCCGGTCCTGCAAAACCTCGCCGACCCGGATATGCTGCACGCGATCTGGCTGACGGTGATGATTGCGCTGATTACGGTACCGGTGAACCTGGTATTCGGTACGCTGCTGGCCTGGCTGGTGACGCGCTTTACCTTCCCCGGCCGCCAGCTTCTGCTGACGCTGCTGGATATCCCTTTTGCCGTTTCGCCGGTAGTGGCGGGGCTGGTCTATCTGCTGTTTTACGGCTCTAACGGCCCGCTTGGCGGCTGGCTGGATGAGCATAACCTGCAGATTATGTTTGCCTGGCCGGGCATGGTGCTGGCAACGATCTTCGTGACCTGTCCGTTTGTGGTGCGCGAGCTGGTGCCGGTGATGATGAGCCAGGGCAGCAACGAAGATGAGGCGGCGATTCTGCTCGGCGCATCGGGCTGGCAGATGTTCCGTCGGGTCACGCTGCCCAATATTCGCTGGGCGCTGCTGTACGGCGTGGTGCTGACCAACGCGCGCGCCATCGGCGAGTTCGGCGCGGTGTCGGTGGTCTCCGGGTCAATTCGCGGCGAGACGTTATCGCTGCCGCTGCAAATTGAGCTGCTGGAGCAGGATTACAATTCCGTGGGTTCATTTACCGCCGCAGCCCTGCTGACGTTAATGGCTATTTTGACCCTGTTTTTGAAAAGTTTTGTGCAATGGCGTTTGGCCAATCAGGAAAAACGCGCGCAGCTGGAGGGAAATCATGAGCATTGAGATTGCCAATATTAAGAAATCTTTTGGTCGCACCCAGGTGCTGAATGATATCTCGCTGGATATCCCTTCCGGACAGATGGTGGCGCTGCTGGGGCCTTCAGGCTCCGGGAAAACGACGCTGCTGCGCATTATTGCCGGCCTGGAGAATCAGTCCAGCGGCCATATTCGCTTTCACGGCACCGACGTGAGCCGCGTGCACGCCCGCGATCGTAAAGTGGGCTTTGTGTTCCAGCACTACGCGCTGTTCCGCCATATGACGGTATTCGACAATATCGCCTTTGGCCTGACGGTGCTGCCGCGCCGCGAACGGCCGAACGCCGCCGGGATCAAGGCCAAGGTGACGAAGCTGCTGGAAATGGTGCAGCTGGCGCATCTTGCCGATCGCTATCCGGCGCAGCTCTCCGGCGGTCAGAAACAGCGCGTGGCCCTTGCGCGCGCGCTGGCCGTTGAACCACAGATTCTGCTGCTTGATGAGCCCTTCGGCGCGCTGGATGCCCAGGTGCGTAAAGAGCTCCGCCGCTGGCTGCGTCAGCTGCATGAGGAGCTCAAGTTTACCAGCGTGTTTGTGACCCACGATCAGGAAGAGGCGATGGAAGTCGCCGATCGCGTGGTGGTCATGAGCCAGGGCAGCATCGAGCAGGCCGACGCCCCGGAACGGGTCTGGCGCGAGCCTTCTACCCGCTTCGTGCTGGAGTTTATGGGCGAAGTTAACCGCCTGAAGGGGACCATCCGCGGCGGCCAGTTCCACGTTGGCGCACACCGCTGGCCGTTGGGCTATACCCCGGCGTATCAGGGGCCGGTCGATCTGTTCCTGCGTCCGTGGGAGGTCGATATCAGCCGCCGTACCAGCCTTGATTCACCGCTGCCGGTACAGGTGCTGGAAGCCAGCCCGAAAGGCCACTACACCCAATTAGTCGTGCAGCCGCTCGGGTGGTATGACGAGCCGCTGACCGTGGTCCTGCCCGGCAACGACGCGCCGTATCGCGGCGAACGCCTGTTTGTCGGCTTGCAAAACGCGCGCCTGTATAACGGCAAAGAGCGCATCGAGCCGCGCGAGGAGCTTGCTCTGGCAGAATCTGCCTGATAGCTTAACCCTCAGTTTATCGTCGTTCAGGCGACGGCAGGGATGAGGTAGCCCGGATGCAACGCCATCCGGGGACGTTTGCAGGCCGGGTAAACTCAGACCCCGGCCTTTTTATTGGGTAAAAACCGTGAATACATTAGAACAAACCATCGGCAATACTCCTCTGGTTAAGTTGCAGCGCCTGGGGCCGGACAACGGCAGCGAAATCTGGGTCAAACTGGAAGGTAATAACCCGGCGGGTTCCGTTAAGGACCGCGCTGCGCTTTCGATGATCGTTGAGGCGGAAAAACGTGGCGAAATCGCCCCCGGCGACGTGCTGATTGAAGCGACCAGCGGCAATACCGGCATCGCGCTGGCGATGATTGCGGCGCTGAAAGGCTATCAGATGAAGCTGCTGATGCCCGATAATATGAGCCAGGAGCGCCGTGCCGCCATGCGGGCATACGGCGCCGAGCTGATTTTGGTCACCAAAGAGCAGGGAATGGAAGGCGCGCGCGACCTCGCCGCCGAGATGGCGCAGCGTGGCGAAGGTACGCTGCTGGATCAGTTCAATAATCCCGATAATCCCTACGCGCACTACACCACCACCGGGCCGGAAATTTGGCAGCAGACCGATGGGCGCATCAGCCATTTTGTCTCCAGCATGGGGACGACCGGTACGATTACCGGCGTTTCACGCTTCCTGCGCGAACAGCATAAGCCGGTGAGCATTGTCGGCCTGCAGCCGGAGGAGGGGAGCAGCATCCCGGGCATCCGCCGCTGGCCGGCAGAGTATATGCCGGGCATTTTTAACGCCTCGCTGGTGGACGTGGTGATGGATATTCATCAGCAGGATGCGGAAAACACCATGCGCATGCTGGCTACCCGGGAAGGCATTTTTTGCGGCGTAAGCTCCGGCGGTGCGGTAGCCGGCGCGCTGCGTATTGCCCGGGAAAATCCCGGGGCGGTAGTGGTGGCGATCGTCTGCGATCGCGGCGATCGCTATCTCTCTACCGGCGTGTTTGGCGAAGAGCACTTTGCCCAGGGCGCGGGTATTTAAACCGGCGGCTGGTCCAGCAGATCGGTGCCGTAGGAGTTATCAACGCTGCAGAGCCAGCGATCGTCCTGCAGCTGAAAAACGTAGGTCGCGCGGCGCGTGACCTGCGTTGAACCGCCCTCCGCGGTGGGGATATCCAGCCGCGTTTCCATTATCACCAGCGCATTTCCCGCGCCTTCAATAATCTCCATTTTTCCCTGGGTGACGACCAGCCGATGCTGAAAATAGTCGGCAATCGCGACGAAAGCCTTGCGGATATTCTCTTTGCCCCTGACCACCATTCCCGGCTTAACGACCAGCACGGCGTCTTCCGCGTAGTAGGCCATTAAGGTGGCGTAGTCTTCCTGCGAGATAGCCCGGTCGCAGGCTTCGATGGCCGCTTTTAGCTGCGGGTTTGACATGATATTGACTCCGGTTTGTGTGGGAAGAGTGCGTGATGGAGATCCCCGGCCAGCCGGTCAATCTCATCAGAAGTGAGGGCGGCGAGCGAGAGCCGCAATCCATACGACGGCGCGCGAATGCCAAAGGGCTCGCCTTCGCGCACCAGCCAACCGGCGCGGGCCAGGCGCAGCGCAAGCGGCTGGCTCGGCGCCGACAGCGGAAGCCAAAAGTTCAGGCCATCGCCGGGGCCAGGGTTATCGATACCGCGGCGGGTAAGGGCGCTGGCCAGCCTTTCATTACGCTGGCGGTAGGCGAGGCGAGTTTGCGCCAGGGAGGCGGTAAAGACGCTATCATTCAGACAGGCCAGCGCCAAATCCTGCAGCAGATGGCTGACCCACTGGCTACCGGAGTTGAGGCGCAGCCTCAGCGCCTCTGAGGTGGTGGGATCGCTGGCGACAACCGCCAGCCGCAAGTCGGGTCCCAGGGCCTTTGACATCGAGCGGATCAGCGCCCAGCGCCGGGTCTCCTCGGGCAGAGGAGAGTGCCACGGCGTGGATGAGAGCAGCGCAAAATGGTCGTCGAGAATGACCAGCACCTGCGGGTAGCGGGCCAAAATTTCGCGGATCGCCGCGGCCCGCGCCTCGCTCAGGCTGCAGCCGGTGGGATTGTGCGCGCGCGGGGTGATAATTACCGCCCGGGCGCCCTGGCGTAACGCCTCCTCCAGCGCGGCAGGCTGCATGCCTTCGCTATCGACCGGCACCGGACAGGCGTTAAAACCGGCATAGCGCAGCATGTTGATGCTGCTGAGAAAGCAGGGGTCTTCCACCACCACCCGATCGCCGGACAGCAGCAGCGCGCACAGGAGCCGCTCCAGGGCGTCAATCGCGCCGCTGGTGAGATTGATTTCGCTCTCAGCGCTCACGTCTTTTTGCACCCAGTCGTGCGCCCAGCGGGCCAGCTTCGGGTCGACGGCGGCGCTGCCGTACAGGCGCGGAGCCGGGCTGAGGCCCGGGAGGTAGCGGGTGAGGTCGGGAAGACGCTGTGGGTCGGGGTTGCCGCCGGAAATATCGTTCAGCGCAGAGCCCTGGGCGCTGCCTTCGAGCACCATTGGCGCGCCGGGGGCTCTGATTGCCGTACCGTTGCGCCCCTGGCTTACGGCCAGGCCAGAGGTCACCAGGCGCTTATAGGCCGCGGCGACGGTATTGCGGTTAACGGCGAGTCTGGTAGCCAGCTCGCGAACCGGAGGCAGCATGTCGCCGGGTTGTAACGTTCCGCTCTGCACCAGATGACGGATGTTATCGAAGATATCATTGGCGGTTTTTCCGGCGAACATTATTGACCTATGACAAAATGAATTTTAGCATAAGACGAATAATAATCAGGGTATAACCCGCTGTCCAGCGGGAGGAGACGGGATGGGCCAGCAAGACGAAATACAATCGGTGCTCTTCAATGACAAAAGCCGGGCGCTGCAGGTCGATATCGTTGCCGTGCAGTCGCAGGTCGTTTACGGCAGCGTGGGCAACAGCATCGCGGTGCCGGCAATCGAACAGCACGGCCTGCGGGTCATGGCGGTACCGACGGTGCTGTTCAGCAATACGCCGCACTACGATACCTACTACGGCGGGGTGATCCCTGAAGAGTGGTTCGTGGGCTATCTGCGCGCGCTGGAAGAGCGCGATGCGCTACGCGAGCTGCGGGCGGTTACCGCGGGCTATATGGGGAGCGCGGTGCAGATTGAGCGTCTGGCGCAGTGGCTGATGCGGATCCGCGATAGCCACCCTGAGCTGTGTATTCTGGTCGATCCGGTGATCGGCGACGTTGACAGCGGCATTTACGTTAAGGCCGAAATCCCGGAGGCCTATCGTCGCCACCTGCTGCCGCTGGCCCAGGGGATCACGCCTAACCTCTTTGAGCTGGAAACGCTCAGCGGTATGTCCTGCCGCAGCCAGCAGGAGGCGGTGAGCGCCGCGCGTAGCCTGCTGTCCGAAACGCTGAAATGGGTGGTTATCACCAGCGCGCCGGGCCTCGATAGCGCCACCATGAATGTGCTGGTAGTGACGGCAGAGTCGGTGGAGGTGGTTATCCATCCGCGGGTAGAAACGGATCTGAAGGGAACGGGCGACCTTTTCTGCGCTGAGCTGATCAGCGGTTTAGTGAGCGGACAGGCGTTAGGTGACGCGACGCGCGCAGCGGCGCAGCGGGTGCTGGCGGTGATGACCTGGACCGCAGAGCACGGTAGCGATGAGCTGATCCTGCCAGCGTTGAGAAGAGAGTAACGACCGGATTCGGCGATGCGGAGATAAAAAAAATGGCGCCAGAAGGCGCCATTTTTCTGCGGCAAGAATTACTTCTTGATGCGAATAACCGGAGTTTCACCCACGGTCACGCTACCGGACAGTTTGATCAGCTCTTTGATCTCGTCCATGTTGGAGATAACAACCGGAGTCAGGGTAGACTTGGCTTTCTCTTCCAGCAGCGGCAGGTCAAATTCGATAACCGGGTCACCGATTTTCACGCGCTGGCCTTCTTCAGCAATACGCTTGAAGCCTTCGCCTTTCAGCTCAACGGTATCAATACCGAAGTGAACGAACAGCTCGATGCCGCTATCGGATTCGATAGAGAACGCATGGTTGGTTTCAAAGATTTTACCGATGGTGCCGTCTACCGGCGCAACCATTTTGTTGCCGGTAGGCTTGATGGCGATGCCATCACCCACAATTTTTTCTGCAAAAACCACATCCGGCACGTCTTCGATGTTAACGATCTCGCCAGAGAGCGGAGCAATAATCTCAATAGTTCCGGTGTCTTTTTTGTCATCAGAAACCAGAGATTTCAATTTATCGAACAAACCCATGATCTTCTCCTAAGCAGTAATTTGGGCCGCGCATCTTATGGATTAGCAGATTGTTTTTTCTTCAATGAACTTGTTAACCAGCGTCATTAACTCGTCCGTTGTCGGTTGAGCAAGAGCCTGCTCTGCTAATACTTTCGCATCTTCGAAGTTCGTGTTACGAATAATCTTCTTGATGCGCGGGATGGAAATGGCGCTCATAGAGAATTCGTCCAGCCCCATACCCAGCAACAGAAGTGTAGCACGTTCATCGCCCGCAAGCTCACCACACATGCCGGTCCATTTGCCTTCAGCGTGAGAAGCATCAATAACTTGCTTAATCAGCGTCAGGACGGATGGTGACATTGGCTGGTAAAGATGTGAAATCATATCATTACCACGGTCAACTGCCAGAGTATACTGCGTTAAATCATTGGTTCCGATACTAAAGAAATCAACTTCCTTCGCTAAGTGACGGGCAATCGTGGCAGCGGCCGGTGTTTCAACCATCACGCCAACTTCGATTGTTTCGTCAAATGCTTTACCTTCGTCACGCAGTTCCTGCTTATAGATTTCAATCTCTTTCTTCAGCGCACGCACTTCTTCAACAGAGATGATCATCGGGAACATGATGCGCAGCTTACCGAAAGCAGAAGCACGCAGGATGGCGCGAACCTGGTCACGCAGGATCTCTTTACGATCCATTGCGATACGCACGGCACGCCAGCCGAGGAACGGGTTCTCTTCTTTCGGGAAGTTCATGTACGGCAGCTCTTTATCGCCACCGATATCCATGGTGCGCACGATAACGGCCTGAGAGCCGCACGCTTCAGCTACCGCTTTGTAGGCGGCGAACTGTTCTTCTTCAGTCGGCAGCGCGTCGCGGTCCATGAACAGGAATTCGGTACGGTACAGGCCTACGCCTTCGGCGCCGTTACGTTCAGCACCGTCGATATCGCGAACGGTACCGATGTTGGCGCACACTTCAACCTGATGGCCGTCGAGCGTGATGGCCGGCAGATCTTTCAGCTTCGCCAGCTCGGCTTTCTCTTCAGCGACCTGAGCCTGCAGATCGCGCAGCTCTTCAATTTGTTCGTTGCTTGGGTTAACCAGCACCTGGTTGTTGACCGCGTCAAGAACCAGATAGTCGCCGTTTTTCACCTGCGTGGTTACGCTACCGGTGCCGACAATTGCCGGCAGCTCAAGGGAGCGCGCCATGATGGAGGTGTGGGAAGTACGGCCGCCCGCGTCGGTGATAAAGCCCAGCACCTTGTTCAGGTTCAGCTGTGCAGTTTCTGACGGGGTAAGATCGGCGGCAACCAGAATGACTTCATCCTGAATCGCGCTCAGATCGATGATAGCCAGGCCGAGGATGTTACGCAGCAGGCGCTTACCAATATCGCGTACGTCAGCCGCACGCTCTTTCAGGTATTCATCATCCAGCTCTTCCAGAGCGATAGCCTGGCCTTCGATAATTTCATTAGCTGCCGCGTCGGCAGTCATGTGCTTATCTTTAATCAGGGCTATGATTTCCTGCTCAAGCTCCTCATCTTCCAGCAGCATGATGTGCCCTTCGAAGATGGCTTCTTTTTCTTCACCGAAAGTTTCACCAGCTTTGGTTTTGATGACCTCCAGCTGGGCGGAGGCCTTGGTGCGGCCACTCAGGAAACGTTCAATTTCCTGCTCAACCTTATCGGCAGAAATTTTCTTCCGGTCGATGACAATTTCGTCTTCTTTCAGCAGGAGAGCCTTACCGAAAGCGATACCCGGGGATGCTAAAATGCCTGAAATCATAACCCTACCTTACTTGTGACTGATATTAAAAAGAACCCGTGAACTTATTCGAGTTCAGCCATCAGTTTTACCAGATGCTCAACTGCTTTCTGCTCATCTTCGCCTTCAGCGGAGATGGTGACTACGGTACCCTGAGTCAGACCCAGAGTTTGCAGTTTGAACAGGCTTTTGGCGCTGGCGCTTTTGCCGTTGGAGGTAACAGTGATCTCAGAAGTAAAGCCTTTAGCTTCTTTAACAAACTGAGCAGCAGGGCGGGTGTGCAGACCGTTCGGAGCGGTAATGGTAACTTCTTGCTGGAACATTATATTTCCCCAACTTATAGGTTTAGTGTTGTGGACCTAAAGTCTAGCCTAACGGCCAGGCTTTAGCCTGTATTGTTAGCGCCGGCGTTACGTGTCTGGCTAAGGTGTCGGCAGCGGTGAATCGCTGTGAGGACCATCTGGCCGTTGACGTCTGGCACGTCATTAAACATTATGCCGCGAAAGGAAGACTTGAACCAAATCATAAAATCGATTCAGCTTATGGAAATCCAATTCTGAATAATTTCGCGCATCAAAATAAATGTGCTGGTTAAATACCAGACCCTACGCGGTGAATCAATGCCAGGAGGGGTAAAACTTTGACGTATGCCACAAAAAAGCACCTAAAAAGGTGCTTTTTTACACGATACTTACAAGCTGGCATCACTGTTGCAGTTCTTTCTCGGTGAAGAGATCGGCAAACAGGGCTGTGCTTAAATAACGCTCACCAGAAGAAGGTAGGATAACCACTATATTCTTATTGGTAAAGGCCTCATCTTCCTGCAGCTTAAGCGCGGCGGCGACGGCGGCGCCGGAGGAGATACCGGCAAGGATACCCTCTTCATCCATCAGGCGACGGGCGGTCGAGATAGCCTCTTCGTTGGTGATGGCCACGACTTTATCGACCAGCTTCAGATCGAGGTTGCCTGGAATAAAGCCGGCGCCGATCCCCTGAATTTTGTGCGGGCCTGGCTTGAGCTCCTGGCCTGCCAGCGCCTGAGCGATCACCGGTGAATCGGTCGGCTCAACGGCAACGGTAATCAGATCTTTTTTGCCCTTGGTGCCTTTAATGTAGCGACTTACGCCGGTCAGCGTACCGCCGGTGCCGACGCCGGAGATAAAGACGTCAACCTGACCATCGGTATCTTCCCAGATTTCCGGGCCGGTGGTCTTTTCATGGATTTCCGGGTTTGCCGGGTTGCTGAACTGCTGCAGCAGCAGATATTTTTCCGGGTTGCTGGCAACGATTTCTTCGGCTTTTTGAATCGCCCCTTTCATGCCTTTCGCGCCTTCGGTCAGTACCAGGTTTGCACCCAGCGCTTTCAGCAGCTTACGGCGTTCGATGCTCATAGTTTCCGGCATGGTCAGCGTCAGCTTGTAGCCGCGGGCTGCGGCGACGTAGGCGAGGGCGATACCGGTGTTGCCGCTGGTCGGTTCTACCAGCTCAACGCCTGCTTTCAATACTCCGCGTTTTTCAGCATCCCAAATCATATTGGCACCGATACGGCATTTAACGCTAAAGCTCGGGTTGCGAGATTCAACCTTTGCCAGGATGCGTCCGTTACCGATTCGGTTCAGTCGGACTAGCGGCGTATGACCGATAGTCAGGGAGTTATCTTCAAAAATCTTACTCATGGCCCGTCCTTAACTGTATGAAATTTGGGAGTACGGCTTCAGCATACCCGCTTAAAGAATATGCGGAAGTAAGGATTTAGCATATCTATATTCGTAAGGGAAATAATGGCAAGCCAGAAGGAATAAGGCGCGGCATAAGCCGTCGCCCGGTGACGCTGAAAATGAGGGACCGCGAAGTCGCGATTTTTGGCCCATCCATAGGCCTGGCTCATCCGTCAGGGCCTATTTCCACATCGCATGTTTATCGCGATAGCAGTCGACCCACATCGCCGTTGCGCCGCAAATGGCCACCGGCAGGATAACGAGGTTGAGAACCGGGATCATGGTGAACAGGCTGGTCAGCGCGCCAAACTGCATGTTGGTGACTTTGCGCGTACGCAGCGCCTCACGCATGGTCTTAAACGGTACCTTGTGGTTATCAAACGGGTAGTCGCAGTACTGAATGGCCAGCATCCACGCGCTGAACAGGAACCACAGCACCGGCGCCACGGTCTGGCCGATGCCTGGAATGAAGTACAGGATCAGCAGAATGATGGCGCGCGGCAGATACCAGGAAAACTTTTGCCACTCACGCTTCATGATGCGCGGAACATCTTTCATGATGCCGAATACGCCGACGTCGGGTGGCGTGGCGCCGGTTAGGCGCGCCTCCAGCTGCTCCGCCAGCAGGCCGCTAAACGGGGCGGCAATCCAGTTGGCAATGGTGGAGAAAAAGTAGCCGAAGACCAGCAGAATCGAGATGACCATGACCGGCCACAGCAGATAGTTGAGCCAGTTCAGCCATTCCGGCACGTGGCTCATCAGCGAGGGGATCCAGCTATCAAGGCGCGTGAACAGCCACCAGAAGGCGCCACCCATCAGAATAATATTGACTAATAAAGGCAGAAATACGAAACGACGAATTCCCGGCAGCCCGATCAGTTTCCAGCCCTGCGAAAAATAGTAAACGCCGCTACGCGGGGAAGTGGTGGATGTTGAAACCATGGTCAGGCGATGCTCCTTTTTTGGCATTCAGGCTGAATGCCCGCTTATTTTATCGGGTTGTCAGACAATAACCAGTTAGGAAATGTTCGAAAAAGCAGCAAAAAGCACGATTTAGTTCATCTTTATGTAGTGAAAGCGGTAGACCCACTTGCACTCGGCGTAATCGACAAATACTCTTAGTAAGTAAATGTTTGCCGTGGTGGCAAGGTGTTAGAACAACAGAGAATATAATGATGCAGGATTTGCGTCTGATATTAATCATTGTTGGCGCGATCGCCATAATCGCTTTACTGGTACACGGTTTCTGGACCAGCCGTAAAGAACGTTCCTCGATGTTTCGCGATCGCCCACTAAAACGTATGAAGTCTCGCGATGACGAAGAGTCTGAAAGCGATGGCTTCGATGACGATGTTGAAGGCGTAGGTGAAGTTCGCGTTCATCGGGTTAATCACGCCCCAAATGGTCACAATGGGGAGCAAGAGGCACCTCGTCAGACGCCGCAACACCAGTATCAGCCGCCTTACGAACGTCAGGTGCAGCCGCCCGTGCGTGCGGAAGAACCCGTTCGCCAGCCGCAGCCTGCCCATCACCAGCCGCAGGCTCCGCAGCCGCAAACCAGCGTGCCCCAGCATCAGCCGGTAGCGCCGCAGCCCGTGCCGCAGCAGCCAGTGCCGCATCAGCCCGTAGCGCAGGCGCCTCAGCAGCCGGTAGCGCAGAGCGCACCGCAGCCTGCTCCGGTCCAGCCAGCCGCCGCCGCACCGACTCAGCCCGCGCCTGAACCGGCGATTGCGGAACCCGCGCCGGCAGCCCCTCAGCCAAAAGAGCGTAAAGAGACGGTCATCGTGATGAACGTGTCTGCGCATCAGGGCTCGCAGATCAACGGCGAAGTGTTGATCAACAGCATCCAGCAGGCGGGCTTCAAATTTGGCGATATGAATATCTTCCATCGTCATCTCAGCCCGGACGGCAGCGGCCAGGTCCTGTTCAGCCTCGCGAATATGGTGAAACCCGGTACCTTCAACCCGGACAGCATGGCGGATATGACGACGCCTGGGGTCACTATCTTTATGCAGGTGCCGTCCTTCGGCGACGAGCTGCAAAACTTTAAGCTGATGCTGCAGTCTGCACAGTACATCGCTGACGAAGTCGGTGGCGTGGTGTTGGACGATCAGCGTCGGATGATGACTCCGCAGAAAATGCGTGAATATCAAGACCGTATTCGTGAAGTGAAAGAGGCTAACGCCTGATTCACCGACCTGCGTTTCGTCTCCCAATCCTGAACCCCCGCCCGTCGGGGGTTTTTTATCATTGATGGTGCGATATGGAACCGATCGAACAAAAACTGACTGAACTGCGAACCACGCTTCGCCATCATGAATATCTGTACCACGTTATGGATACCCCTGAAGTTCCCGATGCGGAATATGACCGGCTGATGCGCGAACTGCGCGAGCTGGAAGCCGAGCATCCCGAACTCATCGTCTCGGACTCGCCGACTCAGCGCGTGGGCGCGGCTCCGCTGGCCTCCTTCAGCCAGATTCGCCATGAAGTCCCGATGCTTTCTCTGGATAACGTCTTTGACGAAGAGAGCTTCCTCGCGTTTAACAAGCGCGTTCAGGACCGGCTGAAAAGCAGCGACGATCTGGTCTACTGCTGTGAGCTGAAACTGGACGGGCTGGCGGTGAGTATTCTCTACGAAAACGGCGTGCTGGTGCAGGCGGCAACGCGCGGCGACGGCACCACCGGCGAGGATATTACCTCTAATGTGCGGACGATTCGCGCGGTCCCGCTGAAGCTGCGCGGTGACAATATTCCTGCGCGCCTGGAAGTGCGCGGCGAGGTGTTCCTGCCGCAGGCCGGGTTCGAAAAAATTAACGACGAGGCGCGTCGTAGCGGCGGCAAGGTCTTTGCTAACCCGCGCAATGCGGCCGCAGGCTCCCTGCGCCAGCTCGACCCGCGGATCACAGCGAAGCGACCGCTTACTTTCTTTTGCTACGGCGTGGGTGCGCTGGAAGGCGGCGAGCTGCCGGCGAGTCATTCCGGGCGTCTGCAGCAGTTTAAGGCCTGGGGATTGCCGGTCAGCGAGCGCGTAACGCTCTGCCGCACTCCAGAGGAAGTACTTACTTACTATCGTAAGGTTGAGGAGGACCGCCCGACGTTAGGCTTTGATATCGACGGCGTGGTCATCAAAGTGGATTCTCTGGCGCTTCAGGAGCAGCTCGGCTTTGTCGCCCGCGCCCCGCGCTGGGCCGTTGCCTTTAAGTTCCCCGCTCAGGAGCAGATGACCTTCGTGCGCGACGTGGAGTTCCAGGTTGGCCGTACCGGAGCTATCACGCCTGTGGCGCGCCTTGAGCCGGTCCATGTTGCCGGCGTGCTGGTGAGTAACGCCACGCTGCACAACGCTGATGAAATTGAGCGCCTGGGTCTGCGAATCGGCGATAAGGTGGTGATCCGCCGCGCCGGGGACGTTATTCCTCAGGTGGTTAACGTTGTGCTCTCCGAACGTCCTGAAGATACGCGAGAAATCCTCTTCCCGACCCACTGCCCGGTCTGTCATTCAGACGTTGAGCGCGTGGAAGGCGAAGTGGTGACGCGCTGTACCGGCGGATTAATTTGCGGTGCGCAGCGTAAAGAGGCCTTAAAGCACTTCGTTTCCCGCCGCGCGTTAGACGTTGAGGGCATGGGCGACAAGATCATCGACCAGCTGGTTGAGAAAGAGTACGTGCATACGCCGGCCGACCTGTTCCGCTTAAGCCCGGGTAAGCTCACCGGCCTTGATCGTATGGGGCCAAAATCGGCGCAAAACGTGGTCAATTCGCTGGAAAAATCGAAAGAGACCACCTTTGCCCGCTTCCTTTACGCGCTCGGCATTCGTGAGGTTGGCGAAGCTACGGCCGCGGGGCTGGCGGCGCATTTTGCGACGATTGAGGCGCTCGAGCAGGCATCCATTGACGATCTGCAGAAGGTGCCGGACGTCGGTATTGTGGTGGCTACCCACGTGCGAAATTTCTTTGCTGAAGAGAGCAACCGCGAGGTTATCGCCCAGCTGCGCGCGGAGGGCGTCCGCTGGCCCGCGCCGGTGGTGATCAATGCCGAAGAGATCGATAGCCCGTTTGCCGGCAAAACCGTGGTCCTCACCGGCAGCCTGAGCCTGCTGTCCCGTGATGATGCCAAAGCGCGGCTGGTGGCGTTAGGGGCGAAAGTGGCGGGCAGCGTATCAAAGAAAACCGATCTGGTGATTGCCGGGGAAGCGGCGGGGTCGAAGCTGGCTAAAGCGCAGGAGCTGGGTATTGCGGTGATCGATGAAGCCGAAATGCTGCGGCTGTTGGGAGATTAACATGGATAAGGAACGGCTTATCGAGATTGCCAATACGGAAATGCCGTTTGGCAAATATAAAGGTCGTCGTTTGATTGACGTGCCTGAAGAGTATTTGCTGTGGTTTGCCCGTAAGGAGCAGTTTCCCGCCGGGCATCTTGGCGAGCTGATGGCGTTAACCTTATTGATTAAAACCGAAGGGCTGACCCAGCTGGTTCAGCCCCTCAAGCAGCCGCGTTAAGCCTCTGGCGCGCTGGCGTTTTCACGCGCCAGCCGCTCTTCCGCCTGTCGTTTATAGCGTCGTGCCAGCACGGCGCACACCATCAGCTGGATCTGATGGAAAATCATCAGCGGCAGCACCATGATCCCCAGAATCGAGGTTGGAAAGAGAATATTGGCCATCGGGATCCCGTTGGCCAGGCTCTTTTTCGATCCACAGAAGACAATGGTAATTTCATCCGCTTTATTGAAGCCGCATTTGCGCGCCACAAAGATGTTAATGGCGATAACGATGGCCAGCAGCACGATGCTGACGGCGACGATGAAAAGCAGCGAGCCTGGACCGACTTTATGCCAGATACCGTTCACCACCGCCTCACTAAACGCCGAGTAGACGACCAGCAGGATAGAGGTCTGATCGGTTTTTGAAATCCATTTTTTATGCCGTGCCACCCATGCGCCAATCCACGGACGGGACAGATGACCGAGGACGAACGGCAGCAGAAGCTGCAGCATAATCTTGCCGACCTGCTCCAGGCTGCCGCCGGCGCCGTGCATATTCATCAGGAGTCCGACCAGCAGCGGTGAAATGAAAATTCCCAGCAGGCTCGATGCCGAGGCTGAACATACGGCCGCCGCTACGTTTCCGCCAGCCAGCGAAGTGAAGGCGATCGCTGACTGCACGGTAGCGGGCAGAATGCAGAGATAAATAAAGCCGGTATAGAGCGCTGGATCGACGTTTATCGGCGCCCACCACGCAAACAGCACCCCTAAAACGGGGAAGACGATAAAGGTGCTGCACATCACCCACAGATGCAAACGCCAGTGGCCGCCGCCGGAGATAATCGCCTCGCGGGAGAGCTTTGCGCCGTGCATAAAGAACAGCAGGGCGATAGCCGCGGTGGTGAGGTGCTCAAAGAAGGGGACAAATTCGCCGCGCGCCGGGAAAAAGGAGGCCAGCAGGACGACGGTAACCAGGGTAAGGGTAAATGGGTCAAGAATGCGGAAAAATTTCATAATCGCTCCTGAAAATCGATTTCGCTATTGTGCTTTTTTTAGTTTGAGAAATAAAATTGATTTATTGCATCTATTCATGAATAAAAAAGATGAATTATTCGCTGCGTCAGTTAAAGGTATTTGTCACCGTCGCCAGGGCGAGAAGCTTCAGCCGGGCAGGGGCGATGATTGGGCTCAGCCAGTCGGCGGTGAGCCATAGCGTTAAGGAGCTGGAGCATCAGACCGGCGTGCGGCTGCTCGACAGAACCACCCGAGAGGTGGTGCTGACGGAGGCGGGGCATCAGCTGGCGGGTCGGCTTGAGCGGCTGCTGGACGAGCTGAACAGTACGCTGCGCGACGCCGGACGCGTGGGTCAGCAGCTGACGGGAACCGTGCGGGTTGCCGCCAGTCAGACGATTTCCGCTCACCTCATCCCCCAGTGTATTGCCCACAGCAATCAGCGTTACCCGGAGATTGATTTTGTGCTGCACGATCGCCCTCAGCAGTGGGTTCTGGAGAGCATTCGCCAGGGAGAGGTGGATTTTGGCATTGTTATCGATCCCGGCGCCGCGACGGATTTGCAGTGTGAGACGGTCCTGTCTGAGCCGTTTTTGCTTTTATGTCGGGAGGATCATCCTTTTGCCGAAAGGGCATCGGTGAGCTGGCAGGATCTTCAGCACCAGCGGCTGGTATTGCAGGACTACGCCTCCGGCAGCCGGCCGCTGATTGACGCCGCGCTGGCGCGCTTTGGTATTGACGCCAATATTGTGCAGGAGATTGGGCATCCGGCGACGCTGTTTCCGATGGTGGAGTCAGGAATTGGTATCAGCATCCTACCGGCGCTGGCGCTACCGCTGCCTCAGGGCAGCCATTTGCGGGTCAAGCGGCTAACGCCGGTCGTTGAGCGTCAGCTGATGCTGGCGCAGCGCAAAAAACGCTCGCTTTCAACCGCCGCCCAGGCGCTGTGGGAGGTGGTGCGCGAAGAGGGGAATACGCTGACCGCGGGCAGAACTGAGGATCCGCTGTATCAGCGGTGAGGCGTTTGGCTCTCCAGGGGCGTGCGTGGTGTTCAGAAATAAAAGAAAAGTGAGGGATAGAGC
>NZ_BJNO01000011.1 GCF_006539725.1 Klebsiella terrigena | reverse complement strand
TTAAAAAGCAGCCTTCGCCCAAAGCACCCTAAAAACGACCCTCAGCCCGCCGATCAGGCGACGATCTGCTCCATCGCCTGCAGGATCCGCTTATCGGAAATCGGGTACGGGGTACCCAGCTGCTGGGCAAAGAAGCTAACGCGCAGCTCCTCGATCATCCAGCGGACCTCCTGCACGTCCTCATCGTCGCGCCGCGCCGGCGGCAGCTTATTCAACCACTGCTGCCACGCCTGCTGAATGCTCTCAATCTTCAGCATCTGCGCGCGATCGCGATGGGGATCGACGGCCATTTTCTCCAGACGCTTTTCAATCGCCTGCAGATAGCGCAGCGTATCCCCCAGCCGGCGGAAGCCGTTGCCGGTGACGAATCCGCGATAGACCAGCCCGCTCATCTGCGCCTTGATATCCGACAGCCCCAGCGCCATGGTCATATCCACGCGCCCTTTCAGCCGCTTGTTGACGTTGAACACCGCGGTCAGAATCTGCTCAACCTGTTTGGCTATCTCCACCACCGTATCGTTGAGCTCGGCGCGGACCTTCTCGTGCAGCTTCGCAAAGCCCTCTTCGGTCCATACCGGCCCGCCGGCCTCGTCGATAAGCTTATCGACGCCGCAGGAGATGCAGTCGTCAATCAGATCCAGCACCTTACCGTAGGGGTTAAAATAGAGCCCCAGCTTGGCTTTATTTGGCAGCTTCTCGTGCAGATATTTAATCGGCGACGGAATGTTCAGCAGCAGCAGACGCCGCAGACCGCGCCACATCGCCTGCTGCTGCTCGAGCGGATTGTCGAACAGCTTAATGGCGACGCTGTCACGTTCGTCCACCAGCGCCGGCCAGGCCTTAACCCGATAGTTGCCGCGCTTTTGCTCATAGCTTTCCGCCAGCGTGCCGAAGCTCCAGATATGCAGCCCGCTCTGCTCGATACCGTCATCGGCCACCGCGGAGAGCGTCTCCTGCACTTTCCCCTTCAGCGCGTCCTTTAACTCCTGCAGCGAACGGCCTTCGGCGAGCTTCTTGTTCTTATCATCCACCACCCGGAAGGTGATTTTTAGGTGATCGGGCACCTGATCCCACTGCCAGGCCTCGCGGTCGATGGTCACGCCGCTCATCCGCCGCAGCTCGCGCTCCAGCGAATCCAGCAGCGGCAGCTCCAGCGGCGTCGCGCGGCCTAAAAAGGCTTCGGCGTAGTTCGGCGCCGGGACAAAGTTACGCCGCACCGGTTTCGGCAGCGACTTAATCAGGGCGATAATCAGCTCCCGGCGCAGGCCGGGGATTTGCCATTCGAAGCCGGCCTCCTCCACCTGATTGAGCAGCGGCAGCGGAATATGCACCGTCACCCCATCGGCGTCGGCGCCCGGTTCAAACTGGTAGGTCAGGCGCAGCTTGAGGTTGCCCTGATGCCAGAAGTTCGGGTAGTCCAGCTTGCTGACCTGCTCCGCGCCCTCTTTAATCAGCATGCTCTTTTCGAAGTTGAGCAGATCCGGCGTCTCGCGGCTGGCCTGTTTCCACCAGTTGTCGAAATGGCGCGCCGAGATGACGTCATGGCTGATGCGCCGATCGTAGAACTCAAACATGGTCTCGTCATCGACCAGGATGTCGCGGCGGCGCGATTTGTGCTCCAGCTCTTCGATCTCAGTTCGCAGCTTGAGGTTATCGCGGAAGAAAGTGTGCCGGGTCTGCCAGTCACCCTCCACCAGCGCGTGGCGGATAAACAGCTCGCGGCACAGCGCCGGGTCAATCTGGCTGTAGTTCACCTTGCGGGCGGCAACGATCGGCAGGCCGTAGACGGTCACTTTCTCCGTCGCCATCACCGCGCCCTGCGCCCGCTCCCAGTGCGGTTCGCTGTACGAACGTTTAATCAGATGCTGCGCCACCGGCTCCACCCATTCCGGGTCGATGCGCGCGGCAATGCGCCCCCACAGGCGGCTGGTTTCCACCAGCTCGGCAACCATGGTCCACTTCGGCGGCTTCTTAAACAGCCCGGAGCCCGGGAAGATCGAGAAGCGGGCGTTACGCGCGCCGGTAAACTCCTGCTTGTCGGTATCCTTCATGCCGATATGCGACAGCAGCCCGGTCAGCAGCGCGGTGTGAATTTCGCGGTACTCCGCCGGTTCGCTATTGACCGGCAGGCCCAGCTCTTTCACCACCTGGCGCAGCTGGGTATAGATATCCTGCCACTCGCGCACCCGCAGATAGTTAAGAAAATCAAGGCGGCACTGACGGCGGAACTGGTTCGACGACAGCGCCTTCTGCTGCTCGCCGAGGTAGTTCCACAGGTTGACGAAGGCGAGGAAGTCCGACTCTTTATCGTGGAAGCGGCGGTGCTTCTCATCCGAAGCCTGCTGCTTGTCCATCGGCCGTTCGCGCGGGTCCTGAATCGACAGCGCCGAGGTGATGATCATCGCCTCGCGCACGCAGCCGTGCTTTTGCGCTTCCAGCACCATTCGCGCCAGCCGCGGGTCAACCGGCAGCTGGCTGAGCTGGCGGCCCATCGGCGTCAGCTTATAGGCGGTCATCTGCTCGTCGGTGGTAATCGCCCCGAGCTCCTCCAGCAGGCGCACGCCGTCCTGGATGTTACGCTTGTCCGGCGCCTCAACGAACGGGAAGGCGGCGATATCGCCCAGCCCCAGCGCGGTCATCTGCAGAATAACCGACGCCAGGTTGGTGCGCAGGATTTCCGGGTCGGTAAACGCCGGGCGCGACAGGAAATCGTCTTCGGAATAGAGACGAATACAGATCCCTTCCGATACGCGACCGCAGCGGCCTTTACGCTGGTTAGCGGAGGCCTGAGAAACGGGCTCAATCGGCAGACGCTGCACCTTGGTGCGGAAGCTATAGCGGCTGATGCGCGCGGTGCCCGGGTCGATAACGTACTTAATTCCCGGCACCGTCAGCGAGGTTTCCGCGACGTTGGTCGCCAGCACGATGCGCCGCCCGCTGTGGGACTGGAAGACGCGGTTCTGCTCGCTGTTCGACAGCCGGGCGTAGAGCGGCAGCACTTCGGTATGCCGCAGGTTGAGCTTATTGAGCGCATCGGCGGTATCGCGAATCTCCCGCTCGCCGCTCATAAAGATCAGGATATCGCCGGGGCTTTCATGGCCCAGCTCATCCACGGCGTCGAAAATCGCCTGCAGCTGATCGCGTTCGGTGTCGTCGGCCTCTTCCACGATCGGCCGGTAGCGAACTTCGACCGGATAGGTGCGGCCGGAAACTTCGATAATCGGCGCGTGGTTAAAGTGGCGCGAGAAGCGTTCCGGGTCGATGGTCGCCGAGGTGATGATGATTTTGAGGTCCGGACGCTTCGGCAACAGCTCCCGCAGGTAGCCGAGCAGGAAATCGATATTGAGGCTGCGTTCGTGGGCCTCATCGATAATGATGGTGTCGTACTGCAGCAGCAGCCGGTCCTGCTGGATCTCCGCCAGCAGAATACCGTCGGTCATCAGCTTGACCATGGTGTTGTCGCTGACGTGATCGCTAAAGCGCACCTTATAGCCGATGCAGCCGCCCGGCTCGCTTTGCAGCTCCTCGGCGATGCGGTTTGCCACGGTGCGTGCCGCCAGACGACGCGGCTGGGTGTGGCCAATTAAACCTTTCACCCCGCGCCCCAGCTCCATACAGATTTTTGGCAGCTGGGTGGTTTTACCGGAGCCGGTCTCCCCCGCCACAATCACCACCTGGTGGTCGCGCACGGCTTCGAGGATCTCCTGCTTTTTCTGGCTTACCGGCAGGTTTTCCGGATAGGTGATCGCCGGCCGCGCCGCTTCACGCAGCAGGACTTTCCCTGCCGCCGCCGCAATCTCCTGCGCCATCTCCCGCAGAATAGTCTGCTGGGATTCAGGATTTTTAACCTTCTTCACGCCGTGCAGACGGCGGGAAAAGCGTGACCTGTCGCGCAGCATCAGGCCGTCAAGCTGCTGGAAGAGCTGGGGGAAGGTGAAAATTTGTTGTTCTGTCATAGCGTTATCGGGCAGTGCTCTGCCAGGAAAAATCTCTTTTGAAGTATTGCTGTAGATTACCACAGCTGATCATTTCATGCCTTGTTCAAAAAAACTGAACACGGAGTTCGATTTATTGCGCTTTCTCTGTGGCATGATTGTGAATAAAGTGTCAGCAAGCACCAGGGCATCGACCCGTCAATCTCATATAAGGAAACACCCATGAGCAAAGTATTAGTTCTCAAATCCAGTATTCTGGCAGGGTACTCGCAATCCGGTCAGCTGTCCGACTATTTTGTTGAACAATGGCGTGAAAAGCACGCTGAAGACGTTATCACCGTGCGTGACCTGGCAGCAAATCCGATTCCGGTACTGGATGGCGAACTGGTGGGTGCTCTGCGTCCGAGCGATGCGCCGCTGACTCCGCGTCAGCAGGAAGCGCTGGCGCTGTCCGACGAGCTGATCGCCGAGCTGCAGGCAAATGACGTGATTGTTATCGCCGCGCCGATGTATAACTTCAACATCCCGACTCAGCTGAAAAACTACTTCGACCTCGTGGCTCGCGCTGGCGTCACCTTCCGCTACACCGAGAAAGGGCCGGAAGGTCTGGTTACCGGTAAACGCGCTATTGTTGTTACCAGCCGCGGCGGCATCCATAAAGATACCGCGACTGACCTGGTCACGCCGTACCTGTCAACCTTCCTCGGCTTCATCGGCATCACCGACGTGAACTTCGTCTTCGCTGAAGGCATCGCTTACGGTCCGGAAGTGGCGGCCAAAGCGCAGAACGACGCCAAAGCGGCCATCGATAGCGTAGTTGCGGCATAATAGATTTCCACTCCCACCGCCCGGTGGGAGTTTTTTCTCCCCATCACCCACTTTACGAGACGCCTCGTAACATCAGCAGCTCATTCCGTCAGAAAACCATTCAACCTGTACGATAGCGCTCACGGCTTGAGGCAACCCGTCTCCGACCTGCGGGCACCCGCCTGACAGATGGCCGTAAAATTATGCATGGGTACCATGTACACATAAAAGTGTACATGGTACCTTAATAAGGAGCGTACTCATGTGCTGTGCGATTGAATTTATCGAAACACCGCTGTTTACCCGGCAGATACAACAGCTTGCTACTGACGATGAGCTTCGGGCGCTGCAGAAAGAACTCATTGGCAATCCGGATGCCGGGGATATCATCCAGAATACGGGTGGCTTACGGAAAATCAGGATGGCGACAGGCTCTCAGGGGAAAAGCGGCAGCGCGAGGGTGATCTACTTCCTCGCAACCGCTGAGATTATCTATCTGGTTTTGGCTTACCCAAAAAGCACTAAAGATAGCCTGACCGATGCTGAAAAAGCGCAGCTCAAAAAACTAGCAAAACAACTGAAAAATGAGGTGTGATATGAGTTTTTTTGATGAGCTTCAAACGTCTCTCAAAGAAGCCGTGGATATCAAAAATGGCGATAAAGCCCCGGCCCGCGTGACTCGCTATGAGATTGCTGACGTGAAGGCCATTCGAGCGCGGCTGAACGTTTCCCAGACGGAAATGGCGCAAGCGCTGGGAACCAGCGTGGATACCATTAAAAGCTGGGAATCCAGACGACGCAACCCAACGGGGCTGGCGGCAAAAGTGCTGGCGGCGATTCAGGCGAACCCGGCGCTCTTTCAGGAGCTGGCTAAATATTAGCCCTCCATGCCGGAGGGCTATGGTTCAGGATGATGATTTCGGCCGCAGGCTTTCGTCAAACTCCAGGCGCTTTCTCTGCGGTTCCACCTCTTTCAGCGGCTCCACCTGATGCAGCGTTTGCTGGCAGCGTTCGACCAGCACCTGATACTCCCGCGTCCCCTGCTTTTTCCACGCGATCTCCTGCTCGCTCAGGGTGCGAATCGCCTTCGCCGGGCTGCCGACGATCAGATGGTTGGCCGGCATCTCGGCTTTGGCCTTAACGAACGCCGAGGCGCCAACGATGCTGTTTTCGCCAATCGTCGCGCCGTCGATAATCACCGCGCTCATCCCCACCAGCGCGTTGCGGCCGATGACGCAGCCGTGGAGGATCGCCCCGTGGCCGATATGCCCGTCCTCTTCGACCACCGTATCCTGGCCGGGAAAGCCGTGCATCACGCAGTTATCCTGAATGTTCGCGCCGTCTTTCACCACAATACGCCCGAAATCACCGCGCAGGCTGGCGTTGGGCCCGACGTACACGCCTTTCCCGAGGATCACGTCGCCAATCAGCACTGCCGTGGGGTGAACGTAGCTTTCATCGGGGACCACCGGGGTCATTCCGTCTATCTGATAAATCGGCATCGGCTCTCCTTAAGCGGCGGTCAGGCCGCCAAAACGTTGAAAATAGAGCGGCCCCGGCGCCGGCAGTTCGCCGACCGAGCTCTCCCCGTGCTCGCTCACGAAGGCCAGCGCGCCGGGGGCGACGCGTTGATAAATATTGATGCACAGCTGGCGCGCGGTCTGCCCCAGCCAGTGCGCCGGCAGCAGCTCCTCCGGCAGGAGCGGATCTTTGAGCACCACCCGACGATAAAAATGGATTAACAGCAGCTGGATCTGGAAGCAGCGCTCGGCGGTCAGCTCCGCGCTATCGACGTCGCGCAGCAGCGGCAGCAGCGGGCGAAACAGCGAAATAAAGGTTTCGTACATCGCGTTTTGCTCGGTCAGATGCCAGCACTCCTCGACGCGCGCGCGCAGCGCCGCCCGGGAGAGCGCCAGCGGAGAGTGCGCTTCAAAACAGATGACGTTCTCCGCCACTCCCGCCTCATGCAGCAGCGACTGGACGTCCGCCAGCTTCTGCGACGGCGAGGCGAGCAGGCTCGGCGCGAGCGCGCCAAAGCCCTGCCACAGAAGCTGCTTTTTCACTTCCGCCAGGGTGTTTTTTTCCAGCCCCTCGGAGAGCAGCAGCAGCCAGGTGCCGTCCCACTCCGGGGCGCCGGCGCGATAAATTTTGTGCTCCGCGCGGCGGGTCAGGCGCAGCCCCTTGTCGCTCAGACGATAGAAGCTGCGGCGGCCGATGCGCACCACGTCCAGCCACTCCTCCTTGTTAAGGCGAAACAGCGCCGTACGCACAAAGCGTTCGCCAAACCCCAGCCCTTCGAGCAGGGCCGCCACGCTGCCGAGCCACACTTCGCCCCCGCGCTGCAGCAGCGAATCGCCGTACAACGAGGCGATCAGCGAGGTCCCGCTAATCGGCATCGCCGTTACCGCCTGTTGAATAAAATTATCAAGCCTGCTCATCTGATTCATTCCGTTGCTGTTATTAGTCCATGACGAATCATAGCACAGGGAGCTCCCGGCAGGCGCGCGGCGTCCCGCTGGGATTTCATCGCCCGGCCGGGCTGTGATGCGCGGGCCGGGAGGCGCTGACCTAGCCGTTAGCGGCAACCTTGCGCAGGTCGAACACCCGGCAGGCTTTGCCTTCTGAACGCGGGATGCTGCCGCAGTTGACGATGCTGATATCGGTGGAGATCCCGACCATCGACTTGATGCGGTGACGCAGCTGATGGCAGATCTGGCAGCGCTGCTCGTGGGTCAGCGACAGGCTGCTCTCTTTCAGCTCCACGCGTACCGAAAGTGAATCAAGATGGCCACGGCGATTGACCTCCAGCTGATAGTGCGGCGCCAGATGCTCCACCTTGAGGATCTCCTCCTCCAGCTGCGACGGGAAGACGTTGACGCCGCGAATGATCAGCATGTCGTCGCTGCGTCCGCTGATGCGATCCATCCGCCGCATGCTGCGCGCGGTGCCCGGCAGCAGGCGGGTCAGATCGCGGGTGCGGTAGCGGATCACCGGTAGCGCCTCTTTGGTCAGGGTGGTGAACAGCAGCTCGCCGTGTTCGCCATCCGCCAGCGGCGTGCCGTCGTGCGGGTTGACCACCTCTGGATAGAAATGATCTTCCCAGATGGTCGGGCCGTCGGCGGTTTCCAGACACTCCATCGCCACCCCCGGCCCCATGACTTCCGAAAGTCCGTAGATATCCAGGGCGGTGATCCCGAGACGGCGCTCGATTTCCGCCCGCATTGCCAGCGTCCACGGCTCGGCGCCGAATACGCCAACCCGCAGGGAGCAGCGGCTGGCATCGCCGCCCATCTGCCGCTCGAGCTCTTCAATCAGGTTCAGGCAGTACGAGGGCGTAACCATAATCATATCCGGCTGAAAATCGCGGATCAGCTGCGCCTGTTTTTCCGTCTGGCCGCCGGACATCGGGATCACCGTGGCCCCCAGACGCTCCGCGCCGTAGTGCGCGCCAAGGCCGCCGGTGAACAGGCCGTAGCCGTAGGCAACGTGGATTTTATCCTTCGCCGTGCCGCCCGCCGCGCGCAGGGAGCGGGCGACGATGTTGGCCCAGGTATCAATATCGTTTTGCGTGTAGCCGACCACCGTCGGCTTGCCGGTAGTTCCCGACGAGGCGTGGATGCGCACAATCTGCTCCATCGGCACCGCAAAGGTATCGAACGGGTAGTTATCGCGCAGATCCTGCTTGGTGGTGCACGGGAACTTGCTCAGGTCGCTCAGCTCATGGAAGTCGTCAGGATGCACCCCCGCCGCGTCAAACTTGCGGCGGTACATCGGAACATTGTCGTAAGCGTGTTTCAGCGTCCACTTCAGACGCTGGGTTTGCAGAGCCTGTAATTCGTCACGAGAAGCGTTTTCAATCGGATCTAATTTTGTATTAGTTATCATTTTAGGGTACTCGCAGGTAAATTAGCTCACACTCGCTCGAGGATCATGGCAATGCCCTGACCCACGCCAATACACATCGTACACAGGGCGTAGCGCCCGCCGCGGCGCTGCAGCTCCAGGCTCGCGCTCAGCGCCAGCCGGGCGCCGCTCATTCCCAGCGGGTGGCCGAGAGCGATGGCGCCGCCGTTGGGGTTAACGTGCGCGGCATCGTCCGCCACGCCCAGCTGTCTGAGCACCCCCAGCGCCTGGGCCGCGAAGGCTTCGTTCAGTTCAATGACGTCCATATCGTTAATGTTCAGCCCCGCGCGCTCCAGCACCTTGCGCACGGCGGGCACCGGCCCGAGCCCCATCAGCCGTGGTTCAACCCCCGCCGTGGCCATCGCCACGATGCGCGCCCGCGGCGTCAGCCCCTGGGCCAGCGCCTGCTGTTCGCTGGCGATAATCAGCGCCGCGGCGCCGTCGTTAACTCCGGAGGCGTTTCCGGCGGTGACCACGCCGCCCTTGCGGAACGGGGTTTTTAGCTGTGAAAGCTGCTCCAGGGTGGTCTCCGCCCGCGGATGTTCGTCCTCGCGAACGGCGCTGACCGCCCCTTTCTTGCCGATAATCTGTACCGGTACGATCTCCTGCGCCAGGATGCCGTTACGCTGGGCTTTCGCCGTCAGCTGCTGGCTGCGCAGGGCGAAGGCGTCCTGATCGGCGCGGCTAATATTTAACAACTCGGCTACATTCTCCGCCGTTTCTGGCATGCTGTCAGTGCCAAATTGCTGCTGCATGAGCGGGTTCACAAAACGCCAGCCGATGGTGGTATCAAACAGCTCCGCCTGACGCTGGTAAGGCGCGCTGGCCTTGCCCATCACAAACGGTGCCCGCGACATCGACTCTACCCCGCCGGCAATCATCAGGTCGGCGTCCCCGGCCCTGATGGCGCGGGCGGCAAAGCCAATTGCGTCCAGTCCGGAGCCGCACAGGCGGTTGATGGTGGTGCCGGAGACGCTCTGCGGGTAGCCCGCCAGCAGCGTCGCCATATGCGCCACGTTGCGGTTATCTTCTCCGGCCTGGTTGGCGCAGCCGAAAATCACGTCGTCAATGCAGCCGGGATCGAGGCGCGGGTTGCGGCTCAGCAGCTCGCGCAGCGGAATGGCGGCCAAATCGTCGGCCCGCACGCTGGCGAGCGCCCCGCCGTAACGGCCGATCGGCGTACGAATGCCGTCACAAATAAAGGCGTCGCGCATCAAACTTCTCCTGTGATTGTGCCGCCGATGCGGTGCGATTTACCGCGAAACAGGGCGACAATTTTCTGTTGTTGGTTAACGATGTCGATGTCGTAGACGCCGGTCAGTTTGCCCTGCTGCCTGACCCGTGCGGTGGCGACCAGCCGGTCGCCGGCGAAGGCCGGGCGCAGAAAGTCGATGCTCGCCGCCGAGGCTACCGCCGCCAGCCCCTGGCTGTTGCAGGCGTAGGCAAAAGCGGTATCGGCGAGAGAAAAGAGCTGCCCGCCGTGGCAGGTTTGATGGCCGTTAAGCATGTTCGGCGCGACGGTCATGGTCATCTGCGCGTAGCCTTCGTCCATCTCAATAATGTCGATCCCCAGCGTTTGGGCGCAGGTATCGAGTTCGTACATCGCGCGCGCGTTGCACCAGGCCTTATCGTTCATGACGCATCTCCAGCAGCGCCTTCTGGCGCAGTAGCGAACAGGGGCGATAGCGCTCCTCGCCGTAGTGCTGCTGGAGGTTTTCCAGCAGGTGCAGCACGCGGTTCCAGCCCAGTCGGGCGCCCCACGCCAGCGGACCGTGCGGATAGTTCACCCCGAGGCGCATCGCGGTGTCGATATCCGCCGGTTCGGCCACCCCTTTCTGCACCGCATCCAGCGCTTCATTTACCAGCATCGCCACCGTGCGCCACACCAGCAGCCCCGGATAGTCGGCAATCTGCAGTACTTTTTTGCCCTGCTGCTGAAAATAGTGCACCGCTTTATCGGTGGCCGACTGCGGATTAGACTCCGCGCTCGCCAGCACCACCGTCTCCCCGGCGCTGTGGTCATAGACCACTACCGGACGGCCGTACTGGGCGCTCAGGGCCTCGGCGGTTTGGCCTTCGGTCTCCATCAGCAGCAGTTCGTCAAGTTCAGTGACGGCGTCACTTTTACGGCGAATTTTCAACGCGCCTGCCGGGTTGGGCACCGCGCTGAGGGTCAGTTCCGTCTGGGCATCCAGCGGCCAGCGGTAGACGCCCTGCCCGCTCTTTTTGCCCAGACGCCCGGCCAGCGCCAGCTCCTGCTGCAGCAGCGAGGGAAGAAAGCGCCGGTCCTGCCAGAAGGCGTTGAACACCGAACAGGTCACCGCGAAGTTGACGTCCTGGCCGATCAAATCGGTCAGCGCCAGCGGCCCCATCGGGAAACCGCCGCCGTCGCGCAGCGCCGCGTCAATGACCTGCGCGGGAGCGACCAGCTCCTCCAGCGCGCGCCAGGCTTCGGCATAGAACGGGCGCGCGACGCGATTGACGATAAACCCGGGCGTTGAGCGGCAGCGTACCGGCTGCTTGCCCCACGCGGTGACGCATCGGCACAGCTGTTCGACCACCTCCGGCGAGGTGGCCAGGCCGCTGACCACTTCCACCAGCTTCATCACCGGCGCCGGATTAAAGAAGTGCAGCCCGGCAACGCGCTCCGGGTGCTTAACGTCGGCGGCAATCGCGGTAATCGAAATCGAGGAGGTGTTGCTGGTGAGCAGCGCGGAGGGCGAGCAGATCTCCGCCAGCTGGCTGAACAGCGCTTTTTTGACCTCAGGACGTTCGGAAGCCGCTTCAATCACCAGCTGCGCCGGCGCCAGCGCGGCCAGCTCCGTCGTCGGCACGATACGGGCCAGCAGCGCCTCGGCCTGCTCTGCGGTCAGCCTGCCACGCGCGACGCGCGAGGCCAGCCGCTGGCGAATACCGTCCACCGCGCGGGTTAGCGCATCGGCGGCGATATCGTAAAGCAGCACCTGATGTCCGGCACCGGCGGCAACTTCCGCAATCCCTGAGCCCATGGTGCCGCCGCCGATCACGGCGACGAGATGCAGTGTTGTGCTCATAGGCTATTTCCCGCTGAACTGTGGAGGACGCTTGGCGAGGAAAGCGCTTACGCCTTCGCGGTAGTCGGCGCTGCGTCCGGCCATGCGCTGGTAGTCGCGTTCCAGGTCAAGCTGGGCATCGAGGCCGTTGGTTTCCGCGGCCAGCAGGGCTTGCTTAATCAGGCCGAGACCAAAGGTCGGCTGCGCCGCCAGATGGCGGGCCAGCTGCAGGCTGGTGTCCGCCAGCTCGGCGTCTTCCACCAGCTGCCAGATCATCCCCCACTGGGCGGCCTGTTCGGCGCTGAGCTTCTCGCCCAGCAGCGCCAGCCCCATCGCCCTGGCGCGTCCGGCAACCCGCGGCAGGAACCAGCTGCCGCCGCAGTCGGGCACCAGCCCGAGCCTGCTGAAGGCCATCACGAAGCTGGCGGATCGCGCGGCGAGCACCATGTCGCAGCCCAGCGCCAGCGTTGCCCCGGCCCCGGCCGCCACGCCGTTAACCGCCGCAATCACCGGCTTCGGCAGCGCCGCCAGGCGGCGCACCAGCGGGTTATAGAAACGCTCCACCGACAGCCCCAGATCCGGCGCCGGGCCGCTGGGGTCAACGTTGCGATCGTTAAGATCCTGGCCGGCGCAAAATCCGCGTCCGGCACCGGTGATCAGCAGGCAGCGCACGCTGTCGTCGCGCTCGGCCTGGGTCAGAGACTCGGCGAGCTGCTGATGCATCAGGTCATTAAAGCTGTTCAGGCGATCCGGACGGTTAAGGGTAATCGTCATCACGCCCTGTTCTACGGTGCTGAGAATAAAAGCTTCCACCATTAGCGTCCTTTAAATTGCGGGGTACGTTTTTGTAAAAAGGCGTCGATGCCTTCGCGCCGATCTTCCGTCGCGCTGAGCAGCGTAAACAGCTGGCGCTCCTGCTGGAGCCCGGCCTGCAGCCCCACCTCCTGCGACTGACGCAGCGCCTGCTTCGCCGCCCGCAGCGCCAGCGGCGAGTGGAGGGCTACGGTGGCGGCCAGCCTGAGGGCATATTCATTGGTTAAGGCCGGCGGATAGATATCGCTCACCAGCCCGGCCTGCTGCGCTCGCCGGGCGTCGATGGCTTCGCCGCTCAGCACCATGCGGCTGGCCAGCGCCTTGCCGACGCAGCGGATCAGCCGCTGGGTGCCGCCCGCGCCTGGCATCATGCCGAGGGTGATTTCCGGCACCCCGAAGCGGGCATTATCCCCCGCGACCACCAGGTCGCAGAGCAGCGCCAGCTCGCAGCCCGCGCCGAGGGCGTAGCCGTTTACTGCCGCAATCAGCGGTTTCGGGAAGGCGTCAATTCGCGCCCACAGGCGGGGGCGAAGATCATCGAACGTGGCCGGAAGATCTTTTTCCGCCATTTCGTTCAGGTCGGCGCCGGCGGCAAAGAAGCGCTGGCCGCCGCTAATCACGCAGGCGCTCACGCCCGGATCGGCCGCCGCGGCTTCCAGCGCCTCGGCAAGCAGCGTCAGCAGCGCATTATTGAGCGCATTGCGCGCCTGCGGCCGGTTGAGGGTCAGATGCAGCACCCGCTCGTGGCGGCTCATCAGCAGTTCGCTCATGCCATCCCCCTGGCGTCAAAATCCACCACCACGTCGCCGCTGGTCGGCAGCGCCTGGCAGCTGAGCACGTATCCGGCCGCCAGCTCCTCCGCTTCGAGGCTGTAGTTTGCCGCCATCGCCACTTCCCCGCGCAGCACCTTGCATTTGCAGGTGGCGCAGACGCCGCCTTTACAGGCGAACGGCAGATCCGCCCCCTGGCGCAGCGCCGCGTCGAGAATGCTGTCATCCTCCGCGCTGAGGGCCACCAGCCGGTCACGGCCGTCCTGACGAATGGTCACGGTTCGGCCCTCGGCCTGCACCCCGGTGGCGCGCTTAACGCTGCTGCCTGGGGTATTAAAACGTTCAAGATGAATGCTGTTCGCCGCCATTCCCAGCTCCCCCAGCGCGGCTTCCGCGTCATCCATCATCGCCGCCGGGCCGCAAATAAAGGCCTCGTCGAAGCGGCTGAAGTCCAGCAGCCGGCCGGAGAGCGCGCGCAGCTTATCGCCGTCGATGCGTCCCTGCAGCAGGTCGCTGTCCATCGACTCCTGGCTAAACAGGTGCACCACCTGCAGCCGCTGCGGATAGCGGTCTTTCAGGTCCGCCAGCGCCTGGCGAAACATCATGCTGTGGCTGCTGCGGTTGCCGTAGATCAGGGTGAAGCGGCTTTGCGCTTCGGTGGCGAGCGTGGCGCCAATAATCGCCATCATCGGCGTTATGCCGGAGCCGGCGGCAATCGCCAGGTATTCGCCGCGCCGTTCGGCCTGCGGCTGGTAGCCGAAATGGCCCTGCGGAACCATCACCTCCAGGGCCATGCCCTGGTGGATATCGTTCTGCGCATAGCGGGAGAAGCGGCCGCCGTCGATGGCCTTTACCGCCACGCTGATTTCGGCCGGGGAGCGGCTGCGGCAGATGGAGTAGCAGCGCCGCAGCTCTTCCCCGCCGAGGCGGGTTTTCACGGTCAGATGCTGGCCGGGACGGAAGGCGTACTCGGTCTGCAGCGCGTCGGGGATAGCAAAGGTAATGGTCACCGCATCGCGGGTTTCCGGCTCCACTCTCGCGACGGTAAGCGAATGAAACGTCGTCATGGCAACCTCAAATACATTTAAAGTAATCAAAGGGTTCGCGGCAGCTGTCGCAGCGGTAGAGCGCTTTGCAGGCCGTGGAACCGAATTCGCTAATCAGCGAGGTGTGGACGCTGCCGCAGCGCGGGCAAACCACCTCCTGCGGCATATCGGCGTGGCAGGCGTGCCCCTGCGGCGGGCTGATCCCGTACTGGCGCAGGCGCTCGCGGGCCGCCTGATTCATCCAGTCGGTGGTCCACGGCGGGTCAAGCTGCAGGACAATATGCACCGGCGTGTAGCCGTGGCGGGCCATCGCCGCGCGGATCTCGCCCAGCAGATGCTCCGTTGCCGGGCAGCCAGAGTAGGTCGGCGTAAAGCCAATCACCCAGCCCTCGCCGCGCGGCGCCACGCTGCGCACCATCCCGAGGTCGGTAATGGTCAGCACCGGCACTTCCGGGTCGGGGATCTCGCTGAGCAGGGCCCAGATAGCGTGCACGTCGGCGGGGGCGATCGCGGTCAGTCGTTGCATAGCCACCTCCTGCTACCACTGCTGGCCGGGATAGGCGCGCTGCAGATACTGCATCTCCGCGAGCATCGGTCCGAGGTGTTCGCTGTGCAAACCCTGCTTGCCGCCGCTGCGAAACGCCGCTTCCTGCGGGATCTGCAGACCCGACTCCAGCAGCGCGGTATGCACCGTGCTCTGCCACGCCCCCTGAAGCTCGCGCGGGTCGACGGCAATTCCCTGCTCAACCAGGCTCAGCTCCAGCGCGTCGGCCATAAACAGCTCGCCGGTAAAGCGCCACAGGCCATCGACCGCCTGCTGCATTTTTTGCGCGGAGAGCGGCGTGCCGTTGCCCAGACGTTCGAGCCAGCCGCGGCTAAAGCGCAGGTGGTAGCGCACCTCCTTCAGCCCCTTGGCGGCGATCGCGGCAATTTGCGCATCGCGGCTCTCCACCAGGCGGGTGAACAGCGCTACGTGCCAGGCGTCGATAAAGAACTGGCGGACAAGGGTGTCGGCGAAGCTGCCGTTCGGCTGCTCCACCAGCAGCAGGTTGTGAAACTGGCGCTCGTCGCGGCCAAAGGCGAGAGTGTCTTCGTCCCCGCTTCCCGCCAGCTCCGCCGCGTAGGTAAGGAAGTTACGCGCCTGGCCGAGCAGGTCGAGGCCGATATTGGCCAGCGCCAGATCAATCTCCAGCTCCGGCGCGTGGCCGCACCACGCCCCCAGGCGCTGGGCCAGCACCAGGCCGTTATCGCCCAGACGCAGGGCATAGGTTGCAACGGGATTCAGGTTATTCATCGCTGCCTCACATATGTTCCATGCCGTCCGGCACGCTGTAGAAAGTAGGATGGCGGTAGATTTTGCTCTCCGCCGGGTCAAAGAATTCGCCGCGCTCTTCCGGCTGCGAAGCGATAATTTCGCTGGCCTTGACCACCCACAGCGAGCAGCCTTCGCTGCGGCGGGTGTAGACATCGCGGGCGTTTTCCAGCGCCATCTGGTCGTCGGCGGCGTGCAGGCTGCCGACGTGGCGGTGCGAAAGTCCCTGTTTGCTGCGAACAAAAACCTCATATAACGGCCAGTAAACGTTGCTCATGGTGGTGCTCCTTACGCCGCGTCGCGGGAGTGTTGTTTTTGCGCGTGGGCCAGCGCGGCTTCCCGCACCCATGCCCCCTCTTCCCAGGCTTTACGCTTGGCGGCCAGCCGTTCGTGGTTGCAGATCCCGCGGCCGCTAATGACCTCGTTCAGCTCCTGCCAGTCAATCTCGCCGAAACGGTAGCGGCCGCTGGCCTCGTCGAAGCGCAGCTCGGCGTCCGGGACGGTCATCCCGAGCAGCTCGACCTGCGGCACGGTGTTGTCGACAAAGCGCTGGCGCAGCTCATCGTTGGAGTGCAGCTTGATCTTCCACGCCATGCTGCGCGCGCTGTTGGGCGAGCTGTCATCGCTGGGGCCAAACATCATCAGCGCCGGCCACCAGAAGCGGTCGATCGCGTCCTGCAGCATCCGCCGCTGTTCGTCGCTGCCCTGGGCCAGCACCATGCAGGCTTCAAATCCCTGGCGCTGGTGGAAGCTCTCTTCCTTGCAGATTTTGACCATCGCCCTGGCGTACGGGCCGTAAGAGGTGCGGCACAGAGCCACCTGATTGACGATGGCGGCACCGTCCACCAGCCAGCCGATCACGCCGATATCCGCCCAGCTCAGCGTCGGGTAGTTAAAAATAGAGGAGTACTTCATCCGCCCGTCGAGCATCTTCTGATAGAGATCTTCCCGGGCGCAGCCGAGGGTTTCCGCCGCGCTGTACAGATAGAGGCCGTGGCCGGCCTCATCCTGCACTTTAGCCAGCAGGATCGCCTTGCGGCGCAGCGTCGGGGCGCGGGTGATCCAGTTCCCTTCCGGCAGCATGCCGACAATTTCCGAGTGCGCATGCTGGCCAATCTGGCGGATCAGCGTCTGGCGGTAGGCGTCGGGCATCCAGTCCTGCGGTTCGATGGCCGTATCCTGCGCGATGCGCTGGTCAAAGCGTTGTTCTTCTGTCACGTCATCACCTTTATGATTCCTATAAATTCAACAAATCAATTTTTGTGAATCACTTTGTTTTATAAAAGTTACACTCTGGTTAAATAAAACCACAAATTTTGTTTGTCTTTTTTGTGACGATCGCCGCAAAACATTCCACTAACAGCGTAAATACAACAACATACGGCACGAACTCACGACATCATCGATCACAATGTTAATAAATTATTAAATATAGGCTTGCATTTAATGATTCATAAAATAACTATTTATAGATATTTCACGTAACAAATCTGGAGATTCGCGATGCAGCAGTTAGCCAGCTACTTATCCGGCGCCTGGCAGACCGGCCGGGGCCGCACCCGTACTATTCACCACGCCATCAGCGGCGAAGCGCTGTGGGAAGTCACCAGCGAAGGGCTGGATATGGCGCAGGCGCGCCGCTTTGCCATCGAGCGCGGCGGCAAAGCGCTGCAGGCCATGACCTTTATTGAGCGCAGCGCGATGCTCAAGGCGGTGGCCAAACACCTGCTGGAGCACAAGGCCGACTTCTATGCCATTTCGGCGCAAACCGGGGCGACCCGCGCCGATAGCTGGGTCGATATCGAAGGCGGCATCGGCACGCTGTTTACCTATGCGGGACTGGGCAGCCGGGAGCTGCCGGACGATAATCTGTGGCCGGAAGATGAGCCGATCCCGCTGTCAAAACAGGGAGGCTTCGCCGCCCGCCACGTGCTGACCTCAAAGTCCGGCGTGGTGGTGCATATCAACGCCTTCAACTTCCCCTGCTGGGGGATGCTGGAGAAACTGGCGCCAACCTGGCTGGCCGGGATGCCGGCGATCGTCAAGCCGGCTACCGCCACCGCCCAGCTGACCCAGGCGATGGTGCAATCCATCGTTGACAGCGGCCTGGTGCCGGAAGGCGCCCTCAGCCTGATTTGCGGCGGCGCGGGGGATCTGCTCGAGCATCTCGATAGCCAGGACGTGGTGACCTTCACCGGCTCCGCCGCCACCGGCCAGCAGCTGCGCGTGCACCCGAACCTGGTGGCGAAATCCATCCCCTTCACCATGGAAGCCGACTCGCTGAACTGCTGCGTGCTGGGGGATGACGTCACGCCAGAGCAGCCGGAGTTCGCGCTGTTTATTCGCGAAGTGGTGCGCGAAATGACCGCGAAAGCCGGGCAGAAATGTACCGCAATCCGCCGGATTATCGTGCCGCAGGCGCAGGTCAGCGCGGTGAGCGAGGCGCTGATCGCCCGGCTGGAGAAGGTGCTGGTGGGCGATCCGGCGCAGGAAGGGGTCAAAATGGGCGCGCTGGTGAATAACGACCAGCGCCGGGACGTGCAGGAGAACGTCAATAAGCTGATTGCGGCCGGCTGCGAAATCCGCCTCGGCGGCCGGGCGGACCTCAGCGCCGCCGGGGCCTTTTTCCCGCCAACGCTGCTGTTCTGCCCGCAGCCGGATGAAACCCCGGCGGTGCACGCCATCGAAGCCTTCGGCCCGGTAGCGACCCTGATGCCGTACCAAAACCGCGAGCACGCCCTGACCCTCGCCCGGGCGGGCGAAGGCAGCCTGGTGGGGACGCTGGTCACCGCCAGCGGCGAGCTGGCACGATCGTTTATTCTCGGCGCCGCCCGCTGCCACGGGCGTATTCAGATCCTCAACGAAGAGTCGTCCGCCGAGTCTACCGGCCACGGCTCTCCGCTGCCGCAGCTGGTTCACGGCGGCCCGGGACGCGCCGGAGGCGGCGAAGAGCTCGGCGGCCTGCGGTCGGTGAAGCACTATATGCAGCGCACGGCGGTTCAGGGCAGCCCGACCATGCTGGCCGCCATCTCCAGACAGTGGGTTCGCGGCGCGCAGGTGGCCGAAGACCGCGTTCACCCATTCCGCAAATATTTCGAAGAGATCCAGCCCGGCGACAGCCTGCTGACGCCGCGCCGCACGCTGACCGAGGCGGATATCGTCAATTTTGCCTGCCTGAGCGGCGACCACTTCTACGCCCACATGGATAAGATTGCCGCCGCCGAGTCGATTTTCGGCGAACGGGTGGTGCACGGTTACTTCCTGATCTCCGCGGCCGCCGGGCTGTTCGTCGATGCCGGCGTCGGGCCGGTTATCGCCAACTACGGCATGGAAAATCTGCGCTTTATCGAGCCGGTGAAGCCGGGAGACACTATCCAGGTACGCCTGACCTGCAAGCGTAAAACGGTCAAACGCCAGCGCACGGCGGAAGAGAAAGCCACCGGCGTCGTCGAGTGGGCGGTAGAGATATTTAACCAGCACCAGCAGCCGGTGGCGCTCTACTCCATTCTGACCCTCGTTGCCCGCCAGCACGGCGACTTCCCGGCCTGACGGCAAAACGCCCTCCCCATCGCCCCGGAACATAGCCGCAACGTCCTTCCGGGGCATAACTGGCAAATCTGACAAACAACCTGGCAAGAGCAAACAAACGCCTGATGGCCCGGCGCTGATAGCTTAGTGCTACTGAAGCCGACTTTCGCAGCGGCAAGGCACAACACAACAATAAGACGAGGTCACAATGGCAAACGGCTCGATCCTTTCCCCGCGTAAGACGGCTTTGGCGCTGGCTGTCGCCCTGTTTTGCGCCTGGCAGACGCCGGTACTGGCGCACGGTAGCGAAGCGCATATGGTCCCGATGGACAAGACGCTGCAGGAGTTTGGCGCCGACGTGCAGTGGGACGACTATGCCCAGATGTTTACGCTGATCAAAGACGGCGCCTATGTCAAAGTGAAGCCCGGCGCCAAAACGGCCATCGTCAACGGCAAGCCGCTGAACCTGCAGGTTCCGGTGGTGATGAAAGAGGGTAAAGCCTGGGTTTCCGAGACCTTTATCAACGACGTGTTCCAGTCCGGCCTCGATCAAACCTTCCAGGTTGAAAAGCGCCCCCACCCGCTCAACTCCTTAACCTCGGCGGAAATCAGCGAAGCGGTCACCATCGTCAAAGCGGCGCCGGAGTTCCGGGCGAATACGCGCTTCACCGAAATCTCCCTCCACGAGCCGGATAAGGCGGCGGTGTGGGCCTTTGCGCTGAACGGTACCGCCGTGGACGCCCCGCGTACCGCCGACGTGGTGATGCTCGACGGTAAGCACGTTATCGAAAGCGTGGTCGATTTACAGAACAAGAAGATCCTCTCCTGGAAAGCGATCAAAGACGCCCACGGCATGGTGCTGATCGACGATTTCGTCAGCGTGCAAAATATCATCAACGCCAGCGATGAGTTTGCCGCGGTGCTGAAAAAGCACGGCATCACCGATACCAAAAAGGTGATCACCACCCCGCTGACCGTCGGCTACTTTGACGGCAAAGATGGCCTGAAGCAGGACGCGCGACTGCTGAAGGTAGTGAGCTATCTGGATACCGGCGACGGCAACTACTGGGCGCACCCGATTGAGAACCTGGTGGCGGTGGTCGATCTCGAGCAGAAGAAAATCATCAAGATTGAGGAAGGTCCGGTGATCCCGGTGCCGATGGAGTCCCGCCCTTACGACGGCCGCGACCGCGTGAAGCCGGCGGTGAAGCCGCTGGATATCACCGAACCGGAAGGCAAAAACTACACCATCACCGGCGATATGATCCACTGGCAGAACTGGGATTTCCACCTGCGCCTGAACTCGCGCGTCGGGCCGATTTTGTCCACCGTGACCTACAACGACAACGGTAAAAAGCGCCAGGTGATGTACGAAGGCTCCCTCGGCGGGATGATTGTGCCGTACGGCGATCCGGACGTCGGCTGGTACTTTAAGGCCTATCTCGACTCCGGCGACTACGGCATGGGCACCCTGACCTCGCCTATCGTGCGCGGCAAGGACGCGCCGGCCAACTCGGTGCTGCTGGATGAAACCATCGCCGACTACACCGGCACGCCGACCACCATTCCGCGCGCCGTGGCGATCTTTGAACGCTATGCCGGGCCGGAGTACAAGCATCAGGAGATGGGCCAGCCCAACGTCAGCACCGAGCGTCGCGAGCTGGTGGTACGCTGGATAAGCACCGTCGGCAACTACGACTACATCTTTGACTGGGTCTTCCACGAGAACGGCACCATCGGCATCGACGCCGGCGCCACCGGCATTGAGGCGGTGAAGGGCGTGTTGGCGAAGACCATGCACGATCCGAGCGCCAAAGAGGATACCCGCTACGGGACGCTGATCGACCATAACATCGTTGGCACCACCCATCAGCATATCTACAACTTCCGCCTCGATCTCGACGTTGACGGCGAGAACAACAGCCTGGTGGCGATGGACCCGGAAGTGAAGCCGAATACCGCTGGCGGCCCGCGTACCAGCACCATGCAGATTAACCAGTACGCCATCGATACGGAACAGAAAGCGGCGCAGAAATTTGACCCGGGCACCATCCGCCTGCTGAGCAACACCACGAAAGAAAACCGGATGGGTAACCCGGTGTCGTACCAGATAATCCCTTACGCCGGCGGGACGCATCCGGTGGCAACCGGCGCCAAATTTGCCCCCGATGAGTGGATCTATCACCGCCTGAGCTTTATGGATAAGCAGCTGTGGGTCACCCGCTATCATCAGGAAGAGCGCTACCCGGAAGGCAAATATCCGAACCGTTCGATTCACGATACCGGCCTTGGTCAGTACGCAAAAGATAACGAGTCGCTGGACAACCACGATGACGTGGTGTGGATAACCACCGGCACCACCCACGTGGCGCGCGCCGAAGAGTGGCCGATTATGCCTACCGAATGGGCCCACGCGCTGCTGAAGCCGTGGAATTTCTTCGATGAAACCCCAACCCTGGGGGAGAAGAAGAAGTAGCCGCTGCCCTGCTGAAGCAAGACGAGCTAACGCCGCCGGAGCCCTCTCCGGCGGCGTTTTTTATTATCAGGCTCCGCCGCTGTTCCAAAACTGAACCTTGGCAGCCCACTCTTTACAGAGATCAAGCCGCCCGGCGGCACATCCCCCGCTTTATTTGCGGGCAACCCGCCGAGATGTCGCTAAACGCAGCCCGCCACTCGCCGACGTCGAGCAAGCTGGCGCAGGGTGATGCGGCGGCCCGTAACGGTGGGAGCAGATGGCGTGGTTGAGCATATTCAGCACCGCACGATAAAAGCAGGATGATAGCCGAGTTTGCGCACTGGCCTACCCGTCAAGAGTGTGGCGAGCGGGGACGACAAAATCAGCGGCAATCAGATCCTTAATACGATTCAGGCGCGGGTTCTCTTTTCTGCGATGCCAGACGAGGTAGAGATGGCTGCCGGGTGAAACCTCCGGCGGCGTTGGCGAAACCAGCCGTCCTTGCGCTAACGCCTCTGCGCAGTGATAGTCCGGCAAGACGCTCCAGCCCTGCCCCTCAATCACCATCTGGCGAATAATTCGCATATCTGCCACCGTTAACGCGGCCTGAACCGACGGTTGCGTCTGAAACATCTGATGCCATAGCGTTCTTATCAACGGCAGCTCTTCATCAAAGGCGATTAACGGCAGCTGGCTCAGCGCTTGCGCCGTCGGGTTACGGCCAATCTGCTCGCTTAACGCCGGGCTGTGAACCAGCAGCATTCTTTCGCTGTGCAGCAGAAAATAGCGATAGTTTTTCTCATCGGGGATGCTGGCGGTGATCGCAAAATCGACGCTTTCATCCTCCAGCATCGCGTAAATTCGCGACCTGTCGCCAATGGTAAAACGCACCTGATACCCCGCCTGAATCAAGCGGGACAGGGTAGATGAAAAGCGATAGTAGACAAAGTCCGAAGAGCCGACAAAAAAGACCGTACCACCAGCATCAGCCTGCGGACGATAGCCGGCAATTTTGGCCTCTATGCCATCAATAAAGGGCGCCACCGAGCGTGCCAGCTCCTCGGCCGCAGCCGTCGCCACCACACCCCGTGCCTGGCGAACAAAAAGCGGTTTGCCGACCAGAGATTCCAGCGCCTGTATGTGCTGTGAAGCCGCGGGCTGGGTTATTCCCAACGCCTCGGCGGCGCGTGAAAAGGAGCCGCTGCGGTATGCTTCAAGAAATGTCCTCAGGTGGGTCAGGTGGCTCATACAGATTTGCTCTCAGACTATCGGGCCTTCAGGCTACCGCATCCCTGGCTGAACCGCCAAGGCGGCGACGGCTAATTTGCCACAGCAGCAGGCCTAATCCCAACAGCGACAGCATCGCTCCGGCTATCCCCACATAGCTAATTCCGACGCGGGCAATGGTCACACCGCCTAATACGGAGCCAAGCGCAATTCCTGAATTAAAGCCGGCAATGTTCAGCCCGGCGGCCACCCCGTGCGCATGCGGCGCATGCAGCTGCGCCACGCCGATCAGCCGTGCATGCAGCGCCGGAACGGCGGCGAACGTGAGCATGCCGAGCAGCGCAATCAGCACACCCATTATCCACGGCGATGAGCTGAACAGCCAGACTCCTGCGGTCACAATAACGATCCCCAGCACAATACACCCCGAAGCCCAATTAACCCCCAGCGTATCGGTCATTTTGCCGCCGAGGATATTGCCTAACGCCGCCATCACGCCGTAAATCAGCAGAAACAGGCTAATCGTCGCCGTTGTGACGCCGGTAAGAGAGGTCAGCACCGGGGCAATATAGGTGTAGGCCGTAAACGAGCCGCCGTAGGCCAGCGCGGTGACCAGCGCGCCCGATAGCAGAACCGGGTTCACCAGCGCCGCAAGGCTCGCGAAAACCGTCGCTCCCCGATCGTTTTTGGCCGTAGCAAGCGCATTCTTCATGCCGAACAACAGGCCGAAGAAGCCGATTGCGCCGAAGAGACCGATTGCCGCCATAACGTAACGCCACGACACGTGCTCAGCCAGAACGGTACTCAGCGGCACGCCTATCGCCATCGCCAGCGTAAAGCCACCGAAAACCACGGCCACCGCCCCTCCCGCTTTTTGTGGCCCTGCTAAACGCGCGGCGGTGCTGGACGCCACGGCAAGAAAGAGACCATGCCCGAGTCCCGCTACGAACCGGGCGCTCAGCAACCACGCGAGATTCCCGGCAAAGGCGGCAACCACGCTGCCGAGCGTAAATACCACGGCGGTCGCCAGCATAACGTTTTTTCGGCTCCAGGACGCCGTGAGCGCGGTGAGTATTGGCGCGGCAACGGTCGCGCCCAGCGCATAGGTCGTTACCGCCCCGCCGCTCTGTTCGACGCTGACGCCCAGACCGTGGGCCATCACGTTCGTCAGGCCAATTGGCACAAATTCAGCTAACCCCAGCGCGAACGCGCTAATGGTAAAGATATAGATAACGAGTGGCATAAACGCCTCCAGTAAGAGAGAGGCGTTCACCTTAATTGGCGTGCACATATAAATGAAATTATCTATTTTATGCAATATATAATCTATTTTATATGAACCGTATCGTTAGCCGACCGCTGCGGCGGCCGGGTATTTATCAGCCCGGCCCGTCGCTGGCGGCGGCCAGCAGCGGTACGATAAGATCGCTCAGCGGCGTCGGGATACCGTGCCGGCGAGCGCGTCGCTGCACCACGCCGTTGCGAATATCCCACTCCAGCGGCAGCCCGGCCTCGCGGTCGATAAGAATGGAAGTGCTCAGATCGGCGGGCGCGCGGTGAAAGACTTCAACGATCTCCTGCGGCACGCTATCGCTCAGTTTTGCGCCCTCGGCGCGCGCGACGCTCAGGCACTCGCGCAAATAGGCTAAGGCCACGGCGGTAATATCCTCCCGGGCAAACATGCCGGCGCGACGCCCCGCCAGCACCATCAGGCCGGCGACGGCATTCTGCAGCAGCTTGCGCCACGCAACGGTCGTGAAATCATCGGCCAGATCCACGGCGCAGCGGGTCCCGCGCAGCGCGTCCTGCACCCGTTTGGCCTGCGCGGTGTCGGGTATCGTCAGCCTCGGGGCCGCGCGCAGCCAGACGGAGGCGTCGGCTTCCCGCAGCGCCGGGAACCACACCACCGCAGGCAGCACCGTGGCGCCCGCAACCCTGGCAGCGAACTGCTCCTGCTGTTCAACGCCGTTTTGCAGCACGCAAACCAGGGTATTTTTATCGCACAGCGCCGTCAGCCATGCGCTAATGCCGTCAATTTGCGTCGCCTTCACCGCCACGAAAACCAGGTCGAACGGGCGCGTAACGGTCGCGGGGTCGGTCAGTACCGGACCGGGAACGGTGATCTGTCCGCCGTCAAAGCGCAGCGATAGCTGCGGATGAGCGGTACGCCCGCAGACCGTCGGCGTACGACCGACCTCGTGCAGCGCTGCCGCGATGGTGGTTCCGATGGCGCCGGGGCCTATCAGCGCAACTGCAGGTTCTTTCGACATAACGATCGCCTCCTGTTGAGTCAGTTCCCACCCTGGCGGCGGGAAGGAAAACAAACAGTAGCGATAAATCATCGCTTTCGGCAAGCCCTACCGGTCGGAAAACGCTTATTGGCGGCCCGCGGTCGGTTTAGCGGCTGACGGTCAGGGCGACGCTGCCGCGATTGTTATCGTACATCTGCCAGGCGTCGTTGGCATAAGCGTATAGATAGCCGCTTCTGGCCGGCGTAAAACGGCATCCGCTGCCAATGACGAAGATCTGATGCAGCTGCTGAGGGACGGCGGGAGCGGCGCCGGCGCCGTTGGCGACCACGCCGATCAGCGCGAACCACGGCGCCGTGCCAACCCGCCTGCTCAGCCAAAAATCGACGTCCTGGTTTTTGGTCGCCCCCTTCCACAGCATCTCCAGCTTATCGGCCACGGAAGCCAGAATCTGCGCCGCCTCGCCGGGGTAAAACTTCCCGTCATCGGTGCCGTCGGCATCGCAGGGAATCGAGCTGTCCATCCATTTTCCCGAGGCGCTGAACCGATACTCGACGCCCGCCTCCAGCCAAACCCCGGTTTCGTTCCAGCGCTCACGAGAAAAGACGTCGAACGTTACCGGATGCGCTGGCGTCAGCGCCCTGAGGCGTCGGTAGCCGCCGTGGAGCAGCGACGGCTGGCTTTGACGCTGCAGGACGCTGTTATCAACGTCGGCGCTGCCCGCCACAATCTGCGGCACCCCGCGCGGGCAGGTGTGCAGCAGCTTAAACACCCCGGTCACCGAGTCGTGCAGCAGAGCCTGGGGATCGGGCTTGAGCTGGGTAGCGATATCCGGATGCAGCTCAAGGCCGAGATCGCGCGCTTCGGACATCATCCACCGCAGCGGGATATCCGATAGGCCGCACTGCGCGTAGCCGCCGCCAACGTCGGAGTGCACGCCGACGAACCAGCGCTGCTTCACCCGCGGGTTTGCCGCCACGTTATCCCACAGCGTCGGGATAAAGCTTTGCCGCTGCTCGTCCAGCGCCAGCGCGTGGCGGGCGTTTTTGACGATCGGGCTCAAGGAGGTATCGTGGAACGCGTACTTTTGCGGGTCGTCCAGCAGGTTGGCTAAGGCCAGGTCGTCAGGGATCCCCAGCGACCCCACGGTTTCCCAGACGCCAATAAAATAGACAGGCACGCTCTCTTTGGTGGGATTTCCCGTGGCGACCTCATAGAAAGGCCGCCCGACGCTGGCTATCACCGCCGGCGCGCTGGCCGCCGGCTGGCGATAAAGGCTGAACAGCGCGTTGATGTCCTCCCAAACTTTATCGTCGCCGGTTCCGGCTCCGCCGGCATTTAATAAACCGCAGCGCGAGATCATTCCGCCAAGGCTTCTCACCGTATAAGCCCCGCGGCTAAAGCCAAATAACCATATTTTATCGCCGGGTCGATAGTTGGTGGCGAGCCAGTAATAGGCGCTAATAATATTTTTATCCAGACCGTCGCCTATGCCACCGCCAATATAACGATCGACAACCCCGCCGTCGGTGCCGACGCCGGGGTGATAATAGACGCGCTGGCCGCTATTTTCCGCCACGGCGTTGCGCAGTTTGACCACGTTCGTCGGCGCGGGTTTGCCATCATCAAGCTGCTGGGGGGTGTTCCAGGTACCGTCACAAAAGACCAGTAAGTTCATATGAACCTCATCGACAGGCCGCATTAAGAGAGGGGTGTTTGACAAATTAAAAATAGCAGACGTTTATCGAGCAGGGGCATCGGAAAAGAAGTAGATCGGAGGGAAGCGTTGCGCCATGCGGCGCCCGAAATTCGCGGCCAGGTAAGCGGCCGAACCTCAGGCGCCGGGTCAGCGGCTAATAGCGCACGCAGACCGATTTGGTTTCACACCAGTCGTCCAGCCAGTCCGGGCCGAAGTCGCGCCCGGTGCCGGACTGCTTCATGCCGCCAAACGGCAGGTTAGCGTCGATAAGCGTATGGCTGTTGACCCATACCGTGCCCGCCTGCAGGCGCTCGGTGTAGCTCAGCGCCTGGCTCAAATCGCCGGTCCAGACGCTGGCCGTCAGGCCAAAGTCGCTGTCGTTGGCGAGACGCAGCGCCTCTTCGCCATCGGCAACGCGCACCAGGTTCACTACCGGGCCAAAGACCTCCTCTCTGCTGAGCCGCAGCCCGGCATCGGGGTTAATCACCAGCGTCGGCGCAATGTAGTAGCCCTTGCCGTCCGGCCCGCTGCTGCCGGTAATCAGCTCGGCGTTCTGCTGCCGCGCCTGATCGAGATAGGCGGCGACCTTGTCGCAGTGCGCCCGGGAAACGACCGGGTTAATGTGGGTTGATTCCTGCATGCCTGGGCCGACCTGCAGCGACTTCACCGCCTGCTCAAAGCCGCTCACCAGGGTATCGAACAGCGGCGCTTCGATATAGATCCGCGAGCTAGCGGCGCACACCTGCCCCTGATTGAGGAAGCTGCCGGTCATTAGCCCTTCAATGACCCACTCCGGGTTGGCGTCTTTCAGCACAATCGCCGGGTTTTTGCCGCCCAGCTCAAGGGTCACGCGGGTCAGCCGGTCGGCGGCCACGCGGGCAATCTGTTTGCCGGTTGCCGTCGAGCCGGTAAAGCTCACCTTTGCCACCTGCGGATGCGAGGTTAACGCCGCCCCACACTCCGCACCGCTGCCGGTGACCACGTTAAATACGCCGTCCGGCACGCCGGCTTCGCTCGCCAGCTCCGCCACGCGCAGCAGGGTCAGCGGCGTGGTCTCCGAGGGCTTAATCACGATGGAGCAGCCCGCCGCCAGCGCCGGCATCACCTTCCACATGCCGATCATCAGCGGGAAGTTCCACGGTACGATCCCCGCCACCACGCCGACCGGCTCCTTGCGGGTCCACGCCTGGTAACGCGCGCCCTGCGGAAACGGAATCGACACGTCCAGCGTGCGGCCGCTGATTTTGGTGGTCAGCCCGGCGGTGTAGCGCATCCAGTTCAGCGTACAGCCGACTTCAAAGGCGCGGGAGATATTAATCGATTTGCCCTGCTCGAGGGTCTCCAGCTGCGCCAGCTCCTCGCCGTGCTGCTCAACCAGGTCGGCAAAGCGCAGCAGAATACGTTCCCGATCGGCCGGCGTGCGGCCGGCCCAGCTGCGGGAGACAAACGCGCGCCACGCCGACATCACGGCGCGGTCGACGTCCGCGGCGCCGGCGTCCGCCGTGCTGGCTATCGCCTCCCCGGTCGCCGGGTTCCAGACGGTCAGCCGCTTTTCGCTCTGCGCCGCCTGCTGGGCGCCATCGATATACACGCCATGCTGTCTGTCTAAAAACTGCTGTACGCTGGCAAGCAGCGCTACCTGTGCTGTGGACATATCGCTTCCTTATTCCTTACGGATCGTGAATTCAGTCTACGACGCGCTCAGGCTTCGCGCTTTTTTCTCTGTGACATTCGTTTTTGCCGCTGTGACAGCCGCCGCAATTAGGCATATTGCGCGGGCAAAAATGTGCCTCAGGTAATAGTTCTTTCATATACTCCGCGCTTCGCTCTTGTTTGGCGCAGCGTAAATGCAACAATGCGAAAACATTATTATTACAAGAGACGAGCTATGGCGGCGGCAGATAACGGACAGGACTACCAGCGCTGGTTGGCGAAAATCAATCAGGTCTGCGGAAACTTTGCCGCACGTCCGCTGGACAGCGATTTTCACGGGGAGATTGACGCCAGCTATGCCGGCAATCTCAAGGTCAGCACCGTCACCGCGCGCGGCGTCAACCTGTACCGCACCCGCAACGAAATCAGGCGCGATAACGATGCCTGGTTTTATACCGTATTCCAGCTCTCCGGCCAGGCGGCCATTGAGCAGGACGATCGTCAGGTGGTGCTGGAAGCCGGCGATATCACGCTGATCGATGCCTCCCGCCCCTGCTCTATCTTCTGGCAGCAAACCTCGCGCCAGGCGTCGCTGCTGCTGCCCCGCCAGCTGCTGGAACAGCAGCTGCGCGGGAGCGAAATCAGCATCGCCACCCGACTGGGCAAGTCCCTGCCGATGGTACAGCTGAGCCAACGCCTGCTGCACGAAAGCATGAGCAGCCCGGCGCTTTCGCAGAGCGAGAGCGAGGCCGCGCTGGAGGCCATCGTCTGCCTGCTACGCCCGATGCTGCACCATCACGACGCCCAGCCGTCGCGGCGGGAGAAGCAGTTTCAGAAAATTATGGCTTTGATTGATGAGTCGATTCAGGCGGAACATCTGCGCCCGGAGTGGCTGGCCGGTGAAACGGGGATGTCGGTGCGCAGCCTCTACCGGCTGTTCGCCGATAAGGGGCTGGTGGTGGCCCAGTATATTAAGAACCGCCGTCTGGATCTGTGCGCGCGGGCGCTGAGCAACGCCCACGATGATGAAAAGCTGGCGGGGATCGGCTACAGCTGGGGCTTTAGCGACCACAGCCACTTCTCGACCGCCTTTAAGCAGCGCTTCGGCGTTTCACCGGGAGAGTACCGCAAGCGCTGCCGCTGATTACTTACGCAGCCATTTGCCGTTCAGGCCCTGGACGTATTCACCCGGCTGCGCCCGCGTCACCAGCTTCTGACCGGCCATTTTCGCCACCTCATCAACCGGCAGATTGTTATCATCCGCCAGCCGCTGATAGCCTTCGCTGCGCGCGGCGTTGATCTGCTTCACCAGATCCAGCGTTTCCCGGTCCTGGCGCAGCGGGGCAAGGTAGCCGCTCTGCGTTTCGCCAACTCGTCCCTGCTCCCGCGCCTCGCTGAGCGTCAGGGCCATCGCCGAGGTGCTAAAGAGCGCCAGCGCCAGGCCGGCCGTTAACAGTCGTTTTCTCATCGCCACCTCAGAACAGGTCGCTACGCGACTTGAGCAAATCCTCGACGTCCTTATCCACTTTGATATGAATCTCATGTTCAATTTTGACATTCATATTGATGGTGATCGGCTCCTTCGATGCCGCAATCTCAATCCTCGGCGTACAGCCCGTCAGCAGTATCGTCGTTGCCAGCAGCATCGTTAGCAGTTTTATCATCGTTGTTCCTTAGAGCCTGTCCCAACAGGCGTACAGTGTTGCTTATCCTTACAGCGCTGAGCGGGAAGCACCGCATTTTGTTCAAGCCAGGCCTGCAGGTTGTCGCCAAAGCGCAGGCTGCGCCACAGGTCAAAAATGTTCTCTTGATGAGAGTAGTTGAGATGCACCGTATTACTTCTCTCCCCGACGCGGCTGGTGCCGCTAATCGTCGCCTGCAGCGTCAGGACGCCGAGATTATCGAGATTAATGCGCGTCCACGAGCGGGCGATCTCCATATAGCGCAGCCAGTTGATCGCCGCACCCGCTGAAATATTGTCCTTCACCATCGCATCGGCCATATCCGGGTCAAGGCGCAAGGTCATCGGGCCGGGGTTACTCAACCAGCCATCCTTGACTATCCATTTTTCGTTATCCAGCCACAGCGGCAGCGCGCCGTTAAACGCGCCGGACATGGCGAACTGTTTGATATTCACCGCGCTCACCAGCTCGCTGCTGGAGATGTGCCGCAGGCGCAGCAGCGCCGGGTCGTGCTGCGGCATGCGCAGCTGCTGCATGGTCAGCTGGCCGCCGAGAATATCGACGCTGACGTTGCTGAGCTGCAGCGGACTGCTTTCGCTCCAGGGATACGAGCCCTGCAGGTCGGCGGTGAGATTCCGCGCCGTCACCTGGTTAACTATCTCGCCGATACGCAGCGAAACCGGCCGCCGGGTGCCGAGCTGCCAGGTCCCCTGGCTGAAGCGAAACGGCAGCACAAAATCGACGCCGTTGATCTGATTATCCGGCATCCAGGCGCTCCCGCCTTTCAGCACCCCATGCCCGCCGGCCTCAAAGCCCTGCTCGGCGGCGGCGGAGAAGGCCACCTGGGCGTACAGCGACCCTTCGCGCAGGTTCATTTTCCACTCCGGCGGCAGCAGCGGCTGGAAGACGGACAACGACTGCTTCGGCCACCACGCCTGGCCGCGCAGGCGCTCGCCGTCCCAGCGGCCGGTCAGCCGCACGGGGCCGATTTTATTGGCGTGCAGCGACCCGTTAAACTGGAACCAGGTCGGGTCGCGCCCGTCGAGGCTAAACTTCAGCGTGGAGGGCGGCAGTTCGCTGCCGCTGCTAAAGCTGGTTTTGCCGGCATCCAGCGACAGCGCGCCGGTCAGCTTCGGATGCTGTTCGTCGCGCAGCCAGCGAATCGGCTGTTCCAGCGTCAGCCGCGGGGTGCTGACCAGCATGGTGCCGTACTGCAGCTTATCGAAGCCGGTCGACAGGCTGTTCAGGACGATAGCGCTGTCCACCCACTCTCCCGCGCCCTTCACGTCCCAACGCGCCTGCATCGGCGTGAAGTGCCCCTCTCCCCAGTAGCGCCACTGCCAGCGCCCGCGGTCGGGCATAAAGTTGTCGGCCTTGCCGTCAAGATGCAGAACGAAGTCGCCCATCTCCTGCTCGTGGGCGCGCAGAATCGCCTGCAGCCGGCCGTCGACGCCCTGCTGGGTGACCTTGACCCCCGCCAGCGGCAGGCGTATTTCATCGATATTGAGAGAGTCAATCACTCGCCCGCGCGAGCGCAGCAGCGCGCCGGGATGGAAACTCAGCTCCGGGGTGGTCAGCGGCCCGCTCAGCCTGGCCGGCAGCGCGGCGTAGACGATAAGATCCCCGAGCTTCGCCTCGCCGGTGAGCCGCAGCGGCATATCGCTGCTATCCATACTCAGCTTACCGGGCCCGACGTTCAGAACCGCGTTGCCTTTTCCGGCCTCCCCCTGGGTCAGCACGTTCAGGCGCCCGCTGACCTGCATATTCTCGGTTCCCTGCTGCCAGTCGTCCACCGACAGCGCCACGCGGCCGCTCAGCGGATAGCCGGCATATTCGGTACTCCAGCGACCGTCGCTGATCGCAATGCGTTCGGAGGTAATTTCCCACGGCAGGTCGAGCATCGGCTGCACCTCACCCCGCGGCGTCACCAGCAGCTGCCCGCGGTTTTTCTGCCACTCCAGCTCGGCGTCAACCAGCCCCGGCTCCTGTGGAAATTCGAAGGTGCTCAGCAGATGGCCGTCAACCGGGAAACCGTCAGGCACCAGCGGCATATTGAACTCACCGACCAGCCTGACCGGCGCCTGGCCTTCAACCAGCCGCGCGGAGAAGTCGCTGACGGTCAGCGCCTGGCCGCGCAGGCGGGCCTGCACGGTGACCTCCGGCCCGCTGTAGCCGATATCCTGCTGCGTCGGCGTGAGCGACATCACCAGCCGCCCCTGCCATCTTTCCCACGGCGACAGGCGCAGATTCTCGATGGTCAGCCAGCTATAGGGCAGCATCGACTGCCACTCCGCCAGGGTGCGCGGCGCGCCGGGGGCGGGTTCACTCTCCGGGAGTTTGCTCAGGCAGACGCTGTTGATATCCAGCTCATCGAGATGCAGGCGCCAGCGGCTGGGGTGGGAAAGCTGGGCGTTGGTGACCTTTGCCAGCTCGCAGTCGCCAACCATATAGCGTAAATCGGGGATACGCAGCGCGGTGCGCGTCAGGCGCGGGCTGTCGTTTAGCGAGATCCGCGTCCCCGCCGGCAGCCAGATCCCGGCGAGCGTCGGCACCCAGTGGGTTAGCGTCGACAGCAGCGCCAGGGGGAGCAAAAGGAGTGCTAACACCAGCGCGATAGCGGCTTTATATTTACCCTTCATGGGCGCTTAATATCCTGAATCAACAAAAGTATATGCCGAATGTAGCGCGTATTGTGGCACGTTCGACCAGTGAGTTAAAGTTTGCGTCCTGCCTAAGAATAGCCGCTGCGCCGCCATCGTTGCGGCGATTTTTGACCCACCGCTGATTTAGCCTTCATTTAGCCAACCCCTGTCACACTGGCTAATCATCATCAGAGCAGGCCGGAGGGGAAGCGTGGCGTTTATCTACTCGCTGATTGAGTCGGCGCAGGACCACTATGCGCTGCTGTTGCTGCTGGTGTTCCTGCTGACGTTCAGTAAATCCTGCGCGATCGTCTCGCTGCTGGTGCCCGGCACCTCAGGTCTGCTGCTGCTCGGTACCTTCGCCTCCGCCAGCCTCGGGCATTTCTTGCTAATGTGGCTCAGCGCCGGGCTTGGGGCAATCGGCGGATTCTGGCTCTCCTGGCGGGTGGGAAGGCGCTATCAACACCATCTTCACCGCCTGCGCTGGCTTAGCGCCGAGCGCCTCGCCCGCAGCCGGCTGTTTTTACGCCGCCACGGGGCCTGGGCGGTATTTTTCAGCCGCTTTCTCTCTCCGCTGCGCGCCACCCTTCCGCTCGCCAGCGGGGCCAGCGGCGCCTCTTTCTGGCGCTTTCAGCTCGCCAACGTCAGCTCCGGTCTGCTGTGGCCGCTGATCCTGCTGGCGCCAGGCGCCTTTAGCTTCAGCCTGTGGTAAAAACGCATTATGTTTTAAAGCGATACCTCCACGCAGAGATATACTCTAGAATTATGATTATAACCTGTTATTTAAACTAATTTTTAAGAATTGTACGATTATTTTAAATATGCTACCGTGACGGTATAATCACTGGAGAAAAGTCTTATGAAAATCGCTGTTTATAGTACAAAGCAGTACGATAAAAAGTACCTTCAGCATGTTAATGATACATATGGCTTTGAACTCGAGTTCTTCGATTTCCTGTTAACCGAAAAAACCGCCAAAACGGCCAACGGCTGCGAGGCGGTGTGCATTTTCGTTAACGACGACGGCAGCCGCCCGGTGCTGGAAGAGCTGAAGTCGCACGGCGTGAAGTACATCGCCCTGCGCTGCGCCGGCTTTAATAACGTCGATCTGGACGCGGTCAAAGAGCTGGGTCTGCGGGTGGTGCGCGTACCGGCCTATTCGCCGGAAGCCGTCGCCGAGCACGCCGTCGGCATGATGATGTCGCTGAACCGACGCATTCACCGCGCCTATCAGCGCACCCGCGATGCCAACTTCTCCCTTGAAGGCCTAACCGGCTTCACCATGCACGGTAAAACCGCGGGCGTTATCGGCACCGGGAAAATCGGCGTGGCAACCCTGCGGATCCTCAAAGGCTTCGGCATGCGCCTGCTGGCGTTCGATCCTTACCCAAGCGCCGCCGCGCTGGATCTCGGCGTCGAGTACGTTGACCTGCCGACGCTGTACGCGCAGTCGGACGTTATCTCATTGCACTGTCCGCTGACCGATGAGAACTATCATCTGCTGAACCATGCGGCGTTCGATCAGATGAAGGATGGCGTGATGGTGATCAACACCAGCCGCGGCGCCCTGATTGATTCACAGGCGGCAATCGACGCCCTGAAGCACCAGAAAATCGGCGCGCTGGGGATGGACGTCTATGAGAACGAGCGCGATCTGTTCTTCGAAGATAAATCCAACGACGTGATTCAGGATGACGTGTTCCGCCGCCTGTCGGCCTGCCATAACGTGCTGTTCACCGGGCATCAGGCGTTCCTCACCGCCGAGGCGTTAATCAGTATTTCGCAAACCACCCTCGATAACCTGCGCCAGGTTGACGCCGGTGAAGCGTGCGCCAACGCGCTGGCCTGATATCCTTCCCCTTTTGTGCCCTCCCCCTGCGGGGGGCACATTCAGATAAGCCCCACAGAATTTGCCTGCAGTACAGTTACACTCCGCTTACCTAAAAGATGTGAAATATTTCTGGAGAAAAAATGAATAAGTTTGCTGCACTGCTGGCGGCAGGAATGCTGCTTTCCGGCTGCGTATATAACAGCAAGGTGTCCACCAGCGCGGAGCAGCTTCAGCACCATCGGTTTGTCCTGACCAGCGTCAACGGTCAGCCGCTCAAGGAGGGCGCGAAGCCGCTGGAACTGAGCTTTGGCGAGAAGACGTTCGTCTCAGGCAATATGTGCAACCGCTTTAGCGGCGAAGGCAAGGTGTCGGACGGCGAGCTGAAGGTCAAAGAGCTGGCGATGACCCGGATGCTGTGCGCTGACCCGCAGCTTAACGAACTGGACGCCACGCTCGGCAAAATGCTGCGCGATGGGGCGCAGGTCGATTTAACCGAAAATCAGCTGACGCTGGCGACCGCCGATCGCACGCTGGTGTATAAGCTCGCCGATCTGGTTAACTGATTCCCCCGTCCGGCTGGCGCCCAACGGTGCCTCAACGCAGCGGGCACGAGGGTCGCTCACGGCGCCCGCAGAGGCAGGAGTGATGCTTAGTAGTTACCGCAACTGCCGCCGGCCAGAGCCTGCTCGCTGCAGCGCTTGCCGTTAGGCAGCGCGCACATCCCTATCGCCGAGCCGTCCAGCTGACGCGCCACCGACAGCGAGCCGCCGATCATCGCGCAGTTTGCCTGCCCGGTGCTGCTCATCGCAGCGCGCATGCCCGGTGATACGTGGGCCGCCGTCGCCTGCTGAACGGGTTCACTACTGCAGGCCGACAGTAATAACGCGGCACACCCAACTAAAAACGCAGCTCGCATCGTCTCTCCCCTCGGAAACATCTTAAAATAAACAAACCCAAGAATAATAGGCAGCCCGGCGGCCGACGTCGAGAGGCGAAACCGCTATTTATGCGCTCCATTAACATTTTCTAGCAAATTTCCCGCCGAACAGCCGATTCCCGGCAAGATATTCCCTCACTCCCCCGCAGATGAATAACCTCAGCGTCTCCCGGCGGATAAAATTGTTGTGAGATCGATCATGTTTTAAAACATGCGGGTTGACTTAACGGGCGGCTGAAAATAGCTTACCGAACTATGATATCGTTTCCATAAAAATTCTATGGCCACCATAAAAGACGTAGCAGAAAAAGCCGGGCTTTCCGTCACCACGGTCTCCCGCTTCCTGAATAATCATCCCTATATCTCTGATGATAAAAAAGAGAAGATTCTGGCGGCGATGAAGGCGCTTGATTACGAGCCAAGCACCGTTGCCCAGCAGATGCGCGGCGTCAAAACGTACCGTATTGGGGTGCTTATCTCGCGCATTACCAACCCCTTCTTCGCAAGCCTGGTCGATGCCCTGGAAGTCACCGCGCGCAAAAATGGCTACTCGGTGCTGATTGTGCAAAACCACGACAGCGCCGGGGAGGAGAAAAACTGCCTCGACCTGCTGAAGAAAAAAATCATCGATGGCCTGATTTTGTGCGCGGTCGAGAGCAATAAGAACGTGCTGGAGAAGTACCAGCAATACGGTCCGATCCTGCTGTGTAATACCAGCCTCGAAGCCACCAGCCTGCCGGTGGTCAAAGTTGACGATCGCCGGGCGACCTATAACGCCGTGACCTACTTGATCAGCAAAGGCTATAAAAATATCGCCTATTCTACCGGCGGCACCTTCGAGCAGAAAGGCCACGGCAGCCGCAGAAACCAGGGCTTTATCGACGCCATGCAGGCCGGAAAGCGGGATATCAATCCCGCGCTGATTTTCCGCCAGATGCATACCTATAAAGACGGGCAAGTCCTCGCCGCCAAAATGCTGCAGATGGCCGCCAGCGAGCGCCCCGACGCGATTTTTGCCGGCAGCGATGAGGTCGCCTGCGGCCTGATTGCCGGCCTCACCGCCGGCGGCGTTAACGTACCGGCAGATCTTGCGGTGGTGGGCTTCGATAATTTGCCGGTGGCGGAGATGATCAACGTCCCTCTCACCACCGTCAGCCAGCCGATTGAGCAGCTGGGCAGAATTTCCGTTGAACGCCTGCTCGCGCTCATTAGCGGCACCCGCTATCAGTATGACGAGCAGGATCTGCACTCTGAATTGATTATCAGAGCGTCCGCTTAATTTTTTTATTTCAATATGGTATCGATATCATATCAAGGAGAAGTGATGAACACACCCCAGCAGCGCGCATGGTGGAAGGAATCCGTCGTCTATCAGATTTACCCAAAGAGCTTTTATGACAGCAACAACGACGGGACCGGCGATATTCGCGGCATCATTGCGAAACTCCCCTATCTCAAGACCCTGGGGATTACCCTTATTTGGGTATCACCGTTTTATCAGTCGCCGATGGCGGATAACGGCTATGACATCGCCGATTACTTCGCGGTGAATCCTGATTTTGGCGATATGCAGGACGTGGACGACCTGATAGCGCAGGCCGGAGAGATGGGGATAAAAGTGATGATTGATCTGGTGGTCAATCATACCAGCGACGAGCACCGCTGGTTCCGCCAGGCGCTGGCGAACCCGGACTCCCGCTACCGCGATTACTACATTTTTAAACCGGCGGTTAACGGTGCGGCCCCCAACAACTGGCGCTCTATTTTCGGCGGCAGCGTGTGGGAAAAAGTACCCGGCGAAGAGACTTACTATCTCCACGTGTTTCATAAAAAACAGCCCGACCTGAACTGGGAAAACCCGGCGCTGCGCGAAGAAATTTACGCAATGATTAACTGGTGGCTGGCAAAAGGGATCGCCGGGTTCCGCATCGACGCCATTACCTTTATCAAAAAGGATCAGGACTTCAGCCCGCTGCCGCCAGACGGTATCGACGGTCTGGTCTCCGTCAAAAGCAAGGCCCGCAACCGGCCGGGGATTGAGCTTTTCCTCAACGAACTGAAGCAAAAGACCTTTAAAAAATTCAGCTGCGTGACCGTCGGTGAAGCCCCCGGCGTACCGCTGGAAGAGTATGAGCGCTTTATCGGACCGGAAGGTTATTTCGACATGATATTTGACTTCCACGCCGCCGATATCGACGTTGAAAATGGTTCAGAGTGGTTCAGGGAATGCGACTGGAGCGTCAAGGCATTCAGGGAAACCCTGTTTGCCAGCCAGCTGGCCTTTACCCGCGCGGGATGGGGCACCACTTTTATTGAGAATCACGACCAGCCTCGCGCCCTGTCGAAACTGGTGCGCGACGCTGACTATCAGAACGAGATCGGCGCCACGGCCCTTGCAGCCATGTACTTTTTCATGCACGGCACGCCGTTTATCTATCAGGGGCAGGAGCTGGGAATGAAAAACTTCTGCCGCAGCGAGATCAGCGAATTTAACGATATCTCAAGCCTCGATAACTACGACCGTTCGCTGGCGGAAGGCTTTAGCGCCGAGGAGGCCATGGGCTTTGTTAACCGCCGCTCAAGAGATAATTCGCGCACGCCGTTCCCGTGGTCCGACGGCGTCAACGCGGGGTTTAACAACGGCGCTACGCCGTGGCTGGCGCTGTCCACTGACGATACCTCGCTGAACGCGCAAAGCCAGCTGGCGCGAGCCGACTCGGTATTCTCTTTCTACAAAAAGATGATTGCCCTGAGAAATATCGACTTCCCTGAAACGCTGATTTACGGCACCTTCACCCCTCTGGAGGAGGCTGCAGAGAGCGTTATCGCCTATGCAAGAAGCTCGGCAACCGAGCGCCTTATTTCCATCACCAACCTCAGCGCCAAAGAGCAGCCGTTTACCCTGCCTGACGGGGAAATCGTGCTCAGTAATTACAGCAACGTGACTTCTACCCTCAAACCCTACCAGACCATTCTCATTAAGGGATGCGTTAAAAATGAACAAATATAAAAATATCGCGGTTGATATTGTTAATACGATTGGCAAGGACAACATTGCATCGGCCACCCATTGCGCGACGCGTTTGCGCTTACAGGTGAAGGATCGCGAAGCCATTGATGACGAAAAAATTCGCCAGATCGGCGAAGTGAAAGGCGTATTTTATAATTCAGGTCAGTATCAGATCATTCTCGGCACCGGTATCGTCAACAAGGTTTACCTGGCCTTTGTGGAAGAGTTCCAGGTGGCCGAAGTCAGCAAAGACGAGATGAGCCGGCAGAGCACAGGCAGGCTGCAGCGGGGCATCAGAAACCTCTCTGACGTGTTCGTGCCGATCGTCCCGGTGCTCGGCGCTACCGGCCTGTTTCTCGGCCTGAAGGGGGTTATTTTTAACGATACGGTACTGGGCTGGTTTGGCAGCAACGTGCAGGATATCCCGGTTTACCTGCAGACGTTAACCACCGTCCTTTGCGATACCGCCTTTGCCTTCCTCGCGGCGTTTATCTGCTGGTCGGCATTTAAAAAGTTTGGCGGCACGCCGATTATCGGCTTTTTAATTGGCCTGATGCTGGTTTCACCGGCGCTGCCCAACGCCTACGATGTGGCATATGGCAACGCCGCGCCAATATATATATTTAGCTTTATTCCGCTGGTCGGCTATCAGGGTTCGATCCTCACCGCGCTTATTACCGGAATTATCGGTGCGAAGCTCGAGATCTATTTCCGCAGAGTCATGCCGAACTCGATGGACCTTATTTTCACGCCCTTTATCGTCATCCTGATCGCGATCGCTATTGCCCTGCTGGTATTAGGCCCGCTGGTGCACGGATTCGAACATTATGCGGTGATGGCGATTGGGCAGTTCCTCGCCCTGCCGGCAGGAATTGGCGGCCTGCTGATCGGTTTTATTTATCCCATCGCCGTGATGACCGGGATGCACCATATGTTCATCATGATTGAAACGTCGCTGATTGCCGGCACTGGCTTTAATCCGCTGATTACGGTCTGCGCGATGTACGGTTTTGCCAACGCCGCCGTGTGTCTGGCTATTTCGCTGAAATCAAAGAACGTGGCCTTTAAGACCGCCGGCATCTCCGCCACTATCACGCAGCTGCTGGGGGTCTCAGAGCCGGCCCTGTTCGGGATTGTGATGCAGTCGGGGATCCGCGCCATTGTTGTGATGCTCACCAGCTCCGCGCTGGGCGGCATGGTGCTCTCGCTGATGGCGATCAAGGCTAACTCTTATGGCCTGGCGGTGCTGCTCTCTCCGCTGATGTACCTCTATGACCGCTACCAGTTTATTAGCTATATCACCGTCGGCATCGCGGTATTTATTTTTGCCTTTATTGCCACGACTCTTTTTGTTAATACCAATAAACCCGTGGCCAAAAAATGATAACCCGCAGCTAGCCGCCACCTGACGGCTTAATCACCGCAACATAATTTTTGCTGGCACACACTTCCGTGCTGCAGGCTTGCCTATGCCCGCAGCGCGGGAATTCTCTGCACAGGGATTAATAATGAAAGCCTATACCCTTACGCTTTGCGCGCTGGCGCTGCCGTTATCGGCGCACGCCGCCGATATTACGCTTAATGCCATCAACGCCCGTCTGGAAAAACTTGAAGCTGAATTAAAACAATCAAAAATAGATTTACGCTCCGCCGAACAAAAAATTGATAATGCGGAAAAGAGAGCCGCCGCCGCCGAGAATAACGCCAACCAGGCCCGGCAGCGCCTGCTGGCCGTTGAGCAAAAAACGGATCGCGATATTGCTTCAATAAAAAAACAGCCGCTTAACCAGGACCCGGCTGAAATTAAAATCGGCGGCTATGCCCGCACCGGGATCCTCACCGGAAAGCAAGGGTCCACCAGCACCGTCGGCCCTTCCCTGACGCCTGCCGGAAGTACCGGCGGCAGCGTCGGCCGTCTCGGCAATGAATCAGACACCTACGTCACCGCCGATATTAACTATCTGCGTCGCTATGACAATAACGCTAAGCTGCGTTATTACATGAAAATTGCCGAATGGGATAAAACCTATAATACCGACAGCGCCTTTAACGGCCAGATGAACCTGCGTCAGGCGTTTGCCGAAATGAGCGACCTTCCGGCCTTTTCCGGGGCGTTCAGGCACGCAACTCTGTGGGCAGGCAAGCGCGAGGATCGCGATAACTTCGATATTCACTGGCTCGACTCCGACATGATGAATTTAATCGGTACCGGCGCCGGTATTTATGACGTTAACCTGGCCGGCGACGTCAAAACCAATCTGGCGATTTACGGACGTAACTTTAATGATATTGATGCCATGGAGAATGTTGAATATAACAACATGACCGGGGCCGCCAATACCTATATTCAGAACTATACCCTGTCGCTCAATAATAAATTAGGCCCGTGGCAGTGGATGGTCAACGGCCTCTACTCTAAGGATAACGATAAGCGTATTAATGACGGCCTGGCGACGGATAAAGCGGCTTCCAAAGGCTTCAACACCATGCTGGCGTATCATGGCGACACGTTCTATGGGCTCCGGCCCGGACTGTCCAAAACGGTGCTGCTGTATGGCCAGGCGCTGGGAGCGGAAGTGCGCGGCCCGGGGTCGGACGGCTATCTGATCGATAACGCCTGGACCGTTAAATTTGCCTCCTACGGCATCACCTCCCTGACCGACCGGCTTAGCCTGGCGCCGCTTATCGTCGCCCAGAGCAGCAATAGCCGCTACCTGGACGGCGACCGCTACGACTGGGTCACCCTCAACGGCAGGGTTATCCAGGAGCTCAATCAGAACTTTGCCCTGCAGTACGAGGCCAGCTACCAGTATATGGATATCGACCCGAAAGGCTTTAACGGCAACCGGCCCGCCCGCGGGAGCTACTACAAGCTGACCTTTGCTCCGACCTTTAAAATGCACAACGTGACCGACTTTTTCGAGCGCCCGGAAATTCGCTTCTTCGCCACCTGGATGAACTGGGACAAAGCCCTGGATAGCTACTCCACCAGCGACACCTTTGGCAGCGCGGGCTACCACAGCGGAGGCACGCTGATCTTCGGCGCCCAGCTCGAGACCTGGTTTTAAACGGCGTCCGCGCGCCGGGCGCGGGGCTTAGCCGCCAGCGCGCCCGGCATGTTCAGACTAATGGCATAGTAATCAGCAAGATAGCAGCCACTGGTTCTCCTCGCCCGGCGCGCCGGCGGGGAGAGCCTCATGGATCAATTTGTGCACTCGAAAGCCGCATAACTTCAAGGGCATACTGAAAGCCCCTATACTCACTCCATATAATTACAGGATCCGCCGCCGTTTTGCGGGTCCCTTCTTTTTTGTTTGCGCAATGTTAGGGTCTCTTTTTATGATTACTATCGACGGTAATGGCGCGGCCGCTTCTGTCGCGTTTCGCACCAGTGAAGTTATCGCCATCTACCCCATTACCCCCAGCTCAACGATGGCCGAGCAGGCGGATGCCTGGGCGGGTAACGGGCTAAAAAATATCTGGGGCGACGTGCCTCGGGTGGTCGAAATGCAGTCGGAAGCCGGGGCTATTGGCGCCGTGCACGGGGCGTTGCAAACCGGGGCCCTTTCGACCTCCTTCACCTCCTCGCAGGGCCTGCTGCTGATGATCCCGACGCTGTACAAACTGGCCGGTCAGCTGATGCCGTTTGTCCTGCACGTCGCCGCGCGTACCGTCGCCACCCACGCGCTCTCTATTTTCGGCGATCACTCCGACGTGATGGCCGTGCGCCAGACCGGCTGCGCGATGCTCTGCGCCAGCAACGTCCAGGAGGCGCAGGATTTCGCCCTGATTTCGCACATTGCGACCCTCAAAAGCCGGGTGCCGTTTATCCATTTCTTTGACGGCTTCCGCACCTCGCACGAAATCAACAAAATCGCGCCGCTGGCGGATGACACCCTCCGCAGCCTGCTGCCGCAGGCTGAGATCGACGCGCATCGCCTGCGCGCGCTCAATCCCGAACATCCGACAATCCGCGGAACCTCGGCTAACCCAGACACCTATTTCCAGTCCCGTGAAGCCACTAACCCGTGGTACGACGCGGTCTACGACCATGTTGAAACGGCGATGGACGATTTCGCCGCCGCCACCGGCCGTCGCTATAAACCGTTCGAATTCTATGGCCATCCGCAGGCCGAACGGGTGATTGTGGTGATGGGTTCCGCCATCGGCACCTGCGAAGAGGTGGTGGATGAGCTGCTCAGCCGCGGCGAGAAGGTCGGCGTGTTGAAAGTGCGGCTCTATCGCCCCTTCTCCGCCACTCACCTGCTGGAAGCGCTGCCGGAAAGCGCGCGCGCCGTCGCCGTTCTGGACCGCACCAAAGAGCCCGGCGCCCACGCGGAGCCGCTGTACCTCGACATCATGACCGCGCTGGCGGAGGCGTTTAACCGCGGTGAACGCGAAACGCTGCCGCGCACCATCGGCGGCCGCTACGGCCTGTCGTCAAAAGAGTTCGGCCCGGAGTGCGTGCTGGCGGTGTTTAACGAGCTGAACGCGGCGAAACCGAAGCCCCGCTTTACCGTCGGTATCTATGACGACGTCACCAACCTCTCTCTGCCGCTGGGGGAAAACACCCTGCCGTCGGAGGCGAAGCTGGAGGCGCTGTTCTACGGACTGGGCAGCGACGGCAGCGTGTCGGCGACCAAGAACAACATCAAAATCATCGGCAACTCGACGCCGTGGTTCTCGCAGGGCTACTTCGTCTACGATTCGAAAAAGGCCGGCGGACTCACCGTTTCGCACCTGCGCGTCAGCGAGAAGCCGATTCGCTCCTCCTATCTTATCTCGCAGGCCGATTTCGTCGGCTGCCATCAGCTGCAGTTTATCGACAAATATCAGATGGTGGAGCGCCTGAAGCCCGGCGGGATTTTCCTGCTGAATACGCCGTATGCCGCCGATGAGGCGTGGTCGCGTCTGCCGCAGGAAGTGCAGGCGATGCTCAACCAGAGGCAGGCGCGCTTTTATATCGTCAACGCCGCCAAAATTGCCCGCGAATGCAGCCTCGGCGCGCGTATCAATACCGTGATGCAGATGGCGTTCTTCCATCTGACGCAAATTCTTCCGGGCGACAGCGCGCTGGCCGAACTCCAGGGCGCGATTGCCAAAAGCTACAGCAGCAAAGGCAAGGAGCTGGTTGAGCGTAACTGGCAGGCGCTGGCGCTGGCCCGCGAGTCGCTGGCCGAAGTGCCGCTGCAGCCGGTCAACGCCGCCAGCCCTAACCGCCCGCCGGTGGTCTCCGATGCCGCGCCAGACTTTGTCAAAACCGTCACCGCCGCCATGCTGGCCGGCCTCGGCGATGCGCTGCCGGTCTCCGCTCTGCCGCCGGACGGCACCTGGCCGATGGGCACCACCCGCTGGGAAAAACGCAATATCGCCGAAGAGATCCCTATCTGGAAAGAGGCGCTGTGCACCCAGTGTAACCACTGCGTCGCGGCCTGCCCGCACTCGGCGATCCGCGCCAAGGTTATCTCTCCTGAAGCGATGGAAGCGGCCCCGGCCAGCCTGCATTCACTGGACGTAAAATCCCGCGATATGCGCGGCCAAAAATACGTTCTGCAGGTGGCGCCGGAAGATTGCACCGGCTGTAATCTGTGCGTCGAGGTTTGCCCGGCCAAAGACCGGCAGAACCCGGAGATCAAGGCCATCAATATGATGTCGCGCCTTGAGCACGTTGAGGAGGAGAAGGTCAACTACGACTTCTTCCTCAGCCTGCCGGAGATCGACCGCAGCGCGCTGGAGCGCATTGATATTCGTACCTCTCAGCTGATAAGCCCGCTGTTTGAGTACTCCGGCGCCTGCTCCGGCTGCGGCGAAACGCCGTATATCAAGCTGCTGACCCAGCTCTACGGCGACCGGATGCTGATCGCCAACGCCACCGGCTGCTCGTCAATTTACGGCGGTAACCTGCCGTCAACGCCGTATACCACCGACGCCAACGGGCGCGGCCCGGCGTGGGCCAACTCGCTGTTTGAAGATAACGCCGAGTTTGGCCTCGGCTTCCGCCTCTCCGTGGACCAGCATCGTCAGCGCGTGATGCGCCTGCTGGGGCAGTTTGCCGACGCGATACCGGCGGAGCTCAACGATGCTCTGCACGCCGAGGCCACCCCGGACGTCCGCCGCGAGCAGGTGGCGGAGCTTCGCCGCGCGCTGGTCGGCGTTGAGGGAGCCCAGGAGCTGCTGACCGACGCCGACGCGCTGGTGGAAAAATCCATCTGGCTGATCGGCGGCGACGGCTGGGCCTACGATATCGGCTTCGGCGGCCTCGACCACGTGCTGAGCCTGACCGAAAACGTCAATATCCTGGTGCTCGACACCCAGTGTTACTCCAACACCGGCGGCCAGGCCTCGAAGGCCACGCCGCTCGGGGCGGTCACTAAATTTGGCGAGCACGGCAAGCGTAAATCGCGCAAAGACCTCGGCGTCAGCATGATGATGTACGGTCACGTCTACGTGGCGCAGATTTCGCTGGGCGCCCAGCTAAATCAGACGGTGAAAGCGATTCAGGAAGCGGAGGCCTATCCGGGACCGTCGCTGATTATCGCCTACAGCCCGTGCGAGGAGCACGGCTACGATCTGGCGCTGAGCCACGATCAGATGCGTCAGCTGACCGCCACCGGGTTCTGGCCGCTCTACCGCTTCGACCCGCGCCGGGCGGATGAAGGTAAGCTCCCGCTGGCGCTGGACTCTCGTCCGCCGTCGGACGCGCTGGCGGACACGTTGCTCAACGAGCAGCGCTTCCGTCGCCTCAACGCCCAGCAGCCGGAGGTGGCGGAGCAGCTGTGGAAGGATGCCGCAGCCGATCTGCAAAAACGCTATGAGTTCCTTGCGCAGATGGCCGGTAAAGCGGAGAAGCCCGCCGTCGAAAGCTAATTTGTACCGCGCCTGAGCGTTGCCATAAAAAAAGCCCGAATAGATATTCGGGCTTGTCATTTTACCGTTTAAATAGCCCGTAAGAGGACAGCGAGCTGCGGCAGCAAAAATGCGGCTGACAATAAACAAAGGCATATAACGCGCGAATAATATCCCATTAATTTTCCGCCGTATAATTTTTATTTTATATGTATTTCCTTGACATATTCACCAAAGCTATTGCCGTAACAACGGTATTATTTATTTTAGATTTTACTTATATCGTAACAATTGATACTTACCCGGATTTAACAGCCTTCATTTAGCATGAGTTTACTTCCTCGCAGGAAGTCAAAACAAAAACATTAAAGGAATATCTAAATGAAAAGAAAAGTACTGGCCCTCGTTATTCCGGCATTATTAGCTGCTGGCGCTGCTCACTCCGCCGAAATTTATAACAAAGACGGCAATAAGTTAGACCTCTACGGTAAAGTAGATGGTTTACATTATTTCTCCGATGATACTAACTCTGATGGCGATATGAGCTATATCCGCCTCGGCTTTAAAGGCGAAACTCAGATTAACGATCTGCTGACCGGCTACGGCCAGTGGGAATATAACGTTCAGGCCAATAATAGCGAATCCGATACCAATAACGCCTGGACCCGTCTGGCATTCGCCGGTCTGAAATTCGGCGACTACGGTTCGTTCGACTATGGCCGCAACTACGGCGTACTGTACGACATTGAAGGCTGGACCGACATGCTGCCGGAGTTCGGCGGCGACACCTGGTCGAAGGCCGACAACTTTATGACCAACCGCGCTAACGGCGTGGCAACCTATCGCAATAGCGACTTCTTCGGTCTGGTGAACGGCCTGAACTTCGCGCTGCAGTATCAGGGCGCGAACGAAAACCAGGTGTCAAACGAGCAGCAAGGCACCGGCAACGGCGGCGACCGCTCGGTTAAAAACGCCAACGGCGACGGCTTCGGTATCTCTTCGACCTACGATCTGGGCATGGGCGTCAGCTTCGGCGCGGCGTACTCCAGCTCCGACCGTACCAACGAGCAGACTCACCGCTCGACCGCCGGCGGCGATAAGGCCGACGCCTGGACCACCGGCCTGAAATATGACGCCAACAATATCTATCTGGCCACCATGTACTCTGAAACCCGCAACATGACCCCTTACGGCAACCAGAGCGGCACGATCGCCAACAAGACGCAGAACTTTGAAGTCACCGCTCAGTACCAGTTCGACTTTGGCCTGCGCCCGGCGGTCTCTTTCCTGATGTCGAAAGGGAAAGACCTGAACAACACCGACGGCGACAAGGATCTGGTGAAATATGCCGATATCGGCGCGACCTATTACTTTAACCGCAATATGTCCACCTACGTTGATTACAAAATCAACCTGCTGGACGAAGACGATAGCTTCTATGCAAACAACGGCATCGGCACCGATGACGTCGTGGCGCTAGGCCTGGTTTACCAGTTCTGATGCCGTGGCCCGCTGGCGACAGCGGGCCTGCGCCCCTCTTTCTGCCGACATTTTAACCAAATCAAAACAATATACCTGTTGCGTTAAAATAGTCGTCCAGTGGATGATATATTGCTTAAAAGACCGCTCGTAAAGGACGCCAGCAATGCATCATCATCCCGTAAAATCATCACGAATTAGCTCCGTCGCCTACGACGAAGCCTCCGGCATCCTTGAAATACGCTTTCGTGACAATAAAACGCTACAGTACTGCGACGTTCCACCGCGGGTGTTTCACAACTTTCTGCAGGTCGTTTCAAAAGGTCGTTTTTATGACGGGGTTATCAAAGGTAAATTTACCGAACGTGCCGCGGTCTGAAGCCAAAGTGTGACCCTGGTCATTGTACATATTGCCCCTGAATGTCGTACACTTTTAAAGGTTAATTAAACAGGAGGTTTTATGACCAGAATAATTCTTGTACCCATAGATATTTCTGATACAGAATTAACTCAACGCGTTATCAGCCACGTTGAAGCCGAAGCACGGATTGATGATGCCGAAGTCCACTTTCTGACCGTGATCCCCTCTCTTCCCTATTATGCCTCGCTGGGCATGGCCTATACCGCAGAGATGCCGCCGATGGATGAGTTCAAGGCGGATTCCGAAAAGCGGCTGAAAGAGGTGGTGAAGCAGTTTGCCATCCCTGAAGACCGGGTGCATTTCCATATTGCCGAAGGTTCGCCGAAGGACAACATTCTGGGGCTGGCGAAGTCGCTGCCGGCAGATCTCGTCATCATCGCCTCGCACCGCCCGGATATCACGACTTACCTGCTTGGCTCTAACGCCGCGGCAGTCGTGCGTCACGCTGAGTGCTCCGTACTGGTTGTTCGCTAACCTCGCAAGCCCGCCACCGGTGCGGGCTTTTTATCTTAATCCTTCGCCGATGAAACGCTCTTAACTGTGCTGGTGAATCCGTACCCTACACGCCACAGACTGATACTCCGACGTCAGGTGCCATAAGTGATACAGGATGAGTGACAGGCTCGCGCTTATGCGACAGAGCCTGTACAGGGTCCCTTCTGCTATCCAGCCTCTGTACTATCAGAAACTGTACTTTCCCCCTAGCGTCGCGGATGTATCGCTGTACCCCTTGTCGCCAAGCTGCTGAGCGACGTTACCCCAAAGACCAAACTGCTTATTGAGCTGACCTTCTACTCCCATTTTCAACTCAGCAATATTCTTTGCGCCATTCTGTTTCACCACGACACCATCCATACGACTGGCAAAGTCATGGGTGTTATGCAGCCAGTTCACTTCCGCGAACGGTTGGAAGGTACTCTCCTTACCATCATCGATTTTTGTGGTATTGCTGATGTAAGTTTTCGCACCCAGACTGGTCTGGACATTACCATCCCCTTCTCCGGCGACTTCCGTACCGTTTAGCTCTGTGTGTTTATCGGCCTTCACGCCCATCCAGGTCAGCGCGGCTTTAGGCTGGATGAAGTACGACTGTAGGCCGTCTTCAGCCTGCCCCAAACGGAAGGTATAACCGCTTTCCACTGACGCGGTGAAACCCTGCGAGTCATAGGCTTCACTGCTCATCCCTTCACCAGTCACCCGGTTTTTAAACCAGCTGTACTGTGCCCAGGTGCCTACATACGCCCCGGTCTTGTCCGTTTTGTTGGCATACCAGGTACCGTACACGCCAGTGCTGTAGCCATTGATCGAACCATCTGCACGGTAGCCATTGGCATTCGATATCGTGTTACTTTTGCTGTTCGCATAGCCTGCCATAACCCCGAGATGGTAAAGGTCATCGCCGTTCGAGCTCCACTGGACAATCTCCCCTCCGATCTGCAGAACGTAGCGGTTAGCCTGCGTTTTCAGTTGACCACTGCTGTCCCGTGAACGGTTATGGCCTCCTTCATTGCGCAGCCACATGCTGGTCACTTTCTTCTCGCCAGTCAGGGCGTCGGTGTACTGCGTTTCCCCGATAAGGTCGTGAAGACGCGTGGTGAACAGGTTGTTGGCTGCCGCTAAATTGGCAGCATAGGCACCGGATTCCGGACGCAGCACCTGAGTAGTATTACCCTGATCTTGCCAGCTATTCAGGTACCAGTTGCTGGCGTTACTGCCCTTGCCGCGCACCAGTGAGTAATCGTAGGCCCCTGCTGCAATACGACCATCCTGGATAAAGACGCCGTCGGATTGACCATTGACCGAAATAATCTCGATACCATTCAGGGTCTGCGCTCCGCTGCCGCCGATATTGTTAAACAGGACAGAAGAGGTACCGGAGGTATTGCCGTTAACGATCAGCTTATCCGTTACCGAACTGTCGTCACCCAGTACGGTATCAAACGTCAGCGTGCCGCCATTGCCAACGTAGTTGCCGTTAATAACGGTGGTATCGCCGGCGCGTTCGTTCGCCATGGTCAGGCTACCGGAGTTAGTGAGCGTACCGACCTGGTTAAGCGTGGTGGTCTGCACGCCGTCACTGGAAGCGCCGCTGGCAGTCATCAGGATACCCGCGTTAACAAGGGCGTTAGCACCTGTACCGAAGTCGCTCGTGTCGCCTGACATGTCCCACGTACCTTCGATGGCATTGGTGACGGTATTTCCTTCGTTTCCGAGCTGAACTTTACCGGTAATGCGGCCAGCATTGGTGATGGTGCTGGTTCTACCCTGGGTAATAATGGCGTTGCCATAAGAGGGAGCTTCAATCTTGCCGGTGTTGGTGATGGAGGTCGGCCCGTCGCCATTGTTCTCAGCATAAATTCCGTTCCCCCAGCTTGCGATATCACCGCTGACGTTAATCGTCATATCCGTGGCGTTACTGCCATTAACGGCATAAATCCCATGCGCCCCGGAGACTGCGCCGGATGCGGTGATGTCGGTCATCCCGGTGCCATTATTCATGGTATTAATCCCGTCCCCTCCCACACCGATATTACCGCTGGCTTTAATCGTCATGTCCGTAGCGGTGGTATCGTTATTGGCATAAATCCCGTGCCTGCCGCTGCTGATATTGCCTAATGTGGTAATGGCGGTCACCCCGGTGCCATTGTTGGTGGCATTAATCCCGTCCGCCCCGACGCCGAACGTGGAATCAGCGGCAATCGTTAATCCCGTGGTGTTACTGCCATTAACGACATTAATCCCCACGTTTCCGCTGTTAATAGTGCCTGTTGTTGTAATGACGGTCGCCCCGGAGCCATTGTTCGCGGCATTAATCGCATCCTTCCCGACGCCGAACTCGTTATTGGTGGTAATCGTTAATCCCGTGGTGTTGCTGCCATTGACGACATTAAGCCCGACGTTTCCGCTGTTGATAGTGCCTGTTGTTGTGATGACGGTCGCCCCGGAGCCATTATTTTGGGCAGAAACCGCGTAGGACCCACCGTTGACATGACCACTGGTGCTAACCATCATGTTCGTGGCGCTATTATCATTAATGGCGCTAATCCCGATCTCACCGCCGACAATCTTCGACTGATTCTCATCCTTAAATATCAGGTCCCCCCCACTGTTGGTAAGCTCGAGAGCGTGCACATCCGTAGTATCGACACCAAATCCGGGCGTTGTGGAGACATTCAGCGATGACCCGGTCAGGTCTATACCATTCGCTTCACTCCCGGAGCAGACATAGGTCATCGCGTCGGCTGAATTACAGGGACCGGCTGCCTGAACGGAGGTAATAAGCCCGGTGATAATGACCGGCGTGGAGAGAATGGCAAGTCTTACAGAATTAGCTAATACGTTACGCTTCATAGGATAATCCACTCTGGTATGATTGTTATGGTCCAGGTTCCTGTAAATGCTGTGTTCATTGTTGTTGCGTCATGACGAGCTGAATATATCGCTCTCAATACCGCCACTTGCTCACAAATTGGTCCTGGTGTTTTTGGATAAAAAACAAATAAAAAAAATTAATAAACATTCATTCTTAACGGATAGTTTCCGGGATTAATCCATTACCAGCAGTGGCATTTTGTCGGTGTATTCCCCGCGGGAAATCTGTACACATACTTTTACCAGGCCGGAACGGCTATTCGCCAGAAGCACTTTAGCGGGCTATTATCCCAGCCATTTTGACACTGCCGCATGCTTTGCTTTATTGGGTAACGCCAGCTTGCGCGAATTTCACTGCGCACCTTTATTTGCACTGAGTTAATGGGATTGCAGCAGCTATACCAGTCGCGATATATCCTGCGATGTCGCACAAAAATTTTGCAGCGCATCGCAACCCGATGGCTACAGTTCATTTAGCAGATGCAAAGTCAGCATAATAACAATGACTGGAATTAAAACCGCAAAAGGCCTTGCAACTCCCTGAGGGCCTGCCCTGGTAGTTTTATCTTAAAAATCTTTTTCAGCCTGTGGCATCGTTCTTTCGCGTATATTAAGCAAATTAAAGCCGTGCTCCAGCCGAGATAAAGAGTACTGTTTGCCTTAGTTGGCGCCGGTGCCCACTGAAATAGATAGGGTTACCGGCCCTGAACTAATATTAAATGGCAGCATTCATGCTTCACGAAAACTTTCGTAAAATTCAGCCAGGTGCTGATAAATCGAAAAACCGTCTCGCCAGAAAATACCTTTCCTGAGGGATGACACCGCTACAACGATATCAAGTTTTTTTAACCTGCATACGTGTAAACACTCCGCCAGAACAGCAGGACATCATCTTGACCCTTTTACACGCACCTTCTTCCCTACTATTTGAAATAATATAAATCGATATCCCACCAAAGGAAATCGGTTTCACAAATAAAAATACATAATCGTGACGCGGATCACCATGATTATATTATATGTATAAATATCAATATCATATAAAAACAAGCGCACTGTATAGCAAGATAATTTCTACGATGAAATCGATTTCTTATGAATGCAACTAATACCGTACCGTGAAAGTGGCGCCGGCCTGCCACGTTCAATATGCACGTCACCGATACTCGGTAGCGCATAAGCTGGTTGGTCCGTGTCTGTTGCTAAAGGCAGGCCAGATGACGATCGCGCGCGGGCATCAGGGGCAGCATGTAACCCGGAAGCCATCAGTAAGATTTAAATGGCGCAGATCGTTTTTAATGAAGAGCGGATGGTTAGACAGGTTCTGAAGGCGTGGGCTGGCACTGAAGCCCGGCAGATTGAACGTTACCGACAAGGCTTTCACTACAGGGAGTATGGCGCCAGCGATCCCCAGGATCTGCGCGTTGTTTTAATCCCTGGAAAGCGGAATGAGCAGCAGAAGCCCTGCTACTCTCACCGCAGTATTGGTCGTAGATGGGAAGCCGCAGTAAAACGCGCTGGCATTCGGCGTCGGAATCCGTACCATACGCGACATACTTTTGCCTGTTGGTTGCTATCAGCCGGTGCTAACCCATCTTTTATTGCTAACCAGATGGGGCATGAAAACGCGAAAATGGTTTACGAAGTCTACAGTACATGAATTGAAGAAATGAATGGCGATCGGGTAACGATGCTCAACGCCAGGCTTGAACTGTGATTTAACCTTGCCCCTTATCTGCCCCTTTTTGTTTCAGAGAACGTTAATAATGCTTGATATTCAGCAAGTTACAAAGAAAGAGAAGTACAACATCGACAAGTTGCAGAAGCGCCTGCGCCGCAACGTCGGCGAAGCCATTGCCGATTTCAATATGATTGAAGACGGCGACCGGATTATGGTTTGCCTTTCCGGCGGGAAGGACAGCTACACCATGCTGGAAATCCTGCGCAGCTTACAAAAAAGCGCCCCCATCTCTTTCTCTCTGATCGCGGTAAACCTCGACCAGAAACAGCCCGGCTTCCCTGAGCACATTCTGCCTGAGTACCTGCAGCAGCTCGGCGTCGAGTATAAGATTGTCGAAGAGAACACCTACGGGATCGTCAAAGAGAAGATTCCTGAGGGCAAAACCACCTGTTCGCTCTGTTCGCGCCTGCGTCGCGGGATCCTCTATCGTACGGCCACCGAACTCGGCGCGACTAAAATCGCCCTCGGCCACCACCGCGACGACATCCTGCAGACGCTGTTCCTCAATATGTTCTACGGCGGCAAGATGAAAGGCATGCCGCCGAAGCTGATGAGCGACGACGGTAAGCATATCGTTATCCGCCCGCTGGCCTACTGCCGTGAAAAGGATATCGAGCGCTTCTCGCAGGCGAAGGGTTTCCCAATTATCCCATGCAACCTCTGCGGCTCTCAGCCTAACCTGCAGCGTCAGGTGATCGGCGACATGCTGCGCGACTGGGATAAACGCTATCCGGGGCGCATCGAGACCATGTTCAGCGCCATGCAGAACGTCGTGCCGTCGCACCTTAGCGACGTCAGCCTGTTTGACTTTAAAGGAATTACCCACGGTTCTGACGTGGTTGACGGCGGCGACCTCGCGTTCGATCGCGAAGAGATCCCGCTTCAGCCTGCCGGCTGGCAGCCGGAAGAGGATGATGCTCAGCTGGACGAGCTGCGGCTGAACGTGGTGGAAGTGAAGTAAACCGCCAACAGGCGTCTCAGCGCGGTGGCTGAGACGCTCTTGCCTACTCTATTTCAGCAAACGAACCCGGCAGTTCTTGCCCTTAATCTTGCCGTTCTGCAGCAGCTTAAACGCTTTGTTGGCCACGCCCTGGCGCAGCGCCACGTAGACGTGCGCCGGATGAACGTTGATCTTGCCGATATCGGCGCCATCGAATCCCAAATCTCCGGTCAGCGCACCCAGTACGTCCCCTGCGCGCATTTTGGCCTTCTTACCGCCGTCAATGCACAGGGTCGTCATTTCGGCTTCCAGCGGTACGATCGTGCCGCCGGTCGGCGCGTTCATCCAGTTCAGCTTCAGCTGCAGCATTTCCGCCAGAATATTGGCGCGCTGGGCCTCTTCCGGCGCGCAAAGGCTGATCGCCAGCCCGCTTGCGCCGGCGCGTGCGGTACGGCCGATGCGGTGAACGTGAACTTCCGGATCCCAGGCCAGCTCGTAGTTAATCACCAGCTCCAGGGATTTAATATCGAGACCGCGGGCCGCCACGTCGGTTGCGACCAGCACGCGCGAGCTGCCGTTCGCAAAGCGGATCAGGGTTTGGTCGCGATCGCGCTGCTCGAGATCGCCATGCAGCGACAGCGCGCTCTGCCCGGCAGCGTTGAGCGAATCGCAAACGGCCTGGCAATCCTTTTTGGTATTACAGAACACCACGCAGGAGGCCGGTTTGTGCTGGCTGAGCAGCTTTTGCAGCAGCGCGATTTTGCCTTTCTGCGAGGTTTCGAAGAACTGCTGTTCAATTGCCGGCAGCGCGTCAACGGAATCGATCTCGATGGTTTGCGGGTCGTTCTGCACGCGTCCGCTAATCGCCGCAATGGCCTCCGGCCAGGTCGCGGAGAACAGCAGCGTCTGCCGCTCGGCGGGCGCAAAGCGAATCGCTTCATCAATGGCGTCGCTGAAACCCATATCGAGCATTCGATCCGCTTCGTCCATCACCAGCGTCTGCAGCGCGTCCAGCGAGACGGTGCCCTTCTGCAGGTGATCGAGCAGGCGTCCCGGCGTGGCGACGATAATGTGCGGCGCGTGCTGGAGTGAATCACGCTGGGCGCCAAAGGGCTGGCCCCCGCAGAGGGTGAGAATTTTAATATTCGGCAGAAAGCGCGCCAGGCGACGCAGCTCACCGGCGACCTGATCCGCCAGCTCGCGCGTCGGGCACAGGACCAGAGACTGCGTCTTGTACAGCGTGGCGTCAACCTGCTGGAGCAGGCCGAGGCCGAATGCGGCCGTTTTTCCACTGCCGGTTTTTGCCTGCACGCGCACATCTTTACCGGCCAGAATCGCCGGCAAAGCCGCCGCCTGGACCGGGGTCATCGCAAGGTATCCCAGCTCGTTCAGGTTATCGAGCTGGGCGGCGGGCAAAACGTTCAGTGTTGAAAAAGCGGTCACAATTTTTTCTCGTGTTAAAGGGCGCGCAATTGGCAGGCGCGTATCCTCGCAGAATTGCGCCTCTGATGCGACAATTTAATCGGTTCGTCGTCCGGCGGCGGATCGGGTAAAGGATGCGGACGAGGCCGCGGGTCCGGCACCGGCGTCGGGTCGTTGGGTTCAGGTGAAATGGGTATTGAATTTAAAGGCTGGTATCGCATTTTGACTCTCCCGGTTATGAGCGGGTGTACCACCCATTAAGCGTAGAAGCTGGCCGCAGGAGAGCAAAAAAAAAGCCGACTCAATAAAGTCGGCATCGTACGAATCAATTGTGCTATGCAGTAATTCAAAAAAGGAAGTAAGACAATATGGAGCGCAACGCCCATCGCTTGACGTTGCATTCACCTGCGAGAGAGATATTGCCCCGAATGGGTAGATGGTTTATTGATTTCGCTCAAACATTGCCGGTTTTTCGCAATCGGACGCTGATAAAAGGCGATTATTTACAGCCATTTACTGCGATGTAACCACCACGCAACACCGCCAATCAGAACAACTAACATCACGCAAAAGATGGAGAAGCCCAGATGCCACTCATTGCCGGGGATCCCGCCGAGGTTGACGCCAAACAGGCCGGTCAGAAAGGTACTGGGCAGAAAGACCATTGCCATCAGCGACATGGTGTAGGTTCTGCGCGACATCGCCTCCTGCATAATTTGCGCGATCTCATCGCTCATTATCGCCGTGCGGGCAATGCAGCTATCGATCTCATCCAGGCCGCGGCCGAGGCGATCGGAGATATCCTGCATGCGCCGACGCTGGTCGTCATTCATCCACGGCAGACGTTCGCTGGCCAGCCGGGAGTAGGCATCGCGCTGCGGGGCCATATAGCGGCGCATCACTATCAGCTGCTTGCGCAGCAGGGCCAGGAAGCCGCGCGGAGGGACCTGCTGATCCAGCAGATTATCCTCAAGGTCGATTATCCGGTCGTGCAGCTGTTCGATAAATTCGCTGGCATGATCGGTCAGCGCGTCGCAGATATCCACCAGCCAGCTGCCGCAGTCCACCGGGCCGGTACCTTCGCGCAGGTCGCCGAGCACGTCGTCCAGCGCCAGCACCCGCCGCTGGCGAGTAGAAACGATTAAACGCTCGTCCATATATAAGCGCATCGCCACCAGCTGATCCGGCCGTTCGTCGGTGCTGCCGTTAATGCAGCGCAGCGTAATCAGCGTGCCGTCGCCGACCCGCGTCACCCGCGGCCGGGTGCTTTCGCCCGCCAGCGCATCCCGCACGCTGTTCGGCAGCAGCGGCGTTTCCGCCAGCCACTGTGCGCTATCGGCGTGGGTGTAGTTGAGATGCAGCCAGCAGGGATGCTCTTTATCGATAGTGTCGCTATCCGTCAGCGGTTTTACGCCGCCCTGTCCGTCAAACTGCCATGCAAAAACGGCATCCGGTACATTCAGTTCCGCACCTTTAATCGCCTCCACCAGACCTCCGTCAACTCAGGCTTAATTTTCGTAGTCTAGCCTGACGCCTCCGTTAAGCAAGGGCTAAAACAAGCAGGGTGCTGAATTCGCTGATAAAAGCCGCTGTCCGAGAATGCTGGCGCCGATAAGGCCGCCGTCGCTCGCGTGGCGGCCCGCAACGATCAGCGGCCGCGCTGTTTTCAGCAAAATCTTACGCCGCAGGGCCTCGTCAAGGCGGCTAATCAGCGCCGCCTCGCTCGCCATGCCCCCGCCGGCCACTATTCGGTGCGACCCGAGAATATTGACCGCATGGGCCAGCGGCTCGCTCACCACCTCCAGCCACGCGGCGAGGGTCAGTGCCTGGGGTTCGCGGCCCGCCAAACCCTGGGCAACAATCTCCCGACTGCTCAGCGCCTGGCCGCTCAGAATATGATGCAACCGCTCAATCCCCCTCGCCCCGCCTAAGGTGTCGAGGCACCCAGTCTGCCCGCAGCCGCAGGGCAGGCGCGGCAGGCTCAGGCTGTGCTCGCCGACCTTTAGCGCGGTCTGCACGATTGGCGCGTGGCCCCACTCGGCGCTGATCCCCTGATTACCGTAAAGAATATTGCCATGAATCGCGATGCCGCCGCCGATGCCGCTGCCGAGAATAATCCCCAGCACCACCGGGAACCCCTGCGCCGCGCCGCCGCTCGCTTCCGCGAGGGTAAAGCAGTCGGCGTCATTGGCCATCACCGCCGGACGCCGCAGCTCCGCGCTAAGGGTCCGGGTCACGCTGACGCCCTGAAAAGGCGGCACGTTGCTGGAGAGAATGCGATCGGTAGCGACATCCACCACCCCGGCGCAGGAGAGCGCCAGCGGGCTTTCTGCCGCTAGCCTGTCGCCGTAGCCGGCAATGATATCGCCAACGGCCGCCGAAAAATCGCCCCAGCTGCCGGTGGGAACGGGGCGCTGGCGGATATCGTCGATAGCGCCCGCGGTTTCGGAGATGGCGCTTTTGATAAACGAACCGCCAATATCGAGACAGAGCACCGGCGCGTTCACAGGCGAGTGTCCAGCAGGTCGCGCAGGCCGTCGCCGAGAATATTAAACCCGAGAACCGAAAGGACGATAGCCAGCCCCGGCCACAGCGAGATCCCAAGGCTGATCCCAAGGAAGTTGCGCCCATCGCTCATCATCGTGCCCCACTCCGGCATCGGCGGCTGCACCCCCATGCCCAAAAACGACAGCGAGGCGGCAGCCAGAATCACCGAACCGCCGGTCAGGGTGGCCTGCACGGTAATCGGCCCCAGCGTGTTGCGCAGAATATAGTGAATAATCTGCCGCCGGTAGCCGATCCCCAGCGCGCGCGCCGCTTCCATATACTCCATATTTTTAATACCCAGCGTCAGGTTGCGGCTCAGGCGGGCGTATACCGGCACCGAGAAAATGGCGATCGCCAGCAGCATGTTTATCAGCCCCGCCCCCAGTACGCTCACCAGCAAAATAGCCAGGACGATCCCGGGAAAGGCGAAAATTACATCCATAATCCACATAATGATGTGGTCGACGCTTTTGCCGCACAGCGCCGCCATAATCCCCAGCGGCAGCCCCATCGCCAGCGACAGCGCCACGCTGACCACCACCTCGATAAGGGAGATCCGCGCGCCGTATATGATGCGGGAAAAAATATCGCGCCCGTAGTCGTCGGTGCCCAGCCAGTGTTCCGCCGAAGGCGCAGAGAGAATATTGAGGAGATCCTGGTCATAGGGATCGTAGTGGCTCAGCCACGGCGCAAAGAGCGCGCCGAGAACAATTAAGGCCACGATAAAACCGCCAATGGCGATCGACGGATGGTCTATTCCCCAGCGCAGGCCGTTCATCAGGCCATTGCGCGATTTGGCGAGTGAGATTTCAGACATATTAATCAAACCTTATTTTCGGGTTGATCCTGGCGATAATCATTTCGCCCACCAGATTCATCACCACCACGCTGGCGACCGTTATCATCGTCACGCCCTGAATAACCGGATAATCGCGATAGCGCACGGAATCCACCAGGTAGCGCCCGATGCCCGGCCAGTTAAATACCGACTCCGTCACCACCGCTCCACCGATCAGGCTGCCAAAGTTGAGCGCAATAATGGTCACGATGGGGATGAGGGCATTGCGCAAGGCATGCTTAAAGTAGACGTAGAACGGCGCCAGCCCTTTGGCCCTGGCGGTGCGAATATAGTCTTCACCGAGCACGTCCACCATGCTCGAGCGGGTCATGCGCGACATCACCGCCATCGGGAAAATACCGAGGCACACCGAGGGCAGAATATAGCTTTTCCAGCCCTCGGCCCCCAGGAGCGGCAGCCAGCCCAGCTTCACCGAGAAGGTGTCCATCGCGATCAGGGCCAGCCAGAAGTTGGCGATTGAGGCGCCGGCAATAGCGATCAGCATCAGGGCGTGATCGGCGGCATGATTGCGATAAATCGCCGCGCACATCCCCATCGGAATGCCGAGCACCACCGCCATCAGCCACGCCAGCAGCGCGAGGCCGAGGGTATAGGGCGCCCGCTCGCCCAGCTCGGCGGAGACCGGCTGCCCCGATTTTAGCGAAATGCCGAAGTCGCCTTTGAGCATCCCAACCACAAAGTGCCCGTACTGCAGCGCCAGCGGATCGTCAAGCCCGAGGCGGGAGTGCATGCGGCTCACGTCGTCCTGGGTCGCCTGCGGGCCGGCCATCAGCCGCGCAGGATCGCCGGGGAGCATCCTGATCGCCAAAAAGACGATCAGCGATGCGCCGAGCAGGATAAGCGGCAAGGAAAGCAGTTTTTTGATGACGTAGGCTTTCATAACGACTCCAGTCAGGCCCCTGCTTTACGGCTTCTGGGCGTTGATAACGATAATTTCGCCGCCCGGCTCCATCCGCACGCCTTTGATATCCGCGCGGGTGGCGTAGAGATCGTCCTGGAAGTAGAGCATCACGTGCGGCGCATCCTGCATGATGACCTTCTGCGCCTGCACGTAATCGGCGATGCGCGCCTTGTCATCCATGGTGGTCGCCGCTTTGTCCAGCAGGTCGTCGAGAGTTGGGTTTTTATAGAAGCCGAGGTTGGCGCCAACCGGCGCGGCGCTCTGGGAGTAGTACAGCGGACGCAGCTGTAAATCGGATCCGTTGAGGCCGGAGGACCAGGAGGCAAGCACGGAATCGGTGCGGTTCGCCAGCTTTTCAGCCGCCGGTGCAAAGGCAGCCTTGCTCCAGACGCCGCTTTCCATCTGCTGAATATTCAGCTTAACCCCCACCTTGCCCCACATCGCCTGCAGGATTTGCGCGGTCCGGGCGTCTGGCCCCTGTACGGCGATATTGATGTCAAATCCCTGCGGATAGCCGGCATCCTTGAGCAGCGCTTTGGCTTTGTCGATGCTGTAAGCGTATTCGTTGAGCGACTTATCGTAGCCTTCATTCACCGGCGCCAGCGGCGAGTTAGCGGCGGAGGCGTAGCCAAACATCACCGCCTTCAGCAGCGCGTCTTTATCCGTCGCCAGATTCAGCGCCTGGCGCACGCGGACGTCGTTGAGCGGTTTCTGCTCAACGTTGAGCGCCACCCAGAATACCGACGCGCCCTCGCCCTGCTCCAGCTTCACCTGCGGATTGCTTTTCAGCTGCATACCGAACTGCGGCGGCACCGGGTTAATCACGTCAACCTGGCCGGAGAGCAGCGCCATATTCATCACCGAAGGCTCCGAGCTCCAGGTCCATTTGATTTGCTCCGGGCCGCCGTTTTCTCCCCAGTAATGCGGGTTCTTTTTCTCTAAAACATACTCCCCGGTTTTATATTCCTGCAGCATATAGGGGCCGGTGCCGTCCGCTTTGCGGCCAATGGTGCCGGCTTTGTCCGCCGCCGGACTGACCATTTTCGCCGCACCGCCGGTAAGTAAATTGAGGAACGAGGGGTAGACTTTTTTCAGCGTAATTTCGACGCTGCCGTCGTCAATTTTCTTCACCGACGCAATCACGTTGCGCATCCTCGAGCTGGCGGCCAGGCTGCCTTTGGGATCGATATGGCGCTGGATGTTCGCCACCACCGCGTCGGCGTTAAACGGCGTACCGTCATGGAAGGTGACGTTCTTGCGCAGCGTGAAGGTCCAGACCTTGCCGTCCTCGCTCACCTGCCAGGCCGTGGCCAGCGCGGGGGCGATTTTGTAATCGGGGGAGAGATCGACCAGCCCTTCATACATCGGCTTGAGGACCGTGTCGGTGAAGGTCGCCGTCTGGTCGCCGGGATCCATGCTGCGCGGCGCTTCATTTTGCATCACATTCAGCGTCGCCGCCTGCAGCGCCGTGATATTGCCTACCGCCAGAACGCCTGCCAGAACGGCAAGTCGATATTTGCTCATCAATACCTTCATCGCGTACCCCTGCCCGTATGTTATTTCGCCAGTTGTGGTCATTATGTTGCTATTAAGTTTTGTTTTTACACATAACAAAATTCTTTAAATGTGATATTAGCCACCATTAGCGCTTAATTAGGTAATAAATTTAACTTATATGCGATCAGTTAGTTATTTTTGTGAAGAAACTGATTGCTAAATCAGCAGGGCGCAATTATGTTCAGAAAAAAGCGAAGGGTCGGGGCACTATGCTGAACAAACTCCAACAACAACTGGTTCATCTGGTCTGCAGCGAAGAGGGGGCCAGCCGGGCCGACCTCGCCCGCCTGACCGGCATGAGCAAGCCGGCCATCGGCGCGCTGGTCAAAGAGCTGCTGGCCGCAGGCGTCCTGCAGGAGAGCGCGATGGCCGCCTCCAGCGGCCAGGGGCGGCCTTCGGTTACCCTGTCACTTTCCCCTGATGCCGCCTGTGCGATCGGCATCTCCCTGATCGACCATCAGCTGGTGGTGGTGCTGATGAACGGCATCGGCGAAAAGATGGTCGAGCGCCATCTCACTCCCGAGGTCGAGATCCCGGCGCTTATCCAGCAGCTGGCGGCGGAAATTGCCGACCTGCTCAGCAGCGCGGCCGTTAACCGCCAGCGCCTGGCCGGCATCGGCTTTGCGCTCTCCGCCTTCGTTGACGCCGCGCAGTCGGTTTGCGTACAGTCCGCGCTGATGGGCTGGCATCAGGTTCCGCTGGCAGAGCTGCTGAGCCGCGCCACCGGCGGGATCCCGGTGGTTATCGAAAACGATACCCGCGCCCTGGCGACCTACGAAAAGACCTTTGGCCATCTGCGCAAGTACCAAAGCGCGGTCGCTATCTCCCACGGCAGCGGCATCGGCAGCGCGGCGGTGATTTACGGGCGCATCTGGCGCGGCGCCCACGGCGGCGCCGGGGAAATCGCCCACTGCACAATCGTGCCGGCGGGTAAGCCCTGCCGCTGCGGGAAGCGCGGCTGCCTCGACACCGTGGCCTCCCTGACCGCCATCTTTGAACAGGCGCGCATGGAGGGCATCGAGGCCACCAGCCTCGCCGAGCTGGAGGCGCTGGCCCGCAAAGGACACTCCGGGGCGATCCATATTCTGCACCAGGCCGGCGACGCGCTCGGGATGGCTATCTCCCACCAAATTCAGACCCACGATCCGGCGGCGATCATGCTGGCGCATCAGCCCGATAGCTTTCAGGGGCTGCTCAATACCGTGATGCAGCAGGCCATCGAAACCTATCTGCTCCCCGGCATGGCGGGGAAAACGCCACTCATCTACCGGCCGCTCGAGCAGGACAGCTGGGCGCTTGCTGCCGCAAGCGTGGCCCTTACTCACGTTTTATTTCCTGAATATTAACGAGGTCCCTATGCGCATTGCCGTTGGCGGAATACACATTGAATGCAGCACCTTCAATCCCGTACTGACTCACGAGGACGAATTTCGCACGGTCGAAGGTGACGCGCTGCTGGCGGCGCCCTACTTTCAGTTTCTCAAGGACTATCCGGCGACCTTTCTGCCCACCCTGCACGCCCGCGCCATCCCCGGCGGCCCGGTCGCGCGTGCCGCCTATGAGAGCTTTAAGGCCGAGTTTCTGACCCGCCTGCAGGCGGCGCTGCCCGTTGACGGCCTCTATCTGGCGATGCACGGCGCGATGTACGTTGAAGGGCTGGAAGATGCCGAAGGCGACTGGATCGCCGCCGCCCGAGCCTGCGTCGGCGACGCCTGCCCGATAGCCGTTAGCTACGATCTGCACGGCAACGTGACCCAGCGCATTATTGACGCCATTGATATGTACTCAACCTACCGTACCGCGCCGCATATTGACGTTGAAGAGACCATGCGCCGCTCCGTCACCATGCTGGTCAACAGCATCACCACCGGCGTACGGCCCGGGGTGGTCTGGGCGCCGGTGCCGGTGATGCTCCCCGGCGAGCGCACCAGCACCGAAGATGAGCCGGCGAAAAGCCTCTACGCCACCCTGCCGGCAAGCGATCGCCTTCCCGGCGTGCTCGATAGCTCGCTGATGGTGGGCTACGTCTGGGCCGATGAACCGCGCGCCACCGCCGCCGCCATTTTTACCGGCACCGACCTGAAGGTGCTGAAACAGCAGGCGGAGAAGCTGGCGCAGTCCTACTGGGACGCGCGCGAGGCGTTTGCCTTCGGCTGCCGCACCGGCAGCGTGGCGGAGTGCGTGAAGGAGGCCATCGCCAGCCCGACGGCGCCGGTTATTCTGGCGGACTCCGGCGATAACCCCACCGGCGGCGGCGTGGGCGATCGCGGCGACGTGCTGGCCGAGCTTCTGCGCCAGCATGCCAGCAATACCCTGGTCGCCGGCATTGCCGATGCCCCGGCGACCCAGGCTGCCTTTCGCGCTGGCGTTGGCGCACAGCTTGAGCTGACCGTTGGCGCGCAGCTCGACCCGGCTGGCGAAAGCGTCAGCGCACGCTTTACCGTTAAGCATCTTCTGCCCGCGGGCGCGCACGGTAGCGCTAACCAGGCCGTGTTACAGGTCGCCGGCATCACCGTGGTGGTCGCCGACCGTCGTCGCCCCTATCACGATCTCGCTGATTTTAGCGCGCTCGGCTTAGATCCGCGCCGGGTGCAGATTCTGGTGGTCAAATCGGGCTACCTGTCGCCGGAGCTGGCGCCGCTGGCCAACCCCAACCTGATGGCCCTTTCCGAAGGGGTGGTCGATCAGGATATTGAGCGCGTGCCGCGCCGGCGGATGCTCACCCCGACCTGGCCGTTCACCGGCACGCTTGAGTTCACGCCGCGGGCGTTCGTTTCCGCCAGAGCCCCTTTTGCCGGGGAGTGCTGATTGATGAATACCCCGACGCCTTCTCCGGTGCTGAGTGTAGACAATCTGTCGGTCTCGTTTCGCCGCGGCGACAGCTGGCAGAAAGTGGTGCGTAATATCAGCTTTACCCTTAATCCGGGCGAAACGCTGGCCATTGTCGGCGAATCGGGTTCGGGGAAAAGTGTCACCGCGATGGCGATTATGCGCCTGCTGTCATCGCGCAATAGCCGCACGGAGGGCAGCGTGAGCCTCGGCGGCAGGTCGCTGCTGGCGCTGCCGGAGGAGGAGATGCGCCGCATCCGCGGCGCCGAGGTGGCGATGATTTTCCAGGAGCCGATGACCAGCCTCAATCCTGCCTTTACCATCGGGCATCAAATCGCTGAAGTCTTTATTCATCACCAGGGATTATCCAAACGCGAGGCGAAGCGCCAGGCCATTGCCCTGCTGGAGAAGGTCCGTATTCCCCACGCCGCGCAGCGCTATGACGAGTACCCGCATCAGTTTTCCGGCGGCATGCGCCAGCGCGCCATGATTGCGATGGCGCTGGCCCTCAGGCCTAAGCTGCTGATTGCCGACGAGCCCACCACCGCCCTCGACGTGACGATTCAGGGTCAGATTCTCGATCTGATTAAAACGCTGCAGGCGGAAAATAATACCGCGGTGCTGTTTATTACTCACGACATGGGCGTGGTGGCGGAAACCGCGGATCATACGCTGGTGATGTTCCGCGGCGATGCGGTGGAGTGCGCGCCAACGCCGGGGCTGTTTTCCGCCCCCCGGCAGCCCTACACCCGCGCGCTGCTGGCCTCGGTGCCGGCGGCCGGTGAAATGGCGGCCGTTAGCGCCCCGTGTCGGTTTCCGTCGGTGGATTTACAAACCGGCGAAACCCGGCGCTATCCGCCCGAGGCCGCGCTACCCGACCGCTCGCAGCCGCCTGTGCTGTCGGTAAAGAATCTGGTGACCCGCTTCCCGGTTAAGCGCGGTTTTTTCAATCAGCTAAGCGGCCATATTCACGCCGTGGAGAACGTCAGCTTCGATTTGTGGCCGGGAGAGACGCTCTCGCTGGTGGGCGAATCGGGCTGCGGAAAATCGACCACCGGGCGCAGCCTGATCCGCATGATTCAGGCGCAGTCCGGCGACGTGACGCTCAATGGCTACAGCGTCCTGCAGGCCGACCGCGCGCAGCAAAAGCGCCTGCGTCAGGATATGCAGATGATTTTTCAGGATCCCTTTGCCAGCCTCAACCCGCGGCTAAAGATCCAGGAAACGCTGATTGAGCCGCTGCTGGAAAACGGGCTGGCCACGCGCCAGCAGGCGCTCGCACGCTCGCAGGAGCTGATTGAAAAGGTTGGGATGAGCGTGTCGGTGCTGAACCGCTATCCGCACGAGTTCTCCGGCGGCCAGCGTCAGCGTATCTGCATCGCCCGGGCGCTGGCGATGAACCCGAAGGTGATTATTGCCGATGAGTCGGTGTCGGCGCTGGACGTATCGGTGAAGGCGCAGGTGGTCAACTTAATCATCGAACTGCAGCGCACCATGCAGATCGCCTTTCTGTTTATCTCGCACGACATGGCGGTTATCGAGCGCATCAGCCACCGGGTGGCGGTGATGTATCTCGGCGAAATCGTCGAGATTGGCCCGCGTCAGGCGATTTTCACCCACCCTCAGCACCCGTATACGCAAAAGCTGATCGCGGCAATTCCGAAGACCGATCCCGCGCGCCGCCATCTGCTGCGCGAAGGCAGTAACGACGAGCTGCCGACGCCGTTTCGCGATAAGGCCTGGCAGCCCCCCGCCCGCACCTATGAACAGGTTGGCCCCCAGCACTGGGTGATGCGCTAGCCTCCCCGCCCGCAGGCCCTCTTGCGAGGCGCCTGCGGGAGCGGTAATCAGAACCTGTAGTTCATGCTCAGCGAAACGCTGCGCGGCTCCCCGTACACTGCGGAATCATCGAGGCAGGAGTCATATTCACGATCGAAGAGGTTGTTGATATTGGCGTGAACAGGCTCACCAGCGGGTAGCTGCCCTGATACAGGCGCCGCGTTTCGCCGTCCGGCCCGCAGAGGTCTTTGTAGACCCGATTCTGCCAGGTTACCCCGCCGCCGACGGTTCGCACGGGCAGCGCCGGGATACGATAGCGCGTGAAGAGCTTGCGCTGGCGCGGGATTTCTTTTGCCGCAAAATGCTGTATTATGCGATTTATTGCAGCAATTTGCAGGATTGAAGACCGTGCACAAAACCGCCAGACAAAAATACCTCCTGGATATCATTAGCGAAAATGGCCAGGTCAGCATCAGCGAGCTGGTCGACAGGCTGCAGGTTTCCGCGGACACCGTTCGCCGCGACCTGACCGATCTGCAAAAGCAGGGGCTGGCGCAAAAGAATCACGGCGGCGCTATCGCCCTCGACCTGTCGGCGATGAACCGCCAGGGCAGAAACGCCCTGCTGCCGAAGACCAAACAGCGGCTGGGTAAAATGGTGGCGGAGAAAATTCCTGCCGGCTCGACGATCTTTTTAGATGCCGGCAGCACCGTGCTGGCCGTCGCCAGCCACATCAAAGAGCCGATGACCGTCATCACCCCCTCTTTAGACATCGCCCAGCACTTCAGCGACCGGGCGGATATTCAGCTGATCCTGCTCGGCGGCAGGTGGGATATGCAGCAGCGCCTGTTTGCCGGCAGCGCCACCCTCGCGCTGCTCGCGCGCTATCGGGCTGATATCGCTATTCTCGGCGCCTGCGCGCTGCATGCGCAGCTGGGCTTAAGCGCCAGCCAGGAGGCCGACGCCGAGATCAAGCGCGCCATGCTGGCGGCCAGCACCGAGTGCTGGCTGGTTGCCGACCATATGAAACTGAACCACTGCGAGCCCTATCTGGTCGCCGGATTAGCCGAAATTCATCAGCTATTTTTAGATACGGCCTGGGAAGAAGCCGGGGACGACATTTCAACGCACATCAACATTGCTGACGCTCAATAGCGTGGAGAGAATAATGAACAAAGTTATCGCCGGTGACGGTAAGAACATTAATATTGCGCTGATCGGTTATGGGTTCGTGGGCAAAACCTTCCATGCGCCGCTGATCCGCTCGATTGACGGCCTGAAGCTGGCCGTCGTCTCTTCTCGCGACGAGGAGAAAGTTAAGCGCGACATTCCCGATGTTACCGTCATCGCCTCACCCGAAGAGGCGATCCGGCATCCGGATATCGATCTCGTGGTGATCGCCTCCCCTAACGCCACCCACGCCCCGCTCGCCAAACTGGCGCTAAACGCCGGTAAGCACGTGGTGGTTGATAAACCTTTTACCCTCGATATGCAGGAAGCTCGCGAACTTATCGCCCTGGCGCAGGAGAAGCAGCTGCTGCTCTCGGTATTCCACAACCGCCGCTGGGACAGCGACTTCCTCGGGATCAAGCAGGTTATTGAGCAGGGGCTTATCGGCAACGTGAAGCACTTTGAGTCGCATTTCGACCGCTTCCGCCCGGAAGTTCGCGTGCGCTGGAGAGAACAGAACGTGCCGGGAAGCGGCCTGTGGTTTGATTTAGGCCCGCACCTGATCGATCAGGCCCTGCAGCTGTTTGGCCTGCCGCAGTCGGTGCAGGGCAACATCGCCACTCTGCGCCAGGGCGCGGAGATCAATGACTGGGCGCACGTGGTCTTAAATTACCCCCAGCACAAGGTCATTCTGCACTGCAGCATGCTGGTCGCCGGCGGCAGCGCACGCTTTACCGTTCACGGTGACCAGGGCAGCGCGGTCAAACAAAAAGCCGACCAGCAGGAGAGCCAGCTGCTGGCGGGCGTCATTCCCGGCAGCGCAGGCTGGGGCCAGGATGACGATAGCCTGAGCATTTTTGACGCGCAATCGCAGGTTCAGGAAGTGGGCGCGCCGCAGGGCGATCAGCGTCAGTACTACATCAACGTGCGCGATGCGCTCACCGGCAAGATTGAAAACCCGGTGCAGCCGCTGCAGGCGCTCGCCGTCATGGCCGTGCTGGAGGCCGCCGTTCTCTCCGCAGAAACCGGCACGCTGCAGACGTTAGCGCTCACCGCCGACGAGCTGGCCGCGCTGAAGTAATCGTCGTATAAACATGGCCTGCGGCTTCGCAGGTCATGTCCTTCCCCCGGCTTCAGCCCAGGGCTTCGTTTTCCGGCTCGATCCCCATCGTTTTCCAATAATGCGCGGTAAGCCGCGACGTCGCCAGCGCGACATTGCGATCCAGCGCGGCCTGCAGCAGCCGCTCGTTGGTCGCGCCGTGAATACCCCGGCGGCCTATTTGACGACGGGCAAATCGGCGTAGCGGGTCGTATAGCCGGGCGATAGCATCTCTCGCTTCATCGCCCAGCTTTTTTGAATGCCCTGCCCGGCAAACCACACGCTGCCGCGACCCGAGCGATTCAGTCTATCCACCACCTGCATCAGCGCGGCGCTGTTCGCCTGCGGCTGATACTCATCAAACAGGTTGAGCTGCGCCACGCCCTGACTGAAGAAATCACCCAGCATGATGCCGGCTTTCATATAGCGAAAGCCGTCCTTCCACACTCTGTCCAGCGCGTGGATAGCGACGCGAATAATGTCCCGGGTATCGTCGGAAGGCGTTGCCAGCCGACCGCTGGCCTGAGGAGCGTAGAAGGCTTCATTTTCGGCGTGCGGGCTGGTCCGCATAAAGACGCTAACCGCGCGGCAGTACTGCTTCTCTACCCTGAGCTTTTCCGCCGCGCGTTCAGCATAGGCGCAAACCGCCTGATGCATATCGCTATATTGGGTAATGCGGTGGCCAAACGAACGGCTACAGATAATCTGCTGTTTGGTCGGCGCAAACTCATCCGTCTGCAGGCAGGATTCCCCCCGCAGCTCGCGCACCGTGCGCTCCAGCACGACGTTAAAGTGCTTACGTATCACCCAGGTAGAGCTGTCGGCAAGCTGCAGCGCGTTTTCGATGCCCATCAGCTCCAGCTTTTTTGCGATCCGACGACCCACGCCCCAAACTTCATGCACCGGCACCAGAGCGAGCAGCTTACGCTGGCGATCGCGATTCGATAGTTCGACCACGCCGCCGGTTTTGCTCCACGTTTTAGCCGCGAAATTCGCCAGCTTGGCGAGCGTTTTAGTCGGCGCGATGCCAACCCCAACCGTGAGTCCGGTATGCTTCAGGACCCGAGCGCGCATTTGCTGGCCGAAGGTCTCAAGCGGCATATAGCTGGAGATACCGGCTAAATTAACGAAGGCCTCATCGATGGAGTAGATTTCAATCGCCGGCGCCATCTCCGTTAGCGTCATCATCACCCGGTGGCTGAGATCGGCATAGAGGGCATAGTTCGAGCTAAAAACGGCCACCTGCAAACGCTGCAGATCGTCTTTAATTTTGAAATAAGGCGCCGCCATGGGAATACCCAGCGCCTTTGCCTGCGCCGAGCGTGAAATAATACAGCCATCGTTATTTGACACCACCACCACCGCTTTTCCCTGCAGGTCTGGCCGGAAAACGGTTTCGCAGGAGGCATAGAAGCTGTTGACATCAACAAGCGCGAACATGTCGGTGTGATTTTAAGCTGAAGGTGACCACGCCGAATATTTGCAGCTCCTCTCCCGGCTGGCAGACAACGGGGGAATAGCTGAGGTTACGCGGTATGAGCTGAAGGACAGGCCGGGTTTGCAGCTCCTTGACGGTAAACTCGCCGGCGACGGCAGCAATCACAATATCGCCATGCTCCGCGGTTAGCGAACGGTCAACCACCAGCAGGTCGCCATCATCAATCCCGGCCCCCGTCATTGAATCACCGCTCACCCTGACAAAGTAGGTCGCGTTTGGGTGCCTGATGGCCAGCTTATTCAAATCAAGGGTATCTTCGACATAGTCCTGGGCCGGGCTGGGAAAGCCGCAGGGAACAAGATCGCGAAACAGCGGCACCAAAAACCGTGGCGACGACTCAACCGGCTTGTAGAACGTCAACATAAACTCACCTGGCATAATAACTGTGTTTATATACAGTATAAATAAATCATCAGGGTTAATCAAGCCACTCATGCTCCGTTATCGCGAAGGCCTTGAAGTTCGGCCATATTTAGGCGGATGCTGTGGCTCGTCGCGCCAGGCGGCGCTAAAAATAACGCGTCTCTGGCAATCTCACGCGATTCGTAGCAGGATAGATGCTTGCAAGCAACGCGTTATGGTGAGGTACCATAACCACAAACTATGGCGATTCGTCCGACATACTGAACGGGAGATTCTTATGTACTACACGTTAGGAGATACCACCCTCCACTTTTATCGCTATCAGTGCCGTTTCTACGTTGCCCACTGGGATGGCGGCAACGTAATGACCGACAAGTTTAAGCAGTTCATCGAGCTGATTACTGAAAAAACGGGAATTGACGCGAAGAACGTCGAGGCGGTTGCGCGAGACTATTTCAACAACGTCGATTAACGGTTGTTTAGTAGCTGAATAACCGACCACCGCTTATTACGTACAAGCCCTGTGCTGGCCGGCTGGCGAGGCGGAAAATGCGCGCTGTTCTCCCTCTCGCCTTGACACTGTACAAAAAAACAGTATAACTACTGCCTACCGTTACAGGAGCCAAAGCATGTTTGTAGAACTGGTTTATGACAAAAGAAATTTTGAAGGGTTAGCCGGGGCCAGAGAGACCATTATGGCTGAACTCACCAAACGTATTCACCGCATTTTTCCTGAAGCTGACGTTCGCGTTAAGCCGATGATGACGCTGCCCGCCATCAATACGGATGCCAGCAAGCATGAAAAGGAGCAGATCAGCCGCGCCGTTCAGGAGATGTTTGAAGAAGCGGATATGTGGATGACCGCAGACGAATAAGCCAGGCCGCTGCGTTGATATCAACAGCGTTTTTTCAGGGACCGGCGTTAGCATTCCCCAATACTGTTCCCTGGATATCAATTTGCCCTGCAAATATTTTCCCCGGCCACCGGCGCTGCTCGCCGGCCGTTTAAATACGCTCTCCTGTTCACCTGACTTAAATTTATCCGCGACCAGAGAAACAAGTAGCGGCATCAACACCAGACACAAACTGACTCCCTGAATATTACGTAATTTTATATTCACAATCTGAATATAATGAAACCCACTGCAGATTATCCTGACCATAGCGGCTGAGGAATAACTCCCGTCGTACCCATAGCCCTTTTTTCAGGCAACGTTGCCGCAAAATATTCTGGCAACGGCCGGCAGCTTACGCGGGCAACACCGATCGGCGGCATCCTTTTCCCTACGCATTCCCTCCACGGCGATTTTCGTCCGAGAGTGAGCCTATGTTTCTAAATTGTTTCAGTCAGTTAGTTCATGAAAACGGCACGGATGATGCTCACTTTTGGCCCTCACAGCCCAAATCCCCTCTAGCATCTTTAAACAAAATAGCGGCGATTAATTGAAATATTATGCTACACCGATGCGAAGGCATCGATATGAAAACCCAGCATTCATTCATAAACATCATTAAAAAATTTTTTTTGATAACTATGAAAAATATTTCATTAGGATTTTTCTTAAGGCGAGAGTAAATTTCTTCGCATAAAAGCAAGAATATCCATAAATTTCTCGGGGAATAAACGCGTATGGCGAATTTACTCTTTTTAGCACTGGCGGTCGCACTGCTCCTGGTCGCTGTTTTTTCTCTTATTTCGTATATAAGAGATCGCAAGAAACAAAAGTTTACCTTCAAAAAAAGACGCTAGCGGCAACAACGTTAGGGGGACGAGCACGCGTTGAGTCCCTTTAACCTACGCAGCCGGGCGCGCGCAGGGGCCATCTTTGAGGGTATCTCTTTGAAATAGCTTAAATAGCCCGAATTACTGCGCTGTACCCAGGCTTGGGGAAGCGAGAAATATATTATTGCATCACGTCAGGCCATCGCATCCCGAACGGGTTCTGTTTATTTTTATTTGCGGAACTATTGCTCAGGTACGCAGTCTGATTACTGTCTGTATAAAACTATCGAGACTGCTGTGACCACACTTATGATTGTTGTAACAACGCTTGCCGTGCTTAGTCTGTTCGTATTGAGTCTGGCAAAAGTTGGAATCGCTGTATCCAATAACCCCGACGAGTTCTGATTGCTCTTCGGGCCATCGTCGAATCACCAAACTCCCTGTCGCTGATCCTACATACCGCACGTCAGCGATTATCGTTTTTCCGTACCGCCGCCCTCTTCTTTTTTGCAGAACCCTCTCCTTTGCAGAAGCGCTTTACCACCGCGGGTGCTCGCCGCTTCCTTCCGCTGCCGTCACCTCTCTCCGATCCGTCACCCGGAGCCGCTGACGCACTGGCCGAGGAGACGGCCGGCAAACCTACTCCTTCGTTCGCTTACGCCGATATTTACGCTTAAATTTAATATCGATGGCAAAAATAACCACGATAACACCGACAAGCCATAACAAGGTGGCACCAGTTTCAGCAACGTTCACAACATCCCTTTACCCATCATTTAATGTTATGGGTAACATTAAGAACCATATAAAACCAGTAAGCAATCGTTTTCGTTACAATTGTATGGCAAATAAATGGCGGAATGTCGCATCCGCAAGCAACAGCTCAGAAATCCGCCGCCAGCGGATGGAATGAAGCTCCCAGGGCGGAGATTGACGGTTCGCATTCCCTCTTCCACCAGGCTATATCTTAGACACCTTTATACGTACAGGAGTGATGATGGTGAGCAAGAAGATTCTGATGCTGGTGGGCGACTACGCCGAAGATTACGAAACGATGGTGCCGTTTCAGGCATTGCAGATGATTGGTCATCAGGTTGACGCGGTGTGCCCCGATAAAACCAAAGGTGACTACATCATGACGGCGATCCACGATTTTGACGGTGCCCAGACCTATAGCGAAAAACCCGGCCACCGCTTTGTTCTTAACGCCGACTTTTCCGCAGTGAAAGAACAGGATTACGACGCGCTGCTGATCCCCGGCGGACGGGCGCCTGAATATCTGCGCCTGAATGAGGAGGTGCTCAAGCTGGTGCAGGCGTTTGACCGCGCGGGTAAGCCGATTGCCGCCGTTTGCCACGGCCCGCAGCTGCTGGCCGCGGCCGGCGTGCTAAAAGGACGTACCTGCAGCGCCTATCCGGCCTGTGCTCCGGAAGTCCGGCTCAGCGGCGGACACTATGCCGACATCGGTATCGATCAGGCGCACGTTGACGGCAACCTGGTCACCGCTCCCGCCTGGCCCGCGCACCCGCAGTGGCTGGCGAAATTTGCCGAAGTGCTGCAGCAGCAATAGGTTGAACCGACACGTCAAAGCGGGCGAAGGCCGCTGGCAGGCGGTAATGGCGTGGAGAACCGCGCCATTACCGAATCACGATGAGATAACGAACTACGGGTGCTTGGTTATGTACTCGTCCCATAACATTATGTCTGATAATGGTTTTTTCTTATCTGCAAAAACCGATACCGACATTATTACCGCAGGCAAAAAAGTTTTCTGTTTGCCGCTAATATCGCTCTCGCCTTAAGAGGCGCAAACGCATTTTGACTGGTTCGCGATGTTCGCCGCCATGAACCTGCGTGCATCATCGGTCTGGACGCGTCAGCAGTTGAATTGGCAACCCACCGGCCCCGGCCTGCTCGACGATTTGCAGAATATGGATTACGCCTCGCTATTATCGTCCCGATAGCCCCTTCCCGGCTCCACATTGCTGGAGCCGGGTAAAGCGGGTTTACCGGTTAAACTCCCAACTGGCAGAGGTTGCCAGCGCCCGTTCGAAAGCCTCTCGCCCGCTTCCCGCCAGCCACGACTCAAAGGATTGCAGCTGCGGATTCATTTGCCGCATCGTCTCCAGGGAGGCGTGCCCCGCCAGCCGTCCATCATCCACCAGCGCGGTCAGCTTTTGCAGAAAGGGATTGGCGGCCAGCACCTCATCGGAAAAACGAGAATAGGGAATCAGCCGCCCTGCTGCTGCGGAGAACCGTTCCTGAAGCTGCTGACCAGTGACGACATCGCTGGCGATGTCAAACGTTTTACCTTTAAACCGCTCTGGCCCAGCGTAAATCGCGGCGACAATTTTACCGATATCTTCAACCGCGATAACCTGCACGAAGCCTTCAGGCTGCATAAAAAAGGTAAAACGGCTTTCATCAAGCCCGAAACCGGGCATTACCAGCAGTTCCATAAACATGGCTGGTCGCACGATAGTCGAAATAATTGGCAGCGTACGAATATAGCGTTCGATTTCAGCTTTTGTGTCGAAATGCGCAAGACCCGTTGGTTTATCACCCACCGCGCTACCTGAAGAGTAGACCAGGTGCTGTACACCGTACTCGACGGCAAGACTGGCGATCGTCTTACCATAGCGAACTTCATCGTCGTCGGTTACCGTCCCTCCCGGTGAACTGGGCTGGACGCTGAAAACGCCGTATACGCCTTTCATCGCCTCTCTCATCGCGTCGACATCATCGAACGTCCCGGTCACCATTTCAGCACCCGAATCCCGAAGGGCGAGCGATACCTGAGAGGAGGGATTACGCACCATAACGCGTACCGGCCAGCCGTTATTGAGTAGCGCCCTTGCCACGGAGCCGCCCTGCTGACCCGTTGCGCCGAAAACCAATATGAAAGATCGGTTATTCATCATTATTGTCACTCGCCTCCATCCAGCCATAGTTCCCATACCCGTCGACGCTAAGCCAGCCGCAGGACTGTCCGGCGAGATGTGCGCTAAGCCACAGGGCATGATGTTCCGCACACCACGCCATCGCCCAATGTCGGGATTTTTCCGCCTGCTCGTGGTCGCCGCAAAACACCGAATTCCATGCCGGGTGGCTAAACTGCAACGGTGAATGCACAATATCTCCGGCAAAAAAGGCATATTCACCGCCGCAGGACAATATCAATGCCGCATGATCGGGGCTGTGCCCGGGCGTTGGCACATAGCATATTCGTCCGCCAAACAACGGCTGCGCAGCAACATCTATTGTTTCCAGCAGGCCCGCTTCAATCACCGGCAGCAGGCTGTCGAGCCATAAATTCCGGTAGCGTTCGCTGTCTTTTACCCGCATCAGCTCTTTCTCAGAGCAGATATATCGCGCATTAGGAAACAGCGGCACCCAACGATTTTCACGCCACACGGTATTCCAGCCGACATGGTCAGTATGCAGGTGCGTCATTAATACCAACGTCACCTCTTCCGGCTTGATACCTGTTGCCAGAAGGTTCTCCAGATAGGGCGTGTCTAACTGATGATAAAACGGATTATTCCCGCGATCGCGGTCGTTACCGGTCCCGGTATCAATCACAATAATATCGTCGGGGGTGCGGACGACCCAACTATGTATTGATAGTGAAACCGGTTGGTTAGCCTCATCAGAATCCGCTGACTGGAGAGAGTCTGGATATAAATCCGCTACCGAAATGTGAATTTCACGTTCCAGCACTTTAAAAATAACGCTGTCGCCTGTTCGATACTGTTGCATCAAGCCCTCCGCGCATGGTTGATTTTTCCGGGTGATGTTCACTATCCTTCTGGCAGGAATAACATTCAAATTGATTATTATGATGAAGAAAATCATTGAAAATGATTTCAGCCGAATAGATTTGAATCTGCTGACAGTCTTTCTGGTGCTATACCGGGAGGGCAGCGTCACCCGCAGCGCAGAGGTTCTGCATCTGGGGCAGCCCGCCATCAGCGGGGCGCTGAAACGGCTGCGCGAGATGTTCAACGACCCGCTGTTTGTACGCAGCGCCAAAGGGATGCTGCCGACACCGCGCGCTGAAGCGTTGATGGTCAATATGCAGCCGCTGATGGAAAACCTGCATACGGTGATGTTTGGTGCACAGGACTTCTCTCCCGCCACGGCAAAGCACACCTTTCGACTGGGCATGAGCGACTGGAGCGAGCACTGGCTGATGCCAGATTTATTGCCCGCCATCGCCCATGAAGCACCGGGCGTGGAGCTGCATATTGCCGCCGCCGATCCCTTTCAGGTTCGTCGATTACTGGAAGACGATGTTATTGATATTGCCGTTTCGCTGAATAAGCCGAGCACCGGTGAAGTCGTCAGCGAGCCGGTCATGACGATGGGGGTTTCCACGCTCTGGTCGCCACAACAAATCCCTTGTGATGGGCCATTGTCGATAAACGACTTTATCGCTTATGAGCACATCATGGTGTCGTATCGCGAATCAAACCACAGCGAAATTGACCGCCAGCTCGCCGATCAGGGGTTACAACGTCACGTGCATTATGTGACGGCGAATTTTTCTACCTTTCCTCTGCTGTTAACCACCATGCCGGTTTTCGCCACGGTTCCCGACGGGCTGGCCCAACGCTGGCAGCAGCATTTTGCTTTGCGCTCCAGCGAAACACCCGTGAATTATCCCACTTTTACGCTGTGCATTTTGCGCCACAAGCGCCGGGTACAGGATCCTGCGCTGAACTGGTTGATGGAAAAGTTAAAACAGGCCATGCAGAGCACTACATAACCGGCTGGTGCAAAACTGCACGGCTCCAGTCATAAAAAGCGCGAACCGAAGGCGGAAGATAGCGGTTTTGCGGATAGACAAGGGAAAGCGGCAGATCGAAAGTAAAATTGCCCATGCAGGAAACCAGCGCCCCACTCTTCAAATATGGCGCAACCAGATAGCTGGCAACACGAATGAGTCCAAGACCTTCGATACCAGCCTGGATGTAGGCATCCGTATCATCAACGACTAGCGTCTCTTTCATACGGATCGCACAATCGCCGTCATCACGTGTAAAAAACCACTCGGTGGTACGTCCGGTGCGGTGGTTCAGGTAGCCAACTGCATGATGCCTTTCCAGATCGTCAAACGTCACTGGCTTGCCATGGCGCTCAATGTACGTCGGCGACGCCAGAACTACCCACCTAAAATTCGCCAGAGGTCGCGCGACCAGCGTCGTTGAATCCTCGATCCTGCCGGTGCGGATCACGCAGTCATACCCTTCCTGAATGATGTCTTCCACGTTATCGCTGGAACAGAGTATCAACTCCAGCTCGGGATACTGGCGCAGAAATGCCGGGAGCCGGGGAAGAATGCAATGTCGGGCGAGAGACTGCGGCATCCCGACTTTAAAACGGCCTCTGGGCTGTGCAGTTCTGCCGGGAAATGAAGACTCCATTGTTGCAATATCCGCCAGGAGATTTTTGCACTCATCGTAGTAACGGCGGCCCTCTGCGGTCACGCTAAGTTTGCGGGTGGTACGCTGTAAAAGCTGAATCCCCAGGTATGCCTCCAGCGCCTTAACGACCCGCGATACCGTTGAACGCGGTAGCCCCAGCACTTCTGCCGCCCTGGCGAAGCTATGGGTATCTACCACGTGAACATAGACCTGCATTGATTCCAGCTTATCCATATTCCCACCGTGCCTGAACGCGTTGATTATCCCATTTTTACGAACAGTCTAACCTGTATTCATCGTCTTATCGAATGAGGCACGCTGACGTAACCTTTCTCTACTCGCAGAAAACAGGCGATTTAACAAAGTGAGGTTCCACATGAAAGAACGTAATATTAAGACGAGCGAGAGAGTATTAGTGCTGGGAGCGGGACAACTGGGGGCCGCCGTGCTGGACTCACTGATTCCGGCTGTCACGCAGCACAATGGCGCCGTCTCCGTTATCGTGTCGCCCGGTTCCTGGGATACACAAGGCAAACTGCAATCTGAAACTCATCAAAAACTGTCTGATGCGGGGGCAGAATTTATCGCTGTCGATGTCGCCGCTAGCGCGATTGAATCATTAAAAAACTACTTTGCGGATTTTGATACCGTAATTAACTGCATGGGGTTTGTCGCTGGCGCAGGTACCCAGATAAAAATTACCCGCGCGGTGCTGGAAGCTGGCGTTAGCCGCTATTTCCCCTGGCAGTTTGGCGTGAATTACGATGTGGTCGGCAAAGGGAGCGGTCAACCCGTCTGGGACGAGCAGTATGACGTCAGGACGCTGCTGCGGGAACAAAACACGACGCAATGGGTCATTGTTTCAACCGGCATGTTTACCTGTTTTCTCTTCGAACCGGCATTCGATGTGGTGAATTTATCCGAAAATACCATCAATGCGCTTGGGGGATGGAACACGCAGGTGACCGTCACCTCTCCTGCGGATATTGGCCGACTAACCACCGAAATTTATTTGCATCAGCCGCGAATCATAAATGAAGTGATATTTGTCGCGGGTGAAACAACCTCCTATGGAAAACTGGCGGAAACCGTTGAACGCGTGACAAATCAAACCTTTGCCAAAGACGTATTGACCCTACCCACGCTACTGGATGAACTGCATTTAAATCCGGGTGACCCGATGCTTCGCTATCGTGCAGCTTTCGCCAGGGGAGACGGCATGTGGTGGCCGATGATCAACACCTGGAATGTACAGAATAATATTCCGACTCAGGATATTGAATCCTGGCTAAAAACAGTCATTTAATTGAAACGCTGGCATCAGCGTGAAAGTATCTGTCGCAGCGCCAGACCCGCCAGGCGTACGGTTTCCCGTAGACGCTCCAGGCTATCCCCTGCCCGCGCTTTCGCGGAGAGACCAGACATCAGCGTACTCATAAAGTCGGTCAACCGAACGGCGTCCTGCGGATATTGCCTGGCAATATAGTCCCGAAGGCTATTTTCAGCGGCAGTATGCAGCGCGCACGCCGCCTCGCGAGCCTCGGGATCGTTGCAATGGGTGCCTTCCAGCACCAGGCACCCGGCAGCGGTCAAATCAGTAACGTAACGTCTCGCTGCCTCGTTCAGAACATCTATCAAACATTCAACTACTGGGCGATCGTTACGCAAAAGCGACGTAAAAGGGATCGCGCCGGTATGGCTATAGCGCTCCAATACGCGGGTATACAGCCCGAACTTACTGCCAAAGGCAGCATAGAAGCTGGGCGGATTGATGCCGAACGCTTTTGTCAGGTCAGCAACACTGACTGCGTCATAACCCCGTGAGTGAAAAAGGTATTGCGCGGTTTCAATGGCCTGCACGGGATCAAACTGGCGGGGGCGCCCCGGGGTGCGACTATTTTTTGTAGTGCTCACTACATTACTCCTTGACGGCATGATCTTTCGAAGCATATTGTAATCATCACTACAATATCATGAGGAACAGGTTTATGGCTGCATTACACAAGAAATCGGTACTGGTGTTGGGCGGGAGTCGTGGTATTGGCGCGGCTATCGTACGACGCTTTGCTTCAGATGGCGCTTCAGTCGTTTTCACCTACGCCGGATCGCCGGAAGCCGCAGCGAAACTGGCAACGGAAACCGGAAGTACCGCAGTTCAGACGGACAGCGCCGATCGTGACGCGGTGATAAAGCGGGTGCGTGACAGCGGGCCATGCACACCATCGACGGTGCGTTTGGCGCATAATTGTATGATGACCGGCACTTCCTTAAGCGGTAGAACGATTATCGGGTTACCGCTTTTACCCTCCATCAAATGAAAATCTCACATCACCATCCCAGCTTTGTTGCCCCTTTTGTCGTCTGAACGACCTCACCGGTTTTGATGACGCGATGATAACCATAAGCATCAGCGTATTTCGTCATGCCCGTCGCAGCATCCACCTCAGGCGCTCCCTGAGTTTCAATATGCTCTCCCGACCGGGTTGTCATCGTGTATGTCGTTGTGCATCCGGTCAACATCAGGACCACAAAACCCAATACTGTGGAAATAATAGGCTTTTTCATCTCAATATCCCGTAAATAATATAATTTTCTGTACATTACCGAAAATTAAGGGAGCGGGATGAATGATTGTTGCTTTATCAGCTTTTGACGACTCCCCGCTCAGATTGGGCGAGGGTCTGAAAGAGAACCTGGCGCAACAAGCCGCGCCAGTTCTGGGTTTAGCGATGGTTGTCTGACACCATCAGGCAACCGGTACTGATTAGTGCTTGACGATATACATTGTCCGGCTATAGGCGACATCTTCCGGGTTGGTAATCGGATAGCCCTTCAGCCACGGCTTAATCAAACGTCCGTTGGTGTATTGATAAATTGGCGCAATGGGCGCTTTGGCCATGATTATCTTTTCTGCCGCGTTGTAATCATCGTTACGCGCCTTATCCGACGTCTCCTGCGCCGCCTGGGCTAAGATCTTGTCATAGGTCGGATCGTTAAAGCGGGAGATATTGCCGCTATGGGTCGAGGTCAGCAGCGACAGGAAGGTGGAAGGCTCGTTGTAATCCCCCACCCACGAGGCGCGAATCACGTCGAAATTACCGGTGTTTCGGCTATCGATATACGTTTTCCACTCCTGATTCTGTAGCTTGACGTCGACGCCGAGGTTTTTCTTCCACATTGACGCCACCGCGATGGCAATCTTCTGGTGGTTTTCCGAGGTGTTATACAGCAGCGTCAGCTGCAGCGGACGGCCAGGGCCATAGCCCGCCGCCTGCAGCAGCGCCTTGGCCTGCGCGTTCAGCTCGGCCTGGCTCATGCTCTCCGCCTGCGAGGGCTGCGGCGTAAACCCTGCCGTCACGTCCGGGGTGAAGTGCCAGGCCGGTTTTTCGCCGGTTCCCAGCACTTTTTCCGCCATCAGGCGGCGGTCGATGGTCAGGCTCAGCGCCAGGCGCACGCGCTCGTCGGCGGTCGGCCCCTTCTGCGTGTTAAAGGCGTAGTAGTAGGTGCCCAGCTGCGGCGGGGTGTACACCTGCCCCGGAATATCTTTCAGCAATTTTTGGTACAGGTTTTTCGGGAAGGATTCGGTGATATCGATATCCCCAGCCAGGTAGCGCTTGGTCGCCGACGACTCCTGGTTAATCGGTACAAAGGTCACCTGCTGGATAACCGTTTTGCCATTATCCCAGTAGTGGCTGTTAGGGACGACAACCAGCTTTTCGTTAACCACCCGGTCTTTTAACACGTAGGCCCCGTTGCCGATAAGGTTGCCCGGACGCGTCCAGTTAGCGCCGCTCTCGACGTTCGCTTTCTGTACCGGATAAAACGCGAAGCTGGCCGTCAGATTGCTGAACCACGGCAGCGGCTTATCCAGCTGCACCCGCAGCGTGCGCGCATCTACGGCGGTAACCCCCAGCGTATCGACCGCGGCCTTACCGTCGATAATATTTTGCGCATTCGTTATGCCCGCCAGCGCGGCGAACCAGGCAAAGGGTGACGTCGTTTTCGGATCTACCAGGCGCTGCCAGCTGTAGACGAAGTCCTGCGCCGTAACCGGGGTACCGTCCGACCAGCGGGCGTCATCGCGCAGGGTAAAGGTCCAGACCCGGTTATCGTTGCTCTGCCAGCGGGTCGCCACGCCGGGAATCAGATTGCCCTTAGCGTCCTGGTTGACTAAACCTTCAAAAAGATCGCGGATCACCTGAATTTCCGGCAAGCCCACGGCTTTAGCGGGATCTAATGAGGCCGGCTCATCTTTAATATGCCGTACCAGTACCTGTTTCTCGGCTAAGACGGTACCCGGAGGGACATCCGCCGCCCAGGCCAGAGATGAAACGCTGGCTAACCACAGCGCGCCGCATGTCAATGTGACAGGATACTTCATAAGATCCCCTTTAAAATAAAAAAACCAGAGCTGGCAGAAGGATGATTATTTGTTTCATCACCTGAAATTGCAAACGGCTTGTGATAGAAAATTGACGCGTATTCTGATTTCATCGTCCAGGGAAACTATTTGATTCCGGGACGGTTTTACACAACACTGCTGAAAATAACCTGCTAACAGGATGCCCTATGCCCGTTTCTCGTCCTCGTACCCAGCGCGGCGCCTTTCCGCCCGGCACCCAGCGCTACGGCCAGTCACATCTTGGCGCACCGCTGCTGTGGTTCCCCGCGCCGCTGGCCGATAGCCGCAGCGGCCTGATCCTTGCCGGCACTCACGGCGATGAAAACTCGTCGGTGGTCACCCTCTCCTGCGCGCTTCGAACTCTGAAGCCCGAACTGCGTCGTCATCACGTCGTGCTGGCGGTCAACCCCGACGGCTGTCAGCTCGGGCTGCGCGCCAACGCGCGCGGCATCGATCTCAATCGCAATTTTCCCGCGGCAAACTGGAAAGAAGGGGAAACGGTCTATCGCTGGAACAGCGCGGCCGAGCAGCGCGACGTCGTGCTGCTGACCGGGGAAAAGCCCGGCTCGGAGCCGGAAACCCAGGCCCTGTGCCAGCTGATCCACCAGATCCACCCGGCGTGGGTGGTCTCGTTCCACGATCCGCTGGCCTGTATTGAGGATCCTGGCCATAGCGAGCTCGGCCGGTGGCTGGCCGACGCGTTCGCCCTGCCGCTGGTCGGCAGCGTCGGGTACGAAACGCCCGGCTCTTTCGGCAGCTGGTGCGCCGATATCGGCCTGCCGTGCATTACCGCAGAATTCCCGCCGATATCCGCCGACGAGGCCACGGAAACGTACCTGCCGGCGATGATCGACCTGCTACACTGGCACTCTCAAAGATGAAGAACGCCGGTGCTGAAATGCAGCGCCGGCTCCACGTCAACCGCCAGCCAGGTCGGGCCATCGAGATCGGCGAAACGCGCCAGCGGCGCCAGCGGCAGCGCCGCTGAAATCGCCCGCGAGGTGCAGAGCATACAGCCGAGCATGCGCTCAAAGCCCTGCTGCTCCGCCTCCTGTGCGAGAAACAGCGCTTCGGTCAGGCCTCCGGTTTTATCAAGCTTGATGTTCACCATCTCATAGCGCCCGCGCAGCCGCGGCAGGCTGTCGCGGGTGTGGCAGCTCTCGTCGGCGCAGACGGGCAGAGGATGAATAAAATTCTCCAGCGCCTCATCGGCGTCCGCCGGCAGCGGCTGCTCAAGCATCGCCACCCCGATATCGGCCAGCAGCTGGCAGCGCGCCGCCAGGCCATCGCTGTGCCAGGATTCATTGGCGTCAACAATCAGCGTGGCCTCCGGCACCGCGCTGCGAATGGCGATCAGCCGTTCGCTGATAAGGCGATCGTCAAGCTTGACCTTCAGCAGGCGCGCGCCCTTTTCCCACAGCGCCGCGGCGCTAGCCGCCATCTGCTCCGGGGTGCCGATCACCACCGTCTGCGCCGTCACCACCCGGTTCGGCAACGCAACCCCCAGCAGCTGCGGAATGCTTTTGCCCACGCTACGCGCCTGCAGATCCCACAATGCGCAGTCGACGGCGTTACGCGCCGCCCCCGCCGGCAGCAGATGCTGAAGCTGTTCGCGGGTCGCGCCGCTTTCCAGCTGCTCGCCAATCGTCAGAATTTGCGCCATAACCGAGGCAATGCTCTCCCCATAGCGAGGGTACGGCGTGCACTCGCCGACGCCCTTCACGCCATTCTCCTCCACCTCTACCACCACTACCTTCGCCTCGCTGCGGCTGCCGCGGGCAATCACAAACGGGGTATGTAGCGGCCAGGCTTCTTCGTACACTCGCAGGTTTCGCATTCCCAGGTTCCTCCAGGGGAAACGTTAAATAGGATTTGCCGTGCTGATAACGGATGTCATACACTACCCGTGACGTTAACTATATGTAAACAGGAAGATAAACATGTCACAAACCGTGCATTTCCAGGGCAACCCCGTTGCCGTTCAGGGCACCATTCCGCAGGCAGGCGCAGCCGCGCAGCCGTTTACGCTGGTCGCCAAAGATCTCTCCGACGTCGCGCTGAGCCAGTTCGCCGGCAAACGTAAAGTACTGAATATTTTCCCAAGCATCGATACCGGCGTGTGCGCGGCATCGGTACGTAAATTTAACCAACTGGCATCCGAGCTGAACAACACCGTTGTGCTGTGCATCTCCGCCGATCTGCCGTTCGCTCAGTCCCGCTTCTGCGGCGCTGAAGGCCTGAACAACGTCGTCACCCTGTCCACCCTGCGCGCGCCGCAGTTCCTGGCTGATTACGGCGTTGCCATTGCTGCTGGCCCGCTGGCCGGCCTGGCCGCTCGCGCAGTGGTCGTTGTTGATGAAAATGACCAGGTTGTTTACAGCCAGCTGGTGAATGAAATCACCGAAGAGCCGGACTACGATGCGGCCCTGGCTGCGCTGAAAGCGTAATCAGCCTCTGCCCCGGACCGCGCTTCACGCCCGGCCCGCATGTCCTAAGCCCTCGTTTATCGGGGGCTTTTTTCTTTTCGCGGCGCATAGCGGGAGATAAACCGCGCAATCGCCGGGCCGGTCAATAAGATGGTGAACAGGCGCAAGGTCTGCATCGCCATGATAAACGACATGTCGGCTCGCGTTCCCGCCGCAATAATCGCCACCGTATCCAGGCCCCCGGGGCTGGTCGCCAGATAGGCGGTCATAAAATCGAGCGGCAGCACCTGCGTCAGGCCAAACGCCATCAGCGAGCAGAGTAAAATCAGGCCGATGATGGAGGCGAGAATCTGCGGCAGAGTCTTTAGCGCCAGCAGAAAAATCTCCCGATTAAATTTTAGACCAACGCTCCAGCCAATGGCGGCATAAGCCAGCGCCAGCAGCCATTCCGGCAGCTCCAGCATCAGCCAGCCCTCTCCCTGCACCAGCGCCCCGGCCAGCATCGGCAGCAGCATCACGCCGGAAGGAAAGCGCATGCGCAGGCCCAGCCAGCCTGCGGCGGCGGTCAGCAGCAGCGTCAACGGCAGCTGCCCGCTGATGGCGGGAAACCAGACGATCTGCTGGTTCATCTCCTGCGCCTCGCCGCCAGAGGCAAAACGCACCACCAGCGCCGCCGCGCCGGCAACGAACAGCACCCGCAGATACTGCATTAAGGCCACCAGCCGCACGTCGGCGCCGTAATCCTGCGCCATGACCACCATCGCCGAAGCGCCACCCGGCGAGCTGCCCCACGCGCCGGTTGCCCCGGGTAGCGAGCTGTAGCGCACCAGCAGCCACCCGGCCAGCGCGCTGAAGGCCAGCGTAGCGAACAGAATAAACAGCACCAGCGGCCAGTGGCCGAGCAGCACGCCAAAAATTGAGGGCGTGAGGGTTTGGGCGATCATGCAGCCAATAATGGCCTGAGCGGCGATAAAAAAGGGTCGAGGTACGCTGATTGTCGTGCCGCGCAGGCTGAAGGTTATGCCGGCGATCATCGGCCCTAGCAGCAGCGCCGCGGGCAGATGTAGCCAGAACAGCACAAACGACAGCGCGGCGGAGAGGGTCAGGAGTTTCAGCCACGACAGCAGCGGGCCAGGCGACATTACCATCTGAATTCCTGGAAAATAAGTTTGCAGCACGTTGGCCGACGGTCAATCCCGCCGGCCAACGAGGCTACGCTATTCTTCACTCTTCTTCTGGCTGAGACCATACTCGCGCAGCTTATTGGCAATCGCGGTATGGGAAACCCCCAGACGCTTCGCCAGCTTACGGGTGCTCGGGAAGCTGCGGTAAAGCTGGGTCAGAACGGAACGCTCAAAGCGACGAGTAATATCGTCCAGCGAACCTTCCATCGCCTCTTCGCCTACCGGCAGCGAAGCGACGTCGCTATCCGGCAGCAGGATATCCTGGGGCCGCATTTCGTAGCCATCAAGCTGCGTCAGCGCACGATAAACCGCGTTCTTCAGCTGGCGAACGTTGCCAGGCCAGCTATAGCGGGTCAGCACCGTACTGAGATCGGCGGAAAGCTTCGGCCGCGGGATCCCCTGCTCGTCGGCAAACCGGGCGACGAACAGCTCGGTCAGCGGAATGATATCCTGCGGGCAGTCGCGCAGCGGCGGTAAATGCAGGGTCAGGACGTTGAGGCGGTAGTAAAGATCTTCGCGGAACAGACCCTTCTGTACCATCTCCACGAGGTTTTTCTGGGTGGCGCAAATCACCCGCACGTCAACGTGAACCTCGTGATCTTCCCCCACCCGGCGGAAGGTGCCGTCGTTAAGGAAGCGCAGCAGCTTCGTTTGCATCCGCGGCGACATTTCGCCGATCTCATCCAGCAGCACCGAGCCGCCGTTAGCCTGCTCAAAGAAGCCTTTTTTACCCTGAATAGCATCGCCAAACAGCTCGCTTTCCACCGCGTCTTCCGGGATAGAACCGCAGTTCAGCGCCAGATAGGGCTTGCTCGCCCGCGGGCTGGCGAGGTGGCAGGCGTGCGCCAGAAGATCTTTCCCGGTACCGGTATCGCCGACGATCAGCAGCGGCGCGCTGAGCATCGCCAGCTTGCGGGCCTGCTCAACTACGTGGCGCATTTTCGGGCCGACGGCGAGAATTTGGCTGAACGCGCTGGTATCCTGGGTCGTCATGGTCTGCAGCTGACGCCCCATACGCACGGTGGAACGCAGCATTGCCACCGCTCCGGTGAGCACGCGTTCGCCGTGCTCGCCTTCAAGGTAGACCGGCGTAATCTCCAGAACAAAGTTCTGTCCGCCAATCACCACATGCTCGCTGTGCGACTCCAGCGGGCTGCTTTCCAGCCAGCGCTGGATGTTAAAATCGGTAATCAGCTGGGCTACCGGGTGATTGCGCAGCCGCTCCTGGCTTTGCGCAAACAGCTGGCAGCTGGCCGGGTTCGCCAGCTCGACTTTCCCTTTGGTGTCCAGCGAGAGCACCGGTTCCGGCATCGCCACCAGCAGCGCCGACAGCGCAAGATGCTCACGCTCAGACGGCATCCACGGCACGGTGCGCACGTCGGTCACGCCGGCGATACGGCGGATTTCCGCCATCAGGCTGCTAAAATTAGCGAACTCCAGCTCGGCAAAATTGAGGTAGATCCGGCCAATAGGGTCGATGTCGATACCGCGGAGGTCGATCCCTCGCAGCACCAGCAAATCGAGCAATTCACGGGTCAGACCAAGACGGTCCTCACAAAAGACTTCAAGACGCATAGGAGTTTTCACCCTAAAAAGGCCAATGACGGATGAATAATAGGACAGTTATTTGCTGGCGTGAAGATAGCTGTCAACAAATATTGACAGTATGGCGGAAAAATGGCCGCTGTGGCGTAAAGGCGAGCGAAGAAAAGCGAGAATGCGCCGCTGGCCGCCGGGGAGCGACGGCCAGATCGGCTAAGAAGGTTATTCCGGGCGAGCTTTGCTTTTTTGCAACGTCTCTTTCAGCTGGCCGATCAGCTCCCGGCGGAAATCCCCCAGCCGTGGCTTATCGTCAGCGATCCACGGCAGCGGGCGGCACAGCTCCATCGCTTTGATCCCCAGCCGCGCGGTAAGCAGCCCGGCGCCGATGCCCTGCGCCGCACGGGCCGATAGCCTGGCCGCCAGATCCTGCGACATCCAGTCCATTCCGACCTCCCGCACCAGCTCGCTGGCGCCGGCGAAGGCGATATTCAGCAGCACCAGACGGAACAGGCGCAGTCGGCTGTAGTAGCCCAGCTCGATGCCGTACAGGGTGGCAATCCGGTTAATCAGGCGTAAATTACGCCAGGCGATAAACGCCATATCCACCAGCGCCAGCGGGCTGACGGCGATCATCAGCGTCGATTCCGCCGCCGAGCGGCTGATTTCGCGCCGCGCCTGGGCATCCAGCACCGGCTGAACCAGCTGTGCATACAGGCTTACGACTTCACGATCGCTTTGCGTTTCGTGGATCGCGGCATACCAGCGCTGGAGAGCCGGGTGCGCCTGATCGAGCCCGGCCTGCTGCGCAAGCTTTTCGCAAAACGCCCGCCCTTTTCCGACCGCATGGCTGTGCATCAGATCGCGGGCCTCGTCGCGCTCGTGGGCGCGCTGGCGCAGCCGCCACAGGCGCCGCCATTCGGTGGCAACGGAACCGACGCCCGCGCCAACGATCAGCGCCCCGGCCGCGCAGCCGCCGAGCGCAATCCAGTCCTGCGTCTGCCATGCGGTCATCGTCCACTGCACGCCCTGCGCCACCACGCTGACGCCAAATATCGCCAGCCCGGCGCTGACCATCCGCCGCCACAGGCTGCGCTTCGGCCGCAGAACCGACTCTACCACCGCTTCCGCCGTGCCCTCTTCGTCCTCTGTCAGCAGGTCAACCCGCGCCGGGGCGAACTTTTCTGCGTCAGCGCCGGCAAACGCGCGGGCAGACTTTAGCGCCTCGGCAGGCTCCGCCTGCAGCGGTCCGTTGAAATCAACGCGTGGTTTTAACGGTTCGCTCATCGCAATTTATCTCCAATCAAAAACTCAAGCGCCGCGTCCAGGCGAATATGCGGCAGCGGCTTATCGACATCCATCACCCGCGGGCGGAAATTCTCAAACTGAAAGCCCTGCTGCTGCCAGAACGCCTGGCCCGGCAGGCGCGACGGCACTTCGCCGGGATAGATGGTCAGCGGCTGGCCATCGCTGAGCCGATCGCCGCGCAGCGCGGGAATGTTCTCGCCGTTGACCGCAATCAGCCCGCCCTGGGTGGCCTGAATCGACGCCAGCCCCAGGCAGTCCATGCTAATCCCTTCGAAGGCTGCATTTTGCCACGCATCCTGAATCAGCTGCTGCAGCAGCGACACCATGTTGGCATGCTGATCGACGGTCACGTGATCGGCCTTGGTCGCCGCAAACAGCAGCTTATCAATCACCGGGGAGAACAGGCGGCGGAACAGCGTCCGCTGGCCGTAGTGAAAGCTTTGCATCAGCTGGGTCAGCGCGAGGCGCATATCGTTGAAGGCCTGCGGCCCGCTGTTCAGCGGCTGCAGGCAGTCCACCAGCACAATCTGGCGGTCAAAGCGCAGAAAATGGTCTTTGTAGAAGCCCTTAACCACCTTCTCGCAGTAATATCTGAAGCGCTCGCGCAGCATCCCGGCGTTGGTATGCTTGTCCGCCTGGGCCAGCCGGGCTTCGCCGACGGCGTCCACGTCCGGCCAGGGGAAGAACTGCAGCGCCGGCGCGCCGGCCATATCTCCGGGCAGCACGAAGCGGCCCGGCTGAATAAAGTGCAGCCCTTCGCGCTTGCAGGCGTGCAGATAGTCGGTCCAGGCGGCGGCAATTTCCGCCAGCCGGTTTTCATCGGCCGGCGCCAGCGGATCCAACCCTTCGCACAGCTGGCGCCAGCGCGCCGACCACTCCGCGCGCTGGCCCTGCAGCAGCCCGGTCATTTGCCGCGACCAGCCGAGGTAGTCCTGCGCCAGCATGGGTAAATCCAGCAGCCATTCGCCGGGATAATCGACGATTTCCAGATACAGGGTGGAGGTGTCCTTGAAGTGGCGCAGCAGCGATTCGCCGGAGCGGTAGCGCAGCGCCAGGCGGATCTCGCTGACGCCGCGGGTCGGCGTCGGCCACATCGGGGGTGAGCCGTAGAGCTGAGCCAGCCCTTCATCATAGGTAAATCGCGGAATGCCGAAGTCGCGCTGCGGGACGCGCTTGACGCCCAGCAGGCGCTCTTCCCTGACCGCGCTGAGCAGCGGCAGGCGCGCGCCGGAGTGGATGTTCAGCAGCTGGTTGACCAGCGCGGTGATAAATGCGGTCTTGCCGCTGCGGCTAAGGCCGGTTACGGCCAGACGCAGGTGCCGGTCAACGCCACGGTTGACCAGCGCATTGAATTCAGTTTTAAGTCGCTTCATTGCCATCCCATGCTATCCGTAATATTTCAGGCTAGTGCTTTGAAGAAAGTGCTTTAATCATAAGCCATTAGGTGGGGATAAGCCGAGAAGTTATAAAGTGCGGCACTGCGATCCCCGCCCGCTACTTCATGTTGCGAGTTAAGCGATTTGCCAGGCGGCTGAGCAGCGGCTCGAGAGCAACCGCCAGCAGCATTTTCACCGGCCGACGCGCAACCGACTTGATTGCCCAGCCGGCAACGCCCGCCGGGCCATAGCGCAACGCGGTCAGCAGCACCAGCCGGCCGGCGATTTTCAGCCCGGGTTTCATTTTTTGTCCTGCCTGCTGCCATTTGATGTTCATAGGTGACCTCAGTTTAAGCTACAGCTGACGAAAGCGGCTGCGCAGGGTAAAGGTGTCGGAGGTGACGTAGCGCTCCATTTCCCGCAGGCGCCGTTCGCTGGCCGCCAGCTCGCGATCCGCCTCGGCGAGCAGCTCGCCGCTGGCCGGCACTTTCTCGCCGTTCAGCTCGCTTTCCGGTATCGGATCGAGGGCAAACGTCAGGATAATATATGCCACCAGCACAAAGAAAAAGAGACCAAAAATCATCGCCAGGACGGTTATCAAACGCACCAGCTTAACCGGCACATCAAGGTAGTGCGCGATCCCGGCGCAAACGCCCTTCACCATACCGCGCTGGGGAATTCGCCACAGTTTTTTACTCAAATCGAGTCCGGCCATTATTTGTCTCTCCAGTTTGGATGCTCGGCATCAAGAATGTCTTCCAGCGTCTGAATCCGTTCGCGCATGCGCTTCGCGTCATCGGTCAGCTGCAGCAGGCGCTGCTGTTCATTCTGTGACAGACTGCCGCTGGCAGAACGATTGTTGTAGTGCAGCCAGAGCCACACCGGCAAAACGAACAGCACAAATAACGTCAGGGGTATGGCAATAAAAAGCGTACTCATGTGTACTCCTTACAGTGAGTGAGCGGCGGCGCGTCACGGCGCCGCGACGCTTGATCCTTCAGGCTGGCGGCATCGCCTGCCCCGGTCTTTCGACCGGCAGCGCGGCCTGAAGGATTTTGCGAATGTCATCAGTTATTTTGATTCATTTTGCTTTTCAACGCCGCCAGCTGTTCGCTGATTTCGTCGTCGGCCTTCAGGTCAGCAAACTGCTGGTCCAGCGATTTTTGCTTGCCGAAGCCGTGGCTTTCCGCTTCCGCTTCCATCTGATCGATGCGGCGTTCGAAGGATTCAAAACGCGCCATCGCTTCATCAATTTTACCGCTGTCCAGCTGACGACGCACGTCGCGGGACGAGCTGGCCGCCTGGTGACGCAGGGTCAGAGCCTGCTGACGAGCGCGCGTTTCGCTGAGCTTGTTCTCCAGCTCGCCGATCTCTTTTTTCATCCGCGCCAGGGTTTCATCAACCAGCTGCGCCTCATTTTCCAGGCTGCCGATAAGGTCGGTGAGCTTCTGTTTTTCCATCAGCGCGGCGCGGGCGAGATCGTCTTTATCTTTGCGCAACGCCAGCTCGGCTTTTTCCTGCCATTCGGCCTGCTGCGCGAGCGCCTGCTCAATGCGGCGACTCAGCTGTTTCTTTTCAGCCAGCGCGCGTGCCGAAGTCGAGCGGACTTCAACCAGCGTATCCTCCATCTCCTGGATCATCAGGCGAACCAGCTTCTGCGGGTCCTCCGCTTTCTCCAGCAGAGAGTTAATGTTGGCGTTCACGATGTCGGCAAAACGAGAAAAAATACCCATAATTTCAATCCTCATAGTTCTGTTATCAGGCAACGGCCTGTGCAGAGACTAATACAAATAGCGTGCCAATTTTTTATCTTATTGATTTTAAAAGGCATGGTTGTTATATGCGCAGCGGGTTGCTAAAGTAACCTGGTGAATCACACGACTAAATGGCGAATTTCATCATGGCGGAATACAAGGACAACCTGCTCGGCGAAGCCAACAGCTTTCTTGAGGTGCTGGAGCAGGTCTCACGGCTGGCGCCGCTGGATAAGCCGGTGCTGGTGATTGGCGAACGCGGGACGGGTAAAGAGCTGATCGCTAACCGTCTGCACTTTCTCTCATCCCGCTGGCAGGGGCCGTTTATCTCCCTCAACTGCGCCGCGCTGAATGAGAACCTGCTGGATTCCGAGCTATTTGGCCACGAAGCCGGCGCCTTTACCGGCGCCAGCAAGCGCCATCCGGGACGCTTTGAACGCGCCGATGGCGGGACCCTCTTTCTTGATGAGCTGGCAACCGCCCCGATGCTGGTACAGGAAAAGCTGCTGCGGGTAATTGAGTACGGGGAGCTGGAGCGCGTGGGCGGCAGCCAGCCGCTGCAGGTCAACGTGCGGCTGGTGTGCGCCACCAACGCCGATCTGCCGCAGATGGTGGAGAGCGGCCATTTCCGCGCCGATCTCCTCGACCGCCTGGCCTTCGACGTGGTGCAGCTGCCGCCGCTGCGCCAAAGGCAGAGCGACATTATGCTGCTGGCAAACCAGTTCGCCATTCAGATGTGCCGCGAGCTGGGGCTGCCGCTGTTCCCCGGCTTTAGCGAGCGGGCGACCGCAACGCTGCTGGGCTACCGCTGGCCAGGCAATATCCGCGAGCTGAAAAACGTGGTGGAGCGCTCGGTGTATCGCCACGGCACCAGCGACAGCGAGCTGGATAACATTATTATCAATCCCTTTCAGCCGCAGCAGCCTCTGCCAGCCGTCGTCGAGCAAACCCCGGACGGCCCCGCGCTGCCGCTGGATCTGCGCGCTTTTCAGCAGGAGCAGGAAAAAAGCCTGCTGCAGTCCAGCCTGCTGCAGGCAAAGTACAATCAGAAGCAGGCGGCGGATCTGCTAGGACTCACCTACCACCAGCTGCGGGCGCTGCTCAAAAAGCATCAGCTCTGAACCGTTCTCGGCAGCATCAGCGCGCTGACCGCCGTCGACCCCAGGCACAGCGCCGCGTTGAACCACAGCGCGTACTGCGCGGCGCTGGCCATGCCGAGGGGCAGAAACAGCGCGAAAAGTGACGCCGTCACGGCTATCCCCATCGCGCCGCCCAGCGAGCTGCCCATTTTGTAAATACCGGAGGCCACCCCGACTTTGTTCTCCGGCGCATTAACCACCGCGGTGTCCGTCGACGGCGTCGCGTAGCAGCCAAGCCCGAGGCCAAACAGCACGTTGCTAAAAAAGACGGTCACGATATAGAGCGATTTATCGAGAAAGGTGCAGGAGATAAGCAGGATCCCAACGGCGGTGAAAATAGGGCCGGTCATCATCGGCAGCCGCGCGCCGTAGCGCTGCAGCAGCTTCTCCCCGACGCGAATCATGACCAGCACGGTGACCAGATAGCCCAGCGTCATCATTCCGGTCTCCAGCGGGGTCATGTTGTGGCCCTTCTGTAGCCAGATGCTGGTAATCATCATGGTGCCGATAGCGCCGTTGAGCATAAAGTTCGACAGCACCGCCGCCCCGTAGGCGCGATTGCGAAACAGCGCAAAATCGATCAGCGCCGCGTCGCCCTTGCGCCGTCCGCTGAGGATAAAATAGCCGCCCGAGAGCAGCGAACCGGCCAGCAGCGCCAGCGACAGCCCGCTGCTCCAGCCCCAGCTATGCCCTTTGCTGATAAACAAATTCAGCAGCACCAGCGAGACAATCAGCGTTAACAGGCCGCTGACATCCAGCTTCTGCCGCTCCGCGCTTTGGCTGCGGCTTTCCGGCGTACCGCGGAGCAGCAGCAGAGCCGCCAGCGCCACGACGATGGAAAAGACGAAAATCCAGCGCCAGCCAAGACCGGTGGCAATCGCGCCGCCGACGAATGAACACAGGCCGCTGCCGCCCCAGGATCCAATCACCCAGAAGCTCACCGCCCGCTGGCGCGCCTTGCCTTCGTACCAGGTTTTGATCAGCGCCAGGGTCGCCGGCATGATGCAGGCCGCCGATAGCCCCTGCAGCACGCGGCCCGTCAGAAACAGCCCCGGGCCCTGGGCCACCACCAGCAGCGCGCTGCCGACAATACTCAGCCCCAGGCCCAGATGGGTCATGCGCATGCGGCCAAACTTATCCGCCAGCCCGCCGCTGGCTACTACGAAACAGCCGCTGAACAGGGCGCTGAGGCTGACCGCGAGGGTCAGGGTTTCGAGGGAAATGTCGAGACTGCTTTTCATCGCCGGCACGACGTTAATCACCGACTGGGCAAACAGCCAGAACGTCAGCACGCTGAGTACGATACCCGCCAGCAGGCGATCGGTACCGACGAACGACGTGGCGCTCAAAGATACGGAACTCATAATTGGGATCTCCCGTCGCAGGTGGTTAACGCAGATAGTCTTCCGTCAGGCCGCACCACAGCGCCGCGCCCTTGAGGAGGATCTCGTCGTTGAAGTCGTAGCCGGGGTTATGCACCATGCAGCGTTCCGCTTCATCCCCGGCGCCGATGGTGAAGTAGCAGCCGTGCGGATTGTGCTCGAGCATAAAGGCAAAATCCTCGCTGCCCATAAACGGCTTCACCTCCCCGACCAGCCCGGCGCCGAACAGCGACGTCGCCACCGCGCGCACTCTGTCGTTGGCGGCAGGATCGTTTCTGAGCACCGGACTGCCGTTGACGTGGGTCAGCGTGGCGGTGGCATTGAAGCTTTCCGCCTGCGCGACGGCAATATCGTGGATCCGCTGCAGCACGGTTTCACGCACCTCTTCATTCAGCGTGCGTACCGTCAGCTTCATCAGCACTTTGTCGTTGATAATATTCGGCGCATGCCCGGCCTGAATGCTGCCGACGGTCACCACCGCCGGCTCAAACGGCGTGATGTTGCGCGACACGATGGACTGCAGCGCCAGCGTGATGTGGCAGGCCACCAGCGTCGCGTCGACGGTATGCTCCGGCACCGCGCCGTGGCCGCCAACGCCTTTTACCTCGATATGCAGCGTGTCAGAAGAGGCCATCATCGCGCCGTCGCGCAGGCCGATTTTCCCCAGCATTTGCCCCGGCATGTTGTGCAGGCCAAAAATGGTGTCGCAGGGAAACTTATCGAACAGCCCGTCCTCAACCATTACCCGACCACCGTACAGCAGCTCCTCCGCCGGCTGGAAAATCAGGTGCAGCGTGCCGTTGAACCGACGGGTGCGCGCCAGATACTCGGCGGCGTAGAGTAAGGTGGTGGTGTGCCCGTCATGGCCGCAGCCATGAAAGCGGCCGTCGACCTGGCTGGCCCACGCTTTCCCGCTGGCCTCCTGCATCGGCAGCGCGTCCATATCCGCCCGCAGGCCAAGGCGACGCTCGCCGCTGCCGACTTTTAGCGTCCCGACCACGCCGGTCCCGGCCAGGCCGCGGTGCACCTCATAGCCCCACTGGCCAAGCAGCCGGGCGACCTCATCGCTGGTTTTATGCTCTTCAAAACCAATTTCCGGCTGCTGGTGAAAGCGACGGCGGAGGGCAATAAACTGCGCTTCATTAACCTGTAGTGCTTCAATAAGGGGATGTGTCATTTTTATTATTCCTGTTGTGGTGTTTGCGCGACACTTTCGAGTTTATGCTGCCGGACCGGCTTTAATACGCCGTTTTTTGTTTTATATTGACGGGATATTGAGAAGTGTTTTTCATATAAATCGGTTATGACAAAAAATAACACGCTGTTTTTTGTCTTTACCAGGAGGCGACGGTGGAACATCATTCAGGCGACTTTAGCGTCGCGGTTCGCGATATTCGTCAGCTCAGCCAGCCGGAGAGCGACGCGCTAACGCTGCTATGGACGCTGCAGGGCAGCGTCAGCCTGCATGACGGTGAGGGGCATCAGCTGCTGGATGTCGATCGGCTGAAAATAGTGAACCGCAACCGCCCCTGGCGTCTGAGCAGCCGCGAGCCCAACGCGGTGATGGTTCTGACGCTCTCCGGCAGCTGGCTGACGCGCCTCGACGGTGATTTTTTTACCTTCGACTACCAAACTTCCCTCGACACCCGCGACGCCGACGATAGCCTGCGCCGCCTGATGCGCCAGCTGCTGGTGATTGAGCTGGTGAACCACCAGCCCCGCTATCGCCTCGAGGCCAACCGCTGGCTGAGCGAAATCGTCCTGCTGCTGGCCACCCGTTTTACGCAGCCGATCGCCGCCGGCACGAGGCGCGGGACGGAGAACTGGAGCCGGCGGATTGCCCGGGTCGTCGCGCGCATAGAGGCCAGCTACCGGCAACGGCTATCGCTGCACGAGGTCGCCGCCGCCGAGTTTGTCTCCGAAGCCTGGCTGTCGCGTCTGTTTCACAAAGAGGTCGGCATGAGCTTTGTGCAGTACATCACCACGCTGCGCCTGAACAAAGCCGCCGAGCAGCTTATCGGCACCCGTAAAACGGTGCAGCAGGTCGCTCAGGAGCACGGTTTTGCCAGCACCCGCATGATGAGCGATCTCTTTAAACGCCAGCACGGCCTGACGCCGCGACAGTATCGCCAGCAGCGCCCGCAGCCGACGGCGGATGCAGCCCGCCCGCGCGCCGGAGCCGGCGACGACTGGCAGCCGGTGGCCGTCGAGCGGCTCTACGCCCGGCTAAACGAGCCGGAGATAAAAGGCTGGGACAGCCCGCCGCTGCTGCTCAATCCCCAGCAGACGCGCCAGATTGATCTCCGCCAGTTTCCCGAACGCACGGCGCCGCTGCGCCATACCCGGATGGTCGTCACCGTTCGCGAGCTCGACGATTTACTGCGCGAAGACGTGCGCCGCGAGCTCGAGCAGCTGCACGGCAGCCTGCCGATTTACGCCATCGATATTAACGACCCTTTTCTCAGCAGCCGGCTGTTCGGCACCGGCTGGGACGACCCGCAGATGGCGGGCTACGCCTGCTGGTATAATCTGCAGCGAATTTTCAGCTGGCTGGCAAAAATGGGCTGGGGAGTGATTTTGCATACCGGACTGACCACCCGCTGCGACCTGCTCCAGCGCTTCTTACGCCTCGCCGCTAACCATTTCTCCCCCGCCACGCTCGCCAGCTGGCGCTTTGTCTGGCACTGGTCGCCCCAGGCCAGCGAAGAGGCGCGCCTGCACGCCTGGCGTCAGCAGCGTGAAACGCTGCAGGCTTTACTGCCGCAGCCGCAGCTGGGCGTCTGGCACCGCTTTAGCGAAGAGGCGATGAGCGACGATCCTTTTCTTGCTTCGCCGATCCTCGCCGAAGCCGATTTTCTCGCCTGCCAGGCCGACGCCAACGAGCTGCTGGATCTGGCGCAGCTGGATAGCAGCAGGCTGGCCTCCAGCGAGAGCTATCCGGTGCACAAGCTGCGGCAGATCCAGGCTGCCCTGCGCCAGCACCAGCTCGCGCTTCCCCTGTGGCTGCTGTCGTGGAATACGCTAACCGGTAACACCCGCGACACCAACGGCCGCTTCTTTCGCGGCGCGCTGCTGATGGATAATCTGCTGGGGCTGGCCGATCGGGTATGGCTGGCGGGATTCTGGCTCAATTCAGGCCTGCAGGGAGAGGCGCGCGCCAACGGCAGGCTGGATACCTCCAGCCTCGCCCTGCACTACCTTCACGGTCTGCCGCGTCCGGTGTACTGGGTTCTGTGGCTGTGGCGGCGCCTGCGCGGCGAAGTGCTGATGGCGGATAAAAACCTGCTGCTGCTGCGCCACAACGGGCACTATCAGCTGCTGCTGCGCAATACGGTCGTGTTCAACCCCTGGCTCTCCAGCGAAGAGACCTTTACCCAGCGCTTCAGCCAGCCCTACAGCATTCAGCTGCTTGGCCTGACCGGGCGCTGGCGGATTAAACAACATCTTTTCGACCAGCATCACGGGGCGCTGTTTCCGCTGTTTGAAGCGTTTCGCAGCCGCAGCGGGCCGGATGACGAAGACTACGGCTGGCTGATGCACCAGGCGCGCCCGGCGCTGAGCGTCGCCGAGGAGAGCCCGCAGTCTGGCTGGCATCGCGTTGATTCTCTGCAAAGCAACGCGCTGGTGCTGTATGAATTCTCGCCGCTGAATGAAGAGCCTATCGGGTTTCCACCTGCGGCTTCTGTTCCCTGATCCGGGCGGCGATTTTAATCCGACTCTCTTCGCTGGCCGGATTGAACACCATCATGTTCAGATCCGCGCGCCCCTCGACGCTAAAGGTCGAGAATTCCAGCTCAATCATCCCTATCTGCGGGTGGTGCATGCGCTTAAACCCTTCCCCGTGCCCGGCGACATCGTTACTCCGCCAGTAGGCGTCAAACTCCGGGCTTTGGCGGGAAAGTTCGGCAATCAGCCGATCGGTGTCTGGGGAAGCGCCCACCCGCGCGACGTCGGCGCGAAAGGCGCTGACGATAAGCCGGGCAACGGCATGCCACTCCTCCAGCGCGCCGCGGGCCTGGGGGTTGGTAAACAGCCGGCGCAGAATGTTACGCTCGGCCAGCGGCAGCTGCCCGTAGTCGGTCAGAATGCAGGCCGCAGCGTGGTTCCACGCAATAACGTCCCAGGTCGCCGTTTTGATAATCGCCGGCACCTGAAGGACATCAAGCACGCGCTGCAGGCGCGGAGTGATATCGTCGCTGACGATGAGTCGGGACTCCGGCAAATGCCCGAACGCCAGGATAAACAGATGGTCGCGCTCCGGCGTCGTCAGCCTTAGCCCGCCGGCAATGCGGCTAAGCACCTCCCGGGAGGGCGCGCCTCCGCGCCCCTGCTCCAGCCAGGTGTACCAGGTCGGGCTGATACTGGCGAGCTGGGCGACCTCTTCCCGCCGCAGCCCGGGCGTGCGCCGTCGGCCGGCCTGAAAGCCAAACGCGGTCGGATCGAGGCGTAACCGTCGCGCCCGCAAAAATTCACCAAGTGCATGGGTTGAGGAGTCGGTCATCGTTAGCCTGTTAGTTTTTATACCCTGATAATGTCTCTACTTTTATAGTATCGCGTTAAGACTACCATAGCCTGGATACTCATTCTGGAGGTAGATCATGCGCATTTTTCTCACCGGCGCGACCGGTTTTATCGGCTCGCGTATTCTCACGGAACTGCAGGCCGCCGGACATCAGGTCATCGGCCTCGCGCGCTCTGACGCCAGCGCCGCTGCCCTGACGGCCGCCGGCGCTGAAGTGCAGCCCGGCACGCTGGACAGTCCCGAAACGCTGCTGGCGGCGGTTAGCGCTGCCGATGCGGTGATCCACACCGCCTTCGATCATGATTTCAGCCGCTTTGTCGCCAATTGCGAAAAAGACCATCGGGTCATTCTCGCCATCGGTAACGCGCTGGCGGGCCGGCGTTGCCCCCTGATTATCACTTCAGGCACCGCCATGGGCGACGCCGACGACGGAGAGCCGGCGAGCGAGTTAAACTTCAATCCCGCCCACCCAAACCCGCGCGTGGCCTCAGAACTTGCCGGCAACCAGCTGCTGGACGCCGGCGTGGACGTGCGGGTGGTGCGCCTGCCTCAGGTTCATGACACCGTCCGCCAGGGGCTGCTGACGTACTATATTCAGCAGGCCGCCGAAAAAGGGGTCGCGGCGATCGTCGGCGAGGGCAATAACTGCTGGTCGGCCGGGCATATCAACGATGTGGCCCGGCTGTATCTGCGGGTGCTGGAACGAGGTGAGAAAGGTCGGCGCTATCATGCCGTTGACGAGGAAGCGGTGCCCTCAAGGCTGGTTGCTAACGTGGTGGCAGAAAAGCTCGGCATTCCGCTTAAATCGTTAAGCACCGAACAATCTGTGGCGCATTTCGGCTGGTTTGCCGCCTTTGCCAATATGGATTTACGCGCCACATCCGCCCTGACCCGCCAGCAGCTCGACTGGCAGCCGCAGGGCCCAACGCTGCTCGACGATTTGAGTAATATGGATTACCGAGGCGTGACAACGTCACGATAAGCGCGGGCGAGCTGCCGTCGCCTTCCCGCTTTACCGCGCTCCGAGGCCTCTCCCGGCCGCCGGAGCGCGCACTCCCGCAGACCTGCCCGGTGCGGTTAAAGATTTGTAACTGGTAAGATGTGCGAATGTGAATTATCATCTGCGCTATCATCTTTCAATGGACTGAAAACGCACATGATTCCGGTTAACATTCATACTCTTAGTCGCTATGCGGCGCATGTCAGCTTAACCCATACGATGAAAAGCCATCGCTCGCCGGCGCTCTCCGTGATGATGATATTTTCCGATCTGTGTATTCGCTCAACCCGCGACGCCTATCTCCAGCAGGGCTGGGAAATTACCGAGAAAAGAAGCGGACTGGTGCTGCGCACTTTTGTCGCCGTTCATCACGACGGCGCCGAGTTAGAAATCACCCCTAAAGACTATATCGGACGCTATAATCGGCTGTTGCCACTGGACTAACCCCACTCTTTTTACCCCCTTCTGACCTCGCGCCTGCCGGCAAAAATCGCCTAAAAAAAAGACAAATAAAAAAGTCGATTGTCGTATGTTTGTAAGCTTAAGGGTGTATAACAGGGCTCGGACGCCACCAAAGCTAAGACGAGGTGCAGTTGTGGGAATCATTAAAGCCAGCAGTTTAGAACAAGCAGAAGCGCTCCTGAAGTCCGGTGAACCCATTAAGATCGAGCTTGATTTTGAGCTCGACTCTGATGCGTTTTTTAACTTTGCTATGGAATATTGCACAAACGGAACCAAACTCACCCGTAACGACGATCGTTTCGTGGTTTCACGTAAGAAAGTCGCTTCCTGAATGAGCCACCCTGCGCCATTTTTAGCCTCCGTGCGGCGCAGCCTGCGGGATCCACAAAAGAGAACAAGCGTTAGCCAAAAAATTGATGGCTAACGCATTTTCACCGCTAACAGCGTAATAAGGTAAACACGGGACTTCATAGAGGGTTAAACCGTGAAAAAGTTACTGATATGTTGCTTGTTTGGTGAAACCGCCGGTATTTTAGCGAAAAGAATGCAAAAAATAGCCGATGCGCAGGATCTGGATCTGTTAATTAGCGCCGTGGGTATTGAGAACTACCCGAGCGTGGCCCCCGCGTATGACTGCGTGCTGGTCGCGCCTCACATTCAATATAAAATAAATGAATTCACTCACGCGCTGAACCATCATCAGGAGATTGCCGTTATCGAGAGCTTACCTTATGCATCTTTCGATGGTGAAAAGGTGCTGAAGTTTGCCATCGCCCATATGCCGCAATCACTATTCTAATATCGCCGTAGCCTTATATACGCGACGCCGTGCGGATTGACAGTGGATATGCGATCCGCACCGATTGAGCATCACACCACGCTTTGTGCCTTCGGCATAACCTCGCGCCTTCCCTGCTCGCCAGCCTTATCTGGGGCAGGAGCTCGGTGGTCACCGGCTCTTCATACAACCCGACAGCGCAGCACCGCGGCCACCCGCCGTTCGCCCCTGATAAAAAGGGAGGTGCCTTTCACCGCCATTGGCAATTATACTCATAGCGCCTGCCGCATATTTCAGGGAACCTGGCACAACATCGCACGGTGGAAAAATGAGCATAAAAGAAAAAAAGATCGCCATTATGTGCATTGTCTCTTGTTTATTTATTGGCTATCTCTGCGCAAAAATGGCGCTTTATACTTTTGATAAAAATAAAACCGAACAATATTCTAAAACCCTATTAACCAGAACCATTTTAGTCATAAAACAAATCGATGAGATTTATGCGGATGCGGTTCGAATATCGCCAAGCCAGCCCTGCTCAGCTGATTATCTCAGCAGCATCCGGGCGCTTTTATGGTCTAAATCGCTGCTGAAAGATATTGCCTATATCGATGGAAAAAGCATGCGCTGTTCGGCGCTGTGGGGAACCTTCTCGCCGCCAGAAAATATTACCCACACGCCTGCCGATATTATCTATCGCGGCGGAACGTGGTATCTCGATAAAGCGATAAATCAGGAATTCAAAGCCAGCATTTATGCCAAAGGCAACCTCGCCATCACCGTTTCTCCGTTCCTCTTCAATCGCTTCACCTCTGACCCGGAAAACAAAAGCGTCAGCGCCATCGTGGGTAACTACGATCACAGCCAGCATATCTTTTTTATCGGCAACGAGACCGCTGCGGTGTATCACACCGAGCACGGCGGCGAGCGTTATAAAAAATACGCCTTAACCAGAGCCTGCAGCAGGGAGTACGACCTTTGCGTGGTCTCCGGCATGTCTCCACAGGGTATTAAAGATATTCCGTGGGCAATAAAGGCCGCCGCGCTCATGCTCTCGACGCTGATTGGCGTCCTGCTCTCGATCAGCATCAACCTCTACATTCGCAAAAAAAGCTCGATTCTCACCCGACTCCAGTACGCGCTGCGTAACGATCGGTTCAGCATCGTCTATCAGCCGATCGTCTCGCTGGATCGCGGAGAAACGGTGGGCGTTGAAGCGCTAATACGCTGGAAAGATAATGAGCTGGGCATTATTCCCCCGGACGTCTTTATTCCCCTGGCGGAGAAGCGCGGGGTGATTAACCAAATCAGCCACTACGTTGTCAAAAAATCAATTAATGAGCTGCATGACGTTATAAATAACCACAAAATATACCTGAGTATTAACGTCAATTCCTCCGACCTGTTCTCTAAAGCCTTTAAAGACCATCTCGATACCGTCAGCAACAAGTTTAATATTCCGCCGCGGCTGATCGCCCTCGAGTTAACCGAGAGGCAGACGGCAAACCTTGCCAGCCTCGGTGAGAAAATAGCCCGCTTCCGCGCGGCAGGCTATCAGATTGCGCTTGACGACTTTGGTACCGGTTATTCCAACCTCGACTGGTTATCAAAACTGGCGGTGGATAAAATAAAAGTCGACCGCACCATTACGGAGTCAATTGGTACGGACTCAATTAATTCCGCCCTGCTCAATAACATCATCACGCTGCTGAGCAATATGCACAGTCAGGTTATCTTTGAGGGCGTAGAGAAAGCGCATCAGAAGCGTTTTCTTGAACAGCGAATACCGCAGGCCAACGTTCAGGGATGGTATTACGCCAAACCCATGAGCGCCGGCGAGCTGAAGAAATATCTCTTAGCCGCCAGCAGTCCGGCAGCCAGCGATCCGCCGCCATAACATCCCGCCGGCGGCCGGTGATCAAAGCCCTAAGTCGTTGCTAACTGGAGAAGTTAGCCAGAAAAAGATACCATGTCTCACCAGACAAGGCTGCGCCCGGCGCACCCAAACTCAAGCGCCTTATATTTTGCGGCATTTGCCGCTGGCGCAACCAGAGCGGATGACCCGCCGTGCCGTACATGAAAATTTAAAAGAATCTGAATGTGTCCAAAAATACGCCAGCCCTCTGCCTTTTGACCCGTAGCTGGCCTGCAACAGAGCGAAAGATGAATCCGAACGCCTTACCTGGCCAGGCGCACCTCCGCCTGCCGGGCGCTTTGCTGCTGATGCGGAACCCTTTTTTATCGTCGTCCTGCCCCGGAATGAGAATGCCTGGGTGGTTTACGGGATATACTCAAGGTGAAACCCGGCGCGGTCAGGATCGGGCCAGAGCGTTGAGCGGTTCACCGCCAGGCACCGCGGCTAACGACGTCTCAGGACGATAAAGGGGATGAGAAATGTCATTGAATATTAATAAGACAGAGCGTTGCTCTGGAATCATAAAACCACTATGCGCCTGAAACTATGCTCTCTACTGGCAGCCGTATCGATGCTGTGCGGGCAGGCCGTTGCCGCCCCCGCGCTGCCTGCTCACGCCGATATTCGCGATAGCGGCTTTGTCTACTGCGTTAGCGGCCAGGTTAATACCTTTAACCCGCAGAAAGTCAGCAGCGGCCTGATTGTCGATACCCTGGCCGCCCAGCTCTACGATCGTCTGCTCGACGTTGACCCTTATACCTACCGTCTGGTGCCCGAGCTGGCCGAAAGCTGGGAGGTGCTGGACAATGGCGCCACCTACCGCTTCCATCTGCGCAGCCACGTGCCTTTCCAGACGACGTCGTGGTTTAAGCCCAGTCGCGCCTTTAATGCCGATGACGTCATTTTCACCTTTAGCCGTATCTTTAATCGCGACCACCCGTGGCACAACGTTAACGGCAGCAGCTTCCCCTATTTCGACAGCCTTCAGTTCGCCGACAGCGTGGAGAGCTTGCGCAAGCTCGATAACCAGACCGTCGAATTCCGCCTGAAGCGCCCGGACGCTTCGTTCCTCTGGCACCTGGCGACCCACTACGCATCCGTTATGTCCGCAGAGTATGCCGCCCAGTTAACCAAAAGCGATCGTCAGGAGCAGCTCGACCGCCAGCCGGTGGGCACCGGCCCGTTCCAGCTGGAAGAGTATCGCTCGGGCCAGTACGTTCGCCTGCAGCGTCACCCCGGCTACTGGCGCGGCAAACCGCTGATGCCGCAGGTGGTGGTCGATCTGGGCTCCGGCGGCACCGGCCGCCTGTCGAAGCTGCTGACCGGCGAGTGCGACGTGCTGGCCTGGCCCGCCGCCAGCCAGCTGACTATTTTGCGCGACGACCCGCGCCTGCGCCTGACCCTGCGTCCTGGGATGAATATCGCCTGGCTGGCGTTCAATACCGCCAAGCCGCCGCTGGATAATCCGCAGGTTCGCCACGCCCTGGCGCTGGCAATCAATAACCAGCGTCTGATGCAGTCTATCTATTATGGCACCGCGGAAACCGCCGCCTCGATGCTGCCCCGCGCCTCCTGGGCCTACGATAACGAAGCGAAGATAACCGAGTACAATCCGAGCGCCGCCCGCGCCCAGCTCAAAGCGCTGGGGCTGGAAAACCTCACGCTTCGGCTGTGGGTGCCCACCAGCTCGCAGGCCTGGAACCCCAGCCCGCTAAAAACCGCCGAGCTAATTCAGGCCGATATGGCGCAGATTGGGGTAAAGGTGATTATTGTTCCGGTTGAGGGTCGTTTTCAGGAGGCGAGGCTGATGGATATGAACCACGACCTGACCCTTTCCGGCTGGGCCACGGACAGTAATGACCCGGACAGCTTTTTCCGCCCGCTGCTGAGCTGCGCGGCGATTGCCTCGCAGACCAACTTCGCCCACTGGTGCAACCGCGAGTTCGACGAGGTGCTGCAAAAGGCGTTAACCTCGCAGCAGCTGGCTTCGCGCATTGAGGCCTATAAAGAGGCGCAGCATATTCTCGCCCGCGAGCTGCCGGTGCTGCCGCTCGCCTCGTCGCTGCGTTTACAGGCCTACCGCTATGATATGAAAGGTTTGATCCTGAGCCCGTTCGGTAACGCCTCCTTTGCCGGCGTTTCGCGGGAGAAAAAAGACGATGTGAAAAAAGACGACGTCAAAAAAGATGAGGTGAAAAAACCATGATCATTTTTACCCTGCGGCGCCTGCTGTTACTGCTGGTCACGCTCTTTTTTCTGACTTTCGTCGGCTTCAGCCTGAGCTACTTTACGCCGCACGCTCCGCTACAGGGCGCGTCGCTGTGGAACGCCTGGCAGTTCTGGTTCACCGGGCTGCTGCACTGGGATTTCGGGGTCTCCAGCATCAACGGCCAGCTGATTTCACAGCAGCTAAAAGAGGTCTTCCCGGCCACCATGGAGCTGTGCATTCTCGCCTTTGGCTTTGCCCTGCTGGTGGGGATTCCCGTCGGTATGCTGGCCGGCATTATGCGTAACAAGTGGCCCGACACCCTGATTAGCGCCCTGGCGCTGCTCGGCTTTTCGATTCCCGTTTTCTGGCTGGCGCTGCTGCTGACGCTGTTCTTCTCCCTGACGCTAGGCTGGTTCCCGGTCTCCGGGCGTTTCGATCTGCTCTACGAGGTCAAAACGGTAACCGGGTTTGCGCTGATCGACGCCTGGCTGTCCGATTCGCCGTGGCGTCATGAAATGATCGTCAGCGCCGCACGCCATATGGTGCTGCCGGTTCTGACCCTTGCCGTGGCGCCAACCACCGAAGTGATTCGCCTGATGCGCATCAGCACCAGCGAAGTGTACGACACCAACTACGTGAAGGCCGCCGCCACCCGCGGCGTGTCGCGGCGGACGATCCTGCACCGTCACGTGCTGCATAACGCCCTGCCGCCGGTTATTCCGCGCCTGGGGCTGCAGTTTGCCACCATGCTGACGCTGGCGATGATCACCGAAATGGTCTTCAGCTGGCCGGGGCTGGGCCGCTGGCTGATCAACGCGATTCGTCAGCAGGATTACGCCGCCATCTCGGCGGGCGTGATGGTCATTGGCGCGCTGGTCATTACCGTGAACGTGCTATCTGATATTCTGGGAGCCATGGCTAACCCTCTGAAACATAAGGAATGGTATGCCTTACGATAGCGTGTACCTGGAGAAGCGCCCCCCGGGAGCGCTGCGCACCGTGTGGCGCAAATTCTACGGCGACACCAGCGCCATGATCGGCCTGTACGGCTGCGCCGGGCTGCTGCTGCTGTGCGTTTTTGGCGGCTGGTTTGCCCCTTACGGCATCGATCAGCAGTTCCTCGGCTACCAGCTGCTGCCGCCCTCATGGTCGCGCTACGGCGAGGTTTCGTTCTTCCTCGGCACCGACGATCTCGGCCGCGACGTTCTGAGCCGTCTGCTGAGCGGCGCGGCGCCCACCGTCGGCGGCGCGTTCGTCGTCACCTTCGGCGCCTCGCTGTTTGGCCTGGTGCTCGGCGTGATTGCCGGTTCGACCCACGGCCTGCTGTCGGCAATGCTGAACCACGTCCTCGATACCCTGCTGTCGATTCCGTCGCTGCTGCTGGCGATTATCGTCGTCGCCTTTGCCGGACCGCATCTGAGTCACGCCATGTTCGCCGTCTGGCTGGCGCTGCTGCCGCGCATCGTGCGTTCGGTCTATAGCATGGTGCACGATGAGCTGGAAAAAGAGTACGTTATTGCCGCCCGGCTCGACGGCGCCTCAACGCTGAATATTCTCTGGTTCGCGGTCCTGCCCAATATCACTTCCGGGCTGGTGACCGAGATTACCCGCGCGCTGTCGATGGCGATCCTCGATATTGCCGCGCTGGGCTTCCTCGACCTCGGCGCGCAGCTTCCCTCTCCGGAGTGGGGGGCGATGCTCGGCGACGCGCTGGAGCTGATTTACGTGGCTCCGTGGACGGTGATGCTGCCGGGCGCCGCCATTATGATTAGCGTCCTGCTGGTTAACCTGCTGGGCGACGGCATCCGCCGCGCAATTATCGCCGGGGTGGAATAATGCCGTTACTCGATATTCGCAATTTAACCATCGAATTCAAAACCAACGAAGGCTGGGTCAAAGCCGTCGATCGCGTCAGCCTGACCCTGAACGAGGGCGAAATTCGCGGGCTGGTCGGCGAATCAGGTTCCGGTAAGAGCCTGATTGCCAAAGCGATATGCGGCGTAACCAAAGACAACTGGCGGGTCACCGCCGACCGCATGCGCTTCGACGATATCGACCTGCTGCGGCTCTCCAGCCGCGAACGCCGCAAGCTGATTGGCCACAACGTGTCGATGATCTTCCAGGAGCCGCAGTCCTGTCTCGACCCTTCCGAACGGATCGGCCAGCAGCTGATGCAGAACATTCCCGGCTGGACCTTTAAGGGCCGCTGGTGGCAGCGTCTCGGCTGGCGTAAACGTCGGGCGATAGAGCTCCTGCACCGCGTGGGTATCAAGGATCATAAAGACGCGATGCGCAGTTTCCCTTACGAGTTAACCGACGGGGAGTGTCAGAAGGTGATGATCGCCATCGCCCTTGCCAACCAGCCGCGTCTGCTGATCGCCGATGAGCCGACTAACGCGATGGAACCCACCACCCAGGCGCAAATTATCCGCCTGCTGACGCGGCTGAATCAGAACAACAGCACCACTATTTTGCTGATCAGCCACGACCTGCAGATGCTGAGCAAATGGGCGAACAGAATCAACGTCATGTACTGCGGGCAGACCGTGGAATCAGCGCCGAGCGAAGAGCTGGTCACCACGCCCCATCACCCCTACACCCAGGCGTTAATCCGCGCGATCCCCGATTTTGGCAGCGCGCTGCCGCACAAAAGCCGCCTGAACACCATGCCCGGGGCCATTCCGCTGCTGGAGCAGTTGCCGATCGGCTGCCGGCTCGGGCCGCGCTGCCCTTACGCCCAGCGCAAATGCATCGAAGCCCCGCGGCTGACCGGCGCGCGGGCGCATCTGTACGCCTGTCATTTCCCGCTGAACATGGAGAAAGAGTGAAATGGTCGAAACGTTGCTCGAAGTCCGCAATCTGAGTAAGACCTTTCGCTATCGTACCGGCTGGTTTCGTCGTCAGACGGTGGAAGCGGTCAAGCCGCTGAGCTTTACGCTGCGCGAGCGCCAGACTCTGGCGATCATCGGCGAGAACGGCTCGGGGAAATCCACGCTGGCGAAAATGCTGGCCGGCATGATTGAACCCAGCGCCGGCGAGCTGCTGATTGACGACCGTCCGCTGGAATTCGGCGACTACTCGTTCCGCAGCCAGCGTATCCGCATGATTTTCCAGGATCCGTCAACTTCACTGAACCCGCGCCAGCGCATTTCGCAGATCCTCGACTTCCCGCTGCGTCTGAACACCGAGCTTGAGCCAGAGGCTCGGCAGAAGCAGATTATTGAGACGCTGCGAATGGTCGGCCTGCTGCCGGACCACGTCAGCTACTACCCGCATATGCTGGCGCCGGGGCAAAAGCAGCGTCTGGGCCTTGCGCGCGCGCTGATCCTGCGGCCTAAGGTCATTGTCTGCGATGAGGCGCTGGCGTCGCTGGATATGTCGATGCGTTCACAGCTGATCAACCTGATGCTGGAGCTGCAGGATAAACAAGGTATTTCATATATCTACGTTACCCAGCATTTAGGCATGATGAAGCATATTAGCGATCAGGTTCTGGTGATGCATCAGGGGGAAGTGGTGGAGCGCGGCAGCACCGCTGACGTGCTGGCTTCGCCGCTGCACGATCTGACCAAGCGGCTGATCGCCGGCCACTTTGGCGAAGCGCTGACCGCCGACGCGTGGCGCAAAGACGGTAAATAGCCCTTCAATCACCCGGGTAAGGCTGGCGCCTTACCCGGGCCTGTTACTTAGCGGTGCCCGCAGGCGCGTTCTCAGCCCGGAAGTATGGTTTGCGCCGGCAGCACCCGCCGGTCAAAGCGACGCAGCGAGTAGTACAGCAGCCCGGTGGCGAACCAGCCGATAATCCACGACACGTCGTTATCGGCGAATACCCACGTCAAAGAACCGTGGAACAGCGGGTTCTCGATAAACGGCAGCTGGATAAGCACCCCCACCACGTAGATGGTTATGGCGTAAATATTCCAGTAGCCGTAGCGTTTTTTCGGGTCAGACAGCGCGGGAATATCCACGGCACCGGCAGAGATAAGATAGTAATCGGTGAGGCTAATGGCGCTCCACGGAACAAAGAACGCCAGCAGGAACAGCAGGAAATGGGTGAAGTTCTTCAGAAACGCCGGCTCGCTCAGCAGGGCGATAATGCACGATATGGACACCATCAGAACCACGAAGATGAGGCGCGATCGCTGCGATAGCGACGTCTGGCGGCGAAAGCCGGAAACGATGGTGCTCAGCGACATAAAGCTGCCGTAGGCATTGAGCGTCGTGAAGGTGATTTTGCCGAAGCAGATCGCAAAGTAGATAACCATCGCCATCACCTGGCTTTTACCTAATCCCACGATAAAGCTCACTTCATGCCCGGGGAAGGCGCTGCCAGCAATAGCCGCCGTCAGCACGCCCAGGGTCATTGACGCCTGGGTGCCAAGCACCGTCCCGCTAAAGACGCAGAAAAAGGTTTTCGCGCCAGACACGTTGCTCGGCAAATAGCGCGAGTAGTCGGAAACGTAGGGACAGAAGGCTATCTGCCACGACGAGGAGAGCTACACGGCCAGCAGGAACATCGGCAGGGAGAAATGGCTATTCTGCGCGATGGCCGTCAGGTCTGCGGAGAGCAGCAGCGTAATGAACAGATAGGCAAACGCCAGCACGCCGACGATGCTCGCCACTTTGCCCAGCTTATGGATAACCCGATAGCCCAGCACGGCAATGACGATGATAATCGCGCTGAACAGCAGCATGCCGGTGACGTTTGAGACCGACAGCAGCCTTGCCATCGCCTGCCCGGCAAGGACGGTGCCGCTGGCGGAAAAGCCAACGTACATAATGCAGACCAACACCAGCGGCACCACCGCGCCAAAAACGCCAAACTGCGCGCGGCTGATGATCATCTGCGGCAGCCCCAGGCGCGGGCCCTGCAGGGCATGCAGCGACATCACCGCGGCCCCAAGCACCTGCCCCAGCAGCAGACCAATCAGCGACCACACTACGTCACCGCCCAGCACCACGGCTAGCGCGCCGGTGACGATAGCGGTAATCTGCAGATTGCCGCCAAACCACAGCGTAAACTGGCTGAAAGGATGTCCATGTCTCTCGCCTTCGGGAATAAAATCGATCGAGCGCGTTTCCGTTATGCGCTGCTCACTGCCTTTTGACTGCCCATCTGTTGAAGAAAAAGAAGACATAGTTTCCTCGCTATAATCGGTGTTCTTGTTGCGTCGCGTTTTTCACCGACGGTCCGCTATGCCAGCCAGTTCGCCGGCTGTTTTTTAATCGTCGCGACCGCTTTAGCGATTTCTGGGGCAAGCCAGCGATCGTCTTCCCACGTCGCCACGCTTTGCCGCAGCAGCGCCAGGCCGTGGCGGGTGCCCCGCGCCAGCATGTTGATGGGATGGAACTCCAGCGCCTGAGCGGCGAGTAAATACTCGATCGCCAGAATTTGATACAGGTTGCTCAGCAGACGCTGAAGCTTCAGCGCCGAGCCGGTCCCCAGGCTCAGGTGATCCTCCTGCAGACCCGAGGTGACAAAGTTATCGAGCACCGCGGGCTGCGCCAGCTGCTTGTTTTCCGCGCACAGCGAGGCCGCGACGTACTGCGCAATCATCATCCCGGAATTCACCCCCGGCTTTGCCACCAAAAACGCCGGCAGGCCGCTGACGAGCGGGTTAACCAGCCGATCCAGACGCCGCTCGGCAATGGCGCCGAGCTCGGCCATCGCAATCGCCAGCAAATCGCAGGCCATAGCCACCGACTCGCCGTGCGGATGCGCCTGGGAGACCACTCGCCAGCGATCCAGCGTCCCGAGAATCAGCGGGTTATCCGTGCAGGCGTTCAGCTCAACGTCGACCTGCCCCGCCGCGTGCGCGAACTGATCGCGACAGGCGCCGTGGACCTGAGGCATAGAGCGCAGACTCAGAGCGTCCTGGGTACGCACTCCCTGGCTGGCCGCCAGCAGCGGGCTGTCCGTCAGCATCTGCCGTAAGCGAAGGCCGCAGTGCTGCATTCCCGGGCTGGCCTTCAGCGCGAGGATCTCGGCGTCAAAGGCCACCGCCTGCCCGCACAGGGCTTCAAAACTCATGGCACCGGTCACATCGGCCCAGTCCAGCAGCCGGGCGGCATCATCCAGCGCCAGGCAGGCCATGCCGGTCATACAGGGCGTACCGTTGACCAGGCTTAGCCCCTCTTTTGCTCCCGGCGCAATGGGCTCGAGCCCGGCCTGCGCCAGAGCCTGCTCGGCGGGAACGACCTGCCCCTGCCAGCTCACGTCGCCGATCCCCATCAGCGCCAGGCCGATATGTGCCATATGGGTCAGGTAGCCCACCGACCCTTGCGACGGGACCTGCGGCGTAATCTGCAGATTCAGGAAGGCGAGCAGCTGCTCAACGATGGCGCAGGAAATCCCCGACTTCCCGTGGCTGTAGTTGGCGATCGCCGCGCACATAATGGCGCGCGTGTGCGCTTCATCCAGCAGCGGGCCAACGCCGCAGGCGTGGCTGAGCAGGGTGTTGCGCGATAGCTGCCCGAGCTGCTCTTCGGGCAGCGTGATATTGCACAGCGCCCCCAGGCCGGTATTAATGCCGTAGGCTATCTGCCCGGAGTCAATAATGTGCTGAACAATCGACCGGCCCTGGGCAATGCGCTGCCAGGCGCTGTCGCTCAGCGCCAGCGCGGCTTTTTCTCGCGCTACCCGCACGACGTCCTGCCAGCATAACGGGGCGTCGCCCCACAGCACGCGTTCGCTCATACTGGCTGCCCCGGCTGATGGTGGCTGGAAATAAACTGCTGAAAACGCGGCGATGCGTGTGAACCAAAGAGCGCGTCCGGCGGGCCGTCGCAGTCGATCGTCCCCTGATGCATAAACACCACGCGGTTGGAGACGTGGCGGGCAAATCCTAGCTCATGGGTCACCACCAGCATGGTGCGCCCCTCTTCTGCCAGGCTGCGCATCACTTTCAACACCTCACCGACCAGCTCCGGGTCCAGCGCCGAGGTCGGCTCATCGAAAAGCATCACTTCCGGATCCATTGCCAGCGCACGGGCGATGGCCACCCGCTGCTGCTGCCCGCCGGAGAGCTGTGCCGGGTAGAAGTCCTTGCGGTTCAGCATGCCAACGCGATCGAGCAGCTGCTCCGCCTGTTCAATACACTCCTGCTTACTGCGTTTTAAAACGTAGTGCGGGCCTTCGATAACATTTTGCAGTACCGTCATATGCGACCACAGGTTGAAGCTTTGAAAAACCATCCCCAGCCGCGAGCGGAGGCGCTCAATCTGCTTCGGGTTGGCCGCCAGACGGTGGCCGCGGGCATGATGCTTCATCTCGATGGTTTCACCGCCGACGCTGACCACGCCCGCATCCGGCGTTTCCAGCAGGTTAATGCAGCGCAGGAGCGTGCTTTTTCCTGAACCGCTGGCGCCAAGGATCGAAATCACATCGCCTTTTTGCGCCTGGATAGAAATCCCCTTTAACACCTCGAGCGAACCAAAGGATTTGTGGATGTCGCTGACTGACAGCGTCACGGGACGGGAATCGTGCATACTACTCTCCTTTAGCGGCGGTATTGAGTGAAACGGTGGCAGGGTTTTGCCGGGTGTGCGGCGTCAGGCGACGCTCCAGCAGGGCATAAAGCTGCACGATAATAAAGTTAAGTAGCAGGTAGATCGCTGCGGCGCAGAGAAAGACCTCCATCGTCCGGTAGGTTCGTTGGATAATCTGCTGCGCCACGCCGGTGACGTCCCATACCGTGACCAGGCTGGCCAGCGCCGTCGATTTCACCAACAGAATCGCTTCGGTGGAGTAGGCCGGCAGCGCGTAGCGCAGCATCACCGGGGCGACAATCCTGCGCAGCAGCAGGAAGCGCGACATTCCGCAGGCCTGGCCGGCCTCAATCTGGCCGATGGGAACCGCCAGCAGCGCCCCGCGCAGGATTTCGGCCGTATAGGCCGCAGTGCACAGAGCCAGCGCCAGCACCGCGCAGATGAACGGCTCCCGCAGCAGCGGCCATAAAAAGCTGTGGCGGATAACGCCGAACTGCCCCAGCCCGTAGTAGATCAGAAACAGCTGAATCAGCAGCGGAGAGCCGCGAAAGATCAGAATGTAGCCTTTCGCAAAACCGCTCAGCAGCGGCCAGCGGCTCATCCGCAGCGCCAGCACGCCCAGCGCCAGTACCCCGCCGCAGATAAACGAGCTGATAAACAGCCCCAGCGTCACCGGCAGTGCGGTGCAGAGTTTTAAAAACGTGTCGCTGAGGAAGGCGAAGTCGATAAACATAGATTCTCCTTAGGCCTGAGCCGCCGCGCGGCGGGACCAGGCCCGATTGAGACGAATTTCCGCCCGAATAAATGCCCGGTTAGAGAGTAACGTCAGGAGCAGGTAGCAACCGCCGCCAATCAGGTAGAACAGGAAGTATTCCCGGGTGGATCCGGCGGCTATCTGGCTGGCGCGCATCAGCTCCACGATCCCGGTAACCGAAACCAGCGCCGAGTCCTTCAGGCTCATTTGCCACACGTTGGACAGCCCCGGCAGCGAGTAGCGCACAATTTGCGGCAGCATAATCCGCTGGAAAATGCGCCAGCGCGGCATGCCGATGGCCAGCGCCGCCTCAACCTCACCCGGCGTCAGCGCCAGACGCGCCGCGCGATAAACTTCGGCCTGATAGGAGGCGGAAATGAGGCCGATAGCCAGCGAACCTATCAGGAACGGCGGGATTTCAATAAAACCATCGGCGCCAAACAGCTGCCCTACCCACGACACCAGCCCCGACCCGCCAAAATAGAACAGGTAGATAACCAGCAGCTCAGGGATGCCGCGAAACACCACCGAATAGGCCGAGCCAAACCAGCGGGCCGGCGCTCGGGGCGACAGCTTTGCGGCGGCAATGATGCCCCCCACTACCGCCCCCACCGCAAGCGCGGCGAGGGACAAAAGAAGCGTTGTCAGTGTTGCGCTAAGGATGACCGTCCCCCAGCCGTTCTCACCAAAACTCAGCAGACTTGCCATCTTCAACCTCGCTTATGGGGTGACGTCACTCTTAAACCATTTTTCACTCAGCTTTTTCACCGTTCCGTCGGCCAGCGCGGTCTGAATTGCCGCATCGAGCTTCGCTTTCAAATCGGCATCCGCATGGCGAACGCCCATCGCTTCGCCTTCCCCCCAAATGGGGCCGCTCAGCTGCGGGCCGCTAAAGTTCAGGTTGCTATTTTCCGGGCGCGCCAGCGTGGTATTGGCAAAGGTAATATCGTCAAACACCGCATCAATACGCTCGGACTGCAGATCGAGAATCGCATCCGCCGAGCTGTTGTATTCACGAATGTCCGCGATATCTTTGAAATACTTGTCAATAAACGGCGTATAGACGGTACCGGAGGCGATACCAATGGTTTTCCCTTTTAGCGCCGCCCGCAGCGGCGCAATCGCCGCCTGAATCTCTTTTTCGTCATCGTGGAGCTTGATGGTGTGGCCGGCGCCGGTCGCTGGCGGCAGCAGCGTGCCTTTTACCGCAATAAATGAGGCCGGCGTGGCGGCATAAGGCTGCGTGAAGGTGACCACCTGCTTCCGCTCAGGGGTGATCACAATGGCATCCATAATCACGTCGTATTTGCCCGCGTTCAGGCCGGCGATCATCCCGTCCCAGTTTTGCACCACCAGCTTGCACTCAATCCCCATGCGCTGGCAGAGATTTGCCATCAGCTCGGGTTCGAATCCGCTCAGCTTCCCTCCCGGCAGCGTCAGGTTCCAGGGCTCATACCCTCCTTCGGTCGCGATGGTAATCGACTTCCACTCCTTCGCATTGACCGATCCACCGCAGAGCAATAGTCCAGAAAACAGGGCTGACAGGCAGGTCTGACGAAAGGTGATGCTCTGATTCATGATTGATTCTCCTGATGCCATTAAAATAGTTGCCGTGCGGCTGCTGCCAGGCGGGTACAAATCGCAGATGACAGATCATGTATATACAAGCATTGACAATTCCATACACTGTTCCGATGATGGATTTGTGAACCAGGCTGTAAATAATTTGTAATTGAATTGAAAACTAGATGTATCAAAAAATTTACATGTATTCACATATAAGGTGGTATGCCCGCGATGATTATGCCCTTTACATTTTCCTCCCTGCCCGTCACGCCGTGGAAAAACGGCGGCGGCGAAACCCGTGAAATCGTCAGCGTGCCGTCGCCTGATGCGCCGTTTCTCTGGCGGGCCAGCATCGCCACTTTACAAAGCGACGGGCCGTTTTCGGCTTTTCCGGGCGTAGATCGGGTGATAACGCTAATAGACGGCGGTTCGCTGTGGCTGCGCGGCGGAGATATCGCCCATCACCTGCACCTGTGGGAGCCATGGGCCTTTGCCGGCGAATGGCCGCTGGCCAGCGAGGGGATTGCGCAGCCGGGGCTGGACTTCAACATCATGACCCAGCGTAGCCGGGCCACGGCGCAGGTGAGCGTGGTATCCACCGCGCGGCGGCCCGGCGCGGCGGGTGTCGCCTGGGTGCTGCAAGGTCGCTGGCAGTTGGGGGAGCAGCTGCACGCTGCCGGGAGCGGCATCTGGTGGCAGGATACGCCGCCGGGGGAGCTTCTCCCGCACTCCGCCGACGCCAGGCTGCTGCTGGCGAGCCTGAGCGTACGTTAGCCGCATTTTGCCCGGAGAACGGCGCCGAACGCCCGCGATATCCGGTGATATACTGGAGAGTACGCGATGGCAGGGATACGATAAGCCGCCTGCGCTGACCGTGAAGGTTGACGCCCATGAACGCAGCGGTAGCGCCGATGTCGCCCGCGGGATGTCGGCTATTGCTGAAAAATAGCGTGACACAGGGGGTCGTCAGTGGGATATAATTCTCGGCTAAATTTGAGTTATTTTGAAATAACAACACTAACTACATGATTGTTAAAGTAAAAATAAGCAATAACGATAAGGATTAAAGCTATGGGTTTTCTTTCCGGTAAGCGCATTCTGGTGACTGGCGTTGCCAGCAAACTGTCCATCGCCTACGGTATTGCGCAAGCAATGCACCGTGAAGGGGCTGAACTGGCGTTCACCTATCAGAACGACAAACTGAAAGGTCGTGTGGAAGAATTTGCTGCGGCACTGGGTTCCAACATCGTACTGCCGTGCGACGTGGCTGAAGATGAGAGCATTGAGTCTCTGTTCACCGAACTGACCAAAGTATGGCCGAAATTCGACGGTTTCGTTCACTCAATCGGTTTCGCACCGGCGGATCAGCTGGACGGCGACTACGTTAACGCGGTAACCCGTGAAGGTTTCAAAATCGCTCACGACATCAGCGCCTACAGCTTTGTGGCGATGGCGAAAGCCTGCCGCGAGATGCTGAACCCAGGCTCCGCCCTGCTGACGCTCTCCTACCTGGGCGCAGAGCGCGCAATCCCTAACTACAACGTGATGGGCCTGGCTAAAGCGTCTCTGGAAGCGAACGTACGCTACATGGCGAACGCGATGGGTCCGGAAGGCGTGCGCGTCAACGCCATCTCTGCTGGTCCGATCCGTACTCTGGCAGCATCCGGGATTAAAGATTTCCGTAAAATGCTGGCCCACTGCGAAGCCGTCACCCCGATTCGTCGTACCGTGACCATCGAAGATGTCGGCAACAGCGCAGCGTTCCTGTGCTCTAACCTCTCTGCGGGCATCTCCGGTGAAGTGGTTCACGTTGACGGCGGCTTCAGCATTGCCGCTATGAACGAGCTGGAACTGAAATAAGTTCTTTGCCCTCCTCACGCCCGTGAGGAGGGTTTTACTCTGCTGCTGCTGACGACCTTTTGCGCCATCTCTCCCGCTCTGTTATTCCAATCAGCTATTTGTTAGCACGTATCAATATTTTCTCCTGCTCCAGGGTTACGCCAGGATAGTTATGCATAGATGGCCCACAGAAGTGCGGCCGGACACATATCGATCAAGGAACGCCCATGGAGCAACGCCGCGTGTATGGCAAAAACCACTGGTATCACGAGACCCAGTCAACAATCTGCCCGGTGGATGTATTACCGCTCGTCCCTGAAGCCGCGTATGTCGAAGACCGTTTTTTACTCGACCTGACGTTGCCCGCAGAGCTGCTCCACGCGCATGCGGGCTGGCTGGCGCCGGCACGATGTTTGGCCGACGCGCTCTTTCCGACCTCCGTGACGGCGAATCGTCTGCAAACTTTTAGCGCCTACGACCGCCTGAGCACGGCGCTCACCGTCGCGCAGGTCTATGGCGTGCAGCGGCTGTGTAACCACTATGCGGCGCGCCTGGCGCCGCTGCCTGGCCCGGACTCATCCCGCGAGAGCAATCGTCGTCTGGCGCAGATCACGCAGTATGCGCGCCAGCTGGCCAGCTCGCCCTCGGTCATTACCTCCCTCTCCCGCAGCCAGCTGGACGAAGTGGGCTTAACCAGCCGCGATATTATCCTGATTAACCAGATTATCGGTTTCGTTGGCTTCCAGGCCCGCGCAATCGCCACCTTCCAGGCGACGCTGGGCTTTCCGGTGCGCTGGATGCCGGGAATGCCGCAGCAGGAGGATGCGCCGGCAGAAGGCTTTGCCGCCGCGGACGCCGACTGGCTGGCCGACGTTAACGACAGCGACCTGCGCTACGCTGACGACGATCGCCAGGCACGGCTGGTCAGCTGGCAGCAACATCCCGGCCTCGCCGAGCTGGCGCCGCTGCTGGCGGTACATGATGCTATCCTCAGCGCGCAGGATGAGCTGCTGACCCGACTGAGTGAAAATCAGCCGTTTGCGCCGCTGGTCGCGCTGATTGCGGCGCGGATCAACGGCAGCGTCAGCTGCTTTAACGCCTGGGCGCGAGAATGGTCCGCCTCGCCGACGTTTCCTGAGGCGCTCCGCCACGACGATCGTGCGCTTCAGGCGTGGGGCGAAAGGCATCAATCCGAACGCGCAATCTATCTGGCGGTGCAGCTGTTAACCCGCTCCCCCGACCGCTTCAGCGCCGCTCAGCTAACGCCCCTCACTGAATACGGGCTTTCCCGAACTCAGGTTATCGATATTCTGGCCTGGTGCGGGCTATGCGGCTGGATCAACCGGCTGAAAATCGCCCTCGGCAATGTTGGTCAACGGACGTAAAATGCCAAACAGCGCTTGCTGCAACAGGCATAATCGCGTAAAAATGACAGCCGCTCTTTTAGCCACGAAAATACCAAATTATGTTTCAGGACAACCCGCTGCTAGCGCAGCTTAAACAGCAACTGCATTCTCAGACTCCTCGCGTTGAAGGGGTCGTTAAGGGTACGGAAAAAGGCTTTGGCTTCCTCGAAGTTGACTCGCAGAAAAGCTATTTCATTCCGCCGCCGCAAATGAAAAAAGTGATGCATGGCGATCGTATTACCGCCGTGGTCCATACTGAAAAAGAACGTGAAAGCGCGGAGCCGGAAGAGTTGATCGAGCCTTTCCTGACGCGTTTCGTTGGTAAAGTGCATAAGAAAGACGATCGCCTGTCTATCGTTCCCGATCATCCGCTGCTGAAAGATGCCATTCCGTGCCGCGCCGATCGTAGCGTCAGCCACGATTTCAGCGAGGGTGACTGGGCGGTTGCCGAAATGCGCCGTCATCCGCTGAAAGGCGATCGCGGCTTCTACGCCGAATTAACCCAGTTCATCACCTTCAGCGACGACCATTTCGTGCCGTGGTGGGTGACCCTGGCGCGTCATAATCTGGAAAAAGAAGCGCCAGACGGCGTGGCTACAGAGATGCTGGACGAAGGGCTGGAGCGCCGCGACCTGACGGCGCTGGCGTTCGTGACCATCGATAGCGCCAGCACCCAGGATATGGACGATGCGCTGTATGTGGAAGCCGCCGCTGACGGCAAGCTGCAGCTGACCGTCGCGATCGCCGACCCGACCGCCTGGATCGCCGAAGGCAGCAGGCTGGACGACGCGGCAAAAATCCGCGCCTTCACCAACTACCTGCCGGGCTTTAACATCCCGATGCTGCCGCGCGAGCTCTCCGACGACCTGTGCTCGCTGCGCGCCAACGAAACGCGCCCGGTGCTGGCCTGCCGCATGATCCTCTCGGCCGACGGTACGATTGAAGATGATATTGAATTCTTCGCCGCCACCATTGAGTCGAAAGCAAAGCTGGCCTACGACAACGTCTCCGACTGGCTGGAGAATAGCGGCAGCTGGCAGCCCGAAAGCGAAGCCATCGCGCAGCAGATTACCCTGCTGCAGGACCTGTGCCTGCGCCGCAGCGAATGGCGTAAAACCCATGCGCTGGTGTTTAAGGACCGTCCGGACTACCGCTTCGTGCTGGGTGAGAAAGGTGAAGTGCTGGATATCGTTGCCGAGCCGCGCCGTATCGCCAACCGCATCGTTGAAGAGTCGATGATTGCCGCCAACATCTGCGCCGCTCGCGTGCTGCGCGACCGTCTGGGCTTTGGCGTTTACAACGTGCATACCGGCTTCGATCCGGCCAATACCGAACAGCTTGCCGCGCTGCTGAAGACCCATGACGTGCACGTCGATCCGCAGGAAGTGCTGACCCTTAACGGCTTCTGCAAGCTGCGCCGTGAGCTGGACGCACAGCCTTCCGGCTTCCTCGATAGCCGCATCCGTCGCTTCCAGTCCTACGCCGAAATCAGCACCGAGCCGGGCCCGCATTTCGGCCTTGGCCTCGAAGCCTACGCCACCTGGACCTCACCGATTCGTAAGTACGGCGATATGATTAACCATCGCCTGCTGAAAGCCATCATTAAAGGTGACACCATCGCGCGCCCTAATGATGACGTAGCGGTGCAGATGGCAGAACGCCGTCGACTGAACCGGATGGCCGAACGCGACGTTGGCGACTGGCTGTACGCGCGCTATCTGAGCCCGAACGCCGGCACCGATACGCGCTTTGCGGCGGAAATTATCGATATCAGCCGCGGCGGCATGCGCGTGCGCCTGGTTGATAACGGCGCGGTTGCCTTTATTCCGGCACCGTTCCTGCACGCCGTCCGCGATGAGCTGGTCTGCAGCCAGGAAAACGGCACCGTGCAGATTAAAGGTGAAACCGTCTACAAGGTGACCGACGTTATCGACGTCAAGATTGCCGAAGTCAGAATGGAAACGCGCAGCGTGATTGCCCGGCCGTTCGCCTGATATTGCCCCTCAGCGGCTCCCGACTCAGGGAGCCGTTCTTTTAGCCAATCCCCGTTCCCCGCCCGCGCCTGCGCTAAAAACCTCCCGATGAGATAGGTTGTGCGATCTTTTCACTTCTCTTTTGCATCCGTTTTTTGCATCATTGATTTCATTCGCTTTTGTAACCAGGATAATACTATGTCTGATCTGAATGCCCGCCTGCTCGCCCAACGTATCGATACCGTGCTGGATATTCTGGTTGCCGGAGACTATCACTCCGCGATTCATAATCTGGAGATCCTCAAGGCGGAGCTGCAGGCTCTTGCTAACGATGAGCCGGAAAGCAAGCCCGGTCAGCCGAAAGCCCCCTGGGAAATCTGACAGCCCTTCGCGCCGCAGCCGACCGTACAGCGTCGATTGCCCGTAAAATAGCCCCCTAACTGTGATGTTGCTATGAACGCCCGACAACAAAGTATTTTGCAAATGGTCATCGATAAAGGCCGCATGAGCGTGGCCGATCTCGCGAGAATGACCGGTGTCTCTGAAGTGACCGTACGTCAGGATTTGAATCTGCTGGAAAAGCAGAGCTATCTGCGTCGTACCCACGGTTTTGCCGTGCCGCTGGATAGCGAGGACGTAGAAACCCGCATGATGACCTATTTCGCCATTAAGCGTGAGCTGGCTATGCGGGCCGCTGAGCGGGTTTCGTCCGGCGAGACGGTATTTATCGAAAACGGTAGCTGCAACGCCCTGCTCGCCCGGACGCTTGCCGAGCGTGGCGATATCACCATCATTACCGTCAGCAGCTATATTGCTCATCTGCTGAAAGAGACGCCTGGCGAGGTGATCCTCCTCGGCGGGATCTACCAGAAACGTAGCGAGAGCATGGTCGGTCCGCTGACCCGGCAGTTTATCCAGCAGGTTCATTTCAGCAAAGCGTTCATTGGCATCGACGGCTGGCAGCTTGAGACCGGGTTTACCGGGCGGGATATGATGCGGGCGGACGTGGTTAACGCGGTGCTGGAGAAAGGCTGCGAGGCCATTGTGCTCAGCGACAGTTCAAAATTCAGCGTCGTACACCCTTACCCGCTCGGTCCGGTTGGGCGCTTTGATCGCATCATTACCGATAGCAACCTGCACGATACCGCTCGTCAGCAGCTGGCTGACAGCGGTTTAACCGTCGATATCGTCAACGTCGCCTGATCTGCCCCCTTCTTCTATTCCTTTCTTCGTCGCCCACTCAGGTGGGCGCAGGCCGCACCGCCCCACGTCTGAGAGTATTCTGAGCCGCCAATTCAGACTTTTTACCTGCCGGTAAAGTTTAAAAAAAGTAGAATTATTGTTAGCGATATAACAGGAAGTGACTATCACCCGCGTGATTAAAGTAACACCTGCGCAACTAAACTTCATGGAATAGCCCTTAACGCATAGTTCACGCTATGCTTTAAAGGAAGTTGTATCCATGAATAGATTATTCAGGAGAAAAATATGATGACTTCAATGAGCAAAAAAATGGCTGCAGCAGTTCTGGCTGTAACAGTGGTAATGTCCCTGAGCGCGTGTTCTAACTGGTCAAAACGCGATCGTAATACCGCCATTGGCGCCGGTGCTGGCGCGCTGGGCGGCGCGGTATTAACCGACGGCAGCACCCTGGGTACTCTGGGCGGCGCAGCGGTCGGCGGGATTATCGGTCACCAGGTAGGTAAATAAGTTTTAAATCAGTTCAAATAAAAAATAACTGCTCGCAGATTTTCTGACTTACGCACCGGAAAAAATCAGGGCCACGGTATTTACCGTGGCCCTGTTGTTATTATCAGCCGCCGGCCAGCTTGACCTTCATGCCCTTAGCTTCGAGCAGCGATTTTATCAGGTCGCGCTTATCACCCTGAATTTCAATCACCCCCTCTTTTACCGATCCGCCGCAGCCGCATTTCTTTTTCAGCTCAGCGGCCAGCTTCGCCAGCGCGTCATCGTCCGCGTCAATGCCGACGATCAGGCATACGCCCTTACCTTTACGGCCGCTGGTCTGGCGCTGAATACGCACCACGCCATCGCCTTTAGGGCGCTCGACAACCTGCTTCGGCTCATCGATACGTCCGCTCTCCGTCGAGTAAACCAGACGGCTGTTAGAATCGGTCATTAGGCCCCCTTGTTCAGCGATGCATTAATCTGGCGTAAGGTCGCCGCCGGGTCGGCAGACTGCGTCACCGGACGGCCGATAACCATATAGTCCACGCCCGCGGCCTGCGCCTGCTCCGGCGTCATAATGCGGCGCTGGTCGCCCGCATCGCTGCCCTCGGGACGAATGCCGGGGGTCACCAGCTTAAAGGCCTGGCCCAGCTCCTGTTTGAAGCGCGCCGCTTCCTGCGCCGAGCAGACGACGCCATCAAGGCCGCAGCGTTGGGTCAGCGCCGCCAGCTTGGCCGCATGGTCGGCCGGAGAGAGCGTAATACCCAGCTCCTGCAAATCACCGGCTTCCATGCTGGTCAGCACGGTGACGGCAATCAGCAGCGGCGCATCTTTGCCAAACGGCAGCAGGGCTTCGCGCGCTGCGGTCATCATCCGCGCGCCGCCGCTGGCATGGACGTTGACCATCCAGACGCCAAGCTCGGCCGCCGCCGCAACGGCATGCGCGGTGGTGTTAGGGATATCGTGAAATTTGAGATCGAGGAAAACTTCGAAATTACGCTGGTGCAAATCGCGGACAAACTGCGGCCCCAGCAGCGTAAACATCTCTTTGCCAACCTTGAGGCGGCAGTCCCGCGGATCGATGCGGTCGACGAACGCCAGCGCCTTATCGCGGTTATCATAATCGAGAGCCACAACAACGGGAGAGGATGTGACAACGCGAGAAGAAGATGTAGCAGTAGACGTCATGACCAGACCTTAATTGTTGATGGGCGCCGGGCTCGGCGCAAAAAAGGTAAACGGGCAGCATTCTACCTGCGATAAGGGGAAAATAACAGGCTGCGTTTCAGCACCTGCCGGACGATGGCGGCGCAATGGCCCAACGACGGCGCGGTGCAAAAAACCATCAGGATGTTGTAACTAAAGAAGGGCTTTTTTTAAATCTTACTGGCCGTCAAGGCCGCGAATCGGTTTGATGGTGGACCACGAGCGGCAGGACGGGCAGTGCCAGTAGAGGCTGTGGGCGGTAAAGCCGCATTTTTGGCAGCGGTATCGCGGCTTGCTGCGTACCTGCTCACCAACCATATTGCGCAGCACGCCGAGGCTCTCTTTCGCGCGCCCCTCTTCCGCTTCGTTAAGGTGGTAGTCCATCAGCTTATGGAAAACGCGCATCGTCGGATGGCGCTCCAGCTGACGGGTGACGTAGCTTTGGGCGGCTTCAATCCCCTCGCGCTGCTCGAGGATCTGCGCCAGCATCAGCTCGGCGGTCGCGCCGGTATTTTCATCGGCGCAGCGGCGGAGAAACGCTTCCCACTCGTCGATTTTACCCAGCTGCTGGTAGCAGGTCTGGAGCATTTCGAGGGTCTCGCCGACCAGCTCTTTGTCCTGATTGATCACCCGTTCCAGGCTTTCGACCGCCTTCGGATAATCGCCCTTTTCCATCCACACCCGGCCCATCATGATCGACACCCTGGCGCTGTTGCGATCGGCCGCGGCGCCTTTTTTCAACAGCGACATGGCCTTTTCCATATCGCTGTTTGCCATCTGCTGCAGCGCCAGCTCGCACCAGAAGTTGGCGATATCGCCGCGATGCTTCTCTTTGCCGAGCTTCACCAGACGTTCGGCTACATCAATGGCGGACTGCCAGTCGCTGGTGGCCTGATAAATCTGCAGCAGCTGCTGCAGCGCGCTGAGGCGAAAATCGGTTTCATCCACCAGCTGTTTGAACATGTCCTCCGCGCGGTCATACAGGCCGGCGGCCATATAGTCACGTCCCAGCTGCTGCACGGCAAGCAGGCGCTGATCGTAGGTCAGCGAGGCGCTTTCCATCAGGCTTTGGTGAATGCGGATAGCCCGGTCAACCTCGCCGCGGGAGCGGAACAGGTTGCCGAGAGTCAGGTGAGCTTCAACGGTGCCGGTATCCTCTTTCAGCATATCGAGGAACAGATCCACGGCTTTATCCTGCTGATTGCTCAACAGGAAGTTAACCCCGGTCACATAATCACGTGACAGGCGGCTAGCGTCGTCCTGTTTGGACTGTTGTGCACTTCTGCGCCCCATATACCAGCCGTACGCGGCGGCTACGGGCAAAAGCAGAAACAACAACTCCAGCATAAACGATTATTCCTTCACCGCAGGGGTACCTGCGTCGACTGGCGCTACGCCCGCTGGCGCAATCTGATGCTCAAGGCGCTTAACTTTGCGCTCGGCGCGAGCCAACGAGACGCGAACCCGCAGCCAGAAAAGGCCGCAAATCAGCCAGCCAATAGCAAACCCTGCCGCGAAGAGCACCGCCAGCAGCGTTGAAATACGGAATTCACCCTGTGCGAGTAAATAGTTGAACGTAACCAGTTGGTCATTTTGCGCACCCAGCGTCACGGAGATGACGAAGATCGCGAGTACCAGTAAGAAAATGAGTAAATATTTCACACTACTTCCCGTTATGTGGGTTGCGCGAAAAAATCCCGCGTTCAGCCCTATAAAGTATCATTTTCGCTGCAGCGGTGGAATGGAAAAGCACGACACCACTGCAGGATATGGGGCCGTATGGCGCGAAAAACAACGTTAGCCCCGTTATTGCGTCCGTTTCTTAATATCCTGCGTCTCTTCCCCAGGCGGCGTCAGCGGGCCACACAGCCGCTGGGTCAGCCAGGTGGCCAGCGTCACCAGCAGCCAGGAGATAAGCGTGGCAACGAGCAAATCCTGCGGCCAGTGCATTCCCAGCGCCAGACGGCTCCCCATCACCGCGGTGGCCCAGACCATCAGCAGCGCAATGGTCAGCCAACGGCGGCGCGGCCACAGCAGCCCCACGCCGAGCAGCGCCCAGCTGGCCGCAAACATGGTGTGTCCGGATGGAAAAGCAAAACCGGTCTCTTTCTGCCAGTGTTTGCGCAGGAATTTAGGGATCCCCTGCTCCTGAACCAGCTGTTCATGCACCAGTTTAGCGCGTTCTTTGCGTTTTAACGCGTAGAATTGATCGACCGGAACCTGCTGCGTTTTTTCCAGCCAGATAACGAAGGGACGCGGCTCCTGCACCTGGCCTTTGATCCAGGACTTAATGCCCTGTCCGAGCAAAATAGCCGCGGCCAGAATCATAAACAGCACCACCGCGGCCCGCAGGCGAAAGCGCAGGCACCACAGGAACCAGCCGCAAAGGATCGTATGGGTGATGATGCCCCACGGCTGAGTCACGCTCTCGGTAACCCAGTACAGCAGCTTTAACCCCTGCTGCGGAAGTCCAGGATGCCACTTCCAGCCGGTGAGCCAAACCACTGCGGGCATAATCATTAATAGTGCCGCACCGGTGGCGGTTCGTCTGGCAATCGACAGCATTTCATCTCCTTAATCCTTTCTGCCGACTATCATAACGGAAAGTGGTTCGTTTGTGCGCTTTACGCGCAGGCAGCAGTGCGTAATTAGGAGAACCTCACGGCATTGTGGCAAAATAGCGGCAAACAGAAAGCACATTCAGGTGCTGACAAAGTCTGGAGAATCACATGCAGCTTAAACGTGTGGCAGAAGCCAAACTGCCAACCCCATGGGGCGATTTCCTGATGGTGGGTTTTGAAGAACTGGCAACCGGGCAGGATCATGTCGCGCTGGTTTTCGGCGATATTTCGGGCCAGGCGCCCGTCCTGGCTCGCGTACACTCTGAGTGTCTGACGGGCGATGCCCTTTTCAGCCTGCGTTGTGATTGCGGTTTTCAGCTGGAAGCGGCGCTGTCGCACATCGCCGAAGAGGGTCGCGGGATCCTGCTGTACCATCGTCAGGAAGGCCGCAACATTGGCCTGTTAAACAAAATCCGCGCCTACGCCTTACAGGATCAGGGCTACGACACCGTAGAAGCGAACCATCAGCTCGGCTTTGCCGCCGACGAGCGCGACTTTACGCTGTGTGCTGATATGTTCAAGCTGCTGAACGTTGAACGCGTCCGCCTGCTGACCAACAACCCGAAAAAAGTAGAAATTCTGACCGAAGCCGGGATCAATATCGTGGAACGCGTGCCGCTGATCGTCGGACGCAATCCGAAAAATGCCCACTATCTGGATACCAAAGCCGCCAAGATGGGGCATCTGCTGAATAACTGATTCGGCAGGATAAATTCAGGGCCAGCGATTGCTGGCCCTTTTTTTTACAGCATATTGCGGATCACATAGTGCAGAATGCCGTCGTTCTGATAATAGGTCAGCTCCGTGGCGGTATCGATACGGCAGCGGCAGGCAATCACCTCCTGCTTCCCGTCCGTCCGCGTCAGGGTCACCGGCACCGTTGCGCCGGGTTCTAACGCCTGCAGCTGGCTGATATCAATCCGCTCTTCACCGGTGAGCCCCAGCGTTTTGCGGGTTACGCCCTGCGGGAACTCCAGCGGTAAAATCCCCATGCCGATCAGGTTAGAACGGTGAATACGTTCAAAGGATTCGGCGATCACCACCCGCACGCCGAGCAGACGCGGGCCCTTCGCCGCCCAGTCGCGGCTGGAGCCGGAGCCGTACTCTTTCCCGGCAACCACCGCCAGCGGCGTCCCCTCATCCTTGTAGAGCATGGCCGCGTCATAAATCGCCACCGGCTCGCTGCCCGGCAGGTGTCGGGTCATGCCGCCCTCAATGCCCGGCACCATTTCGTTACGAATACGGATGTTGGCGAACGTCCCGCGCATCATCACCTCGTGGTTACCGCGCCGGGATCCGTAGGAGTTAAAGTCGATACGCTCAACGCCGCGGTTTTGCAGATAGCGTCCGGCGGGGCTTTCCGCCTTGATGCTTCCCGCAGGCGAGATATGATCCGTGGTCACCGAGTCGCCGAGCATCGCCAGAATCCGCGCGCCGCGAATATCCTCTACCGGTTTGGGCTCAACGCCCATCTCATCGAAGAACGGCGACAGGCGGATATAGGTTGAGTCGCTCTGCCAGTCATAGGTATCCGAACGCTCGACGCCAATGGCCTTCCATTCAGGCGTGCCTTCGAAGACCTCGGCATACTCTTTATGGAACATCTCGGTGGAGACCTGCTCTACCGCCCGCGCAATCTCCAGGCCGCTCGGCCAGATATCCTTCAGATAGACCGGCTGACCGTCTTTGCCGACGCCCAGCGGGTCGCGGGTGAGGTCAACGTTCATATTGCCGGCCAGCGCGTAGGCCACCACCAGCGGCGGCGAGGCCAACCAGTTGGTTTTCACCAGCGGATGAATGCGCCCTTCGAAGTTGCGGTTGCCGGAAAGCACCGCCCCTACGGTCAGGTCGCCCTTTTTAATCGCCTCTTCAATCGGCTCCGGCAGCGGACCCGAGTTACCGATACAGGTGGTGCAGCCATATCCCACCAGGTTAAAGCCCAGCGTATCGAGATAAGGCGTCAGTCGCGCATGCGCGAGATAATCAGAAACCACCTTCGATCCCGGTGCCAGCGAGGCTTTGACCCACGGCTTCGGCTTCAGGCCGAGCTCCACCGCTCGTTTTGCCAGCAGGCCGGCGGCCATCAGGACGCTGGGGTTGGAGGTGTTGGTGCAGGAGGTAATGGCGGCGATGGCCACCGCGCCGTCCGGCAGCGAATACTGCTGTCCGTTCAGCGTATAGTCGACCGGCCGTTTGTCTTTCTGCGCGTGGTTGACCTCCAGCTCGGTGCTGGCCGCAAAGGCTTTCGGCACATCACCCAGCGCGACGCGGTCCTGCGGGCGCTTCGGCCCGGCAAGGCTTGCTTCTACCGAGCCCATGTCCAGCGCCAGGGTGCTGGTAAATACCGGCTCATCGCCGGTCAGGCGCCACATGCCCTGCGCTTTGGCGTAGGCTTCCACTAGCGCCACCTGCTCTTCACTGCGCCCGCTCAGGCGCATATAGCTGAGGGTCACCGCATCGATCGGGAAGAAGCCGCAGGTTGCACCGTACTCCGGCGCCATATTGGCGATGGTTGCCCTGTCCGCCAGCGGCAGCGAATCCAGGCCGTCGCCGTAAAATTCGACAAACTTACCCACCACGCCGTGCTGGCGCAGCATCTGGGTGACGGTGAGCACCAGGTCCGTCGCGGTGATCCCTTCGCTTAATTTACCGGTCAGCTTAAAGCCGACGACGTCGGGGATCAGCATCGAGACCGGCTGGCCTAACATTGCCGCTTCAGCCTCGATGCCGCCTACGCCCCAGCCGAGCACGCCGAGGCCGTTAATCATGGTGGTATGCGAGTCGGTGCCGACCAGGGTATCGGGCCAGGCAAACCATTCGCCGTTATGCTCTTCGCTCCACACGGCCTTGCCGAGATACTCGAGGTTGACCTGGTGGCAAATGCCGGTACCCGGCGGCACTACGCTAAAGCGGCTGAACGCCTGCTGCCCCCAGCGCAGGAACGCGTAGCGCTCGTGGTTACGCTCCATCTCCAGGCGAACGTTCTCCTCGAAGGCGTCATCGTTACCAAAGCGGTCTACCGTCACCGAGTGGTCAATCACCAGATCGACGGGGGAAAGCGGGTTAACCTTAGCGGTATCGCCTCCCAGGCGTTTTACCGCTTCGCGCATAGCGGCGAGGTCTACCACCGCCGGCACGCCGGTGAAATCCTGCATCAGAACACGCGCCGGGCGATAGGCAATCTCCCGATCCGCATGGGCCTGCTTGAGCCAGGCGGCCAGGGCGTGGATATCCTCTGCGGTGACCGAGTCACCGTCCTGCCAGCGCAGCAGGTTTTCCAGCAATACTTTGAGCGATTTCGGTAACCGGGTCAGATCGCCCAGTTCTTTAGCGGCCAGCGCGAGGCTGTAGTAGTGGTAGGTTTTATCATTGACCTGTAGCGCGTCCTTACTGGCTTCTCGTAGGGTTGACGACATAGCTCCTCCTTTATCTCAGGGATGGCATGCCCTGATGCTCCTCAGGGTTTATATTAAAGATAACACATACCAGGCATAACACTTTGATAACAACCCGAATTGCTAAAATCGGCAAAACCGCATCAAAGATATTGCACCAAAATAGACAGCAGGAATTTTGTGGTTATAAAGAGATGAGTTCAGGAGGGATATTATTAGCTGAAAGAGTAACAGGTAGCGAAATGTGAAAAAGAACTAATCGCCGGTTCAGTGACGATTAGTTCAAAGGAATGGATTGTTGATTAAAAACCATCGTGGCGAAATATATCCTCCTGAATGCCGTTGGTTTATTAAACTGGAATAAACACCGAGGTTCTTACTGTCATAAAAGTGACATTTTCAGCGAGACGGAAATGTGTCGCTTAGCTCACGATCCAGACGTTACAGATGACGAGTGCAACGATACTCCAGAACATAGCAAGCCCGATGAACACAGCGCCCCAGGCCCGACTTCTCAACACAGGATCCACTTCCGTCTTGTCACCGGCCTGTGACATCGCCAACTTCATATAATCGATATCACTTATCATATCTTCACCACCAATCGTTAAAATTATCAGGTACAGTTAAATATTAATTACGGACACTCTATTAATCCAGTGAATTTTGCCCAGAATTATTATCTTTAATCGTTAATTTGATCGGGGTAGGTATAATTGCAACCCTGTTAAAAGGAATAATGAAATTTGTGAGTTATACGAGGTTTACAATGTTAAATACGGTCCATTATAGGTATTGGCATCCCGGGGATGGGATGCCGAATATTTAGCCGAATCATTTCTCAGGCAGTTTAATATCCTTAAACATCGCCTCAATATCTTCATTCGAGCGTAAAGCCACCGCAGTATCCACCACGTCGCGCGTCAGGTGCGGCGCAAAACGTTGAATAAAATCATACATATAGCTACGCAGGAAGGTGCTGCGACGGAAACCTATTTTCGTGGTGCTGTGGCTGAAAATGCCGTTGGCGTTGAGCTTCACGAGGTCCGGGTCGGACACCGGATCGACCGCCATGCTCGCAATAACCCCAACGCCCAGCCCCAGGCGAACGTAGGTTTTGATGACATCGGCATCGGTAGCGGTAAACACGATGCGCGGCGTCAGGCCGGCGCGGTTGAACGCGGTATCGAGCTCGGAGCGCCCGGTAAAGCCAAAGGTGTAGGTAACCAGCGGATACTGGGCCAGCTCTTCAATCGTTACCGAGCCTCTGGAGGCGAGCGGATGCTCCGGGGTCACGACAATCGAACGATTCCAGTGGTAGCACGGCAGCATCACCAGGTCATCGTAGAGATGCAGCGCCTCGGTCGCGATAGCAAAATCGGCATTCCCCTTCGAGACCGCTTCGGCGATCTGCGTTGGCGACCCTTGATGCATATGCAACGAGACGCGCGGGTAGCGTTCGATAAAGCCCTTAATCACGCCAGGCAGCGCGTAGCGCGCCTGGGTATGAGTGGTCGCCACGTACAGCGACCCCTTATCCGGCCACGTGTGCTCGCCCGCCACTGACTTGATGGCGTCAACCTTCGACAGCACTTCGCGGGCAATGCGGATAATCTCCTGACCGGCAGGCGTCACCTGAGTTAAATGCTTGCCGCTGCGGGCAAAAATCTGAATACCCAGCTCATCTTCCAGCATGCGGACCTGCTTGCTGATGCCGGGCTGCGAGGTATACAGGCCTTCGGCGGTAGAGGAGACATTTAGATTATGGTTAACAACCTCAACGATGTAGCGGAGTTGCTGTAGTTTCATGGCTGATATCCGTTAACGCGTAAAATGAATTCGCTTGATACAGTTGACGTTCAGGCCGCCTGCCGGCAGAGAGGCTGCGCGCCGCTGCCGCCCCTGCGGTTCGCCGCGCTGGCACCACAAAGCGTCCTGAAACGAGAATGTAGTAAGACGATTTAATAATAAAAAAGGGATTAACTATAACCACTATATCATTTATATCTACAGTGTATAGACGCTAACGGAAAATAATAAGGCGGTTATAAGCCCGAATAAATTCGGCAAAACTTCAAGGATTTCAGCAATCAACGGGAAAAGAAAAGGGCCGCAGTGCGGCCCTTTTGAGGGGTAAGGCGCTTACTTTTTCGCTTCAGTCCACTTGCCGTCGATGTAGAAGGCTGACCAACCGGTCGCTTTGCCATCTTTTTCCGACGCAACGTACTGCTGCTTGGTTTTACGGCTAAAACGCACCAGCGTTTTATTGCCTTCCGGATCCTGCTGCGGCGCATCGGCAAGATAACGCAGCTTCTCGGCGAGGCGGTCACGGAAGCGGTACAGCTCCTCAACCAGCGGCGCGCGAGTTTCGCGGGATTTCGGGAAGGTGTTTGCCGCGAGGAACACGCCGGCTGCACCGTCACGCAGAACAAAATAGGCGTCCGATTTCTCGCACGGCAGCTCCGGCAGCGGAACCGGATCTTCCTTCGGCGGCGCCACTTCCCCGTTACGCAGAATTTTGCGCGTATTCTTACATTCGTCGTTGGTGCAGGCCATGTACTTACCGAAACGACCCATTTTCAGGTGCATCTCAGAACCACATTTCTCACACTCAACTACCGGGCCATCGTAACCCTTAATGCGGAACTCGCCCTCTTCAATCTCATAGCCGTCGCAGGTCGGGTTGTTACCGCAGACATGCAGCTTACGCTTAGGATCGATGAGGTAGCTGTCCATTGCCGTGCCGCACTTCTGGCAGCGACGCTTGGCGCGCAGCGCGTTGGTTTCAGCATCGTCGCCTTCCAGCACGTTGAGTACTTCGTTTTCCGGCACCAGGTTAATGGTGGTTTTGCAGCGCTCTTTCGGCGGCAGCGCGTAGCCGGAGCAGCCGAGGAACACCCCGGTGCTGGCGGTACGAATGCCCATCTGACGACCGCAGGTCGGACAGTCGATGCTGGTCAGCACCATCGGGTTAGGCTGCATGCCGCCCTCTTCCGGATCCTTCTCCGCCGTTTCCAGCTGAGCGGTAAAGTCACCGAAGAAGTGATCCAGCACCTGCCGCCACTCGGCCTGATGGTTCGCCACCTGGTCGAGACGGTCTTCCATCTGCGCGGTAAAGTCGTAGTTCATCAGATCGCGGAAGTTCTCTTCCAGACGATCGGTGACGATCTCACCCATTTTTTCCGCATAGAAGCGACGGTTTTCAACCCGAACGTAGCCGCGATCCTGAATAGTCGAAATGATCGACGCATAGGTTGACGGACGGCCAATACCGCGTTTTTCCAGCTCTTTAACCAGCGATGCTTCGCTGAAGCGCGCAGGCGGTTTGGTAAAGTGCTGCGCCGGGCTAAGTTCAACCAGGCTTAAGCTGTCGCCCTGATTAACCACCGGCAGGACGCGGTCTTCATCGCCCTTGCGCAGCGCAGGCATGACTTTCGTCCAGCCATCAAAACGCAGCGTACGGCCGCGAGCCTTGAGCTTAAAGTCGCCGGCTTTCACCGTCAGTGTGGTAGAGTCGTACTGCGCTGGCGTCATCTGACAGGCGACAAACTGGCGCCAGATCAGCTGATAGAGCTTCAGCGCGTCAGATTCCATACCTTTTAAATCTTCCGCCATCACGTTCACATCGGAAGGACGAATTGCTTCGTGCGCTTCCTGCGAGTTTTCTTTGCTGGCGTACTGGTTGGCGTTCTCCGGCAGATACTTTTTACCAAAGTTATCGCCGATGTAGCCGCGCACCATGCTCAGCGCATCCTGACTCAGGTTGGTGGAGTCGGTACGCATATAGGTGATGTAGCCGGCCTCATACAGACGCTGCGCCATCATCATGGTTTTCTTCACCCCGAAGCCCAGACGCGTGCTGGCCGCCTGCTGCAAGGTTGAGGTGATGAACGGCGCGCCCGGCTTGCTGCTGGTCGGCTTATCTTCGCGTTCCAGCACGCTGTAGCCGGATTTCTCCAGCAGCGCGACGGCAGACATGGTCTCATCGCGGTTAACCGGACGGAACGGCTTATCGTTCTTGTGCGTGACCTGCAGCGCTAAAGCGTCGCCGCCAGGCGTCGTGGTGCTGGCGTCAATCTCCCAGAACTCTTCCGGGACGAAGGCTTTAATTTCGCGTTCACGTTCGACCACAAGGCGGACGGCAACGGACTGAACGCGGCCTGCGGAGAGGCCACGCGCTATTTTTTTCCACAGCAGCGGAGAAACCATATAGCCCACAACGCGGTCCATAAAGCGGCGCGCCTGCTGGGCATTAACGCGATCGATGTTCAGTTCGCCCGGCTTGTCAAAAGCCTGACGGATCGCGTTTTTAGTAATTTCGTTAAATACAACGCGGCTGTAGCGTTTTTCATCACCACCGATAACTTCCCGCAGGTGCCATGCAATGGCTTCCCCTTCGCGGTCAAGGTCAGTTGCGAGATAGATGTGGTCGGCTTTTTCAGCCAACTGCTTGAGTTCTGAAACTACCTTTTCTTTACCCGGGAGTACTTCATAGTGCGCATCCCAGTCATGCCACGGGTCGACGCCCATGCGATTGACCAGAGCGCTACGTTCGTCCTTTTTAGGCTTTTTGGCCCCTTTGGTGGCGGTAGAGTCGGCGCTCTTTTTGGAAGCTGAGCCACTGGTCGGCAAATCGCGGATATGACCGACGCTGGACTTAACCACGTAGTCATTACCCAGATACTTATTGATCGTTTTGGCTTTTGCCGGGGACTCAACGATAACGAGAGCTTTACCCATATTCACCTTTACCTAATTTGATTCATCCAGGAATACATCGCACATTGATTCACCATCCGCTGGCGACGTCCGTCATATGTTGCGTCGTCGTCGAAGGATATCAACCCTCTGCACGTCCGGCCTCACGTCCATAAAACCAGATAGCCGGGTTTACTGACTTTGTCTAGCCAGGCGACATAGCACGAATAATTTTTGGCCGAATGTCAAGCAAATCTGCTGCCAGATCGCTGAAAGCGTCACACTGTACCTGATAAAATTCGTTACGCAACTTTATTAGCATGCAAAAACGAATCCTGCCAGTAAAGTCATGTTTCTTAGGCCGTTGTCAGTACCCCTGCAGAATAAATGGAAAATTTGCCCCTGCCCGCCGCGCGGCGTAAACTATTGCGCGAGGAATCACAGGAGGCCGTAATGCAAGGTACAACCCAACCCATCGATCGCCAGACGCTGCTTGAAAAAGCCAATAAACTTATTCGCGAACATGAAGATACGCTAGCCGGGATCGAAGCCACCGACGTCGTTCAGCGCAACGGCATTCTGGTATTTAGCGGCGAGTTTTATCTTGACGAGCAGGGTCTGCCTACGGCGAAGAGCACGGCGGTATTTAACATGTTTAAATACCTGGCGCACGCGCTGTCTGAAAAATATCACCTGGTCGATTAAGCCCTTGTGTGTTGCAGGGCGCTAAACGATAACGCGAGGCCAGGGCCTCGCGTTATTTTGCCTACATCAGCGGTTTTTGTCCCCGCTGCCACCAGCGCAGCAGCAGACGATCGGCGCTTTCAGCGGCACTGCCGGTGAAGCGATCAAACATCTTTTTCCTCTGCTGATAGCGCACGCTAATCACGTCGTGGCTGTCGATCAGCCCCAGCAGCAGCTCATCGCTGGTTTCTACGGCATCGACCAGCCCTTTCTCCAGCGCCTGAACGCCGTACCAGTGCTCGCCGGTCGCCACCTGCTCAATATCCAGCGTCGGCCGCATTTTGTGGACGAAATCTTTAAACAGCTGATGGGTATCGTTCAGATCTTCCCGGAACTTACGCCGCCCTTCGTCGGTGTTTTCACCGAGCATCGTCAGGGTGCGCTTGTACTGCCCGGCGGTGTGCAGCTCAATATCGATATCCTTGTTCTTAAGGAAACGATTAATGTTTGGGATCTGCGCGACCACGCCGATGGAGCCGAGAATGGCAAACGGCGCCGAGACGATTTTATTGGCCACGCAGGCCATCATGTAGCCGCCGCTGGCGGCAACTTTGTCTACCGCCACCGTCAGCGGAATTTGCTTGTCGCGAAGGCGCTGCAGCTGCGAGGCGGCCAGCCCGTAGCCGTGCACCACGCCGCCGGGGCTTTCCAGGCGGATAATGACCTGATCGCGCGCTTTTGCCGTTGCCAGCACGGCGGTGATCTCTTCGCGCAGGCTGCTCACCTCGTGGGCGTCCATGCTGCCTTTAAAGTCGAGCACCCAGGCGCGCGGTTTGCCGTTTGGCTCCGTCGAACCGAGCTTCGCCCTCGCCTTCGCGGCCCGGGCTTCCTGCTTGAGCTTTTTCTTTTGCGCTTTATGCCAAAGCTTCTGCTGCGGGCCATCGAGCAGCGCTACCGCAAGCTCCTCCCGCATCTCTTTATACTGCTCGCTAAGGTTGGTGACCCGCAGCTCCCCGCGCTGTTTCTTACGCTGAGCGAGGTTAACGATAATTGCGGCGATAACCGCAATAGCGACGACAACAGTCGCGATTTTGGCCAAAAATAAGCCATATTGAGCAAGTAATTCCACGTTTTCACCTTGTGTAAACCACTGACGTTGAAGCACAGTGTACATCAGCCTTTGCCGGGAAGTCTCTGCGCTTTGTGTCCTGTGCGAGGCGCCTTCTTGTTTTTTTCAGCGACGATGAAATCGTTGCAAGATATTAATTCCGCAAAGAGTTTCCGCTTCGCCGATTGCATTACCCGGCCGTTTCAGGCATAAAACGCAAAAGTGAACGACCGAAGAGAAAGCGTGACCCGTCAGCAGGTCACCCAAGGAGTCACCGTGCACTATCAGCCGCAGAATCATTTATTGAAAGATCGCATCATCCTGGTGACCGGCGCCAGCGACGGGATCGGACGCGAAGCCGCGCTGACCTACTCCCGCTACAGCGCCAGCGTTATCCTGGTCGGCCGTAACGAAGAGAAGCTGCGCCGCGTGGCGCAGGAAATTGAGCAGGACGGCGGGATCCCGGCGCCCTGGTTTACGCTCGATCTGCTCACCTGCACCCCGCAGGAGTGCCAGCAGCTGGCACAGCAGATAAGCGTCCACTACCCGCGCCTCGACGGCGTATTGCACAACGCCGGTCTGCTCGGCGACGTCTGCCCGATGGACGAGCAGAAGCCGGAAGTCTGGCAGCAGGTTATGCAGGTCAACGTCAACGGTACCTTTATGCTGACCCAGGCGCTGCTTCCTTTATTACTCAAGTCCGAGTCCGGTTCGCTGGTTTTCACCTCATCAAGCGTAGGTCGTCAGGGTCGCGCCAACTGGGGCGCCTACGCGGTGTCAAAATTTGCCACCGAAGGGATGATGCAGGTGCTGGCGGAGGAGTATCAGAGCCGCCACCTGCGGGTTAACTGCATCAATCCGGGCGGCACGCGCACGCAAATGCGCGCCAGCGCCTTCCCGACGGAAGATCCACAAAAGCTTAAGACCCCCGCCGATATCATGCCGGTTTATTTATGGCTGATGGGCGACGATAGCCGTCGCAAAACGGGAATGACCTTCGATGCCCAACCGGGGCGCAAACCAGGAATTGCACAATGAGTGAAGAACGCCACCGCGAACGCCAGCAGCGGGTAAAAGAGAAGGTCGACGCCCGAATCGAGGCAGCCCAGGAAGAACGCGGAATTATTATCGTCTTTACCGGCAACGGCAAAGGTAAAACCACCGCCGGTTTTGGTACCGTTACCCGCGCCATCGGGCACGGCAAAAAGGCCGGCGTGATCCAGTTCATTAAGGGCACCTGGCCGAACGGCGAACGCAACCTGCTGGAGCCGCACGGCGTCGAATTTCAGGTAATGGCGACCGGCTTCACCTGGAATACCCAGGATCGCGAAAGCGATACCGCCGCCTGCCTCGCCGTGTGGCAGCACGCTCTGCGCATGCTGTCAGACGAGAGTCTCGATATGGTTCTGCTCGACGAGCTAACCTATATGGTGGCCTATGACTATCTGCCGCTTGAAGAGGTGCTTAGCGCGCTGCGCCGTCGCCCGGCGCAGCAAACGGTGATTATCACCGGCCGCGGCTGCCATCGCGACATCGTGGAGCTTGCCGATACCGTCAGCGAATTACGCCCGGTTAAGCACGCCTTTGACGCCGGCATTAAGGCGCAGATGGGCATTGACTACTAAGCGCCAGCCTCTCCAGCAGCGCGCCGTTTAGCGCCAGACACAGGCAATCCTCGCCCTGAGCCAGCACGCTTTCGACGCTGTTTTGTCGGGAAATAAAGCGCTTACGGTATTCTGTCGGCGTCAGCCCGCAGTATTTTTTGAAGGCGGCAATCAGGTACTTATGCTCCTGAAAGCCGCAGCTATGGCTAATTTCGGTGATCGGCGTGCGGGTATCGCGCAGCAGCGTCTTCGCCTTATTCAGCCGCACCAGCGTCAGATACTCCTTGAAGTTGTGCCGGCTCACCTTCTTAAACAGCCGCGAAAACCACGAATAGCTCATTCCGCTGCGGCTCGCCACCTCGCTGAGGGTCAGCGGCTGGTCAAAGTGCTGGTTAATAAAGTCGATGCCTTTCTTTATCATCGCCTCTTCGCGCAGGGAGCTTTCCGCCTGCGGCACCGCGTCCCCCGCCAGCGTCAGCGCATCGAGCAGGAGATAGATAGTCGCGATGCGTTGGAACGGGGCGCGGTTGTCAATCAGCTGGCTGAGCAAGCTCAGGAGCCGTTGACGCACGACGCCATCGGCCTCGCTGCCGCCGCGCCCCGCGGTGCACCAGCTCAGCACCGGCGCGGGATGGAGCTCATCGAACAGGCCCGGTGAAAACTGCACGGTCACCAGCTGGCTGCCGGGCTCCTCCGCGCACAGCGAATGCACCGCCTCGGCGTTGATGTACAGCATGTCTCCCTGAGCCAGCTCCACGCTCTGCTGGCCGACAACGATAGCGAAGCGTCCCGTCAGCACGGTTATCAGCTCCGGCGCCGGGTGCCAGTGCGGTTCGCAGTAGCGTACCTCGGCGGCAAACGCGTTCAGCTTCTCGGCATCAAAAGCAATCAGCTCGTAGCCGCTGTTCACCGTATGCCGCCCGGCTTCCGTCGCTGAACGGGGGTGAGTGACTGAAAAGGGAAACATGCGCCATCTCCTGTAGTCGGGCGGTTATTCGCGCCCGGCAAGGACGCGATTCAGCTCATCGCTGTCGATATCAAGCGCCAAAAACTCCGTCAGGGCGATCAGCAGGCCGCAGAAGAGATCCGGCGCCAGCTGGATCAGCCTCTCGCGGATCTGCGCCGGCGGCAGCTGGCTCTTGCGCGCAATCAGGGCAACCACCCGGTCAAGCGCCTCGGGCTGCTGGATCAGCTGCTGCAGCGAATTGTCGTCCCGCAGCGGCACGTAGCGCGGCGCAGTGGCCACTTCGACGTCGGCGACGAGAGGCAGATCGCGCGAAGAGCCGCCAATCCGCACCTGCCAGAGGCCCGGAGTGATAACCCAGTCCGAAAGCCCTGGATGATAGCAGGCCAGGTCGGCAATCGGCAGCTGCAGGCTGACGCGACGGCTCTCGCCGGGGGCAAGTGCCACTTTACAGAACGCCTTCAGCGCCCGATCCTCGCGGATCAGCTCACCGTCCGGCGCGCTGACGTACAGCTGCGCGATCTCTTTCCCCGCCCGATCGCCGTCGTTGGTCAGGGTGAACGAGACGGTCAGCGTCTCGTCAGGCCCGACCCGAGAGGCGGAAAGTTCGGCCTGGCCGTAGGTAAACCGGCTGTAGCTGAGGCCAAAGCCAAACGGGAACAGCGGCGTCATCCGGCGTTTGTCATAGTAGCGATAGCCGACAAACAGCCCTTCGCCGTAATGATGACGCAGGTTCTCTCCCGGGTAGTTGAGCCACGCCGGCGTCTCTTCCAGCGTATTCGGCACCGTCACCGTCAGTTTACCGCAGGGGTTACGCTGGCCGAAGAGAATTTCCGCCACCGCCCGCCCCATGCCCTGTCCGGCGAAGAAGGTTTCCAGCAGCGCTTTACACTCCGCCAGCCACGGCATCACCACCGCATCGCTATTGGCCAGCACCACCACCACGTTGGGCTGCACCGCCGCCACCTCGCGGATCAGCCGTTCGTGTACCGCGAGGATGTTTAAATCATGACGGTCGCCGTTTTCGCCATCCTCACCCACCGCGGTACTGACGAATATAACCGCCACGTCCGCCTCCTGCGCCACCGCACGCGCCTGGGCCAGCGCCTGTTCATCGCAGCGCTCGTCATCCGGAGCGCCAACGGCCCAGGTCACGGTAAAGTCGTCGCCCGCCAGATCGAAGATCTCGTCCAGCGGACGATCCAACAGATAGGGTACCGTGGTGGCACAGCCCGATCCCTGAATCACCGGCTCCTGCGCCGGCTTGCCCAATACCGCAATCCGCCGGCTGCGCTCCGGGGTCAGCGGCAGGAGGTTATCTTCATTTTTCAGCAGGACGATTGACTCGCCGGCCAGCTGCTGCGCCAGCTGGTGATGGGCCGTGAAGTCGGCCCGGGTCTCCGGGCGACGGTGGCGCTGCACCTTTTCCAGCAGCGCCAGCATTCTCCGGCAGGCGCGGTCGACCACCGCCAGAGGCACCTCTCCTGACTCGATCGCCGCCAGCAGCGTCCGCTTGTCGCGGCGGGTTTCCGGCATCGCCAGATCGTTGCCCGCCAGCAGCGACGCCGGGCGGTCCTTGATGCCGTACCAGTCGGACATCACCAGCCCGTCGTATCCCCACTCATCCCGCAGTACCTGGGTGAGTAAAAAGGGATCCTGCGAAGTCTGTACGCCGTTGAGGCGGTTGTAGGAGGACATCACCGTCCACGGCTGCGATTTCGCTATCGCCCGCTGGAATCCGGCGAGGTAGATTTCACGCAGCGCCCGCTCTTCGATTATCGAATCCATCTCGGTACGGCGATATTCAGAATTATTGGCGGCAAAATGCTTGAGGCTGGCGCCTACCCCTTCGTGCTGCAGGCCGTTGATCAGCGCTGCGGCAATATCGCCGGAGACAACCGGATCTTCGGCATAGTATTCATAGCCCCTGCCGGCGAGCGGCGTGCGGCGGATATTGATGCCGGGCCCCAGCAGGATCCCGACCCCCATCTGCTGACATTCGCGGCCCAGCGCCTGGCCCATCTGATAGACCAGCTCCACGTCCCAGCTACAGGCTAAGCTGGAGCCGTTAGGAAAGCAGGTTGCCGGCAGTGAGGCGCTGAACAGCGCTTCGCTGCCGCCTTTTGCCGCCGGTTCCTCCGCGCTGACCTGGTCAGCGGTTTGGGTGATGACCGAAATAAAGTCATCCATGCTCCACTTTTCGCTGCCGTCGATTTGTGCGCTGCTGTAGCGCACGCCGTAGGTTCCGTCGGTCATCACGATATCGTTGATACCATGCTGCGGCAGCGATGCCGTGCGCCACAGGCCGCTGCCGGTCAGCAGCGCCACTTTTTCCTCTGCCGTCATGGCCGCAATCACGGTATTAAATTCACTCTTCATCTCTCTGGCTCCCTGAGGTTACAGCGCATTCTGCTTGCGCAGGCTAATTTTATGGACAATATCGCGGTAGGTTTTTTCATCCAGCGAATAGCACGCCACAAATATGGCGCTGAGGGCAAACATGGCGCCGGGGAATAATGTCATCAAAATATTAATCCCGTTAATCGCGCTCGCCGTGATATTCCCTGCGTCATAATGATAATAGTCCAGCATCCATCCCGCGCAGCCGCCGCCAATCGCCATCGCGATTTTAGTGATGAAATTAAAGAAGCCGTAGATCGCGCCTTCACTGCGCACGCCGTGATGCCATTCGGCATATTCTACGGTATCGGCAATCATCGACCACATCGCCACAAAACCCATCCCCAGCGTAATGCTATACAGGCACACTCCGGTCATAATCAGCCACAGGTTATTTCCGGCCACAAAATACTGCATCATCACCCCCAGGATACCAATCCCCAGAGCAATCAGCGTCATTCTCTTTTTACCCATCAGGGCAATAACTTTTTCAGAAATAACCGTACCGACGATATACGCAGCTGACTGAATCAAAAAGAAGGTCGCGGTATAGCCTTCGCTGCCAATGATATATTTAATAAAGTAGATCGCTATCGCCATCCAGACGGTATAGGCAATATAGAAGAACACCGTAAACAGCGACAGGTTAAGCAGCGGTGTATTGCCCGTTACCGCACGCAGCATCTCGCGCAGCGTCGGCGCAGGCGCCTCATCCTCGTCTTCGCCCACCCGCTCTTTGGTCATGCCAAAACAGGCGAGGAACAGAAAAGTGGCCAGCAGCGCAAAGCACGAAACCGCGAAAACGTAGCCCGTCTGTTTATCCGTAAACGGCGAAATTAGCAGGTCGGCGGTCGTCGAAACAATTAAATAGCCGACGATCGCCAATACGAAGCGATATACCGACAACGACGAACGCGAGGCTTCATGCTGCGTCAGGCGGTTGGTCAGCGCCGAGTACGGCGTATTGACCGCCGTATATGCCAGGCAATATATCGTATAAGAGATTAAGGCAAAGTAGAATTTCGCTTCGCCGCCAAACGGCACGAAGCACAGCACCGTCAGAAAGCCCAGCGGAATCGAACCGTATAATAACCAGGGACGCAGCTTACCGTAGCGGCTGTGCGTTTTATCAATCGCCAAACCAATCAGGATATTAAAAATAGCATCAATGACTCGGGCAATAACAAATATCAGACTGGCCTGCACCGCGCTAATGCCATAAATATTGGTATAGAAGAAGAGTAAAAACAGCGAGACGAAACCAAATGATAAATTAGAAGCAAAGTCGCCGAAGCCGTAACCTATTTTCTCTTTAACGCCGATAACCACATAGCTGGCCGATAGTTTTCCTGCTGTATCCATTTTTGGCTACCTGTTTTTGTAATCAGTGTTGCCAGTATATGGCGTTCGCCGCCGCTTCACTTTGCGTTATTTGTCCGGGCATTTCCTGTTTTTTGTCTTTATAAGGAAGTGTGAAAGGAGTCACATCAGGAAGGGAAAATAAGCGTCCGGCGGGAGCCGCCGGACGCGTCAACATCAATCTTTGCCACGACCCGCAGAGCGGCGGTTATTGCTGCTACCCACCTGGCTATGGCGTTTAACCGCGCGGCGGATCTGGTTCGCCTTCACGCGGCGACGATCTTTTTCTACCGCCACTTTAGACGTGGTTTCTGCCGGCAGCTCCACCAGCTCGCGCAGGTAGTTAGTCTGCGCCAGGTCCAGCTCGGTATAGCCGCCGCGAGGCAGGCCTTTCGGCAGCAGAATGTCGCCGTAGCGCACGCGGATCAGGCGGCTAACCTGAACGCCAACCGCTTCCCACAGGCGACGAACCTCGCGGTTACGCCCTTCCGTCAGGGTGACGTTATACCACTGGTTAATGCCTTCGCCGCCGGTGAATTTGATGGTTTTGAAGGCCGCAGGGCCATCTTCCAGCTGCACGCCGCGGGACAGCTGGCGCAGTTTGTCTTCATCGACCTGACCGAACACGCGCACGGCATATTCACGCTCAACTTCGCGGCTCGGGTGCATCAGTCGGTTCGCCAGTTCGCCATCGGTGGTGAACAGCAGCAGGCCGCAGGTGTTCACATCCAGACGACCTACCGCAATCCAGCGCGCGCCGCGCAGCTTTGGCAAGCGGTCGAAGACCGTCGGGCGGCCTTCCGGATCGTTGCGGGTGCAGAGCTCGCCTTCCGGCTTGTAGTAGGCCAGAACGCGGCAAATTTGCTCCGCGGACTCTTTCACCGAAATCAGGTGACCATCGATACGAATTTTTAAACCAGGGACAATTTCTACGCGATCGCCGAGGGTGGCGATTTTGCCATCGACGCTGACGCGGCCAGCTTCGATTTTAGATTCAATTTCACGGCGGGAGCCGTGGCCGGCGCGGGCCAGCACTTTCTGTAGTTTCTCGCTCATTGAGCTTCCTTAAGGTGTCGCCTTCCCAGGCGTCTGGTATACTTTGTAAAACAGCAGGCTAAAACGCTCTAACCTGCTGTTCTGTAGATACTTTTCAAATAACAGACGCTCACCATCTTCAGCCGATGCCGGACGCGCCCGTATATACGTGGCCGAACATACTACACTAACTTCGAAATGAAAGCTTCTTCGCGTTGCATTCGTCGGCGAATTCGCGCCGCTTTTTGTGCAGCGCAGAGTGAATTATGTATCAGCCTCGCGCTTTTATCTCTCCCGCCCGGCGGTTATTTCAGCGCGATTCGTCCTCCGGCTTAGCGTGCTGGTAATAGAACGAACCCGTATCGCAGCGGAAGCTGGAAAACTCCGCCGGACGGTGGAAATAGTATCCCTGCGCTTTCTGGCAGCCCAGCTGCTGCAGCTGCAGCTTCACGCTTTCGTCTTCGATGCCCTCGGCAATCAGCGGCACTTTAAAACCGCGGGCAAGCACAATCAGGGAGTTAATCACCGATTTGGCTTTATCATCCCCCAAATAGCCGCTGACAAAGTGCCTGTCAATTTTGATGCTGTCGAAGGGCAGCGTATGCAGATACGAAAGGCTGGAGAAGTTCGCGCCAAAGTCGTCGAGCGCAATGGCGATCCCGTGGCGGCGCAGATAGTTCAGCATCTTGCTGATGCGCTGCACGTTGCTGGTCAGCACGCGCTCGGTAATTTCAATGCACACGTTGGCGTTTATCAAACCGCTGCGGCGAATCGAGTCCATCAAATGCCAGGCAAAGTCCTGCTGCAGCAGCTGGATCGCCGAGACGTTGATATAGATAACAAAATCCTTCGGCGCGCCGCGGGCGATCATCGCCGCCAGCTCCCGGCAGGCCTCTTCGATCACCCATTTCCCCAGCGGAATAATGAGTCCGGTCTCCTCCGCCAGCGGAATAAAGCGATCCGGCGGCACGTTGCCCAGCGCCTTCGAGTGCCAGCGAATCAGGCACTCGCCCTCGCGGCAGTGCTCTTCATCTCCCTGATCGATAATCGGCTGCAGCACCAGATGGAATTCATGATGATGTATCGCATCGCTAAGATGCTCATGCAGGCGGATGTTGTAGAGCTCATGCTCGCGCATTTCGCTGGCAAACAGCGAAATGACGCCGTTACCCTGCTTCTGCGCATGTTTTAGCGTGATCCAGGCTTCCTGCAGCACCTGAGTGATGTTTTCGCTGGTGACCTCGGTCATGACCATGCCCACGTTACCGGTATAGACGTATTTCTTGCCCGAAGGATGCTGGTCCAGACCTTCGCCAATAAACAGCTGGGACAGCATATCGCGGTAGCGCTGGTAGTCCTTCTGCTGATTAATTCCCGGGAACGCCAGAATCAGCTTATCGACTTTATCCCGGGCGATCAGCGTGTCCGTCGGCAGCAGGCTCCGCAGGCGGCTAACGAACTCGTTGATAAAGGTATCGCCGTACTCCGCTCCCAGGGAGTTAATAATGGTGTTCATATTGCTGATATGCACCAGCCCCACCAGGTTTCGCCGGCTGTACAGCGCTTCCTGCTGCAGCAGTCCCGCCCGGGTGAGAAGCCCCGTCATGCTGTCTTCTTCAATTTTCTGCCGCTGGCTTTCAAAGCTCTCCGCCAGCTTGTGCGACAGCGCCATAAAGGTGGTTTCCAGCGAAATAATTTCCGGGAAGTGGCGCTTATTGTCCGGCGGCGTCCAGCGGTGGGTCGCTAGCCGGTCAGCTTTACGCACGATCTCCTGCAGCGGCTTGGCCACCCGCGACAGAACCAGGAAAACAATCAGCAAACCGGAGGTCAGAACGATAAACAGCATCCCCATCGTCATCATCAAGTACTTCACCACCGAGTGGGTAAGCACCCTGGCGGGGCTGATGATAATGCCCTTCAGTTTCAGCAGCGACTGGCGGTCGTGGATGGCGAAGACGTCGACATAGTAGCTATCGCCATCGATCTCAATCGAGCGAAAACCGCTCTGCAGGGGACGCGGCAGCGCTTTATTGACTGCGCTAATGACCGGTATACCGGTTTTATCCAGAGTTGGCAGCACGACCTCTGACTGCTTAGCATCCTTTAGCATGGCCTGGGACAAAGCCGGAAGCGAAGACGAGAGCAGTTGGTTGTGTTCGTTGACAATCAGCAGCATGCTTTCAGGAAACGGATTAAATTTCTGCAGATTTTTATTGAGTTCGTTGAGATGCAGTTCGCTGGATACCACGCCAACAAACTTGCCCTGGCGATTAAACGCCGGCGAGCTAAACGCGACGGCAACCTCCCGATTATATTCATAATCATGAAAAGGCTTTATCCAGTGAGGGTTGCGATCTTTTTCCGCCGACGTAAACCACGCCCGCTGATAGATGTCGTAGTTATCCATGATCTGCTCGACGGCAGAGTCCGGGCTAAGGTGATGAAACGACATCAGCTTGTGGTGAGTACCGGCATCTTTGAGGGTCAGGTAATCGTCGTGGGTGCGGTGCTTATCATGGGCGATCTGCACGAAATCACCGTTTACCCCGCCAAACTCGACCACGTTGAGGTACTGCTTCTCGGTAAAAACGTTGTTGATGTTATTCACCATTTCGCCAATCAGGCTGCGTACCGCAATGGAGTCCCCCTCCTCGCGGCCAATGGCGTGCACGATAATCGCGTTGGACTGGATCGGCACGTCAATATATTCGTGGATAGCGGCCTCAATCGTCGCCTTTTTGGCGCTGAGGATATTTTCGCTGACCTCATCAAAAAAGGCGTATCCCTCGTAGTAAAGGAAGGCGTAGACGGTGATCAGCACCACGCTAACCGTCGCCAGCAGCGTCAGCAAAACGGCGTGGGTTAACGACAGCGGATAGCGCTTAATCGAGAACTGCTTTTTTAAAATTTGCATAGATGCTCTGCCCTGAAACGCGCCTGTTATTCCGGTTTGATGAGTAAAACACCGTCTTGCGGAACAAAATGATCGAACGGCTTCGGTCGCGAATAGTAGTAGCCCTGCGCCAGGTCGCAGCCCATCTCCCGCAGCTTGGCGCCCATTTCGGCGGTTTCAACGCCTTCGGCGACCAGGGGAACATCAAAGCTTTGCGACAGCATCAGAACGGATGCGATCACCGCCTCACTTTTCTTGTCATCAAGGACGTTCCTGACAAACCCGCGATCGATTTTCAGGCAATCGAACGGCAGCGAGTGCAGATAGGAGAGGCTTGAGTAGCCGGAACCAAAATCATCGATGGCCACGGAGACGCCCAGCCGGCGTAAATAGGCCAGAATTTCGACGATCCTGTGGGTATCGTGAAGCAGCACGCTTTCGGTGATCTCAATGCAGATATTGCTGTTCATCAGTTCATTACGATGAATTGACTCCAGCAGATGATGCGAAAAATCAGGCTGCTGAAGCTGGACCGCGGAGATATTGACGTGAAGCTTGAAGTCCCGAGGCGCGCCGCGGGCGATAAACATCGCCAGCTCGCGACAGGCGGTTTCGACGATCCACTTGCCGAGCGGTACGATCATGCCGGTGTTTTCCGCCAGGCCAATAAACTTGTCCGGTGGGACAAAGCCCAGCACGTTAGACTGCCAGCGAATCAGGCATTCGCCTTCATTACAGGCGAGCTCGGGGTCAAAAGGCACGATCGGCTGCAAAACCAGGTGGAAGCCCTCCGTTTGCAGATCGTCGCACAGCGCCTGATGCAGGCGCAGGTTATTGACCTCCTCCTCGCGCATCTGGGGCGTGAAGAGCTCGCTGGCGCCGTTGCGCTGGAGCTGGGCGTGCTGCAGCGCCAGGCTGACGTTCATCAGGCACTCGCTAATATTCTCCTGCGACAGCGTCTCAATCACCATTCCCACGTGGCCGGTATAGATGTGCGATTCGCCGGACATATCCGTCGTGGTCAGGCGGAAAACCGAGGAGAGCAGCGAGCAGTAATAGGTCACATCCTTACTCTCGTAGATGCCATCAAACGCGATGATGAACAGATCTTCCCGGTCGCAGCAGCAGAGCGCCCCTTCTGGCAGCATCGCGCGCAGGCGCTGGGTAAACTGTTTGATAAACTGCCGCGCCAGCTCGTTGCCCAGCACGTTTTTGACCGAGTTGTAGTTGCTGACATGCACCATTGCCAGCAGGTTTCGGTTCTCATACAGCGATTCGGTATGCAGCAGACCGCTGCGGGTTAAAAAGCCGGTTTCAACATCCTCCTCCAGCTTCTTGCGCTTAAATTCGAACGTTCCCGGTAGCGCCAGAGCCACCTTATTCAGCGCCTCATCCAGGCTGGCAATCTCCGGGAACAGGCGCTTACGCTCTTTTTTCCACGGGGTCAGCCCCAGACGAACCTTACCCACCACCTCTTTCAGGGTGCCGGTGAAGTGAGAAATAATCAGCGCCAGCACCACCATCAGGGCGAAGACAAACAGCATGTTGCTGAAGGTCATCATCAGCCGCTGCTTTTTCATTTCGGCAATCGCGGCGTGTCGCGGCGCGATAAGCACCGCTTTCCACTTCAGTAAATGCTGGCGATCCTGCACATCAAACGTGGTCGCCAGGTATTCGTCTCCGCCGACGCGAAACGTCAGCATCCGCTGGTGGCCGTCCGATTTCAGCAGTTGGCGGATCACGGGCTGGTTTTGCTGCAGCAGCGCGCCGGCGCCGACCTGCACCACGATATTGCGCCTGTCGTCCGCAATCAGCAGCGAGTCGTTTTTTCCCGGCAGAATGCTGTGCAGGTACTCCCTCATATCGGTCGGCATCGTTTTGCCGGTCACCACGCCGCGAAACTGCCCCTGGCGGTCGTACACCGGCAGGTGATACGTCACGACCGGGCCGTCGGTCAGATACTCCGTGCGCCAATACGGCAGCTTTTGCCGCCGGGCTGCGCTAAACCACGGCTGCTGCTGAACGCTGAAGCTCTCGTTGACCTTGACGATATTGGAATCCTGGGTGATACCGCTGTATTTCACCAGCCGCTGAGAATTGGCTTCCAGGGTGCGCTCAAGATATATTTGGTTACTGTGATTGGCGCGCGCAATAGCATAATAGCGGCCGTTCCTTTCAGCCCACGAGAGGCTCTTGAACGCCGGGGTAGTATTAAAAGCGTGGGCCGTTAAATAGACCATCTCTGGAATAAGCTGGGGATCCGCCGTGCTGTTTTCGATGCCCTGCAGATACTGCAGTAATAAATTACTGACCTGCTGGGGATAGTCGAAAAAATCTTCCAGCTTATGCTGTATCAATTCACTCTTGCCGAGCAGCAGCTGTTTATTCACCACCTCATCGACCTGATGCGACTGGTAATTAAACAGCCCCGTCAGGCAGAACACGCTAACGATCAGCGAGAGTAATGAAACGATGAGAACACTTTTCAACAAAGTGAACGGATACGCTTTAAGAGAAGACTTTGCCATAAATCACGTTACTTTATAAATTCGTTGTGAGTGAAGCGATGAAATAACCCTGCCGATAGCTCTCGGCAGAATAATCAGATTGACGCCAGCGGCTGGCTGATGGCCGTGACCGGCGGGGCGCTGGTGCGATTGCGGCCCATTTTTTTCGATTGATAGAGATAGGCGTCGGCCTCTGACAGAAGCTTGTCGAAAATATCGACGATATTCCAGCGCATGGCCTTGCCGTAGCTGAGGCCAACGCTGACGGTCAGAGAGAGCATTTTGCTGCCCCATTCCACCTGCATACTCTCTATCTCCTTGCGGATCTCTTCTGCCAGCAGATAGCCTTCGCCGCCCGGTTTACCCGCCATGATGACCGCAAACTCCTCGCCGCCGAGCCGCGCCACGATGCCGCGCTGGCCCACCACGTTCTGCACCCGAACCGCAAATGCCGCCAGCACCTTGTCGCCGCAGTCGTGACCCCAGGTGTCGTTGATATTTTTGAAATGGTCGATATCAAGAACCAGTACGTTCAGCGGCGTATCGCGCTCGCCATCGTGCAGCTCTTTTAGCCGCTCGTAGAGGCCAAAACGCGAATATACGCGGGTCAGGTAGTCGTACCTGACCTGATGAGAAAGCTGCCTGACCAGAGTATTGATGGCCTGAACGCTAACCGCGACAATCACCGGGCTAATGGCAATCGACGCAATCCCCAAACGGGCCGAGATTATCAGGGGAACATGCCCCACCAGGCTGATACCCCCGGCCTTTTGATCGACCATCAGCACCTCAACCACCCCGGCCAGCAGCGTGAGCAGGCAGGTCGTGGGCAGCGAGTAGCTAATTGCGCACCAGATTAGCGCCGGGAGAATCATTGACAGCGTCCCCATACTCCCCGCCGTGCCGGTGGCAATCGAGATAGCCAGCGAGACGGCCAGCAGCCCCACCGGGATCAGTCGCCTGAGCTCGGTGGGACGAAACGGCTGCTGCGCCGTACAGATTAAGACAAACGGCAGAATCAGTACGCTGGTGGTAAACTCTTCGCTAAACCACACCGGATAAATACGCCAAAAATCGATCTGATGGGATAGCGAGAAAAAATAGCTGCCTGGCCCGGAACATGCGACCGCCGTTAATAAGCAATAGCTGTACAGGCGAAATATCGTTATTTTGATAAAACTTTCGCAACGCTTTTTTTCGCTGATAATCATCCAGCTGAGCATCGCCACAAAGGCAATATCAGAAAAGTCAGTGAGCAGTTCGCTTACGCTGCGGCTCCCCACTGCCAGGCTGCAAAATAAGGTCGCGAGAATAAAAATCGTAAAATAGTGAAACTGACGCAGCACCCGATGGCGAATAAACAGCCCGGCCAGCACCGCATTCATCGGCCAAAATAATGCAATGTCATTATGCCGAATCAGACGTCCGGCGGCATATAGCGCGACCGTCGTAGAAAACAGCACCACGGCATTAAATAATGGATTCTCCTGCTTAAAAAAATCGGCAGGGGTGATTGTCAGCTTATGCATAATATTGAGGTTCTAATCAGGAACGATGTCTGTAGCAGATATCGTAAGCGAGCTAATAATACGGCTGAGAAAAGAATGCCTCAATATCAATGTTATCTTAAAATAAATATTGCGCGCAGAACGCGGAGTGAATGCCGGGCGCAGCGCCCGGCGGAGGGGAAAAAGATTACAGGAACGGCTTCACGTCGCCGACGCCTTCACGCACGACGATCGGCGCATCGTCGGTCAGATCGATAACCGTGGTCGGCTGCTGGCCCAGATAGCCGCCGTGGATAATCAGATCGACCAGCTTCTCCAGCCGATCCTTAATCTCTTCCGGATCGGACTCGGTGAATTCGCTGCCCGGCAGCATCAGCGAGGTGGAGAGCATCGGCTCGCCCAGGGTCTCGAGCAGCGCCTGGGCAATCGGGTTCGACGGCACGCGCATGCCGATCGTTTTACGCTTTTCCTGCAGCAGACGACGCGGCACCTCTTTGGTCCCTTTGAGGATGAACGTGTAGTTGCCCGGCGTGTTGTTTTTAATCAGGCGAAACGCCACGTTGTCGACAAACGCGTAGGTCGAAAGCTCCGAGAGATCGCGGCACATCAGGGTGAAGTTGTGGCCATCCGGCAGCTGACGAATGCGGCAGATCCGCTCCATCGCACCCTTATCTTCAATCTTACACCCCAATGCGTAGCCTGAATCAGTGGGGTAGACAATCACCCCGCCTTTACGCACGATCTCCACCGCCTGGTTAATCAACCGCGCCTGCGGGTTGTCCGGATGGATGTAAAAAAACTGGCTCATACTTCCCTCTCAATTTTATTCTGCGGCCGTTTCCCAGCTGTGCCAGATCCCTTCTACACCTGCGGGTAGCCAAAGTTTACGGCCCAGCTCAATCCACGGGCAGGGCTGATGGAAATCAGAACCCTGGGAGCCCAGAAGACCAAACTGGACGGCATACGCGGCGAGCTGCGTGCGCTCATGCGGCGCCTGCTGACACTGGGCCAGCTCCATGGCATCGCCGCCCTGCTCGCTAAAGTGGGCCAACAGCCTTTTCAGCCACTTGGCGGAGAGGTCATAGCGCCCAGGATGGGCGACAACCGCTTTGCCGCCAGAATGATGAATGACATCAATCGCTTGTTTTATTGTACACCACTGCGGCGGAACGTAACCGGTTTTCCCGCGGGCGAGGTATTTTTTAAAAACATCGGCCATATTGCTGGCGTGGCCGGCTTCCACGAGGAAGCGGGCAAAATGTCCGCGGGTTACCGCCCCGCCGTCGGCAAGCTTCATCGCCCCCTCCCACGCGCCGGGGATCCGCGCCTTATCCAGCCGCTCGGCAATCATCTGCGCCCGCAGCTGGCGGCGCGCCTTCTGCTCATCAAGCAGAGCCAGCATGGCCGGGTGCTCAATATCAATATTCAGGCCCACGATATGAATTTCATGGTTTTCCCACAGAGTGGAAATCTCCACCCCGGTCACCAGCGTCAGCGGCAGGCCGGCGCGGGCAATTTCCGCCCGTGCGGCGGGAATGGCCGCCACCGTATCGTGATCGGTAATCGCCAGCGTCCCCACCCGCATCTGGTGGGCACGATGGACAAGTTCTTCTGGAGTCAGCCGCCCGTCAGAGGCGGTGGTATGGCTATGCAGATCGTAAATCACTGCGTAAAGGGTATCGCTCAAGGTGACTCCTGCTGGACATGGACTTAAATAAGCGCATTATCATACCGACTCGCGGAGAAAATCTGCAAACAGGGGTTGACATTATTCCTCTGGACTAGTTAACTAGTACGCAAGTTCACATGAAGGGGTATCACGATGAAAACGCAAACTATCACTCTGCACGGCTGGTGGCGCACCTCCTGATAACGGGCGGCGTGATCGCGTTTTGCACTCAGCATACAGATACCCGGCCCGCCAATGAGCGGGCTTTTTATTGGACAAATTATTATACCGAACAGGCGAGAACAATAATGCAAACATCAAAACCGGCACTCGAGCTTCTCACCAGCGACGCCATCTATCGCGAAAACCCGACGGCGCTGTTCCACCAGCTGTGCGGCGCGCGTCCGGCAACCCTGCTGCTGGAATCCGCGGATATCGACAGCAAAGATGATTTAAAGAGCCTGCTGCTGGTTGATAGCGCGCTGCGCATCACCGCCTTAGGTGACACCGTCACTATTCAGGCACTTTCCAGCAACGGCGCATCGCTGCTGGATTTACTCGACAACGCCCTGCCTGCGGGCATCGAAAATCTGCGTCAGCCGAACGGCCGGACGTTAACTTTCCCCCCGGTCAGCGCCCTGCTGGATGAGGACGCTCGCCTCTGTTCTCTGTCGGTCTTTGACGCCTTCCGCCTGCTGCAGGAGCTGGTCACCGTGCCGCACGACGAGCGCGAAGCGATGTTCTTCGGCGGCCTGTTTGCCTATGACCTGGTGGCCGGTTTCGAAAACCTGCCGCCGCTGGAAAGCGACACCGCCTGTCCGGACTACTGCTTCTACCTGGCCGAAACGCTGCTGGTTATCGATCACCAGAGCAAAAGCACGCGCATCCAGTCGAGCCTGTTCACGCCGCTGGAGAGCGAAAAGCAGCGTCTGACGCAGCGCATCGCCCAGCTTCGCCAGCAGCTCAACGAGCCGCCGGCACCGCTGCCGGTCACGACGGTGGAGAATATGACCTGCGACTGCGACCAGAGCGACGAAGAGTACGGCGCCGTGGTCCGCAAAATGCAGCGCGCTATCCGCGCCGGCGAAATTTTCCAGGTGGTGCCATCGCGCCGCTTCTCTCTGCCCTGCCCGTCACCGCTGGCGGCCTACGACGTGCTGAAGAAGAGCAACCCGAGCCCGTACATGTTCTTTATGCAGGATAACGACTTCGCCCTGTTCGGCGCGTCGCCGGAAAGCTCGCTGAAGTACGATGCCGTCAGCCGCCAGATTGAGATCTACCCGATTGCCGGTACCCGCCCGCGCGGCCGACGCGCGGACGGTTCGCTGGATCGCGATCTCGACAGCCGTATTGAACTCGAAATGCGCACCGACCATAAAGAGCTCTCCGAGCACCTGATGCTGGTAGACCTCGCGCGTAACGACCTCGCCCGCATCTGCACTCCGGGCAGCCGCTACGTGGCCGACCTGACCAAAGTCGACCGCTACTCTTTCGTGATGCACCTGGTGTCCCGGGTAGTCGGCGAGCTGCGTAACGACCTCGACGTGCTGCACGCCTATCGCGCCTGTATGAATATGGGCACCCTGAGCGGCGCGCCGAAGGTGCGCGCGATGCAACTTATCGCCGCCGCGGAGGGTAAGCGTCGCGGCAGCTACGGCGGAGCGGTCGGCTATTTCACCGCCCACGGCGATCTGGATACCTGCATCGTGATCCGCTCAGCCTACGTGCAGGACGGCGTGGCCACCGTTCAGGCCGGCGCCGGTATTGTCCTCGATTCAGTGCCTCAGTCCGAAGCAGATGAAACCCGAAATAAAGCCCGCGCGGTGCTGCGCGCAATTGCCCAGGCTCACCACGCGAAGGAGACTTTCTAATGGCCGACATTCTGCTGCTCGATAATATCGATTCTTTTACCTATAACCTGGCAGACCAGCTGCGCGCCAACGGCCATAACGTCGTGATTTACCGTAACTCGGTTCCGGCACAAACCTTAATCGAGCGTATCGGCACGATGGACAATCCGGTGCTGATGCTCTCCCCGGGCCCGGGTACGCCGAGCGAAGCCGGCTGCATGCCGGAGCTGCTGATTCGCATGCGCGGCAAGCTGCCGATCATCGGCATCTGCCTTGGCCATCAGGCGATTGTTGAAGCCTACGGCGGCTACGTCGGCCAGGCGGGCGAAATCCTGCACGGTAAAGCGTCCAGCATCGAGCATGACGGCCAGGCGATGTTTGCCGGCCTGACTAACCCGCTGCCGGTTGCCCGCTACCATTCGCTGGTCGGCAGCAACATTCCGGCCGGGCTGACCATCAACGCCAACTATAACGGGATGGTGATGGCGGTGCGTCATGATGCCGATCGCGTTTGCGGCTTCCAGTTCCACCCTGAGTCGATTCTCACCACCCAGGGCGCGCGTCTGCTGGAGCAAACGCTGGCCTGGGCGCTGCAGAAGCTGGAGCAAACCAACACCATCCAGCCGATTCTGGAAAAGCTGTATCAGGCGGAAACCCTGAGCCAGCAGGAGAGCCACCAGCTGTTTTCTGCGGTCGTGCGCGGCGAAGTGAAGCCGGAGCAGCTGGCCGCCGCCCTGGTCAGTATGAAGGTGCGCGGCGAGCAGCCGCAGGAGATTGCCGGCGCCGCCACCGCCCTGCTGGAAAATGCCGCGCCGTTCCCGCGTCCTGACTACCCGTTTGCCGATATCGTCGGCACCGGCGGCGACGGCAGCAACAGCATCAATATCTCTACCGCCAGCGCGTTTGTGGCCGCAGCCTGCGGGCTGAAGGTCGCGAAACACGGTAACCGCAGCGTCTCCAGCAAATCGGGCTCTTCCGACCTGCTGGCCGCATTCGGCATCAACCTCGATATGAACGCCGATAAATCCCGCACCGCGCTGGATGAGCTGGGCGTCTGCTTCCTGTTTGCGCCGAAATATCACACCGGTTTCCGCCACGCGATGCCGGTCCGTCAGCAGCTGAAGACCCGGACGCTGTTTAACGTCCTTGGGCCGCTGATTAACCCGGCGCACCCGCCGCTGGCGCTGATTGGCGTCTACAGCCCGGAGCTGGTGCTGCCTATCGCGGAAACCCTGCGCGTGCTGGGCTACCAGCGGGCAGCGGTCGTCCACAGCGGCGGCATGGATGAGGTGTCGCTCCACGCGCCAACGGTGGTCGCCGAGCTCCATAACGGCGAGATCAAAAGCTATCAGCTGACCGCGGATGACTTTGGCCTGACGCCTTATCACCAGGAGCAGCTGGCCGGCGGCACGCCGGAAGAAAACCGTGACATTCTGACGCGCTTACTACAAGGTAAAGGTGAAGCCGCTCATGAAGCCGCGGTCGCCGCCAACGTGGCAATGCTGATGCGTTTACACGGGCATGAAGACCTGAAAGCCAACGCCCGGCAGGTGATTGACGTGCTGCGCAGCGGAGCGGCCTATGACAGAGTGACCGCATTAGCGGCAAGAGGGTAAATAATGCAGACCGTTTTAGCAAAAATCGTTGCCGACAAAGCGATTTGGGTAGAAGCCCGCAAGCAGCAGCAGCCGTTAGCCAGTTTTCAAAACGAGGTCGTCCCGACGCAGCGTAACTTTTACGATGCCCTGGCAGGAACGCGCAGCGTGTTTATTCTCGAGTGCAAAAAAGCCTCGCCGTCGAAGGGCCTGATTCGCCAGAATTTTGACCCGGCGGAAATCGCCGGAGTGTATAAGAACTACGCCTCGGCCATCTCGGTGCTGTGCGATGAGAAATATTTCCAGGGCAGTTTTGATTTTCTGCCCATCGTCAGCGCCATCGCGCCGCAGCCGATACTGTGCAAGGATTTCACCATCGATCCTTACCAGATCTATCTGGCGCGCTACTACCAGGCCGATGCCTGCCTGCTGATGCTGTCGGTGCTTGACGATGAACAGTATCGCCAGCTCGCCGCCGTCGCGCACAGCCTCAATATGGGCGTGCTGACCGAAGTGAGTACCGAAGAAGAGCTGGAACGCGCCATTGCGCTGAAGGCGAAGGTGGTCGGGATCAACAACCGCGATCTGCGCGATATGTCGATTGACCTCAACCGCACCCGCCAGCTGGCACCGCGCCTGGGCCATGACGTCACCGTGATCTGCGAATCCGGGATTCATACCTACGCCGAGGTCCGCGATCTCAGCCACTTTGCTAACGGCTTCCTGATTGGCTCCGCGCTGATGGAGCACGATGACCTCGACGCGGCCGTCAGGCGCGTGCTGCTCGGTGAAAACAAAGTTTGCGGCCTGACCCGTCCTCAGGACGCGCAGGTGGCCTGTGAATCCGGCGCCATCTACGGCGGGCTGATTTTTGTCCCTGGCTCACCGCGCGTCGTCAACGAGGCGCAGGCTAAAGAGATTATCCAGGCCGCCGGGCTGCGCTACGTCGGAGTATTCCGCGATGCGCCGGTCGAGGACGTGGCCGAGCGCGCAGAGAGCCTGCAGCTGGCTGCGGTTCAGCTGCACGGCAGCGAAGATCAGGCCTATATCGACGCGCTGCGCGCGCGGCTGCCGGAGCAAGTCCAGATCTGGAAAGCGCTCAGCGTCGGTGACACGCTGCCGGAACGCAGCCTGCATCACGTCGATAAATATCTTTTCGATAACGGCCAGGGTGGCAGCGGTCAGCGCTTCGACTGGACGCTTTTACAGGGCCAGGACCTGGGTAACGTCCTGCTGGCAGGCGGACTCGGTGCCGATAACTGCGTAGAAGCCGCCAAAAGCGGCTGTGCCGGACTCGATTTTAATTCAGGCGTTGAGTCGCAGCCGGGTATTAAAGATGCCAGCAAGCTGGCCTCGGTTTTCCAGACGCTGCGCGCATATTAAGGAGCAATGCAATAATGAGTACTTTACTGAACCCCTATTTTGGCGAATTTGGCGGTATGTACGTCCCGCAGATCCTGATGCCCGCCCTGCGCCAGCTGGAAGAAGCTTTCGTCAGCGCGCAGAAAGATCCTGAGTTCCAGGCTGAGTTTAGCGACCTGCTGAAGAACTACGCCGGTCGTCCAACGGCCCTGACCAAATGTCGTAACCTGACCGCAGGCACCCGCACCACGCTGTACCTCAAGCGTGAAGATCTGCTCCACGGCGGCGCGCATAAAACCAACCAGGTGCTGGGCCAGGCATTACTGGCGAAGCGCATGGGTAAAACCGAAATCATTGCCGAAACCGGCGCCGGCCAGCACGGCGTGGCCTCCGCGCTCGCCAGCGCGCTGCTCGGCCTGAAATGCCGCATCTATATGGGCGCTAAAGACGTTGAGCGCCAGTCGCCAAACGTCTTCCGCATGCGCCTGATGGGAGCGGAAGTGATCCCGGTGCACAGCGGCTCCTCCACGCTGAAGGACGCCTGTAACGAAGCGCTGCGCGACTGGTCCGGCAGCTACGATACCGCTCACTATATGCTCGGTACCGCAGCCGGCCCGCACCCGTTCCCGACCATCGTCCGCGAGTTCCAGCGCATGATCGGCGAAGAGACCAAAGCGCAGATCCTCGAGCGCGAAGGCCGTTTGCCGGATGCGGTCATCGCCTGCGTCGGCGGTGGCTCCAACGCTATCGGCATGTTTGCTGACTTTATCGATGAAACCGACGTGGGGCTGATCGGGGTTGAACCTGCGGGCCACGGAATTGAAACCGGCGAGCACGGCGCGCCGCTGAAGCACGGTCGCGTGGGTATCTATTTCGGCATGAAATCGCCGATGATGCAGACCGATGACGGCCAGATTGAAGAATCTTACTCTATCTCCGCCGGGCTGGACTTCCCGTCGGTGGGCCCTCAGCATGCGTTCCTCAACAGCACCGGCCGCGCCGACTACGTGTCGATCACCGACAACGAAGCGCTGGAAGCGTTCAAAGAGCTCTCCCGCCATGAGGGGATTATTCCGGCCCTGGAATCCTCCCACGCCCTGGCCCATGCGCTAAAAATGATGCGTGAAAATCCGGAAAAAGAGCAGCTGCTGGTGGTTAACCTGTCCGGTCGCGGCGATAAAGACATCTTCACCGTACACGATATTCTGAAAGCGCGAGGGGAAATCTGATGGAACGTTATGAGACGCTGTTTGCACAACTGAAATCTCGCCAGGAAGGCGCGTTTGTTCCCTTCGTCACGCTGGGCGATCCCAACCCGGCGCTGTCGCTGCAGATCATCGATACGCTGATCGAAGCAGGCGCCGACGCTCTGGAGCTGGGTATTCCCTTCTCCGACCCGCTGGCCGATGGCCCGACTATCCAGGGCGCAGCCCTGCGTGCGTTCGCCTCTGGCGTGACGCCGGCGCAGTGCTTCGAGATGCTGGCGGCAATCCGTCACAAGCATCCGACGATCCCTATCGGCCTGCTGATGTACGCGAACCTGGTGTTCAGCCCCGGCATTGACGCCTTCTATGCCGAATGCGCGCGGGTTGGCGTGGATTCCGTGCTGGTCGCCGATGTGCCCATCGAAGAGTCGGCGCCGTTCCGCCAGGCGGCAATGCGGCACAATATCGCGCCCATCTTCATCTGCCCGCCGAATGCCGATGACGAACTGCTGCGCCATATTGCCTCTTTTGGTCGCGGCTATACCTATCTGCTGTCGCGCGCCGGGGTTACCGGGGCGGAAAACCGCGCCGCCCTGCCGCTGCATCATCTTATTGAGAAGCTGAGCGAATATAACGCCGCGCCGCCGCTGCAGGGCTTCGGTATTTCCGCAGCCGATCAGGTGACCGCCGCGATTGACGCCGGCGCCGCCGGGGCAATTTCCGGCTCCGCCATCGTCAAAATCATCGAACGTAACCTCAGCGATCCGCAAACGATGCTGGCCGAGCTGAAGGCTTTTGTGCAGAGCCTGAAAGCCGCCACTAAAGCAGCGTAACCCCCCGACCGCCTGGCCACTCGTCAGGCGGTTATTTTTTGCTGCAGGCTGTCCGCGTATTTACGCGTCAGGCGAAACAGCGCCAGCACATCCTCCTGCGTCCAGTCCATGAGCACCTGATTCATCAGCCGCGTTCTGGCTAGCGCAATACGTTCAATCAGCGTCTGACCCTGCCCGGTCAAGGTCACTTCACTAATCCGTCGATCGCTAACATTCGGCTGCTTCAGCGCCAGGCCCTGCGCCTCCAGCTTTTTCACCTGCCGGCTGACGGTGGTGTAATCCCGTCCCAGGCTATCCGCCAGCTCAACCACGCCCACCGGCCCATAGCGCCCTATCGCCACCAGCAGCGGGAAGAGGATCTGATCGAGCTGCACCCCGGCGGCCTGCAGTATTTGCTCATCGCGCACCGGCAGATTCATCACCCGGATGATATCCAGCAGCGCGCCGTGAAAGTCGGTGATATCGTAATTATTATGTGCATATTGCATATATTATTTAACCCGGTGTATAGTGCCGTTATCTGATATGTGCATTTTACACGTAATTCTTCCCGGAGGTAACACCATGAAAGCAGCCGTCGTATTCGAACTCCAGCAGGGCCCGGTGTGGGCCGACTTTGCCGATCCGCAGGCCGATGAGCATCACCTCCTGGTCGACGTACGCGCCGCCGCCATCAGCCACGTCGTCAAGGGCCGGGCGAGCGGCAAGCACTACAGCTTTGACGGTCGTCTGCCCTTCGTGGTGGGCATCGACGGTGCGGGAACCCTCCCCGACGGGCAGCGCGTTTACTTCGCCTTCCCGCGCGCGCCCTGGGGCAGCATGGCGCAACGGGCGCCGGTGGCGGCGGCTAACTGCCTGCCGCTGCCGGATACGCTGGATGATGTTACCGCCGCAGCCATGGCCAACCCCGGGATGTCGGCCTGGGCTGCGCTGGTTAAACGCGCGGGCTTTATCGCCGGTGAGACGGTGCTGATCAACGGCGCCACCGGCAGCGCCGGACAGCTGGCCATCCAGATCGCCCGCTATCTGGGCGCGAAAAAAGTGATCGCCACCGGGCGGAATGCTCAGACGCTGGCCGCGCTCGACGCGGACGTCTGCATCAACCTGAGCGCGGATGACGCGACTTTGCGCGCTCGCTTCGCCGAGCTTGCCGCAGGGCAGATTGACGTCGTCGTCGACTATTTGTGGGGGCATAGCGCCGAGCTGCTGCTCCCGGCGCTGGCAAAAAGCAGCCCCGGCCATGCGCCGGTACGCTATGTCCAGGTCGGCTCTCTCTCCGGGGCGGATATTTCACTCAACGGCGCGGTGCTGCGTTCAGCGCCGCTGCAGCTGCTGGGCAGCGGGATCGGCAGCCTGTCGATGGCCCAGCTGCTGGCGGCAACCGGGGAGATGCTGCAGGCCGCCGCGGCCGGCGGGTTTACTATCGCCACCACGCCGCTGCCGCTGCGGGAAGTGGCGGCCGCCTGGCCACGCGACAATAGCCAGAAGCGCAGCGTTTTCGTGATCGATTAAAAAAATCGCTTCCGCACAAAAGATGGGGTTGATATCTTAAATGAGAAACATTATCTTTCTCATTACCAAATAGTTGAGCAAAACACTCAGGTATTCGGTACGACATTGCTCACATTGCTTCCAGTATTTTTCGCCCGCATTCGTTGCGGGCTTTTTTTTACCCCTGGTGCACCCGACGACATACGCTAAGCACCTGCTGACGCAACCAGCGGTGGCCGGGCTCCTGCTCCTGTCGGGGATGCCACATCTGTGAAACGGTGATTTCCGGCGTCTGTACCGGCAGCTCAAAAACGGCGATATCGGCCGCAGGGCCGTCGCCAATATAGGATGCCGGCACCAGCGCAATCAGCTGCGAACGGCGGGCCACCGCCAGCGCGGCGGCAAAGCTGGGCACCACGGCGACAATCTTACGCTGCAGGCCGAACCCGGCGAGGGCGTCATCAACCGGCCCCCGCACCATGCCATGACGAGACGTAATCACGTGCCCGCAGGAGATATACGCTTCCCGGGTCATGCGTGCCGACTGCGCCAGCGGGTGGCTCTTCGCCAGCACGCCGACGAAGCGATCGCGGAACAGCGCCTGCAGGCGGATTTCCGGCCCCATATTCTTGAGTACGCCAATCTCGAGGTCCACCCGCCCCTCGCGCAAAAACTGCGGATCCTTCTCGGTCTTCGCCACAAAGGTGAGCGTCACTCCCGGCGCATCCCGCGCGCAGGCGGCAATCAGCGCCGGGGCGAAGGTTTCGACGAAGCCTTCGTTGGTGCGCAAGGTAAAGGTTTGCGCCAGCGTCGGGAGCTGGAGCGGCGAAAGCGACGCGTTCAGGACCGAACGCACCTCGAACAGCACATTCTGCGCGCGCGCTTTGATATTTTGCGCATGTGGGGTTAGCACCATTTTACGCCCTGCCCTGACCAGCAGCGGATCGCCGGTCGCGTCGCGCAGGCGGGTGAGCGTCCGGCTCATTGCCGATGCGCTGAGCCCCAGACGTCGCGCCGCCCCGGCCACGCTCTCTTCGGCCAGCAGCGCGTCGAGGGCAACAAGAAGATTAAAATCGGGATCGGTCATAAGGTATCCTGCCGTAAGATAGAGCGTGCGGCGCATGCTAATAGTGCACATGCTGCGCCTTCCGCCTGATATAGCCTATGACTATAGTCAGATCCTCACTCTTTACTGCGGATTTCGACTATGACCCCTCTTACTCATCACAGCATTTTAATCGTCGGCGCCTCTCGCGGGCTGGGCCACGCGATGGCCGCCGAATTTTTGCAGCACGGCTGGAACGTTATCGGCACCGTACGCAATATTCAGCACCCTACGCCGCTTCACCAGCTCGCCCGGGATAACCCCGGCCGGGTGCGCCTTGAAACGCTGGACGTCTGCGACGACGAGCAGCTGGCCGCCCTGGACCACAGGCTCTCGGGAAGCCGCCTGGAGATGCTCTTTGTCAATGCCGGAACCACCAACCGCGATCCTTCGCAGACCATCGGCGAGGTCTCCACAGCGGAGTTTATGCAGGTGATGCAGACCAATGCCCTGGCACCAATGCGGGTCATAGAGCGCCTGCAGCGCCACGTGACCCCGTCGGGATTGCTCGGCGTGATGTCTTCCGGACAGGGAAGTCTCGGCAATAACCTTAGCGGGCAGCGCGAGCTGTACAGAGGCAGCAAGGCCGCGCTGAATATGTTTATGCGCAGCTTTGCCGCCCGCGCGGCTTCGGCGACGCATCCGATGGTGGCGATGGCGCCGGGCTGGATCCGCACCGCACTGGGCGGCATAGCTGCGCCGCTGACCATCGAGGAGACCATCCCCAGCCTGGTCAAAGTGCTGCTGGAGAAACGCCAGCGCCCGGGGCTGGAGTATCTGGATTATCAGGGCCGCACCGTGCCGTGGTGATGGGTACAGAACGGCAGGCGGGGTAAGGCACAAAGGCATCGAGAGCCGGCAGAGAACCACAGCAGGCCCTGGTCATACCGCGGCCAGGGCGGCAAGAGGCCTGGAATCGGTAACATCGGGGTTGGTTCATCAACGGGGAGCACACCAGCCCCTTTCGCGGGTTCGAAAAATAGCCCGCTTTTACACGGGATAACCCACCGAAAACGACTTAAGTTTTGCATAAGCGTCAAGACGGTCTGTATGTAACGCCTGATTTTATTTTATACTTAAAAAATATGGGATTAGGACAGGAACCAAAGCGATGAAATTCGCGAAGTGGTTAAAACGTATCGTATTCTCCTTACTTCTTTTAGTGGTTGGCGCTATTGGGATACGCCTGTATGACATTCAGCGCGGACCCGACCTGCAGCTCTGGCATACGTACGTACCTGATGAGATGGACGCGGATGAAATCGACAGCGCAGACTGGAACGATTACATCAAGAGAGAAAATTCGCTCTTCAACGAAGTTAAACGTAACGTCACGGATAAGCTTGATGTTCAGCAGCAAACTGAACTGAATCGTTACTATGCCAATAGCCCTATCTATCCGGACACATTCCCAACAAACTGGAATCGGTCTTACATCATGATGCCGGACGCCAGGCCCAAAGGGGCAGTGGTGTTATTGCATGGTCTGACGGATACCCCCTACAGCCTAAGGCATATTGCTAATAACTACCGTCAGCATGGCTATATCGCTATTGGGATCAGATTACCGGGACATGGCACCGTCCCTGCAGCATTGACCGACGTGAACTGGCAGGACTGGCTTGCCGCAACGCGCCTTGCGGTGAGAGAAGCGCAAAAGCTTGCTGGTCATGATGTGCCGCTGCATATGGTCGGATTTTCCAATGGCGGTGCTCTGGCGATGAAATATACGCTGGACGCACTGGATAATCCCGGCCTGGCTAAGCCACAGCGCGTGATCCTGATTTCGCCGATGATTGGTATTACGAGCTTCGCGCGCTTTTCTGGCCTGGCGGGTTGGCCTGCGTTTCTACCCGCATTCGCCAAAGCCGCATGGTTAGGCATAATGCCGGAGTTCAATCCGTTTAAATATAACTCATTCCCGACCAATGCCGCCCGCCAGTCGTTCCTGCTGACAAAGGCGCTTCAGAGCCAAATTATCACTGACTCGCGTAACAAAAAAATGGCAAGCCTACCTCCGGTGCTGACATTTCAGTCGGTCATGGATTCAACCGTCAGTACGCGGGCGATCGTCACGGCGTTGTACAACCGTTTACCGGATAACGGCAGTGAAATCGTGTTGTTCGATTTGAATCATGCGGTGAGGTTTAATTCGTTATTACGCAGAACATCATACACCGCGCTGTCCCGGTTGCTCCCTGCAGCTCCGCGGCTTTATAGCACCACGATCATCACTAACGCGAATCCTGGCACGACAGAAATGGAGATCCGCACCACGCCGGCCGGGAAAACAGAACAATCTGTGGAAAAACTGCAGGGGCAGCGCTATTTGCCGGACGTCTACTCCCTTTCCCACGTTGCTCTCCCCTTCCCTTTAAGTGACTCCTTATATGGGCGCTATCCACATCCGCTAAATCAATATGGTATCAGCCTCGGGACATTTGCTGCCCGTGGCGAGCGATCGGTGCTTGTTGTTGGGCTGGATTCACTCATGCGCCAGTCTTCAAATCCATTCTTCCCCTATATGATTACGCGAATCGATGAAGGAATCGACGCCGGTGCCGCCGCCGCTCCCGGCAGTGATTGATTTCGGCTGCGGCGTCGAATGACCCGGTCGCACCGGCAAGGCGGGTCATATCATGATCCGCCTTGCCGGAATTTTGCAGTAGAAATCAGAACCGATATTT
>NZ_BJNO01000010.1 GCF_006539725.1 Klebsiella terrigena | reverse complement strand
GGCCGCCGTCCTGGCGGCCAGTCCTGGATGCTCGCCTGCGTTCCCGCCAGTTTCCTTGATGCGCCTTAACCCCCACGCAGCCAGCCCGTGGCAATTAAGTCGCGATATCATTGCTGAGAGCTTTTTCAGCAACGACCATACAAACATGGGGTATGCAGCAGGCTGGCTAGCTCTCTTTGTTCTGTCTCGCCGGCGCGAGGGCGCGATGGACGGGAATCGGCAGCCATGCGCGAATCAACAGCCCACCCCGCTCGCTGGAACCTATCTCCAGCCGACCGTTATGGTTATCGATAATACGCTGCACGATGGCCAGCCCCAGGCCGGTGCCGCTGGTGCTGCGGGCGCTATCGCCGCGCACAAACGGCTGGAACAGGTGCTCGCGCTGCTCCGGCTTGATGCCAGGGCCATCGTCCTCGACCTGGAACCACGCGCTGCTTGCTTCACTGCCGCTGCTAACCTTAATCCAGCCGTTACCGTAGCGCGCGGCGTTCACCACCATATTGGCCAGCGCGCGCTTGATGGACAGAGGATGGATGCGCAGCGGGATCTCTCCGGCCTGCAGGTCGGTGGCAATTTCGCGCTCATAGCCGCTTTCCGCCGCGATAACCTCACCCAGCACCGAGTTCAGGTCCGCCAGCTCCATCGGCATCTCCTGACCGGTACGCAGATAGTCAATAAACTGCTCGATGATGGCGTTACACTCTTCGATATCTTTATTGATCGACTCGGCGAGGTAGCCGTCTTCTGCCGCCATCATCTCCGTCGCCAGGCGAATGCGCGTCAGCGGCGTGCGCAGATCGTGGCTCACGCCGGCCATCAGCAGCGTGCGGTCGTCAGCCAGCTGCTTCACGCCCGCGGCCATATGGTTGAAGGCGCGGGTCACCGAGCGAACCTCGGACGCCCCGTACTCGCGCAGCGGCGGCGGAATAATGCCCCGCCCGACCTGCAGCGCCGCATGTTCAAGATCAACCAGCGGTCGGTTCTGAATACGAATAAAGAGCCAGGCCCCGCCAATCGCCAGCAGCATAATCGCCAGGGTATAGCGGAACAGCGGCGAGAAATCACCCTGATGGATTTCCGTCAGCGGGACGCGCACCCAGATATTCGGAGAGAGCCAGGTTTTCAGCCACACCACCGGCGAGCTTTTGTTGACCTCAACCCGCACTTCGGTTGGCCCGCCGAGCTGGTGCGCCATCTGCTGGCTTAAAAACTCATAGTGCTGCGCCCAGCGCAGACCCGCATCTTCCGCCGCTTCGTTGGAGTAGAGCGAAATGCCCAGCTCCCGATAAATCTCACGACGAAAGGCCGGAGGCACCACCAATTGGGTGCCATCCTCGAGCTGCAGCTTGTCGGTCATCAGCATACGGACTTCGTAGGCCAGAACCTTATTAAACTGCTGCAGACTCGGCAGGATCGCGAAATTCAGCACCACCAGATAGGTCGTCACCAGGCTGACGAACAGCAGGGTGACGATCAGCAGCAGGGTGCGAGCAAACGAACTTCGCGGCGAAAAGCGCACGCGTTTCATGCCTTAGAGCCGTCCGGTACGAAGACGTAGCCAAGGCCCCACACGGTCTGGATATAGCGCGGATGCGCCGGGTCCTCTTCCACCATGCGGCGCAGGCGGGAGATCTGCACATCGATGGAGCGCTCCATCGCCGAGTATTCGCGGCCGCGGGCAAGGTTCATCAGCTTATCGCGGGAGAGCGGCTCGCGCGGGTGGCTCACCAGCGCCTTCAGCACCGCAAACTCACCGCTGGTCAGCGGCATAGGCTCATCTTCACGGAACATCTCGCGGGTCCCGAGGTTAAGCTTGAACTTGCCAAACGCGATAACCGCCTCTTCCTGCGAAGGAGCGCCCGGCAGCTCATTCGCCTGACGGCGCAGCACCGCGCGGATACGCGCCAGCAGCTCGCGCGGGTTGAAGGGTTTGGGAATGTAGTCGTCAGCGCCGATCTCGAGGCCCACGATACGGTCAACTTCTTCCCCTTTCGCCGTCACCATAATGATCGGCATCGGGTTGCTCTGGCTACGCAGGCGACGGCAGATGGAGAGGCCATCTTCGCCAGGCAGCATTAAATCCAACACCATCAGGTGGAAGGACTCGCGGGTCAACAGGCGATCCATCTGTTCAGCGTTGGCTACGCTTCGAACCTGGAAGCCCTGCTCGGTCAGATAACGCTCGAGCAGCGCGCGCAGGCGCATGTCGTCATCGACAACCAGAATCTTATAATTCTCTTGCATTGTTTATACTCCCAAAGGTTCACTGCAATTGTCAGTGCGTATTCTCAAAAAAGCCCGTGCCGGCCACCAGCTAAATCTGGTATATATTCCAGGCTAAATTGTTACAAAGCATATTTAACAGCAGCTTAAGTATACATTTAATCATAAGACACATTATTTATCCTGTCGGTATTATTACGCGCTACGAATTGTGCGCAGCCGCACAGAACCCTGCGCAATACCAGACAGTCAGAAGGTAGAACGATTAATGAAAACGCCGCTGATCACCCGTGAAGGGTATGAAAAACTTAAAAAAGAGATGGACTACCTGTGGCGCGAAGAGCGTCCTGAAGTCACTAAAAAAGTCACCTGGGCGGCGAGCCTCGGCGACCGCAGTGAAAACGCCGACTATCAGTATAATAAAAAACGCCTGCGCGAAATTGACCGCCGGGTACGCTATTTGAGCAAATGTCTTGAGCATCTGAAGATCGTTGATTACTCCCCGCAGCAGGAGGGCAAGGTGTTCTTCGGCGCGTGGGTCGAGATTGAAAACGACAGCGGCGACAGCAAGCGCTTTCGCATCGTCGGCTACGATGAAATCTTCGGCCGCAAAGACTATATCTCGATCGACTCGCCCATGGCCCGCGCCCTGCTGAAAAAAGAGGTCGGCGACCTGGCTATCGTCCATACGCCCGCCGGCGAAGCCAGCTGGTACGTTAACGACATTGAATACGTCAAATAGAGCCCTGCACCATCAGGCGATTTTATTTGCCGCTTTGCTCGCGGATCTATGCCCGGAAGATTCCGAGAGACCTCCGCCGCGACTGGCATTTTGCGGTGCCAGTCCGTATAACTATCCCCTGATTTTTTGATCCAGTAGATGAAGCCAAGCCATGATGAATGATTCGCTCTGCCGCATTATTGCGGGTGAACTTCAGGCCAGGACTGAACAGGTAGAAGCTGCCGTTCGCCTGCTTGATGAAGGGAACACCGTGCCGTTTATTGCACGTTATCGTAAAGAAGTCACCGGCGGTCTGGATGACACGCAGCTGCGTAATCTGGAAACCCGCCTCGGCTATCTGCGCGAACTGGAAGACCGCCGCCAGTCGATCCTCAAATCGATCGGCGAGCAGGGTAAACTGACCGATGCGCTGGAAAAAGCCATCACCACCACCCTGAGCAAAACCGAGCTCGAAGATCTCTACCTGCCGTATAAGCCAAAGCGCCGCACCCGCGGGCAAATCGCTATCGAAGCCGGGCTCGAGCCGCTGGCGGATCTGCTGTGGAACGACCCGTCCCACGATCCGGAAGCCGAAGCCGCCAAATTTATCAATGCCGACGGCGGCGTAGCGGATACCAAGGCCGCCCTCGACGGCGCGCGCTATATCCTGATGGAGCGCTTCGCTGAAGATGCCGGACTGCTGGCAAAAGTGCGCGATTATCTGTGGAAGAACGCGCATCTGGTCGCGACGGTGGTCAGTGGGAAAGAAGAAGAAGGCGCGAAGTTCCGCGACTACTTCGATCATCATGAACCGATTTCAACCGTGCCTTCTCACCGTGCGCTGGCAATGTTCCGCGGCCGCAACGAAGGCATTCTGCAGCTGGCTCTGAATCCCGACCCGCAGTTCGACGAGACGCCGAAAGAGAGCCACTGCGAGCAGATTATTATCAGCCATCTCGGCCTGCGCCTGAACGGCGCGCCGGCGGATAGCTGGCGTAAAGGGGTGGTGAGCTGGACCTGGCGCATCAAGGTCCTGATGCATCTCGAAACCGAGCTGATGGGCACCGTGCGCGAACGTGCGGAAGATGAAGCCATTAACGTCTTTGCCCGCAACCTGCACGACCTGCTGATGGCGGCGCCTGCGGGTCTGCGCGCGACGATGGGCCTCGATCCGGGCCTGCGTACCGGCGTGAAGGTGGCGGTCGTTGACGGGACCGGCAAGCTGGTCGCCACCGACACCATCTATCCGCATACCGGCCAGGCGGCTAAAGCCGCGGTGGCGGTCGCCGGGCTGTGTCAAAAGCACAACGTTGAGCTGGTCGCTATCGGTAACGGCACCGCATCGCGCGAAACCGAACGCTTCTTCCTCGACGTGCAGCAGCAGTTCCCGAAGGTCACCGCGCAAAAGGTGATCGTCAGCGAAGCGGGAGCGTCGGTTTATTCGGCTTCCGAGCTGGCGGCGCTGGAGTTCCCGGACCTTGACGTTTCCCTGCGCGGCGCCGTCTCTATCGCCCGCCGCCTGCAGGATCCGCTGGCCGAGCTGGTGAAGATCGATCCAAAGTCTATCGGCGTCGGCCAGTATCAGCACGATGTCAGCCAGTCCCAGCTGGCGCGCAAGCTGGATGCGGTGGTTGAGGACTGCGTAAACGCCGTCGGCGTGGACCTGAATACCGCCTCCGTGCCGCTGCTCACCCGCGTCGCCGGGCTGACCCGCATGATGGCGCAGAACATCGTCGCCTGGCGCGATGAAAACGGTCAGTTCCAGAACCGCCAGCAGCTGCTGAAGGTGAGCCGCCTCGGTCCAAAAGCCTTTGAGCAGTGTGCGGGGTTCCTGCGCATCAACCACGGCGATAACCCGCTGGATGCCTCCACCGTTCACCCGGAAGCCTATCCGATCGTTGAGCGGATTCTGGCCGCCACTCAGCAGGCGCTACAAGAGCTGATGGGTAACAGCAGCGAGCTGCGCAACCTCAAGGCCAGCGAGTTCACCGATGAGAAATTCGGCGTGCCGACGGTGACCGACATCATCAAAGAGCTGGAAAAGCCGGGCCGCGATCCGCGTCCTGAATTCAAAACCGCGAAGTTCGCTGATGGCGTAGAAACCATGAACGATCTGCTGCCGGGCATGGTGCTGGAAGGGGCCGTCACCAACGTCACCAACTTTGGCGCGTTTGTCGATATCGGCGTTCACCAGGATGGCCTGGTACACATCTCATCGCTATCGAACAAGTTCGTGGAAGACCCGCATAGCGTGGTCAAAGCGGGCGATATCGTCCAGGTTAAGGTGATGGAAGTTGACCTGCAGCGTAAGCGTATCGCCCTGACGATGCGCCTGGATGAGCAGCCGGGCGAGAGCAACTCGCGCCGCAGCGGCGGCGGCGAGCGTCCGCAGGGCAATCGTCCGCCGGCAAAAGCGGCGAAGCCGCGCGGCCGTGAAGCCCAGTCGAACGGCAATAGCGCGATGATGGACGCGCTGGCAGCGGCAATGGGTAAAAAACGCTAGCTCCTCTTTGCCCCCCGCTTCGGGGGGCAATCTCCCGCCGACAAAGCAGCAATATTGCGCAAACGGCGCTCGATAAATTCCAGTAAGCTGTTAATAAGCGCAGACGGAAATTCTATTTATTAAAGTTTCATTTCGTTAACCAATGAAACCTTAATTAAACATTAATTGAAAAAAGTAATATTTAACTTATTTATTGCTACCGCACAGACCTTGAGTCATATCAAAAAAACAGCAAATTTCCGCCAAAAGTCCATTATTGCGCCCGTTATGTATTGATGATAAAAACTATTCTCATTATCATTATTTGCAGTTTCTATTCTTCTTCGTAGGCTATGCTCCCCGGTGCCGCGCAGCCGCTGCGCACGGTAAACTCTCGTTCAGTTAGCGATATACAAGTAGGCCCTATGCAATTCACTCCTGATAGCGCTTGGAAAATTACCGGTTTCTCTCGCGATATAAGCCCGGCTTATCGGCAGAAACTGTTATCCCTTGGCATGTTGCCTGGCTCTTCTTTTAACGTGGTACGCGTGGCGCCGCTTGGCGATCCTGTGCATATCGAAACCCGGCGCGTGAGCCTGGTATTGCGTAAAAAAGATCTCGACCTAATAGAACTGGAAGCGGTTGCACAATAACGCCGGCCCGGCAATAAGAGTCTGAAATATGAAAAAATTAACCATTGGTTTAATTGGTAATCCTAACTCCGGCAAGACCACGTTATTTAATCAGCTCACCGGCGCCCGCCAGCGCGTGGGGAACTGGGCCGGCGTTACCGTTGAGCGTAAAGAGGGAGCCTTTACCACCACGGATAATCAGGTCACGCTGGTTGATCTGCCCGGTACCTATTCGCTGACCACCATCTCCTCGCAAACCTCGCTGGATGAGCAGATTGCCTGTCACTATATTCTCAGCGGCGACGCCGACCTGCTGATTAACGTCGTGGATGCGTCAAACCTTGAGCGCAACCTCTACCTGACGCTCCAGCTGCTGGAGCTGGGGATCCCCTGCGTCGTTGCCCTGAACATGCTGGATATCGCCGAGAAGCAGAAAATCCGCATCGACGTTGACGCCCTCTCAGCGCGCCTTGGCTGCCCGGTTATCCCGCTGGTGTCAACCCGCGGCCGCGGTATCGAAGCCCTGAAGATGGCTATCGATCGTCATCAGGAAAACAGGGCGATTGAGCTGGTGCACTATCCGCAGCCGCTGCTGCGCGAGGCGGAAAAACTGGCGCAGGCCATGTCCAGTGAGATTCCGCGGCGCCAGCGCTGCTGGCTCGGCCTGCAGATGCTGGAAGGCGATATCTACAGCCGCGCCTATGCCGGCAACGCCGCCGATAGGCTCGATGCCGCCCTGGCGAACCTGAGCAAAGAGATTGACGATCCGGCGCTGCATATTGCCGATGCCCGCTATCAGAGCATTGCCGCCATCTGCGATGCCGTCAGCAACACGCTGACCGCCGAGCCGAGCCGCTTCACCGCCGCGATGGATAAAATTATCCTCAACCGGGTACTTGGCTTGCCCATTTTTCTGTTCGTCATGTATCTGATGTTTTTACTGGCCATCAACATCGGCGGCGCGCTGCAGCCAATATTCGACGCCGGATCGGTGGCCATCTTTATCCACGGCATTCAGTGGCTGGGCTATACCCTGCATCTCCCGGAGTGGCTGACCGTGTTCCTCGCCCAGGGGATCGGCGGCGGTATTAACACCGTGCTGCCGCTGGTGCCGCAGATCGGCATGATGTACCTGTTCCTCTCCTTCCTCGAAGACTCCGGCTATATGGCGCGCGCGGCGTTCGTGATGGACCGCCTGATGCAGGCGCTGGGCCTGCCGGGGAAATCCTTCGTGCCGCTGATTGTCGGCTTCGGCTGCAACGTGCCGTCGGTGATGGGCGCGCGTACGCTGGATGCGCCGCGCGAGCGCCTGATGACTATCATGATGGCGCCGTTTATGTCCTGCGGCGCGCGGCTGGCTATCTTTGCCGTGTTCGCCGCGGCCTTCTTCGGGCAAAACGGTGCGCTGGCGGTCTTCTCGCTGTACCTGCTCGGCATCGTGATGGCAATCCTCACCGGCCTGATGCTCAAGCACACCATTATGCGCGGCGAAGCCTCGCCGTTTGTGATGGAGCTGCCGGTATATCACGTGCCGCATATCAAAAGCCTGGTCATCCAGACCTGGCAGCGCCTGAAAGGCTTCGTGCTGCGGGCGGGTAAAGTCATCGTGATCGTCAGCATCTTCCTCAGCGCGCTGAACAGCTTCTCGCTCAACGGCAAGCTGGTGGATAACATTAACGACTCGGCGCTGGCGTCGGTCAGCCGGGTCATCACCCCGCTGTTTAAGCCGATTGGCGTTCATGAAGACAACTGGCAGGCAACCGTCGGGCTGTTCACCGGTGCGATGGCCAAAGAGGTGGTGGTCGGCACGCTAAATACGCTCTATACCGCGGAAAACATTCAAAACGAAGCGTTTAATCCGCAGACCTTTAGCCTCGGCGATGAGCTGCTGGCGGCCGCGGATGAAACCTGGCAGAGCCTGAAAGACACCTTCAGCCTCAGCGTGCTGGCGAACCCGATTGAGGCCAGCAAGGGCGATGGCGAAATGGCAACCGGCGCCATGGGCGTGATGAGCAGCAAATTCGGCAATGCCGCCGCGGCGTACAGCTATCTGATTTTCGTCCTGCTCTATATTCCGTGTATTTCGGTGATGGGCGCCGTCGCCCGCGAATCGAGCCGCGGCTGGATGTCGTTCTCCATCCTGTGGGGGCTGAATATCGCATACTCGCTCTCCACGCTCTACTATCAAACCGTGAGCTTTAGCCAGCACCCGCGCTACAGCCTGGTGTGCATCCTTGCCGTCGTGCTGTTCAACGTCGTGCTCTTTGGCCTGCTCCGTCGCGCGCGCAGTCGGGTCGACATCTCGCTGCTGGCGACGCGTAAAACGCCGTCGTCGTGCTGCCAGAGCCCGGCCGGCGATTGCCACTAAGGAGTGATGATGGCGTCGTTGATTGAAGTACGCGATATGCTGGCACTGCAGGGGCGGATGGAGGCCGCGCAGCTCAGCGCCCGCCTGCACGCGCCGCAGCCGCTGATTGACGCGATGCTGAGCCGGCTCGAAGCCATGGGTAAGGTTCAGCGGGTAGCCCAGGACCCTGAGGGCTGCCTCTCCGGCAGCTGCAAAAGCTGCCCGGAAGGAAAGGCCTGCTTATCGGAGTGGTGGTCGCTGCGTTGATGGGTTTATGGGTTTATGGGTTTATGGGTTTATGGGTTTATGGGTTGAGAAGCGGGTCGAGAGACCCGCTTAGCGAATGACTTGTCGACGCAGGTTATTTGTAGACGTCTGCGTTAGCGTGAACCGTTTTTTCGTTTTTGTTACCGGCAATCACCACGAAGTATTTACCGCCGAGCTCATCCGCCTTTTTCGACAGATCGCGCTTGGCATCCATCGGCGAGGTCGTTTTAGAGGTGGTGATGCTGCCGACTTTGGTCAGATTCATCGTCGCGACCTCGTCTTTCTGAATTTCTTTCGCTGCGAACGCGCCAAATGACAGACTTCCAATCACCAGAGATGTCAAAATACCCGTAATAAGTTTCATAGCCTCTACTCTCCATTAGGTTGTTTTTTTAGGCCGCCGAGATGAAATGAAATAATCATCTGCCGCAACAATCTAAGTATTGCTATGCCCCGGATTTTTACCACGTTCCGTTAAAAATAATTCCTCAACCGCTTTTTCAACGCCAGCAGCGGCTGGCAGAAGTCGTGCGGATGCGAGATAAACGGCGCATGGGCCGCCTTGTCAAAGACGATGGATTCACTCTGTTCCCACATTGCATCAAGAAGAGGGACTATTTTGCGCGGCACCAGGCCGTCCAGGCGACCGTACAGCCGCAGGAACGGCATCGGCAGCGCCGCCAGCGGCTGGCGCAAATCGGCGGTTTTCAGGATTTCCAGCCCGCCGTTCAGAGCCGCTATCGACGGCATCGGGAGCGACAGAACGGTGCTTTTCAGCGCCCGGGCATCCTGGCGCGCGCTTTCAGTTCCCATCGTTTGCAGGGCCAGAAAACGCTCGACGGTGCGCTGAAAGTCATCGCTGAGCTGCTGCTGAAAACCGCTCAGCACTTCCGGCTTAATGCCCGGCCAGTCGTCATGCGCGCTGAAGCTCGGGGAAGAGGCGACGGTAACCAGCGCCAGCACGCGCTGAGGATGCTGTAAGGCTATCTGGCTTGCCACCAGGCCCCCCAGGCTCCAGCCCAACCAGATGGCCTGCTCAGGGGCTTTTTTCAGCACCTGCTGCGCCATCTCCTCCAGAGACAGCGCGCCAAAACCGCTGCTGCGACCATAGCCCGGCAGATCAACCACGTGCAGCGTGAAGTGCGAAGCCAGCTGCGGCGTAATGCAATCCCACACCCCGGCATTCAGCCCCCATCCGTGCAGCAGCACAAGATGACACTTCCCTTCGCCCACGGTTTGCCACCAGATGTCGTTCATCAGCTATTGTTCTCTTTTCACCAGATATCAGGGGGAAATATGCTAACAGCACACGGCTTATGCTGGCTATGCCAAATGCCGCTGGCCATTGCCAGCTGGGGATTCTGCTCCCGCTGCAGCGCATCGCTGACAACCCGTCAGCCCCGATGCCCACGCTGCGGCCTGCCCGCCGGCACCGCCAGCGTCCCCTGCGGTCGCTGCATCCAGGATCCCCCGCCGTGGCAGCGGCTGGTGGCCGTCAGCGACTACCTTCCGCCGCTAAGCGGCCTGATCCATCAGCTGAAATTTACCCGCCGCCCGGAGCTGGCCCCGGCGCTGGCTCGCCTGCTGCTGCTGCGTATCCGCCAGAGCGCAGACCTGCCCCCGGTGGACAGGATTGTCGGCGTCCCGCTGTGGCAGCGGCGGCAATGGCGGCGAGGTTTTAACCAGAGCGATCTGCTATGCCGTCCTCTGGCACGCTGGACGCACACCGCCTGGCGCAGCGACGCGCTGCGGCGCAGCCGCCCTACCGCAACTCAGCATCAGCTCACCGCGAGGTTACGCAAACGGAACCTGAAAAATGCGTTTCAGCTTGAATTGTCGGTTCGGGGTCACCATATCGCCATTGTGGATGATGTCGTCACAACCGGAAGCACCGTCGCCGAGATATCCCGCCTGCTTTTGCGAAACGGCGCCGCGACGGTTCAGGTATGGTGTATGTGCCGTACCTTGTAGACCCCTGCTGATGGGCGTATTATAACCCAGTAAAATAGTCAACTATTAGGCCAACGCTATGATCCGTATTTCCGATGCTGCACAAGCGCACTTTGCCAAACTGCTGGTAAATCAGGAAGAAGGGACACAAATTCGCGTATTTGTGATTAATCCCGGCACCCCAAACGCTGAGTGCGGCGTATCCTACTGCCCACCGGATGCGGTGGAAGACACCGACACGACGCTGAAGTTTGAGCAGCTGACCGCGTACGTCGACGAACTCAGCGCGCCGTACCTGGAAGACGCTGAAATCGACTTCGTGACCGATCAGCTTGGCTCCCAGCTGACGCTGAAAGCGCCAAACGCCAAGATGCGTAAAGTCTCCGACGACGCGCCGCTGATGGAGCGCGTTGAATATATGCTGCAATCGCAGATCAACCCGCAGCTGGCCGGCCACGGTGGTCGCGTGACGCTGATGGAAATCACCGAAGATGGCCTGGCGATTCTGCAGTTCGGCGGCGGCTGTAACGGCTGCTCAATGGTCGACGTTACCCTGAAAGAAGGGATCGAGAAACAGCTGCTGACCGAATTCCCTGAACTGAAAGGCGTGCGCGATCTGACCGAACATCAGCGCGGCGAGCACTCCTACTACTAAGCCGTCCGCCATATCGCACTCCCAGCCCGGCCGTATTTTGCTGCCGGGCCGCTCCCTCCTGACGCAACCCCTCCCGCCCTATCGTTAGTCGTACGTGCAAAAAACCCGGGAAAGAGTATGACTTAAGTCTCATATTTAAAATATTCACCGCCAGGGTGATTCTCAACCTTCATATGTTACCCGTATCATCTCTCTCAGGCTCCGCTGCTATAAAAATAGCCAGCTATCCTTTCTGATAAGAAGTGATAGTCGATTTTATGGCGCCATACAGTTTGTATCCCCGCCCGGAGCAAACGGAACAAGATTGAAGTTTTACGTTACCCATAACAAATGAAAGGCCAGGTAAATTATGCCATTAGTCATCGTTGCTATCGGGGTCGCCCTGTTATTACTGCTGATGATCCGCTTCAAAATGAACGGCTTCATCGCTTTGATTCTGGTGGCGCTCGCCGTCGGACTTATGCAGGGCATGCCTCTGGATAAAGTCATCATATCCATCAAAAACGGCGTCGGGGGCACCCTCGGCAGCCTCGCGCTGATCATGGGCTTCGGCGCAATGCTCGGCAAGCTGCTGGCAGACTGCGGCGGCGCGCAGCGCATTGCTACCACGCTTATCGCTAAATTTGGCAAAAAGCACATCCAATGGGCGGTCGTTCTGACCGGCTTCACCGTCGGTTTTGCGCTGTTCTATGAAGTGGGCTTCGTTCTTATGCTGCCGCTGGTGTTCACCATCGCCGCATCTGCCCGCATCCCGCTGCTGTACGTCGGCGTGCCGATGGCGGCCGCGCTCTCCGTAACTCACGGCTTCCTGCCACCGCACCCGGGCCCGACGGCGATCGCTACGATCTTCCACGCCGATATGGGTAAAACCCTGCTATACGGTACGCTGCTGGCAATCCCGACCGTGATCCTTGCCGGCCCGGTCTTCGCCCGCTTCCTGAAAAACATCGATAAGCCGATTCCGGAAGGCCTGCACAACCCGAAGACCTTCACTGAAGAAGAGATGCCGGGCTTTGGCGTCAGCGTCTGGACCTCTCTGGTGCCGGTCGTGCTGATGGCGATGCGTGCCGTTGCCGAAATGCTGCTGCCGAAAGGCCACGCGTTCCTCAGATACGCCGAATTCTTTGGTGACCCGGTGATGGCAACGCTGATCGCCGTTCTGATTGCCCTGTTTACCTTTGGCCTCAACCGCGGCCGCTCAATGGAACAGATCAACGAAACGCTGACCTCGTCCATTAAAATCATCGCCATGATGCTGCTGATTATCGGCGGCGGCGGCGCCTTTAAGCAGGTTCTGGTTGATAGCGGCATGGATAAGTACATCGCCTCGATGATGCATGGTTCCAGCATGTCTCCGCTGTTTATGGCGTGGTCAATTGCGGCAGTTCTGCGTATTGCGCTGGGTTCGGCGACCGTTGCGGCAATTACCGCCGGCGGTATTGCGGCTCCGCTGATCGCCACCACCGGCGTCAGCCCGGAGCTGATGGTTATCGCCGTGGGCTCCGGCAGCGTGATTTTCTCTCACGTCAACGATCCGGGATTCTGGCTGTTCAAGGAGTACTTCAACCTGACCATCGGCGAGACCATTAGATCGTGGTCGATGCTGGAAACGATTATCTCGGTCTGCGGCCTGGTAGGCTGTCTGCTGCTGGGAATGGTCGTGTAAGGGTCGATTAAGCATAAAAAAAGGCCGGGTATGCGTGATGCTACCCGGCCTTTTTATTTATCGTTTTGGCCGCCTCCCCGGCGACGAGTCTTTGCCGCCGGGGAAGCGCTACCTCATTACGGTTTCTTCTTTGCTGCCGCCCTGCGGCGCTTGTCTAAATCCTTGAGCAGCTTGTTGACCTGCGCATCGGCAAACATCTGCTCGAGCGAAGTCGACAGCTTACGCCGCCAGTTCGGATACTCGGTGCTGGTACCCGGAATGTTAACCGGCGCGGCCATCTCCAGCCAGTCCTCCGGCTGCAGGCCCAGCAGCGCGCTGTTGCTGTCGGCGATGTAGCGCTGCATTCCGCGATTGAGGGTTGAGGTCATCGTCATCAGCGACGCGTTATGCCCGGCGCGCTTGGGCAGACAGCCGTACTTATGCAGCGCATCCAGCAGACCCTGCTTCGCCAGCTCCCGGTCCTGATACAGCCCGCGCAGCACCACTTCATCCGGATAGAGCCCGAGAGATTTGCCGAGCGTCAGGTCTCCGCTTTCCCAGTAGCCGCGCAGCGTTGGCAGGTCATGCGTTGTTGCCACAGCCATTGATTGTTCCGGATACGTCTGCGGCGCACGGAACGTTTTCTCATTGTCATTTTCAAAATAGAGCACTTTGTAGGAGTAGACGCCGCTCTTACGCAGCTTGCTGACAATTTCCACCGGCACGGTGCCCAGATCTTCACCGATCACCATGCAGCTATGGCGTTTACTCTCCAGCGCCAGAATAGAGAGCAGATCGTCTACCGGATACTGAACGTAGGCCCCGTGATCGGCGGTTTCGCCGTACGGGATCCACCACAGGCGCAGCACCGACATCACGTGGTCGATGCGCAGCGCGCCGCAGTTTTGCATATTGGCGCGCAGCAATTCGATAAACGGCTCATAGGCGCGGGCGACGATGATGTGCGGATCCATCGGCGGCAGGCCCCAGTTTTGCCCGAGCGGGCCCAGAATATCCGGCGGAGCCCCTACCGAGGCTTTCAGGCAGTAAAGCTCGCGATCGCACCAGGTCTCAGACCCGCCTTCCGCTACGCCAACCGCCAGATCGCGATAGAGGCCAATCGGCATCGCATCGCGCTGGCTGGTGTGCCAGCAGGTGGCAAACTGTGAACAGGCCAGCCACTGCAGCCAGAGGTAAAAATCGACCTCATCAGCGTGTTCAGAACAGAACGCTTTCACCTCCGGGCTGGAGATATCCTGGTACGCTTTTGGCCAGGCCGGCCAGCCCCAGCGCAGCGGATCCTGCTGGACCTGCCGCGCGTGCAGCGCATCAAACGCCGCCTGCCAGTAGAGGCTTTCCCCTTCGCGCAGAACGAACTGACGGAACTCCGTCATCGCCTCATCGCTGCGGACAGAGAAGCCTTTCCAGGCCATGCGCAGCGCGGTCATCTTCAACGCCGTGACGGCGGTGTAGTCAACATCATCCGTCTGCCGCGCCGCCTGTAAAGCCTGCTGGGTCGCCGGCAGCTGCCACCACGCCTGCGCCTCTTTGCTCAAACGGAAATCTTCGACCGCGTTAACGTCGATATAGATAACGTTCAGCCAGCGGCGCGAAGAGGGGCTGTACGGGCTGGCGCTTTCCGGGTTGGCCGGATAGAGCGCATGAATCGGGTTGAGGCCAATAAACGCCCCGCCTCGCTGAGCGATTTCCGGCAGCATCGCGCGCAGGTCGCCGAAGTCGCCAATCCCCCAGTTTTTTTCCGAACGCAGGGTATACAGCTGCACGCAGGCGCCCCACAGCTTCTGCCCCTCTTTCAGGGCCTGCGGCTCGTAGCAGCGCACCGGGGCGACAATCGCCCGACAGTGCCAGCGCTCACCGTCCCGGGTGAGCGTCAGGGTGTGATAGCCTTCCGGCAGTTTGGTCGGCAGCGACAGCGTGTCGCCACCTTTTACCTGCCCCTGATACTGCTTCCCTTCTTCGGTGGTCAGGATCCAGTGAAACTCACCGTGCCCGGCCACCGGCAGCGACATCTTTTTGCCGTGGGTGAAAACCTGTACATTCGGCAGCGGATTAACCGCCGCCTTCGCGACGGTGGTCGTACGATGCATCGCATCAAGCAGACGCTGCTTGGTCACCGCGGCAATCGACTGCGGCTTGCCGTGCGCGTTGATGTAGCTCGGGCTGATCCCCGCCGCTAGCGCGGCGTTATCAAGGCGTTTCGTCTCCATAGGCCTGTCCTTAGCGTTTTGCCTGCCAGATACGTTGCTGATAATCGCGAATTGAGCGATCGGAGCTGAACATGCCGCAGCGGGCGGTATTCAGGATCGTTGCCCGGGTCCAGGCTTCCTGGTCACGGTACAGCTCATCCACCTGCTTCTGCGCGGCCACATAGGTCGCGAAGTCAGCCAGCACCAGGTACGGGTCGCCGCCTTTGAGCAGGCTATGCAGCATCTGGTCAAACGCGTGCTTATCGCCGCCGCTGTACTTACCGCTTTCCAGCTCTTTCAGCACCGCGTCCAGCAGCTTGTCTTTCTTACGCCATTTCAGCGGATCGTAGCCCTTGGCCTTCAGCGCCTTAACTTCTTCCACGGTATTACCGAAGATAAAGATGTTCTCCTCGCCCACCTGCTCGGCGATTTCAACGTTCGCACCGTCCAGCGTGCCGACGGTCAGCGCGCCATTCAGCGCCAGCTTCATGTTGCCGGTACCGGAGGCTTCTTTACCCGCCGTCGAGATCTGTTCAGAGATATCCGCCGCCGGGATCAGCATTTCCGCGGCCGACACGCAGTAGTCCGGCAGGAAGACCACCTTCAGCTTATCGCCAACCAGCGGATCGCTGTTGACGGCCTGCGCCACCTTGTTGATAGCGAAAATGATATTCTTCGCCAGGTAGTAGCCCGGTGCCGCCTTCGCGCCGAACAGGAACACGCGCGGTACGCGGTCGGCCTGCGGGTTTTCGCGAATCTCTTTATACTGCGCCAGGATATTCAGCAGGTTGAGGTGCTGACGTTTGTACTCATGCAGGCGCTTAATCTGGATATCAAAAATCGCCTGCGGGTTAATGTCGATCCCGGTACGCGCCTTCACAAACTCGGCGAGGCGGACCTTGTTGGCCTGCTTAATCTCGCGATAGCTCTGGCGGAACGCCGCATCATCAGCGTACTTTTCCAGGTTAATCAGCTGGTCGAGATCGTTCGCCCACTCTTTTTTCAGCGATTTATCGAGCAGCGCGGCCAGGGCCGGGTTGCACTGTTTGATCCAGCGGCGCGGCGTGATGCCGTTGGTCACGTTGTGGAACTTGTTCGGCCACAGCTGGTGATATTCCGGGAACAGATCCTTCACCACCAGCTCGGAGTGCAGCGCGGCTACGCCGTTTACCGCAAAACCGCTGACCACACACATGTTCGCCATGCGAACCTGCTTGTCATGCACCACCGCCAGCTTAGCCCATACCTGCTCGTCGCCGGGCCAGGTTTTCTCCACCAGCGTCTTAAAGCGGGCGTTAATCTCTTTGATAATCTGCATATGGCGCGGCAGCAGCGCTTTGACCAGCTTCTCGTCCCAGCACTCCAGCGCTTCAGGCATCAGCGTGTGGTTGGTGTAGGCGAAGGTTTTACTGGTGATTGCCCACGCGTCGTCCCAGCTCAGCTGGTGCTCGTCGATCAGCACCCGCAGCAGTTCAGGGATCGCAATCGTCGGGTGGGTGTCGTTCAGCTGGATCACTTCATAATCCGCCAGCTCGGCCAGCTTACGGCCCGCCAGGTGATGACGACGCAGAATATCCGCAACCGAGCAGGCGCACTGGAAGTACTGCTGCATCAGGCGCAGCTTTTTCCCGGCCTGGTGGTTGTCGTTCGGATAGAGCACCTTGGTCAGCTTTTCCGCGTCGATACCCTGCTGCTCGGCGCGCAGGAAATCGCCGTCGTTAAATTTGGTCAGGTTGAACGGATGCGCGTGCTTAGCCTGCCACAGGCGCAGCGGCTGCGCGACGTTGTTGCGATAGCCCAGCACCGGCAGATCCCAGGCTTCACCGGTAATCACGAACGCCGGCTCCCAATGCCCATTTTTCGAGACCTTGCCGCCTAGCCCGACCTGCACGTCGAGCTGCTCGTTGTGGCGGAACCACGGATAGCTGCTGCGTCCCCAGTCATCCGGCGCTTCCGCCTGCTGGCCGTCGTCGAAAGACTGACGGAACAGGCCGTACTGATAGTTCAGGCCATAGCCGGTTGCCGACTGGCCAACGGTGGCCATCGAATCCAGGAAGCACGCCGCCAGGCGACCCAGACCGCCGTTACCCAGGCCCGGATCGATCTCCTCTTCCAGCAGGTCAGTCAGGTGAACGTCATGCGCCTTCAGCTCATCGCTCACCCCTTGATACCAGCCAAGGTTAAGCAGGTTGTTGCCGGTCAGACGGCCGATTAAAAACTCCATCGAAATGTAGTTAACGTGGCGCTGGCCTTCCGCAGGCCTCGCCGCCGGTTGAGCAGCCAGCAGCTCGGCTAACGCGCCGCTCACGGCACGCCACCACTGACGCTGGGTCATCTCAGAAGCGGACTGTAGGCCAAAATGCTGCCACTGACGCGTCAGTGCAGCCTGAAACCGATCTTTGTTAAAAGAAGTCTGTGACATAAGAAATCCGGGTCCTTTACTAAAACGTTAGCGTTAGTGTGCCGACCTCCCGGGGTAACGTCCTCATCCCGGCAGGGATTAGGCAGGGAGGAGTAGCAGGGATGAGCGAAAAGTGTGATCGCGGCCACTATAACGTTAGCCTCCCACCAAAAAGATGCTGCAAAATTCACCGCTTCGAAACAATATATCGTTCAATTACCGTGCTAACAGATTTGTTACAGGCCAATACCGCACGGATGAATAAAAAAAGGCCCTGGTAATTATCTGTAAATAACAATTAGGCCTACAGCAAAATAAACATGTTTGATGATGTAAATACGTCAAAGAGATTACTTATCAGAATTAACTGACATTAACTTAATAAAAACAAACAACTACAAAAAATGGGAATAAAAGTGATTTCCTGGCAGCCGGAAGTGAGGCAAACCCAGACGTCATGCCCACTGGTACCGGTTTTAGGATGATGACGCTCTAATTGAGAATTTGTGACATAGAGCAAATTCAAGAGCATAAAATTCGGACATAACTTGCAATAACTTTCATTATCGCCGACCTTATTAGGTATTAATTACGAAGCGCAAAAAAAATCGCACCCCCCTCTTGCACAGCGAAATGTTGAACTATGTTGATTCCGTCTAAATTAAGTCGCCCAGTCCGCCTTGAACACACCGTGGTTCGCGAACGATTGCTGGCGAAACTTTCCGGCGCGAACAATTATCGTCTCGCGCTGGTCACCAGCCCCGCCGGGTACGGCAAGACCACGCTCATTTCTCAGTGGGCGGCAGGAAAAAATGAGCTCGGGTGGTTCTCGCTGGATGAAGGCGATAACCAACAGGAGCGCTTTGCCAGCTATCTGATCGCCTCTATTCAACAGGCGACCGGGGGCCACTGCGTGGCCAGCGAAACGATGGTGCAAAAGCGCCAGTATGCCAGCCTGCCCTCGCTGTTTGCCCAGCTGTTCATCGAACTTGCCGAGTGGCAGCGCCCGCTATTCCTGGTCATCGACGATTATCATCTGATTAATAACCCGGTGATCCACGACGCCATGCGCTTCTTCCTGCGCCATCAGCCGGAAAACCTGACGCTGGTCGTCCTGTCGCGTAACCTGCCGCAGCTGGGCATTGCCAACCTGCGCGTGCGCGATCAGCTGCTGGAGATTGGCAGCCAGCAGCTGGCCTTTACCCATCAGGAAGCAAAACAATTTTTCGACTGTCGCCTCGCCTCACCGATTGAGGCCGAAGATAGCAGCAGACTGTGTGACGACGTCGCTGGCTGGGCAACGGCCCTCCAGCTCATCGCCCTCTCCGCGCGCCAGAATAACTCCTCCGCCCAGCACTCCGCCCGCCGCCTCGCCGGCATTAACGCCAGCCATCTTTCCGACTACCTCGTCGATGAGGTGCTGGACAACGTCGACGCGCGCACCCGTAATGTGTTGCTAAAAAGCTCGCTGCTGCGCTCGATGAACGATGCGCTCATCGTTCGCGTTACCGGCGAAGAGAACGGCCAGATGCAGCTGGAAGAGATCGAACGCCAGGGGCTGTTCATGCAGCGCATGGACGATTCCGGCGAGTGGTTCCGCTACCATCCGCTGTTCGGCAACTTCCTGCGCCAGCGCTGTCAGTGGGAGCTGGCGACCGAGCTGCCTGAAATTCACCGCTGTGCGGCAGAAGGCTGGATGGCGCAGGGCTTCCCCAGCGAAGCGATTCACCATGCGCTGGCGGCTGGCGATGCCAAAATGCTGCGCGACATTTTACTGAATCACGCCTGGGGCATGTTCAACCACAGCGAGCTGGGGCTGCTCGAGCAGTCGCTGGCAGCGCTGCCGTGGTCAAACCTGCTGGAAAACCCGCGGCTGATCCTGCTGCAGGCCTGGCTGATGCAGAGCCAGCACCGCTATAGCGAAGTAAACACCCTGCTGGCCCGCGCCGAGCAGGAGATGGACGCGGAGATGGATATCGCCATGCACGGCGATTTTAACGCCCTGCGCGCGCAGGTCGCCATTAACGCCGGCGATCAGGAAGAAGCCGAACGCCTGGCGATGGTGGCCTTAGAAGAGCTGCCGCTGGCAAGCTACTACAGCCGCATCGTCGCCACCTCGGTGCACGGCGAAGTGCTGCACTGCAAGGGCCAGCTGAGCAAATCGCTGGCGGTGATGCAGCAGACCGAGCAGATGGCGCGTCGACACGATATCTGGCACTACGCCCTGTGGAGCATGATCCAGCAAAGCGAGATCCTCTTTGCCCAGGGCTTCCTGCAGGCGGCATGGGAAATTCAGGAGAAAGCCTTCCAGCTCATCCGCGACCAGCACCTCGAACAGCTGCCGATGCACGAATTCCTGCTGCGCATTCGCGCGCAGCTGCTGTGGGCCTGGGCGCGGCTGGACGAAGCCGAGGCCTCTGCGCGCAGCGGGATGAACGTCCTTTCAACCTATCAGCCGCAGCAGCAGCTGCAGTGCCTGGCGCTAATGGTCCAGTGCTCGCTGGCGCGCGGCGATCTGGACAACGCCCGCAGCCACCTTAACCGGCTGGAAAACCTGCTCGGCAACGGCCACTATCACAGCGACTGGGTGTCAAATGCCGACAAGGTGCGGGTGATCTACTGGCAGATGATCGGCGATAAAGCCGCGGCGGCCAACTGGCTGCGCCAGACGCCGAAGCCCGAGTTTGCCAATAATCACTTCCTGCAGAGCCAGTGGCGCAACATCGCCAGAGCGCAAATCCTGCTCGGTGATTTCGATTCCGCCGAAATGGTGCTGGAAGAGCTCAATGAAAACGCGCGTTCGCTGCGCCTGATGAGCGATATTAACCGCAACCTGCTGCTGCTCAACCAGCTCTACTGGCAGGCGGGACGTAAGAGCGAGGCGCAGAAGGTCCTGCTGGAAGCGCTCACGCTCGCCAACCGTACCGGATTTATCAATCACTTTGTTATTGAAGGCGAGGCCATGGCCCAGCAGCTGCGTCAGCTTATTCAGCTCAATACGCTGCCGGAGCTGGAGCAGCATCGCGCTCAGCGCATTCTGCGCGATATCAACCAGCACCATCGCCACAAGTTTGCCCACTTCGATGAGGGCTTCGTCGAACGGCTGCTCAACCACCCGGAAGTACCGGAGCTTATCCGCACCAGCCCGCTGACCCAGCGCGAATGGCAGGTGCTCGGCCTGATCTATTCCGGCTACAGCAACGAGCAGATCGCCGGCGAGCTTGACGTGGCGGCAACGACCATTAAAACGCACATTCGCAATCTGTATCAGAAGCTCGGGGTCGCGCACCGCCAGGATGCCGTTCAGCACGCCCAGCGGTTGCTTAAAATGATGGGATACGGCGTCTGACGCCGTTTAGCACAGCTCCAGCTGCAGGTTATTGTCCTTAATAACCTTCAGCACGCCCGCCGGCGGCATCACGTCGGTGTAAACCGCATCAACCATGCTGATGCTGCCCATGTTCACCATCGCGTTACGACCGAATTTCGAATGATCCACCACCAGCATCACGTGCCGCGAGTTTTCAATAATCGCGCGCTTGGTGCGGACCTCATGATAGTCAAACTCCAGCAGCGAGCCGTCGCTATCGACGCCGCTGATGCCGAGAATGCCAAAATCAAGGCGGAACTGGGAGATAAAATCCAGCGTCGCTTCGCCGATAATGCCGCCGTCGCGGCTGCGCAGCTCGCCACCCGCCAGAATGATGCGGAAGTCATCCTTCACCATTAGCGTGTTCGCAACGTTGAGATTGTTGGTAACGATGCGCAGATCGTTGTGCTCCAGCAGCGCGTGCGCCACCGCTTCTGGCGTCGTGCCGATATCAATGAACAGCGTCGCCCCGTCGGGGATCTGGCTGGCAACCTTGCGGGCAATACGCTCTTTTTCCTGGGTTTGGGTCGCCTTCCTGTCGTGCCAGGAGGTGTTAACCGAGCTGGAAGGCAGCGCGGCACCGCCGTGATGGCGCAGGATCATTTTTTGTTCGGCGAGATCGTTGAGGTCACGACGAATGGTCTGCGGGCTGACGGAAAATTGCTCGACCAGCTCCTCCGTACTGACATATCCCTGTTTTTTTACCAGCTCGATAATAGCGTCATGACGTTGTGTTTGTTTCATGCAATATCCCTGGGAAAATTTGACTCGCTTATCATGGATGACGGGGAGTCTCTATGTTCGTTTTCGCACATGCTGAGTATCTACAAACGCCATCGCCAGTCCGGTCACCAGGCCGGCTACGTGCGCGCCGTTCGCAATCGACATGCCAAAAACATCAAACCATCCAGCAATTAACCATACTAAGGAGAAGAGTATCAAGCCGCGCTGTAAATAAACGCCGCTCTGCGGATCGCGCTCTCCCCGCAGCCAGACGTAGCCCATCAGCGCATACACTACGCCGGATAAGCCACCAAACCAGGGGCCGCTAAACTGATGTTGAACAAACCCGCTCAGCAGCGCGCTAATGACGGTGATAACCACCAGCTTGCCGCTGCCAATCCGTTTCTCAACCGCACCGCCGAGGTACCACCACCATAGCAGGTTAAACAGGATGTGCATCAGCGAGAAGTGCATCAACGCATGGCTAAAGTAGCGCCAGACCTCAAACTTCAGCGAGGGGTCGTACGGCCAGGCCAGCAGCAGCATAACCGGCTGGTCGCCAAGGACATTTTGCAGCACAAAGACCAGCACGCAGAGCGTCAGAACCACCCACGTAACGGGCCCGGCGTTGTGGCGCAGGGTCGCGAAGAAGGGGAAGCGCTGGTAGTGCAGCCCGCTGTTAGTTTGCCCCGATTGCCAGCTTGCCGCGAGGTAGCGCGGGTCGGCGGGGTTTTCGAGAAAGCGAGTCAGTTCAGCCTGAACCCGCGCGGCCTGGCTCTCGTCCGCCAGCCAGACGTCGCTCTGGCTGTGCTGCTGAATAGTCAGGATAACGCCCTGGGTCGCCATATAGTCGACAAACGCCTGGGCCACGCGCGGGTTGGCAAAAGAGGTAATCATTAACATGCAGCGGATCGCTTATTCCACACAAAGGGGGACAGTATATACGCAAAATCATTCAAGATGCGTGGCGACGGCAGCCGCGAACGAGCACAGGCGCCCGGTACGCGGGCTGTTTGAACCCTAAAGCGTATACGGTTACCGGTCAGAGCGTCCCGTGAGCCACTTCCGCCGGGAAGTGACGATGCCAGGCATCAAACCCGCCGTCCACGCTGTAGACCTTGTCATAGCCCTGCTGCAGCAGATACTGCGCGGCGCCCTTACTGCTATTACCGTGGTAGCACATCACCATCACCGCCGTCTCAAAGTCGTTATCACGCATAAACGCGCCCAGCGTATCGTTGGTCAGATGAAACGCACCCGGAGTGTGGCCCATCGCATAGCTTTGCGGGTCGCGGATATCCACCAGTACCGCCATGGCCTGTTGCAGCTTCTGATGCGCCTCTTCTACGTTGATACATTCAAAGTGATCCATGTGCTCTTGTCTCTTTATTGCGGGGTGATATAGCGGGCTGATTGCCGGCCATGATTCTACTGCCTAGTTTACCGTCAGACGGGAAATAAACGCCAATATGTTACATGCATCACTCTGAAATGTTTTTTTGATGTTACCAATAGCGCGTTTGTTTGCTATATTGAGCGATATCGAACATTTGTGAGCTTAAACGAAAGTGCAAGAGGTAGCGAACGTGGAAACCAAAGATCTGATTGTGATAGGCGGAGGCATCAACGGTGCCGGTATCGCGGCAGATGCCGCCGGGCGTGGTTTATCCGTACTGATGCTGGAAGCGCGCGATCTCGCCTGCGCCACCTCCAGCGCCAGCTCAAAGCTGATTCACGGCGGGCTGCGCTACCTTGAACACTACGAATTCCGTCTGGTCAGCGAAGCGCTGGCCGAACGTGAAGTGCTGCTAAAAATGGCGCCGCATCTCGCATTCCCGATGCGCTTCCGCCTACCGCACCGCCCGCATCTGCGCCCGGCGTGGATGATCCGTATTGGTCTGTTTATGTACGATCACCTGGGAAAACGCACCAGCTTACCCAGCTCAACCGGTTTGCGATTTGGCGCAGAGTCGGTACTTAAACCTGAAATCGTGCGCGGTTTCGAATATTCCGACTGCTGGGTAGACGATGCGCGGCTGGTGCTGGCGAACGCGCAGATGGTGGTGCGCAAAGGCGGCGAGGTTCGTACCCGCACCCGTGCCATCTCCGCCCGGCGTGAAAACGGGCTGTGGATTGTCGAGGCGGAAGATATCGACAGCGGCGAGAAGTTTACCTGGCAGGCGCGGGGCCTGGTGAACGCTACCGGCCCGTGGGTCAAACACTTCTTTGATGAAGGGATGCACCTGCGCTCCCCTTACGGCATCCGCCTGATTAAGGGCAGCCACATCGTGGTACCGCGCGTACATACCCAGAAGCAGGCCTATATTCTGCAAAACGAAGACAAGCGAATTGTGTTCGTGATCCCGTGGATGGACGAGTTCTCGATAATCGGCACCACCGACGTGGAGTACAACGGCGATCCGCAGAAAGTGGCGATCGATGAAAAAGAGATTAGCTACCTGCTCAACGCCTACAACGCGCACTTTAAAAAGACGCTGTCCCGCGACGATATCGTCTGGACCTATTCCGGCGTCCGCCCGCTGTGCGACGATGAATCTGATTCACCGCAGGCGATTACCCGCGACTATACGCTCGATATTCATGACGAAAACGGCCAGGCGCCGCTGCTGTCGGTCTTTGGCGGCAAGCTCACGACCTACCGCAAGCTGGCAGAGCACGCGCTGGAAAAGCTGACGCCGTACTATAAAGGCATCGGCCCGGCGTGGACCAAAACTGCCGTTCTGCCCGGGGGCGAGATCGACGGCGATCGCGACGATTACGCCGCCAAACTGCGCCGCCGCTTCGCATTTATCAGCGAATCAATGGCGCGTCACTACGCCCGCACCTACGGCAGCAACAGCGAGTGGGTGCTCGGCGAGGCGACATCGCTTGCCGATCTGGGCGAAGATTTTGGCCACGAGTTCTATGAAGCCGAGCTGAAATACCTCGTGGAGCATGAGTGGGTGCGCAGCCTCGATGACGCCATCTGGCGTCGTACCAAACAGGGCATGTGGCTCAGCGCCGGGCAGCAGGCGCGCATTAGCGAATGGCTGGCGCAGCACGTGGGAAAGTCTGAGCTCTCTCTGGCCTCGTAGGCGCCCCGGCGGGGTTTCTCGCCGGTCGCTAAGCGCACGGGAAGGCGCGGCCTGAGGGGTTCAAAAAAGATAAAAAAACGGGGCCTGATGGCCCCGTTTTTTATGGCATCGCGGCGGTTACAGCCGCACCGGATCGATATGCCAGATATGGTCGGCATACTCTTTAATCGTCCGGTCAGAAGAGAAGTAGCCCATATTGGCGATGTTGAGCATCGCTTTGTTGGCCCACTCTTCCGGGTGACGGTAGAGCTCGTCCACTTTATCCTGACAATCGACGTAGCTACGATAATCCGCCAGCACCTGATAGTGGTCGCCAAAGTTAATCAGCGAATCCAGCAGGTCGCGATAGCGGCCGGGCTCCGACGGACTGAACAGGCCGGTACCGATCTGCGTCAGCGTCTGATGCAGCTCCGGATCCTGCTCGTAGTAGTCGCGCGGTTTGTAGCCGCTGCGGCGCAGCGCCTCAACCTCCTCCGCGGTATTGCCGAAGATGAAGATATTCTCTTCGCCCACGTGCTCGAGCATTTCAACGTTAGCCCCGTCGAGGGTACCAATGGTCAGCGCGCCGTTGAGCGCAAACTTCATGTTACTGGTCCCGGAGGCTTCCGTTCCCGCCAGCGAGATCTGCTCGGAGAGATCCGCCGCCGGAATAATCAGCTGGGCCAGGCTGACGCTGTAGTTAGGGATAAACACGATCTTCAGCTTATCGCCGATCTGCGGATCGTTGTTGACCACCGCCGCCACGTCGTTAATGAGATGAATAATGTGCTTGGCCATGTAGTAGGCCGAAGCGGCTTTCCCGGCGAAGATATTGACCCGCGGCACCCACTCGGCGTCGGGATCGGCCTTGATGCGGTTATAGCGCGCAATCACGTGCAGCACGTTCATCAGCTGACGCTTGTACTCGTGGATGCGCTTGATCTGCACATCAAACAGCGCCTTCGGATTAACCACCACGTTAAGCTGCTGGCCGATATAGTTTGCCAGCCGCTGCTTGTTCTCCAGCTTCGCCTGGCGCACCGCCTGGTTCACCGTCGGATAATCAATATGCTGCTCCAGCTCCTTGAGCTGGCTGAGATCGGTGCGCCAGGTGCGGCCAATATTTTCATCCAGCACCTTCGACAGCGGCGGATTCGCCAACGCCAGCCAGCGGCGCGGGGTTACGCCGTTGGTCACGTTGGTGAAGCGCATCGGGAAAATCCGCGCAAACTCGGCGAACAGCGACTCCACCATCAGCCTCGAGTGCAGCTCGGAAACGCCGTTCACCTTATGGCTAATGACCACCGCCAGCCAAGCCATCCGCACCCGGCGGCCGTTGGACTCATCGATAATCGAGGTCCGGCTCAGCAGCGCGGTATCGTTGGGATACTGCTCCTGCAGCGTCTTGAGGAAGTAGTCGTTAATCTCAAAGATAATCTGCAGATGGCGCGGCAGAATTTTACCCAGCATATCGACAGGCCAGGTCTCCAGCGCTTCGCTCATCAGGGTATGGTTGGTGTAGGAGAAGACCTGGCAGGTCACCTCGAACGCCTCATCCCAGCTAAACTTATGCTCGTCAATCAGCAGACGCATCAGCTCAGGGATCGACAGCACCGGGTGGGTGTCGTTGAGGTGGATAGCGATTTTGTCGGCCAGGTTGGCGTAGGTTTTATGCAGCTGATAGTGGCGGCTAAGGATATCCTGCACCGTCGCGGAGACGAGGAAATACTCCTGACGCAGGCGCAGCTCGCGCCCGGAATAGGTGGAGTCATCCGGATAGAGCACGCGGGATACGTTTTCGGAGTGGTTTTTATCTTCTACCGCCGCGAAGTAGTCGCCCTGGTTGAATTTACCGAGGTTGATTTCGCTGCTGGCCTGAGCGCTCCACAGCCGCAGGGTATTGGTGGCATCGGTATCGAAGCCCGGGATAATCTGATCGTAGGCTTCCGCAAGGATCTCTTCGGTTTCCACCCAGCGGGAGTTTTTCCCCTCCTGCTGAATTCGGCCGCCAAAGCGCACTTTGTAGCGCGTGTTATGGCGCTCAAACTCCCACGGGTTGCCGTATTCCAGCCAGTAGTCCGGCGACTCCTTCTGCCGACCGTCGACGATATTCTGCTTAAACATCCCGTAGTCATAGCGGATGCCGTAGCCGCGACCCGGCAGGCCGAGGGCCGCCAGAGAGTCGAGGAAGCAGGCCGCCAGGCGCCCGAGCCCGCCGTTGCCCAGCCCCGGGTCATTCTCCTCGTCGATCAGCTCTTCAAGGTTGAGCCCCATCTCTTCCAGCGCGTTGTTGACATCTTCATAGATACCCAGCGATAGCAGCGCGTTAGAGAGAGTGCGGCCAATCAGAAACTCCATCGACAGGTAGTAAACCTGTCGAACTTCCTGCGAAAGCTGGGCGCGGTTAGAGCGCAGCCAGCGCTCCACCATTCGGTCACGCACGGCGAACAGCGTGGCGTTAAGCCATTCATGTTTATTGGCGATCGCCGGATCTTTGCCGATGATAAACATCAGCTTATAGGCGATAGAGTGCTTCAGTGCCTCAACGCTCAGCGTGGGTGATGCGTAGCTAAAGGGTACATTCATCGCAATGACTCCTGTGGTTACATCAAGCGTTGATAAAGTTCGCGATAAGAGTTCGCTGCGACCTGCCAGCTAAAATCCATATTCATCGCCTGGCGCTGCACGTAACGCCAGAGCGAAGGGCGCGACCACAGAACGAATGCGCGCCGAATTGCTCGCAGTAGCGACAAGGCATTGCTGTCTTCAAAGACAAACCCGCTGGCCAGGCCATCGGCCAGGTTTTCCAGGGAGCTGTCGGTGACGGTATCCGCCAGGCCGCCGGTACGCCGTACCAGCGGCAGGGTGCCGTACTTGAGGCCATACAGCTGCGTCAGCCCGCACGGTTCAAAGCGGCTGGGAACCAGGATGACGTCGGCGCCGCCCATAATGCGGTGTGAGAAGGCTTCATGATAGCCAATCTGCACGCCCACTTTGCCCGGATGCTCGGCCGCTGCGGCCAGGAAGCCCTCCTGCAGCACCGGATCGCCGGCGCCCAGCAGCGCCAGCTGCCCGCCCTGCTCCAGCAGGCCCGGCAGCGCTTCAAGCACCAGGTCCAGCCCCTTCTGGCTGGTCAGGCGGCTGACCACGGCAAACAGCGGCGCCTTGTCGTCCACCTTCAGCCCCATCGCAATTTGCAGCTGGCGCTTGTTCTCCGCTTTATCTTCGAGACTATCGCGGTCGTAGCGCGCGGCCAGCAGCAGGTCGTTTTGCGGATTCCAGATGTTTGAATCCACGCCGTTAAGGATGCCCGACAGGCGCCCCTCGTGCTGCCGCTGGCGCAGCAGCCCCTCCATGCCGTAAGCAAACTGCGGTTCGGTTATCTCTCGGGCGTAGGTCGGGCTGACCGCCGTAATATGGTCGGCATAATAGAGGCCCGCTTTCAGGAACGAGAGCTGGCCGTTGAACTCGAGGCCGTGCATGTTATAGAACGACCACGGCAGCTCAATCTCGTTCATATGCCAGGAGTAGAACATCCCCTGATAGGCCAGGTTGTGCACCGTGAAAACCGATTTCGCCGGGTGGCCGCGCGCCGCCAGATAGGCCGGGGTCAGGCCCGCATGCCAGTCGTGGGCGTGCACAACGTCAGGGCGCCAGAAGGGATCCAGCCCACAGGCCATTTCGCTGCCTACCCAGCCAAGCAGCGCAAAGCGCAGCACGTTATCGGTGTAGGCATGCTGGTTGGTATCGTGGTAAGGGCTCCCCGGGCGATCGTAAAGATGTGGTGCATCAATCAGATAGATGCCCACGCCGTTAAAATGGCCAAACAGCAGCGTGATGCGGCCGGCAAAGGTGTCTCTGCGCGTCACCACCTGCGCATCGGTTATCCCGCGACGAATATCAGGAAACGCGGGCAGCAGCACGCGCGTATCGATACCTTCTGCAATTTGTGCCGCAGGCAGCGCGCCGATGACATCCGCCAGACCGCCGGTTTTTAACAGCGGGAACATCTCTGAACATACGTGTAAGACCTGCATTATCGCTCCTGTGAGTGCCCCAACTTCCGCAACATATCCCGGGTGACCAGCACAATACCTTCCTCTGAGCGGTAGAACCGACGCGCATCTTCTTCCGCGTGTTCACCAATCACCATGCCTTCCGGAATCACGCAGGCGCGGTCGATCACGCAGCGGCGCAGGCGGCACGAGCGTCCGACCCAAACTTCTGGCAATAAGACTGCCGAATCAATGTTACAGAATGAGTTCACCCGCACGCGCGGGAACAGCACCGACTGCACCACCACCGAACCGGAGATAATACAGCCGCCGGAGACCAGCGAGTTCAGCGTCATGCCGTGGCTACCGGAGCGATCCTGAACGAATTTAGCCGGCGGCAGCGACTCCATGTGGGTGCGAATCGGCCAGTTCTGATCGTACATATCCAGCTCCGGCGTCACCGATGCCAGGTCGAGGTTGGCTTTCCAGTAAGCCTCGAGCGTCCCCACGTCGCGCCAGTAGGGTTCGGCCTCGGGATCCGACTGAACGCAGGAGAGTGGGAAAGGATGTGCATAAGCCATGCCAGCTTCGGTTATCTTCGGAATGATATCTTTGCCGAAGTCGTGGCTGGAGTTTTCATCGTTATCATCTTCCGCCAGCAGCTCATAAAGATAATCGGCATCAAAGACATAGATACCCATGCTGGCCAGCGATTTGCTGGCATCGCTCGGCATGGCGGGCGGCACGGCAGGCTTTTCAACAAACTCAATGATCTTGTCGCTCTCATCAACCGCCATCACGCCGAAAGCGGATGCCTCTTCGATGGGCACCGGCATACAGGCCACGGTGCAGCGCGCCCCTTTTTCGACGTGATCGATAAGCATGCGCGAGTAGTCCTGCTTATAGATATGATCGCCGGCGAGGATCACCACGTACTCCGCCTTGTAGCGGCGAATAATATCGAGGTTCTGGGTCACCGCATCCGCAGTACCGCGATACCAGTTTTCACCATGCACGCGCTGCTGCGCCGGAAGCAAATCGACGAACTCGTTCATCTCTTCGCTAAAGAACGACCAGCCGCGCTGGATATGCTGTACCAGCGTGTGCGATTGATACTGGGTGATAACGCCAATGCGGCGAATACCTGAGTTAATGCAGTTAGATAATGCGAAATCGATAATGCGAAACTTACCGCCAAAATGGACGGCCGGTTTTGCGCGCTTAATCGTTAAATCTTTCAGTCGGGTACCGCGACCACCCGCAAGAATCAACGCAACGGTTTTGATGGGCAGCTGACGCGCCAGCATCAACGGATCGTTCTTTTCTAGCCTAACCATGATTAACTCCTTTTTACATCCCAGCCTTCCTGCCCTTCCCGCCGCGTTGCCGCCGCGAAACTTACCGGAAGCCTCAGGGCTTACGACCTTTGAAATACGCACACTCCGTGCGCGGGCCCATGCCAGACATCCATGATGACCGGATTGTTCTCTCCGGCGAACGGAAGAACGGCGTGCCATTCCCCCGCGGGTAATTCCATATTTGTGACTTCTGGGGTGGCGTTCAGCGTTATCAGCCAGCGTTCGGATAGCTGGATCTGCAAACGCATCACGCCGTGCTGCCACTCATCAGCGCTCAGCGGCTGAGCGTGTTGATTTAGCCAGCGAACGCTGCCGTCTCCCTCCTGCCACCAGCGGTTGCCGGTTAAGGCGGGGATACGGCGGCGTAGATGAATAAGCGCTGCGGTGAACGCGGTTAGCCCGCGGTTCGCCTTGCCCCAGTCGAGCCAGGTCAGCGCGTTATCCTGACAGTACGCATTATTGTTGCCATGCTGGCTATGGCCGTGTTCATCACCCGCCAGCAGCATCGGCGTTCCCTGCGACAGCAGGAGCGTCACCAGCAGGGCGTGAACGCTGTCCCGGCGCCTTTCAATCACGTCGAGCGTAGCCTCTAAACCCTCTATACCATGATTGCTGCTGTAGTTATTGTTAGTCCCATCGCGATTCTCTTCACCGTTCGCCTCATTATGTTTCTGATTGAAACAGACGCAGTCGCGCAGGGTGAAGCCATCATGGGCGGTAATCAGATTTACCGCCGCCGCCGGCTGCCGCTCGCTGCGCTGAAAGAGATCGCTGGAAGCGGCAAAGCGCTGGGCGAACTCCCCCAACGAGGCGTTTTGCTGCAACCAGAAACGGCGCGAAACATCGCGGAAGTGGTCGTTCCACTCGGCAAACAGCGGCGGGAAGTTGCCCACCTGATAGCCGCCGGCGCCGATATCCCAGGGCTCAGCAATCAGCTTCACCTCCGCCAGCTGCGGATCGCGGCGGATCGCCTCAAACAGCGGCGCATCCTGACGAAACTCAGGCGTCCGTCCCATAACCGAGGCCAGATCGAAGCGGAAGCCGTCAACGTGACACTCATCCACCCAGAAACGCAGGCACTGGCAGGCGTACTCCACCACCCCAGGATGGCTGAGGTTGATGGTGTTCCCGCAGCCGGTCCAGTTGTGGTAGTCGCCGTCTTCTCTTATCCAATAATAGCTACGGTTATCGATTCCGCGCAGGGAGAAGGTCGGCCCTTCAAGATCGATTTCAGCGCTGTGGTTCAGCACCACGTCGAGGATCACCTCGATACCTGCGGCGTGAAGCGCCTTCACCGCGTCGCGAAATTCGTCGAGCGCGCGCTCGGGCTGGCTGGCGTAGCGCGGGTCGAGGGCGAAAATCGCCAGCGGGTTGTAGCCCCAGTAGTTGCTCAACCCCATCCGCTGCAGGCGCGGTTCGCTGGCAAACTGCGCCACCGGCATCAGCTCCAGCGCGGTAATACCCAGCGTATTGAAATAGTCGATCATCACCGGATGACCCAGCGCCCGGTAGGTGCCGCGAATCTCCTCCGGCAGTCCGGGATGCAGGTACGTCAGCCCTTTGACGTGGGCTTCATAAATGACCGTCTGACCCCAGGGCGTGCGCGGCGGCTTGTCGCCCAGCCAGTCGTAATGCAGGTCAACAACCCGCGACTTCGGTGCGATTGCCGCGCTATCGCGGTTATCGGGCTGCCGATCGCCGCCGTGAAGACGCTCATCGTCAGGCAGCGCGCCATCCACCCGGTGGCAGCAGGGATCGAGCAGCAGCTTCGCCGGGTTAAAGCGATGCCCCTGCTCGGGCTCCCACGGGCCGTGGACGCGATAGCCGTAGCGCAAACCTGGGCCAACGCCGGCCAGCCAGCCGTGCCAGACGTCGCCGCTGCGCGCGGGTAGATCAACACGTCGTTCGTTCCCCTGCTCATCGAACAGGCATAGCTCTACCCGCTCGGCATGGGCGGAAAAGAGGGTAAAGTTCACCCCCTTTCCGTCATAGCTGGCGCCCAGCGGAGCGGGCTTTCCTGGCGAGAGCGTCGTCATTCCGCCTCCCGCACCAGCCAGACGGTTGCCAGCGGTGGCAGGGTAATCGACAGCGAGTTCTCGCGGCCGTGGCTGGCGATAGCCTCGCTTTCCACAATTCCGCAGTTACCGGTATTGCTGCCGTGGTAGTGCATCGAGTCGGTATTCAGCTCTTCGCGCCAGCGACCCGGCTGGTTAATCCCGAAGCGATAGCCGTGACGCGGTACCGGCGTGAAGTTGCTGGCAACGATGATCTCATTCCCCGCCTTATCGCGACGGACGAAGATAAACACCGAGCGCTCGTGGTCGTCTACAACCAGCCATTCGAAGCCGTAGCGGTCAAAATCAAGCTCGTGCAGCGCCTTGTGACGACGATAGGTATGGTTCAGGTCGCGAACCAGACGCTGGACGCCGTGGTGCCAGTTGTCGCCGCCTTCCAGCAGATGCCAGTCGAGGCTGGCGTCGTGGTTCCACTCCCGCCCTTGGGCAAACTCGTTGCCCATAAACAGCAGCTTTTTACCGGGGAAGGCAAACAGCCAGCCGTAGTAGGCGCGCAGGTTGGCAAACTTCTGCCACGCATCGCCTGGCATGCGGTCAAGAATCGACTTTTTGCCGTGGACCACTTCATCGTGGGAGAGCGGCAGAACGAAGTTCTCGGTGTAGTTGTAGAGCATGCCGAAGGTCATCTTGTCATGATGATGACGGCGGTGAACCGGATCGAGCTTCATGTAGTCGAGGGTGTCGTGCATCCAGCCGAGGTTCCATTTGAACCAGAAGCCGAGCCCGCCCGTCGAGGAGGGACGCGAAACGCCGGCAAAGTCGGTGGACTCTTCGGCCATGGTGACCGCGCCAGGGGTCTGTTCGCCGAGCACGCGGTTGGTATTACGCAGGAACTCAATCGCTTCCAGGTTTTCCCGTCCGCCGAACTCATTCGGCACCCACTCGCCCTCTTTACGGCTGTAGTCGCGGTAGATCATCGAGGCCACCGCATCGACGCGCAGGGCGTCAATGCCGAAACGCTCAATCCAGTACAGCGCGTTGCCCACGAGGAAGTTGCTGACCTCGCGGCGGCCGTAGTTGTAGATCAGGGTATTCCAGTCCTGGTGATAGCCTTCGCGCGGGTCGCTGTGTTCGTACAGCGAGGTCCCGTCAAACGCCGCGAGGGCAAAGTCATCGGAGGGGAAATGCCCCGGCACCCAGTCGAGGATCACGTTGAGGCCCGCGGCGTGGGCGGCGTGAATGAAGTAGCGGAAATCTTCGCGGGTACCAAAGCGTCGGGTCGGCGCGTACAGCCCGGTGGGCTGATAGCCCCAGCTGCCGTCAAACGGGTGCTCGTTAACCGGCAGCAGCTCCAGATGGGTAAAGCCCATCCATTTGGCATAAGGCACCAGCTGGTCCGCCAGCTCGCGATAGCTCAGCCAGAAGTTGTTATCGGTATGGCGACGCCAGGAGCCCAGATGAACCTCATAAATCGAAATCGGCGCATCGAACTGGTTCGCCTGCTTGCGCTCCGGCGGCTGGGCAATTTTATCCGGCAGGCCGCAGATCAGCGAGGCGGTATCCGGGCGCATCTGCGCTTCAAAGGCGTAAGGGTCGGACTTCACCCGCAGGTGGCCGTGCGCGTCGATCATCTCAAATTTATACAGCTGGCCGTTCTGCGCGCCGGGGACAAACAGCTCCCAAATCCCCGACTCTTTACGCAGGCGCATCGGGTGGCGGCGTCCGTCCCAGTAGTTGAACTGGCCGACCACGGAAACCCGGCGGGCGTTTGGCGCCCACACCGAGAAGCGCGTGCCGGTAATGCCGTCCATCGTATCGGCATGGGCACCGAGCGTTTCATACGGCCGCAGATGGGTACCTTCGGAGAGCAGCCAGACGTCCAGATCCTGCAGCAGCGGGCCAAAGCGGTAAGGGTCATCAATCAGATTGAGCTGACCATGCCAGGTGACGGCCAGCTGATAGCGAAAAGCATTTTTTCGACGCGGCAGAGTGCCGCAAAAGAAACCGCGCGAGTCGAGGCACTCAAGCTTGCCGACTTTGCGTCCGGTTTTCGGTTCAATCACCCACACATCGGTGGCATCGGGTAACAACGCGCGTACTTCCAGCCCGGCATCGGTGGCGTGCATGCCCAGCACGGAAAAAGGGTCCGCAAAATGACCGGCAATTAGCGCGTTAATCACGTCTCTATCAATATGATTAGACATGGTTTCATCCTGTTGTAAGTGCCGCCCTTTCCTGTATCTGGCGACTTTTTTTGACCTGAACGGTGCAGCACACTGTGCATCCTTCTGCTCCGTCCCACCTTCAGGTAAGGAAACGTCGTTCCTTACTAAAGCATAGCCAAGGCTTTCTTACCCCCGTTGAGAAAAATCAAACATCCGCGTTTACTCCTTGTATTACGCAAAAAAAGGGGGTGTCAGACACCCCCTTTTTATTCATCCTGTGATTACGCCAGCTGCCGTAGCATCCGGCGCAGCGGCTCGGCTGCGCCCCACAGCAGCTGGTCGCCGACGGTGAAGGCCGAGAGATACTCCGGCCCCATATTCAGCTTACGCAGGCGACCAACCGGCGTCGTCAGGGTGCCGGTGACGGCAGCCGGAGTCAGCTCGCGCATGGTAATATCACGATCGTTAGGGACCACTTTCGCCCACGGGTTGTGCGCTGCCAGCAGCTCCTCAACGGTCGGGATAGAAACGTCTTTTTTCAGCTTGATGGTGAACGCCTGGCTGTGGCAGCGCAGCGCGCCAACGCGCACGCACAGGCCGTCAACCGGAATGGCCGCTGAGGTGGCGAGGATTTTGTTGGTCTCCGCCTGGCCCTTCCACTCTTCACGGCTCTGGCCGTTATCCAGCTGCTTGTCGATCCACGGGATCAGGCTACCGGCCAGCGGTACGCCAAAGTTATCTACCGCCAGATCGCCGCTGCGGGTGAGCGAGGTGACCTTGCGCTCAATCTCCAGAATAGCGGAAGCCGGATTAGCCAGCTCCGTCGCAACGTGGCTGTGCAGCTGGCCCATCTGGGTCAGCAGTTCACGCATGTGGCGCGCGCCGCCGCCGGAGGCCGCCTGGTAAGTCGCGACGCTGACCCACTCGACTAAATCCTGTGCAAACAGGCCGCCGAGGGACATCAGCATCAGGCTGACGGTACAGTTGCCGCCAACGAAGGTCTTCACGCCATTATTCAGGCCGGCGGTAATCACGTCCTGGTTAACCGGGTCAAGAATAATGATGGCGTCGTCCTTCATGCGCAGCGAAGACGCGGCGTCAATCCAGTAACCCTGCCAGCCGCTTTCACGCAGCTTCGGATATACGTCGTTGGTATAATCGCCGCCCTGGCATGTCACAATGATATCCAGCGCCTTCAGTGCTTCCAGGTCAAACGCGTCCTGAAGCGTACCGCCGGTGCTGCCACCGAATGATGGAGCAGGTTGCCCCAGCTGAGAGGTGGAGAAAAAAACAGGGCGAATGGCGTCGAAATCGCGCTCTTCAACCATGCGTTGCATGAGTACAGAGCCGACCATTCCGCGCCAGCCGATAAAACCAACATTTTTCATAACGTATTTCCTGGGAGATGTGTGCTGTTTGTGCCAAGCCAGTTTCCTACTGGATCATCCTTCACATTACAAAATGCTGCTAAAGTCGCAAGTGAAATTAATCAATGATTGCCCGGCAATCAGTAAAGCAACTTATCTTATGCAGCATCCCCAGCCATCGGCATTCAGGAAAACCTTAAAGATTATCGGGGAAAGCGTGGCGAAAAGGGAATAATTTCCGCCGCGTTTTTATTGATCTGGATTATGGATTTACGCGGAAAATGGGCCGCTAACCGCAGCGCAGCAAAACCCGACAAACCCTTGCGCTGCGGGGGCTGCTGAGACGTCAGGCTTTTGTCGTAGCGCTCATTATGGCGCGGAGTCAGGCGAAAAAGGGGGCATGGATGCGGGCAGGAAGCGAGGATAAAAACGGCGTCTGCCGTCAGGCGAAAAGAGCCCGGCAGCGCTGTGCCGGACTCGCTTATTTAACGTTTAGCTGAGTAGCGAAAACGCAATCATACCGACAATGGCGCCGGTGGTGCCGAGAATGGTTTCCATCATGGTCCAGGTCTTCAGCGTCTGGGCTTCCGTTGCGCCGGTAAACTTACCGAACAGCCAGAAGCCCGCGTCGTTGACGTGGCTCACGACGATTGAACCGCCGGCGATACAAATCGACAGGGCCGCCATTTGCGCGCCGCTGTAGTTCAGCTGCTCGATAACCGGCATCACCAGACCAACCGCCGTTAAGCAGGCGACCGTCGCAGAGCCCTGGATAATGCGCACCGCGGCCGCCAGCACGAAGCAGGTAATCGCAATTGGCAGACCCATACCGGTCAGCGCTTCACCGAGCGCCGGGCCGACGCCGGAATCCACCAGCACCTGCTTAAAGACGCCACCGGCACCGATGACCAGCAGGATAATCCCCGCAGGCTGCAGCGCGTGGCCGCAGATCTCCATCACCCGATCTTTCGCCATCCCCTGACGTACCGCCAGGCCATAAATCGCCACCAGGCACGCTACCAGAATCGCGGTGAACGGATGGCCGATAAATTCGAACCATTCATAGGTGCTCGAGCCAACCGGGACAAAGCGCGCGGCGACCGTTTTCAGCCCCACCAGCACCAGCGGCAGCAGGATCAGCGACAGGCTAAAGGCGAACGACGGCATCTTGCCTTCACCGAGGCTCGGCTCGCTGATGTCGTCAGGAATATGCAGTTCGACATAGCGGCTGATAAAGTTGCCCCACAGCGGTCCGGCGATCAGCATCCCCGGGATCGCGGCGCAGAGGCCAATCAGGATCATCCAGCCAAAATCGGCGTGCATTTGCGACGCCAGCAGCATAGGCGCGGGCCCCGGCAGCAGAAATGCCGCAGCGGCGGCAACGCCGGCAAACAGCGGAATGACCAGCTTCACCAGGTTGGTGCCGGTATGGCGCGCCATCGAGAAGGCAACGCTAATCAGCAGCACGATAGCCACTTCGAAAAACAGCGGCAGCGCGCAGATAAGGCCGGCCAGGCCAATGGCGTAATGCGCCCGGCTGTGGCCGAAAGACTTCAGCATCTTAACGGCTATCTGGTCGACGGCGCCGGTTTCATGAAGGATCTTACCGAACATCGCCCCCAGCGCCACGACGATCGCCAGAAAGCCGAGTGTCCCACCCATCCCTTTTTCCATGGTTGCCGCAATTTTATCCAGCGGCATCCCGGAAAAGAGACCTGCACCAATAGAAACCACCATCAAGGCCACGAAGGCATGCATACGCGCCTTCATGACTAAAAACAGCAGCAGCAAAACGGAGCCGACTGCTGTTAAAACAAGCGTTAATGTACTCACTAGTTACTGCCTTTGTTGATCACCTCAATGGTGCTCGCGACCACGCCTTCCAGCGATTGATCAATATCGACGATTAACACATCGCCTTCGTCTGCGCCGGGCTCCTGCAGGGTTTCAAACTGCGTTACCAGCATCTGGGTTTTGAAGAAGTGGCCTTTGCGCGCCTTCAGACGACTTTCGATCAGGTCGAAATCACCTTTCAGGTAGACGAAGGAGAGGTTCGGGTTGCCTTTGCGCAGGATGTCGCGATAGCTTTTTTTCAGCGCCGAGCACACGATAAGCGACACTTTATTGGTCCGCTGCATGGCGAAGGCGGCGTCGTTCAGCGCCTGAAGCCACGGCGTGCGGTCGTCGTCATTCAGCGGCTCGCCGGAAGCCATCTTGTTGATATTGCTACGCGGATGCAGAAAGTCGCCGTCGAGAAACGCGGCATGCAGCTGATGCGCCACTTCGCTGGCGACAGCGGATTTTCCACTGCCGGAAACGCCCATCAGGACATAGACGTGGTGATCATGGTTAGTCGTGCTCAAAGCTTCCTCCCACTGGACACATACGCGTCGTCCTTCAGGTCGTTTGGATTCGACGTGAACGGCGCGCGCACAGGTTGATTGTTACGGGTAACTGTTATCGGTAACATTGTCATGCCGGACTTAGGGAGAAGCAATCACCATTCGTGCCAGAAGTGAATATGTGTGATCTACTTCAAACTTGTCAGTTTAAATAGATCCACCCGGTGACAATGTGAAACCTAAATCTAACATCTTAGGGGTAACCGTCTCACCACGAATACGCGCCAGCAGACGCTCGGCGCCGATGCGTCCCATCCGCTCACGCGGCGTCAGCACGCTGGCAAGACGCGGCTCCATAACCTGGCCAATATCGTGGCCGTGGAAGCCGGCAATCGCCATATCATCCGGAATGCGTAATCCCAGACGCTGGCACTCAAAGGCCGCGCCGACCGCGAGGTCATCGTTAGTGCAGAAGATCCCGTCCAGCTGCGGATATTCGCGACGCGCCTGGCGCATCAGCTCAATCCCTGACGAGTAGGAAGAAGATTGTTCGACCATCACGCTGTACGGCGTCATGCCCGCGTCGTGCATCGCCTGCTCGTACCCCTTCTGCTTGATGATAGTACGTTCATCAAGACGTGCGCCAAGATAGGCAACGTGGCGATGGCCGCGGGCAATAATGGCGGCGGTCATCTGGCGCGCGGCGTCGAAGTTATCAAAACCGACGGCGATATCGAGGCACGGCGAGCGGCTGTCCATCAGCTCGACCACCGGGATCCCGGCGACTTCGATCATTTTCAGCGTGCGCGGCGTGTGGGTACGTTCAGTGAGGATCAGGCCGTCGATGTTCCACGAGAGCATCGACTCCAGGCGTTTTTCTTCCATTTCAGGCTTATAGCCGTAGTGCGCCAGCATGGTCTGGTAGCCAAAAGCATCGGTGACGCTTTCAATACCGCGCAGCACTTCAGAAAAGACCTGGTTGGTTAACGAGGGCAGGAGCACGCCGATGGCGCGGCTGGTCGCGTTGGAGAGAATATCAGGGGCACGATTGGGAATATAACCCAGTTCATCGAGAGCAACGGCAATCTTGCCACGCAGAGCCTCGGAAACCTGTTCCGGGTTACGTAAAAAGCGACTGACCGTCATTTTGGTCACGCCGACAAGATCGGCTACATCCTGAAGTACGGGTCTTTTCTTTTTCATCGTCCTGACTGTAATAAATGGGAGAGATTCTCTCAGTTTATCACGGACAAAGCGCAACCTTCCCGGAGAAACGCGCGCTAACGACTTTATTTAGCCTTAATGGCCGCAATCAGGCGAGCGGCGCTGCGGCCGCTGCGCCAAAAATCCCCGGCCGCGCTGGCGACCGGGTGAGCGGAAAAAAGCAGGACTGAGTATTAAACCGGCGGCAGATCGAACAGCAGGATTTCGCTGTCGCTATCGGCGTGAACCGAGATAGCCTGCTCATCCCAAATCGCCAGGCCATCGCTGGTGGTCGCTTTGGTGCCGTTGATGGTGACTTCACCTTTGACGACCTGAATCCACACGCGACGTTCCGCGGCAATCTGATGGACCGACTGCTCATCTTTCAGCAGCGCCCAGCGGTACAGTTCCATATCCTGATGCACTTTCAGCGAGCCTTCGCGAGCGTCCGGCGACAGCACCAGCTGTTTGCCCTGCAGCGCATCAAACCGGCGCTGCTCATAGCGCGGAGCGATGCCGTTCTCTTCCGGCATAATCCAGATTTGATACAGGTGCAGACGTTCGGTGCTGCTCGGGTTGTATTCAGAGTGACGAACCCCGGTACCGGCGCTCATGATCTGGAATTCACCCGCAGGAACCTGCTCTTTGTTACCCATGCTGTCCTGGTGTTCAACCACCCCTTCCAGCACGTAGGTCAGAATTTCCATATCTTTATGCGGGTGGGTCCCGAAGCCCTGGCCGGCGTCAATCACGTCATCGTTAATCACGCGCAGAGCGGAAAAGCCCATAAAATTGGCGTCGTAATAGTTGGCGAAAGAGAAAGTATGCCAGGAATCGAGCCAGCCATGATTAGCGTGACCGCGTTCGTTAGCTTTGCGTAAGTAGATCATGTTGCACCCCCGTATGTTTTCGATGGAATAAGTGTGGACCCATTCCGCTAACGATCATAGAGGGTGAAAATTGACTCCTCTGTTCAAAAAATATGAATAAGAGCAGAGGAGCTCAGGAAGCTTATTTATCGAGGGTTATCGTGGCTGGCGGTGGCTGCATGAAGCCGCGTTCGAGGATCTCCATATTGGTGAGAACGTCAGATTCCTTGACGTAATTCTCAGCCCCGTTTACCACGGTCTCGTAGAGCGAATCATACACCCGTCCGTAGTCGCCGGGCTCCACCCGCAGCTCTTCGCGCACGCTCGCGCCGCTATCATCCACGTACTCCAGCAGGCCGATGCTCTCGTCTGCCGCAAAGCCCGGCTCGCCCGGCATGATATTCGCCTTCAGGCTGGTTTCCTGCTGGTCGATGCCGTATTTGAAAAACGACCCTTTATGGCCGTGAACGATAAATTTCGGATACGCCAGCTTCACCAGATAGCTGGTTTTAACAATCGCCTTCAGGTCGCCGTAGAACAGCTGGGCCTCGAAGGTATCATCCGGGTTGGCCTTATTACGCAGGCTGCGAATGTCGTACGCCACGTGATCCGGGCGGCCGAACAGGGAAATTATCTGATCCAGCGTATGCACGCCAAGGCCATAAAAGGTGCCATCCTGCGCGAGTCCGGGCTGCGTTTCCGCCACCGGGCGATAGAGGTCGAAGTGGCTTTCAATTTCAACGATCTCGCCCAGCTTACCGCTTTCAATCGCCTTCTTAGCGGTCAGGAAGCAGGAGTCAAAGCGGCGGTTCTGGTACGGCGTTACCGTCAGCCCCTTGCTTTTTGCCAGCGCAAACAGCGCTTTCGCTTCCGCCAGCGTCGGGGTGAAGGGTTTTTCCACCAGCACGTTCTTGCCCGCTTCCAGCGCGCGCTTCGCGTAGTCAAAGTGGCTGTCGGCGTGGGTGCAGACAATCACCAGCCTGACCAGAGGATCGTTAAGTACCTCATCGAGATCGCTGGTGAAGTGAATATGCGAGTACTGCGGGGCCTGCTCTTCCGGCTTCGCGCTACGGCGATAGATATGCGCCACGTGCCAGCGGTCTTTGCGGTGCAGAACGTAAGGAAGATGGTAGCGGGTGGTGCTTTTACCGAATCCAATAAATGCGCAGTGCAGAGTCATAACGCAGTCCTTAGTTGAGGTTTCTGCTGCTAACCATAGCGCACCCCGGCGACGAACTTAACCCTTAACCCACTGACGATGGCGGAAAACGACCGGCAAAAAAAGGCAAAAAAAAAGCCAGCACCTGGCTGGCTAAAGTAATACTGGAAGCAATGTGAGCAATGTCGTGCTTTCAGGCTTTCCGCAAGGGTCCCCCTGAATGCAGGACAATAATAATCATTCTCATTCGCACTTGTCTACTTCTTTTTGCAAAAAATAGCCGTTGACGCGTTTTTCAAAGTCAGGGATGTTGAAAGGGACTCAACGAGCAGTTAAAGCCTGATATGCAGGCACTAAGGAGAAGAGGAATGAGTGAGATAGTGATACGCCACGCCGAACCGCGCGATGCAGAACCGTTACGTCAGCTGACTGCACACCCGGAGGTCTATCACGACACGCTACAGCTACCTCATCCGGCAATGGAAATGTGGCAGGAGCGGCTACAGCCCCGGCCAAACAGCCACCACCTGGTCGCCAGCATCGATGAACAGGTCGTCGGCCACCTGATGCTGAGCGTTGAATCCCGCCCGCGGCGTAGCCACGTTGCGACCTTCGGTATGAGCGTGGCGGCACCCTTTCACGGACGCGGCGTCGGCAGCGCCCTGATGCGCGAGATGATCAACCTGTGCGATAACTGGCTGCGCGTCGAACGCATTGAATTAACGGTATTCGCTGATAACGCCTCCGCCATCTCCGTCTATCGCAAATACGGCTTTAGCGTTGAGGGGACCGGGCGTAAGTTTGCGCTGCGCAACGGTGAATACGTCGATGCCCTCTTTATGGCCCGCCTGAAGGAGTAGCCCTTCCCCACCCTCTCCCGCTCCGGGAGAGGGTGGAAAATAGCCCTAGTATCCGGCGGTTAAATCCCCCGGTGAACGCGGGTCAGAGGCGCCGTACAGCGTACCGTCCGGGCCGACCATAATACTCTGCGTGCTGCCCATCGCCTCTTTCAGCACCACTTTCTGCCCTTTATCGGCCAGCAGCTTCAGCGTATCCGGGCTAAAGCCCTTCTCAACCCGCAGCTCATCGGGCAGCCACTGATGATGGAAGCGCGGTGCGTTGGTGGCTTCCGCTACGTTCATCCCAAAATCGATGGAGTTCACCACCATTTGCAGCACCGTCGTGATAATCCGGCTGCCGCCCGGGCTGCCGGTGACCAGCCAGGTTTTACCGTCCTTCACCACAATCGTCGGCGACATTGACGACAGCGGGCGTTTTTTCGGCCCGACGGCGTTGGCGTCACCGCCTACCAGCCCATAGACGTTAGGCACGCCGGGCTTCGCCGAGAAATCATCCATCTGATTGTTCATTAAGATCCCGGAGTTCCCCGCCACAATGCCGGTACCAAAAACGGTGTTCAGCGTGTAGGTCACCGCCACCGCATTGCCGTCCTTATCCACCACCGAGAAGTGGGTGGTCTGGTTGCTCTCGTAAGGCGCCAGCTTGCCCGGGCGGATCTGGCTGGAGGGTTTCGCTTTGTTGATATCGATCTGCTCGGCTATCGATTTGGCGTAGGCCTTGCTGGTGAGCGCCTGCCACGGAACCTTAACGAAATCCGGGTCGCCGAGGTACTCAGAGCGATCGGCATAGGCGTGCTTCTCCGCTTCCGCCATCACCTGCATGGCGTCCGCGCTGCCGAAGCCGAACTTATGCATATCGAAGTTTTCAAGGATATTGAGGATCTGCACGATGTGGATCCCCCCGGAGGAAGGCGGCGGCATCGAGAACACCTGGTAGCCGCGATAGTCGCCGCTTATCGGCGTGCGCTCCACCGCCCGGTAGTTCGCCAGGTCCGCTTTGGTGATCAGCCCGCCGTTTTTTTGCATCTCATCGGCAATCTGGTCGGCTATCGCCCCTTTATAAAACGCGTCCGGGCCGTGCTCGGCGATCAGCTCCAGGCTTTTCCCCAGCTGTTTTTGCACCAGCTTGTCGCCCTTTTTCAGCGGCTCACCGTTTTTCCAGAAGATAGCCCGGCTGTTGGCGTGATTCGGGATCACCTCGCTGCCGTAGGTTTTCAGGTCGTCCGCCAGCGCATCGTTGACCGTGAAGCCCTCTTCAGCCAGCTTGATGGCCGGGCGAATCACCTTGTTCAGCGGCATGGTGCCGTATTTTTCCAGCGCCAGCGAGAAGCCGGCCACGCTGCCCGGCGTGCCGGAGGCGAGATGCGAGGTCAGCGACTTCTTGCTGTCCGGGTTGCCCTGGTCATCGAGGAACATATCGCGGGTCGCCTGTTCCGGCGCCATTTCGCGGAAGTCGATGGCCGTCGTTTTACCGTCTTTGGTACGCAGCATCATAAAGCCGCCGCCGCCAATATTGCCCGCCTGCGGGTGCGTGACCGCCAGCGCATAGCCCACGGCCACCGCCGCATCGACGGCGTTTCCACCCTGGCGCAAAATATCCACGCCGACGCGGGTAGCCAGGGCATCAACCGACGCCACCATCCCCTGCTGGGCGCGCACCGGATGAAAGACGTCCTCTTCAACCCCGTAGGATACGGGAGGCGGGGCAGGGCTGGCGGCGACGGTAAAGCTCCCGCCCGCCAGCAGCAAAGCGATGACCGCCTGACGCCAGAATAGTGTTGTTATCATTGCCATACTCCTGAATCTGTTTTTGTCCCTGCATAAGCCTGGTTGATAAGTCCTAAAAAATCATTGTTATGCCGGAAAGGAGGTACACTTAAGTGATCCCACGCACGGGAGGAGAGAACAATGAAGGCAATACTATTTCTGGCGGTGCTGATGCCGTTGACCGCCCTGGCACAGCCGCTTAATACCACCAACAATCCCAACCAGCCGGGGTACGTCATCCCCAGCCAGCAGCGGATGCAAAACCAGATGCAGGTCCAGCAGCAGCAGCATCAGAGCATGCTGAAGCAGGATATGCAGAACCAGACGCGCGCTCAGCAGCAGCATCTTCAAACGCAGCTGAACAACAACCAGCAGCGCGCATTGCAGGGCGGGAACGTGAATTCTCAGCAGCAGGTGCTGCCGAATAGTAACGGTGGCATGCTGCAGCGACAGACGACCCCGTAAAGGCCGCCTGTCGGCAGATTAGGGCTGGAAGTTGGGGCCGATGACGTCTATCGCATCGGTACAGATGCTGTCGACGCCCCAGCGCAGCAGCTCGGCGGCACGCTGGGGTTTATTGACGGTATACACCAGAATATGCAGACCTGCCGCCTTCAGGCTCGCCACCCGCGCCTCATCAAGCAGCTTATGGTTCAGGTGAATCGACACGCAGCCCAGCCGGGCGGTCAGCTCGCGCCAGTCCTCACGCCACTCGTCCAGCAGCAGCCCGCGCGGCAGCTCAGGCACCGCCTGCTGCGCCGCTTCCAGGGCGTCAATTTCAAACGATGACAGCAGCGGCGCGGTCATGCCGTGCCACAGCTCGCGGGCCGCTAAGGCCACCACCTTGCCGGTCAGCGGCCCGCTGCCGGTGGTCGGCTTAATTTCGATATTGGCCATCATGTTCAGCTGACGGCAGCGCTCCGCCACGGCAGAGAGCAGCGGCAGCGGCTCGCCTTTAAATTCGCGGCCGTACCAGCTTCCCGCATCGACGTTCAGCAGCTCATGCCACGCCAGCTCGCCCGCCACGCCCCAGCCGTTGCTGGTGCGCTCGAGATTATCGTCATGCAGCAAAAAGATTTGCCCGTCTTTCGACAGCTTGGCGTCGAACTCAATCATGGTATGACCAAAGCGAGCGCCGGTATCGATAGCGGCGAGGGTATTCTCCGGCGCCAGCTTTCCACCGCCGCGATGGGCGACGATATGGGGGTAAGGCCAGTAACTCATGCGCGTTGTCCTGTTTCACCATCAAAGAGGTGCAGATGATCCTGCGGCAGATGCAGCCACAGCGTGCTGCCCGCCGCCGGACGCTGCTGATGCGGCAGCCTGACGACCAGCTTCTGCGCGCCCCAGCGCCCGTGGGCGAGGTTATCGGCACCTAAAATTTCCAGCGTATCCATCACCAGCGGTACGCCGCCTTCCGTCTCGGGGCCTGTGGCAAAATGTTCCGGACGGATACCGAGGGTCATCTTACGCCCGGCGTGCCGACGATGCTCGCTATTGATCGGCAGATGCAGGCCGCCCTCCAGTTCGAAACGGCTGCCGTCGTCGCTGATGCGCCCGTCGAGCAGGTTCATCGCCGGGCTGCCGATAAAGCTCGCCACAAAGCGGCTGGCCGGCTTTTCGTACACCTCAACCGGCGTACCAATCTGCTCGGCAACGCCTTTATTCATCACCATCACCCGCTGAGCAAGGGTCATCGCCTCAACCTGGTCGTGGGTGACGTACAGCGAGGTGGTTTTCAGCCGACGGTGCAGCTGCTGAAGCTCCAGACGCATCTGCACGCGCAGCTTGGCATCAAGGTTCGACAGCGGTTCATCAAACAGGAATACTGCCGGATCGCGGACGATGGCGCGGCCCATCGCCACGCGCTGGCGCTGGCCGCCGGAGAGCTCGCGCGGGCGGCGCTTAAGCAGGCCATCAAGCTCCAGAATGCGCGCCGCTTCCTGTACCCGCTCGTCAATCAGGCTTTTACCCATCCCGCGAATTTTCAGCCCCCAGGCCATATTCTCCTCCACGCTCATATGCGGGTAGAGGGCGTAGTTCTGGAACACCATCGCAATGCCGCGATCCTTCGGCTCCATCTCGGTAACGCGCTGGCGGTTAATCCAGATATCGCCGCTGGTCACGCGCTCAAGCCCGGCCACCATCCTCAGCAGGGTCGATTTGCCGCAACCGGAAGGCCCGACCATCACGATAAACTCCCCGTCCGCCACGTCGAGCGTCAGCGGCTGAATAATCTGGGTTTTGCCATCCCAGCTTTTGGTTACTGCCTGTAATTTAAGTCCTGCCATAAAAGGTTGTATCCCTTGATTGTTCATGAACGTCGCTGGCGGCTATTTTTGCTCGGGGCAAGGCGCAAGCGTCGCAGTTTGGTGGGCCCAAATAAGACGCGAGTAACGCGGTACCGGGCAAAAATGGCCCCAGCCCTTCGGGACGCGTGCCGAAACCGCGTACTCTGCGTTGTCGGATTTGGACATAGGCCCACTATGTCCATCATCCTCCGCCTTGATTACGCGGTTTCGGCTCAGCGTCGACGCCACGAACAATCAAGGGATACAACCTACTTCTCACTGTCCACTAAACCACGCACAAACGCGCGCTGCATGGCTAAAACGATAACAACCGGCGGGATCAGCGTCAGCAGCATTGCCGCCATCACCTGATTCCACTGCGTGGTGCCCTCGCCGGTGGCGATCATGCCTTTAATACCGGCGACTGCGGTGCCAAGATTGACGTCCTGGACGATCAGCAGCGGCCATAAATACTGGTTCCAGCCGTAGATAAAGGTGATAACGAACAGCGCCGCGAGATTGGTTTTCGACAGCGGCAGCACGATGTCGCGGAAAAAGCGCATCGGCGAAGCGCCGTCGATGCGCGCCGCTTCAATCAGCTCATCCGGCAGGGTCATAAAGAACTGGCGGAACAGGAAGGTGGCGGTTGCCGAGGCCATCAGCGGCAGCGTCAGGCCGGCGTAGCTATCGAGCATCTTCAGGTTGGCAATCACCTCTACCGTCGGGAAAATTCGCACCTCAACCGGCAGCATCAGGGTGATAAAGATCATCCAGAAGAACAGGTTACGCAGCGGGAAGCGGAACCAGACGATGGCGAACGCCGACAGCATCGACACCGCGATTTTGCCCACCGTAATACTGAACGCCATGATGAAACTGTTGAGCATCATCAGCCAGAACGGCGCGCTGTTGGCCCCCACGCCCTGTTTCCAGATGATGGCCATATTTTCCAAAAGGTGGCCGCCGGGGATCAGCGTCATCGGCGTCTCAAAGACCGCCTTGTTGTCCAGCGTGGCCGCGACAAAGGCGACGTACAGCGGGAACAGAATGACGGCAATTCCCGCAATCAGCATGGTGTGGCTGAAAATCGTCAGCCCGGGACGGTTCTCAATCATTGGTAGCGCACCTTACGTTCAACATAGCGGAACTGAACCACCGTCAGCACAATCACCAGCATCATCAGCACCACCGACTGCGCGGCGGAAGCGGAGAGATCGAGCCCGGCAAAGCCTTCGCGATAGATCTTATAAATCAGCGTCGTCGTCGCCTGGACCGGGCCGCCGGCGGTGGCGGCATCGATAACCGGGAAGGTATCGAAGAAGGCGTAAACCAGGTTGACGACCAGCAGGAAGAAGCTCACCGGCGCAATCAGCGGCAGCGCCAGCTTGAAGAAGCGGCGGACCGGGCCGGCCCCGTCAATCGCCGCGGCCTCCACCAGCGAGCGCGGGATCGACTGCAGCGCGGCGAAGAAGAACAGGAAGTTGTAGCTAATCTGCTTCCATACCGAAGCAAACACCACGAGGAACATCGCCTGGCCGCTGTTCTGCGCGTGGTTCCAGTCGTAGCCCATCTCGCCGAGGAAATGGGTTATCAGCCCGCGTCCTGGGTTAAAGAGGAAAATCCACAGCACCGCGGCTACCGCGGGCGCGACGGCGTAGGGCAGCAGCATCAGCGTTTGATAGAAGCGGCTACCGCGCACTACGTAGTCGACCAGCGCGGCGAAAAACAGCGAAACGATCAGGCCGCTGAACGTCACCATCGAGCTGAACTTGATGGTGGTCCAGAATGAGTCCAGATAGTACGGGTCGTGGAACAGGGTAACGAAGTTATCCATGCCGACGAACTGGCTGGAGAGGCCAAACGGGTCGACGCTTTGCAGCGAATACCACAGCGCCTCGCCCGCGGGCCAGATAAAGAAAATAATGGTGATAATCAGCTGCGGCGCAACCAGCAGATAGGGCAGCCAGCGCGAGCGGAATACCGGACGGGTTGATGACATGAGGTTACTCTTTTGCTCGATGATGCCCAGTGATTCGCTGCTATCGGCGATCGCCAAAGGCGGATATCCCCCGGTAAGCAAGGCGCTATCGGGGGACGTCCGTTCGACCTACTGCCCTGAATCAATCGGCATCAATACGTTACGACTTCGTCGACTGCTCGAAACGACGCAGCAGCTGGTTACCGCGCTCAACCGCTGAATCCAGCGCCTGCTGCGGGGTTTTCTTGCCGGTCCAAACGCTTTCCAGCTCCTCGTCCACTACGGTGCGAATCTGCGGCATATTGCCCAGGCGCAGGCCTTTGGTGAACGGCAGCGGCGGCTTGTTCAGCATCTGACGGGTGGCGATATCGGCGCCAGGGTTCTTGTCATAGAAGCCCTGCTGACGGGTCAGATCGTAGGCGGCGGTAGTGATCGGCAGATAGCCGGTTTTCTGGTGCCATTCCGCAGCGATTTCCGGTTTTGTGAGGAATTCGAGGAATTTCGCCACCCCGGTGTAGGTCTCTTTATCTTTACCCTGCATCACCCACAGGCTCGCCCCGCCGATAATGGCGTTCTGCGGCGCGCCCTTAACGTCGGCATCGTACGGCATCATCCCGACGCCATAGTTGAATTTGGCGTACTGGCGGATATCGGCAAGCGAACCGGAGGAGGCGGTGGTGATCGCACAGTCACCGTTGTAGAACTTCTCGGTGGACTCATCTTTACGCCCGAAGTAGCTGAAGTCGCCCTTCTTGTTCATCGCTTCCAGCATGGCGATATGCTTCACCTGCTCCGGCTTGTTGAACTCCAGAACCGCATCGGTACCGTCGAAGCCGTTATTTTTGGTGGCCACCGGCAGGCCGTGCCAGGCGCTGAAGTTCTCAATCTGAATCCAGCCCTGCCAGCCGCTGGCGTAGCCGCACTTCATTCCGGCGGCCTTCAGCTTGGCGGTATAGGCGGCCAGATCCTGCCAGGTTTTCGGCGGCTGCTCCGGATCTAAGCCGGCTTTTTTGAAGGCGTCTTTGTTGTAGTACAGCACCGGGGTGGAGCTGTTAAAAGGCTGGGAGAGGAGGTGGCCGGTTTTAGAGTCGGTGTAGTAGCCGGAAACGGTCGGTACGAACTGCGATTCATCAAACTTAATGCCCGCATCGGTGAAGACCTGATACACCGGCTTGATGGCTTTTGACGCCATCATCGTCGCGGTGCCAACCTCATAAACCTGCAGCAGCGCCGGGGCGTTGCCGGTACGAAACGCGGCGATACCGGCGCTCAGGCTCTGCTCGTAGTTACCTTTGTAGACCGGCGTAATTTTGTAATCCGGATTGGCCGCGTTGAAACGCTGCGCCAGAGAATCAACTTCTTTACCCAGCTCACCTTCCATTGAGTGCCAGAACGGGATGGTAGTTACTGCGAGGGCCTGGCCGGCAAATGCCAGGCTAAGCGCCAGTCCTAAAGCCGTATGTCGTAACGATATCATCGGTTATCTCTCTTGTTGTTCCAGATGCGCGATTTCACGCGTTTGATGTTCGCGGGGGTAACATGACATGCTCGAATTACAGAAAAATAACTCTTTTATTACAAAAAAAAGATAGTAAGACGTCAGGGAGATGGCAAGACGATGAAAGATCGGAGACAGGAAAGTGGGAGCTGCGACACGTCAAGGGGATGATTGCCCGCCGGCGGCGTTCTGGCTGAAGGATATCCCGGCCGGGCGGCCGGGAATAAGCGCGAAAGGTTTGGGATTACCCTCCCAGATAGGCGCTACGCACCGCTTCGTTAGCCAGCAGCGCGTCGCCGGTATCTTCGAGCACCACGTGGCCGTTCTCGAGCACGTAGCCGCGATCGGCAAGCTTCAGCGCCTGATTGGCGTTCTGCTCTACAAGGAATATGGTCATCCCCTGCTCGCGCAGCTGTTCGATGGTGTTGAAAATCTGCTGGATGATAATCGGCGCCAGGCCCAGAGAAGGTTCATCCAGCAGCAGCAGGCGCGGCTGGCTCATCAGCGCGCGGCCAATCGCCAGCATCTGCTGTTCGCCGCCGGACATGGTGCCCGCGCGCTGAATACGACGCTCAAGCAGACGCGGGAACAGCTCGTATACCCACTTAATGCGGGTCTGGAACTGGTCACGGTCGGCAAAAAAGCCGCCCATCGCGAGGTTCTCTTCGACCGTCATCCGCGAGAAGACGCGACGCCCTTCCGGAACAATCGCCACCGCTTCGCGCATGATTTTCGCGGTCTGCCAGTCGGTAATATCCTTACCGTCAAACACCACCTTTCCGCTGCTGGCGCGCGGGTCGCCGCACAGGGTGCCGAGCAGCGTGGTTTTACCCGCGCCGTTGGCGCCAATCAGGGTCACAATCTCCCCCTGATTGATATGCAGGCTGACGTTATGCAGCGCCTGAATCTTGCCGTAGTGGGCACTTACGTTGTCAAAAGATAACATCACTTTTTCCATGCTTATGCCTCACCAAGGTATGCGCGGATCACGTCCGGGTTATTGCGGATCTCTTCCGGCGTTCCGTTGGCCAGCGGCGTGCCCTGGTTTACCACGTAAATGCGATCGGAAATGCCCATCACCAGCTTCATATCGTGTTCAATCAGCAGGATGGTGGTGTTGTGATGACTGCGCAGCTCGGCGATCAGCTCGTCAAGCTCCTTGGTCTCTTTGGGGTTCAGGCCCGCCGCCGGTTCGTCCAGCATCAGGATTTCCGGCTGCGTCACCATGCAGCGAGCGATCTCCAGCCGCCGCTGGTCGCCGTAGGCGAGGTTGCTGGCCTGGCGGTTAGCCTGCTCCAGCAGGCCGATACGCTCGAGCCAGGCGGCGGCGCGATCCAGCGCTTCGCTCTGCGCGCGACGGAAGGTCGGCGTTTTCAGCAGCCCGGAGAAGACGCCGGTTTTCAGCTGCTGATGCTGCGCTACCAGCAGGTTTTCAATCACCGTCATTTCACGGAACAGGCGCACGTGCTGGAAGGTACGCACGACGCCCATGCGGGCAATCTGCTGGCCCGGCAGCCCTTCCAGGTGCTGGTCACGCAGCATAATCGAACCGCCGGTCGGCTTATAGAAACCGGTGAGGCAGTTAAAGACCGTGGTCTTCCCGGCGCCGTTAGGGCCGATCAGCGAAACAATTTCCTGCGGGCGCAGCTCCAGCGACACGTTGTTGACCGCCAGCAGGCCGCCAAAGCGCATCATCAGGCCGCTTACGGATAATAATGGCTGACTCATGCCTGCTCTCCTTTAGCCTGACCTTTTTTCAGCTTCAGCTGCGGGCGCGTCATCGGCAGCAGGCCCTGCGGACGCCAGATCATCATCAGTACCATCAGGCCACCCAGCATCAGCATGCTGTATTCGTTGAAATCACGCATCAGCTCGCGCGAGACCACCAGTAAAATAGCGGCCAGAATCACCGCAAACTGCGAGCCCATCCCGCCCAGCACGACGATGGCCAGCACGAAGGCCGACTCGGCGAAGGTAAAGGACTCCGGGCTAACGAAGCCCTGGCGTGCGGCAAACAGCGTCCCGGCAAAGCCGGCAAACGCGGCGCTGATGGTAAAGGCGGTGAGCTTGATGCGCGTCGGATTGAGACCCAGAGAACGACAGGCAATCTCATCTTCACGCAGCGCTTCCCACGCGCGGCCCAGCGGCATGCGCAGCAGGCGGTTAATCACGAACAGCGAGAAGACCACCAGCAGCAGCGCCACCAGGTAGAGGAAAATAACCCTATCGCTGGGGTCGTACTTGACGCCAAAGAAGTTGCTGAAGGTATCCCATCCGCCTTCGCGCGCGCTGCGGCTAAACTCGAGGCCAAACAGCGTCGGCTTAGGGATCTGGCTGATGCCGTTCGGGCCGCCGGTCACTTCGGTGTTATTGAGCAGTAAAATACGCACAATTTCGCCGAAGCCGAGGGTCACAATCGCCAGATAGTCACCGCGCAGGCGCAGCACCGGGAAGCCCAGCAGGAAGCCCGCAGCGGCCGAAACCAGCCCCGCCAGCGGCAGGCAGGTCCAGAAGCCGAGGCCGTAATAGTGGTTCAGCAGCGCGAAGGTGTAGGCGCCGATAGCGTAGAAGCCGCCGTAGCCCAGCACCAGCAGGCCGGACAGCCCCACCACCACGTTCAGCCCCAGGCCGAGAATGATGTAAATCATGGTCAGAGTGGCGATATCCACCGTGCCGCGCGACACCATAAACGGCCACGCGACGGCGATAACCAGCAGCGCCACCAGGAATAGCTTCTGCTTTACCGTCGACCCGTCGATGGCCGGCAGAATAAACTTCGGCCCGGAGACGTTTTTCAGGGTTTTCTGGAACAGCGGGCGCATCAGCTGGAAGAGGAAGACCACCGCCGTGCCGATGAAGATCCACTGCCAACGGATATCCGCCGCGGTATCTACCACCAGTTTGGTGCCGTCCAGCTCCAGCTGCACACCCATAAAGACGCCAGCCAGAATAAAGAACATCACCGCGGACAGCAGCGCCATTGCAATATGCATCGGTTTCATACTTTCTCAACCTCCGGGCGACCGAGGATACCGGTAGGCATCACTAACAGCACCAGAATCAGCAGCGCAAAGGAGACCACGTCTTTATATTCGGTGCTGAGATAGGCGGAGGAGAGCGCTTCGGCGATACCCAAAATCAGGCCGCCGATCATCGCGCCAGGAATACTGCCGATGCCGCCAAGGACCGCTGCGGTAAAGGCTTTCATCCCGGCCATAAAGCCAATATAGGGGTTGATAACGCCGTAGAACTGACCGAGCAGTACCCCGGCGACCGCCGCCATCGCGGCGCCGATAACAAAGGTCAGGGCAATAACGCGATCGGTGTTAATCCCCAGCAGGCTGGCCATTTTCAGGTCTTCCGCACAGGCGCGGCAGGCGCGGCCCATGCGCGAATAGCGGATAAACAGCGTCAGCGCCAGCATCGCCACAAAGGTGACGATCCAAATAACCAGCTGCATGGTGGTGATCGTGGCAGAGAAGTTTTCGCTGCTGCCCACCGTCCACTGGCCGTTAAACAGGCTCGGCAGCGCCACGTCGCGCGACCCTTCCGTCAGGCTGACGTAGTTTTGCAGGAAGATTGACATCCCGATGGCGGAAATCAGCGCAATCAGGCGCTTGGAGCTGCGCACCGGCCGATAGGCCACGCGTTCAATACTCCAGCCATAGGCGCTGGCAATAATGATAGCCCCGACGAATCCGGCGGCGACCAGCAGCCAGCTGGTGTCGATGCCCATCATCATCAGCGCGGCAATGATCATGAAGGAGACGTAGCTCCCTATCATATATACCTCGCCGTGGGCGAAGTTAATCATGCCAATAATGCCGTATACCATCGTGTAACCGATGGCGATCAGCGCATAGGTACTGCCCAGCGTGACGCCGTTAAACATCTGCTGCAGAAAGTAGAGAAACTGCTCGGACATAAGGTAACCTTTCTAAACCCGGCAAGGCGGGATGTTGAATCCCACTCGCAACGATTCGAGCGGCGGACGGACGGCAAACTGTTCCCTCCCCGGCAGCCCCGGAGCGGAAACGTCGTCGAGGCATCAGCGGCTCGAACCATGACGAGGGGTTGTCTTATTTTGCAGCCGAGGATGACCCATCCGCATGCCACTGGAAGACACCAAACTCAAATCCCTTCAAATCGCCTTTTTCGTCCCAATTCAGCGGCCCAATCACGGTTTTCGCACCGTGAGCTTTCAGATCTTTGATTAAGTCCAGCGGCTCCTGGCTGCTGCTTCTGTCCATCGCCTGCGCTAAGGACTGCACGGCGGCGTAGGTAATCCAGACATACGGCCCGCTCGGATCTTTTTTCTCTGCTTTCAGCGCGTCTACGATAGCGCTGTTTGCCGGATCCTGGTCATAGCGTTTCGGCATTGTCACCAGCATGCCTTCTGCCGCGGCGCCTGCGATATTGGACAGCGAAGCATTGCCCACGCCCTCAGGACCCATAAAGACGGTTTTCAGCCCGTTAGCCCGCGCCTGACGCAGCATCTGGCCCATTTCCGGGTAATAGCCACCGTAGTAAACGAAATCAATATTCTCTTTCTGCAGGCGAGAAAGCAGCGCCGAGAAGTCTTTCTCACCGGCGGTGATCCCGTCGAAGAAGACGATGTTGGCGTTGCCTTTTTTCAGGCTCTCCTGGACCGAACGCGCCAGGCCTTCACCGTACTGCTGCTTGTCATGAATGATAGCAATACGCTGCGGTTTCACCGTTTCCAGAATATATTTTGCGGCGGTCGGCCCCTGCGAGGAGTCGAGGCCGGCGGTACGCATGATGTACTGATAGCCGCGCTGGGTCAGTTCGGGGTTGGTGGCCCCCGGAGAGATCATCAGAATGCCTTCATCTTCGTAGATATCGGAGGCCGGCTGGGTTGAGGAGGAGCAGAGGTGGCCGATAACGTATTTAATCCCTTCGTTAACGATTTTGTTCGCCACCGCGACGGCCTGTTTAGGGTCGCAGGCGTCGTCATACTCCACGCCGACCAGCTTATCGCCCTTAATTCCTCCCTGCGCGTTAATGTCTTTAATTGCCTGACGCGCGCCGTTGAACTCCATGTCGCCCCATTGCGCTACCGGACCAGACATCGCACCAACGACGGCGACTTTTATCTCTTTGGCGATTACCGCGTGCGACATGGTCAGTGCGACTAATCCCGCAATGATTGTTTTCGCGTTCCTTTTCATGCTCCAGAACCCCGTTCGTGATGTGGTGTAAATATTTTGTATTTTTATGGTTAAAAAGCATTCTGTGCTTTTATTAAACAACGCTACTTTTACCATGATCTTTAATGGTTTAGCGCAGTTTTTTGCCGGAAACCAGATTAAAATCTCTATTTTTCAGGCGATTAAGCAAAGATAATATTCTGTATTCACGCGAAGATAAACAAAAAAAGTCCCGTTTTCAGCATAAAATAACGATACTTATGGCGGAATAAAACGCTGCACTTTAGGTTAAAACTCTGCTTATTTTTCGATCCATAACGCATTGCGCTACCCTGCATTCACCAGGAAAACGAATCGCCTGATGAATGCGCAAAAAACAGCGCTCCGCCGGACAGTCATTTTAGGTACACTGACGCATCCGTTTTGACTGGACTTGCCGCGCATGAAACTGACCATTATTCGTTTAACGCACTTCAGCGATCAGGATCGCATCGATTTAGGGAAAATCTGGCCGTCACGCGATCTGGCCGGGATCACCGTGGATGAAAGTCACGCTATTTACGCCGCCCGCTTTAACGAGCGCCTACTGGCCGCCGTTTGCGTGACCTTAGACGGTGCAGAGGGCGAGTTGAGCGCGCTGTGCGTGCGAGAAGTCACCCGCCGTCGCGGCGTCGGGCAGTATCTGGTGGAAGAGGTGCTACAAAGAAATCCAGAAATCGGTCGCTGGCGGATGGCGAATACCGGTATTGAAGACCAGCGCGTCATGTCAGCGTTTATGCAGGCTCTGGGCTTCAGCGCCCAGGACGGCGGTTGGCAAAAGCATTAAAAACGAAGCGGGAAAACCCCGGGCGACGGCACATCGCGCCTTATCCGGGCTGCGATGGCTTTAGCTTGTTCAGCAAATTTAGGTAACCAGTAATCCCGTCTTTACCAGCCGCAAATTGACCGCTTATTTAACCCATAATCGCTGTTTTTCCCGGCCGAAAAGGGGCCATTTATTTAACCGAGAATTTCTACTTTCCCCGACCACAATTACGCCGTATTTAACCAATAATCCTCACCGCTTTCCCCAGCCATAAGCTGACCATTCATTTAACCAGGATCTTCTCTTATCCGGCCTACAAATTGACATTTTATTTAACCGAGAATTTCGCGCTACAGGCAGGCGGCAAGCTCTGAAATCCCCGGGAGCTTACATAAGTAAGTGACCGGGGTTGAAGAGCGCAGCCAACGCACCTGTAGCGTGAAAGGCGAAGGTTAAATTATTTGGCGTCGGTCGCGGTGCCATCGGCATGCCACGTAAACACGCCGAACTCGAAGCCTTTAAGGTCGCCCTTCGCATCCCATGACAGCGGTCCCATCACGGTATCAACGGAGTTTGCCTTGAGGTATTTCGCGATAGCCGCCGGGTCTTCAGACTGGTTCAGGCCCGCCTGCAGCGACTGGATAGCCGCATAGGTAGTCCAGACAAACGCGCCGCTCGGATCCTGTTTTTTCGCTTTGATGGCGTCTACGATCGGTTTGTTCGCCGGAACCTGGTCATAGTTTTTCGGCTTGGTGACCAGCATGCCTTCAGCGGACTGACCGGCAATGTTAGACAGGGAGACGTTCGCTACACCTTCCGGTCCCATAAACTGCGTTTTCAGGCCGGCCGCGCGCGATTGCCGCAGAATCTGCCCCATTTCCGGGTGATAGCCGCCGTAGTAAACGAAGTCGATATTTTCTTTCTTCAGACGCGCCACCAGCGTAGAGAAATCTTTCTCACCGGCGGTGATGCCGTCAAAGAACACGACGTTAGCGCCGCCTTTTTTCAGGCCATCCTGCACCGCGCGCGCCAGACCTTCACCGTACTGCTGCTTATCGTGAACGATAGCAATGCGCTTCGGTTTCACCTTATCAATGATGTACTTAGCTGCTGTCGGGCCCTGGTCAGAATCCAGGCCGGTGGTGCGCAGAATCATTTTATATCCGCGCGCGGTCAGCTCCGGCGCCGTCGCGGCCGGGGTGATCATCAGAATGCCTTCGTCTTCATAGATATCAGACGCCGGCTGAGTAGAAGAGGAGCATAAGTGGCCGATAACGTACTTAATGCCGTCATTAACAACCTTGTTGGCTACCGCTACCGCCTGTTTCGGGTCGCAGGCATCATCATATTTTACGATTTGCAGCTTATTGCCTTTGATACCGCCCTTCGCGTTAATATCGGCAACCGCCTGCTCAGCGCCGGTAAACTCCTGATCGCCATACTGCGCCACCGGGCCAGACATCGCGCCAACCACGGCAATTTTGATATCTTCAGCCAGCGCTGCATTGCTCATTACCAAGGCGATACATCCTGCCAGTAACGCTTTACCCTTCATATTCATCCTGAAGCTCCCCATTATTATGGTTTTTTGCATTTGTTGTGATGTTGTTTTTTAGCGCATTATTCTAATTAATCACATAAGAAAAGCATATGATAGCTAGATTGAGGTCTGCCGCTCGCGCCTTTGCAGCACACTATGCTAGAACATATCCCATTTTTCAGAATTTGAAACAACATTTTTTTAGGTTATGTAACAGTTATGTGACTGAAGCAGAACGCCACTCCGCAGAGTGGCGAGATGTGGGGCTATGCGGCCAGCGCGCGCTGAATAATCGCCAGCGCCTGGCGGAATTGCGCATCGGGGATGGTGAGCGGATAGAGGAAGCGGATGACGTTGCCGTAAACGCCGCAGGTCAGCAGCAGCAGCCCTTCAGCCAGCGCGCGTCGCTGGACGGCCTGGGTGAACTCGCTCGACGGCTCGCCGGTTTGCGGATCAAAAAACTCGACCGCCACCATCGACCCCTGCGCCCGCACCTCGGCAATCTGCGGGCACGACGCTTTGGCCTGATTGAGGACTTCAACCAGATGGTGGCCAAGCTCATTTGCCCGCTGGCAAAGCTGCTCTTCGGCAATCACATCCAGCACCGCGTGCGCGGCGGCAATCGCCAGCGGGTTACCGGCGTAGGTGCCGCCGAGGCCGCCTGGCGCGGGAGCATCCATCACCTCCGCCCGCCCGGCCACCGCCGACAGCGGCATCCCGCCCGCCAGGCTTTTCGCCATCGTTATCAGGTCGGGCTGCACGCCATAGTGTTCCATCGCAAACAGCTTGCCGGTTCGCCCAAACCCGGACTGCACCTCATCCGCAATCAGCAGGATGCCGTGGGTATCACAGAGCGCGCGCAGCGCCTGCATAAACCCGGCAGGCGCAGCGTTGAACCCGCCCTCGCCCTGTACCGGCTCAATGATGATGGCCGCCACCTGATCTGCCGCGATATCGGCCTTAAAGAGGCGCTCGAGGCTTTTTATCGCCTCTTCGCTGCTGATGCCGTGCAGCGCATTGGGATACTGAGCGTGGAAAACGGAGCCCGGGAACGGACCGAAGCCGATTTTATAGGGTGCCACCTTGCCGGTCAGCGCCATCGTCATGTAGGTTCGGCCGTGGAAAGCGCCGCCAAAGGTGATGATTCCCGGACGACGGGTCCAGGCGCGGGCAATTTTGACCGCATTCTCTACCGCTTCCGCGCCGGTGGAGAAGAAGGCCGTTTTGACGGCGCCGGAGACCGGCACCAAAGCGTTAATGCGTTCGGCCAGCGTGACGTAGCTGGCGTAGGGGACAATCTGATAGGCCGTATGGGTAAAAGCCTCCAGCTGCGAGGCCACCGCGGCGACAACTTTGGGGTGTCGATGCCCGGTGTTGAGCACCGCAATCCCCGCCGCAAAATCGATAAACTCCCGGCCTTCGATATCCCACAGCGTCGCGTTCTCGGCCTTTTGCGCGTAGAAGTCGCACATGACGCCCACGCCGCGCGGCGTCGCCTGCTGTCGACGCTGATTAAGATCGTTATTTTTCACCCGCCTTCTCCCTATATGAATTTAGTAAGTCATGCCTGTCTAAAAACAATAGCGCCTGCCCGGCATTCAAGCCCAGCGGAAGAAGAAATTAATATGGTTGAAGCGTGGAGGGATAAAAAAACAAAAAGCCCCCGCTGAGACAGCGGGAGCTTCTTTTAATGCCGGGCGCGGACTTACGCTTCGATAGCGGTACGCAGTTTCTTCATAGCGTTCTTTTCAAGCTGGCGCACGCGCTCAGCCGAAACGCCGTAGCGATCCGCCAGCTCCTGCAGCGTGGACTTGTTGTCTTCGTCCAGCCAGCGGGCGCGGATGATATCCTGGCTACGCTCGTCGAGGCCCTGCATCGCGTCGGTCAGCTTGTTTGCCGCCTGCTCTTCCCAGTTATCGTCTTCGATGCCGTCGGCAAAGTTAGACGTTTTATCCTGCAGATAGAGCACCGGAGCCATCGGCTGGCTATCGGACTCGTCGTCCGACGACATGTCGAAGGTCATATCCTGCGCCGCCATACGTGATTCCATCTCACGCACGTCTTTGCTTGATACGCCCAGTTCGCGGGCAACCATTTCGACTTCATCCTGGTTAAACCAGCCCAGACGCTGCTTGGTTTTACGCAGGTTAAAGAACAGCTTACGCTGGGCTTTGGTGGTCGCGACCTTCACAATACGCCAGTTACGCAGAACGTATTCGTGAATTTCGGCCTTAATCCAGTGCACGGCAAAGGAGACCAGGCGCACGCCAACTTCCGGATTAAAACGGCGCACGGCTTTCATCAGGCCAATGTTGCCTTCCTGAATCAGGTCCGCCTGCGGCAGGCCATAGCCCGAGTAGTTACGAGCAATATGAACAACAAAGCGCAGGTGAGACAGGATCAGCCTTTTCGCTGCTTCCAGATCGCCCTGGTAATGCAGCTTTTCAGCAAGCTCCCGCTCTTCATCGGCCGATAACATCGGCCATGTGTTCGCAGCCCGGATGTAGGATTCCAGGTTACCAACGGGGGCTAAGGCTAAAGTTTGCATATCTTTGGTCATTCAAATCCTCTCAATCGATATCGTCTGGCTCGACAGTTCCCGCTTAGACAACCGGGCAACAATCATGCCAGCGTTTATGAGCAACGAGAATATCACCCACATTAGTATCAGACAGTGATTTTATCCACAAGTTCCATGCAACGGTGTGAATACAATACGCACAAAATGTGACATGGAGATGAAGCGTAGGGAAGAGACAACAGGGACTCTTTCCCTGCAGAGAGACATTCAGTCAGTGCAGGGAAAGATTATACCAGAAAATTTTTAATCGGGAGTAAAGTGACGTAAATGTTGCACCGTCGCCAGCCAGGCCGCGACCCAGCCGATCATCGAGCAGACGATCAGCATCAGCAGACACTCGTCGAAGCCCAGGCCGCTGAGCTCAAACTGAGTGCCGAATACCTTCGCCACTTCCGTTACCGCTGATGACAGACGCATCACCATAATCTCCGACAGGATCAGCGATAAAAACGCCCCGCAGAAGCCCAGCAACGCGCCGCCGTAGAGGAACGGACGCAGGATAAAACCGTCCGTTGCGCCAATCAGCTTCTGCACGTTGATGGTATCGCGGCGGGCAAAGATGCTCAGGCGCACGCTGTTGCCGATCACCAGGAACACGGCGGCCACCATCAGCACGCCAATCAGCGCCGAGACGCGGCCAACCAGCCCGGTCAGCGAAGAGAGGCGAGCAAACCAGCTGTCATCCATGCGGACTTCATCGACGCCCTGAATATGCGCAACCCGATCGCGCAGGGTGTTGAGCGAGTCGGTCCCCTGGAAATCCAGCTTCGGCACGACAATCGCCACCGCCGGCAGCGGGTTCTCTTCCAGCATATCCAGCGCGCCGCCAAAGCCGGACCAGTTGCGGAACTCGCCTAAGGCTTCATCCCGCGACAGATAGTTGACCTTCTCCACGCCCTGCTCCGCCTGCAGCTGCCCGACCACCCGCGCCGCGGCGTCATCGTCCAGCGTCTTCTCCAGGTAGACGGTGATCTGCGGCGATGGATAGTACTGCGACGCCGCGCTGTTAACGTTTTTGTACACCATGTAGCACACGCTCGGCAGCGTCAGCGAAATGGCGATGACCATGATGGTCAGAAAGGTGGCCAGCGGCGTGCTTTTCAGATCCTGAACCGCACCGTGCCAGGCGTAGCGCACCTGCTCATTGAAAACGTTGCTTTTACGAGAAGCCGGGTTCGGCGCCGCTTTTGGCCGCTTCGGCGCATTGCGCCCACCGCCTGCCCCTGCGGCATTGCGGATGCGGTCAAATCGGCTGCCAAACTGGCGAATGTGGTTTATTGCGTCGCGCTTATTCACCCCAGTGGCCTCCGTGCATATGCCCGTCGCTCAGGGTCAGCATGCGATACGAACGACTGGAGATCAGCCCCAGGTCGTGCGTCGCCATCAGAACCGTGACCCCTACGCGGTTAAACTCTTCAAACAGTCGTAAAATCCCCTCCGAGAGCGCCTCGTCGAGGTTACCGGTCGGTTCATCCGCCAGCAGCACCGCCGGCTTGTTCACTACCGCACGGGCGATGCCCACGCGCTGCTGCTCACCGCCGGAGAGTTGGATAGGAAGATTTTTCGCTTTGTCCAGCAGCCCGACTTTATCCAGCGCCGCCGACACCCGGCGGCGGATATCATCCCCGCTGGCGCCGGCAATAATCAGCGGGATCGCCACGTTATCAAACACGGTGCGATCCATCAGCAGATGGTGGTCCTGGAAAATCATGCCGATCTGGCGGCGCAAAAACGGCACCTCACGGCTCTTCAGGCGGCTAATATCGTGGCCGCCGAACAAAATTTTGCCGGCGCTCGGCCGCTCGATGCCGCAGATAAGCTTGAGCAGGGTACTTTTCCCCGCGCCGGAGTGGCCGGTCAGGAACGCCATCTCGCCCGACTGCAGGTGGAAGTTCACCCCCTGCAGCGCTTGTCTCCCACCGAGATAGGCTTTGCTGACTTGTTCAAAGCGAATCATGATTAATCCTCTCGGGCAAAAAGTGCCTCAATAAAGTCGCCCGCGTTAAACGGACGCAGATCCTCAATACGTTCACCGACGCCAATATAGCGAATCGGAATACTGAACTGGTCGGCAACCGAGAAGATAACCCCACCTTTCGCGGTACCGTCCAGCTTAGTCAGCGTGATGCCGGTCAGGCCAACGGCTTCATGGAACAGTTTGGCCTGGCTAATCGCGTTCTGCCCGGTGCTGGCATCAATTGTCAGCATCACTTCATGCGGGGCATCTTCGTCCAGCTTCTTCATCACGCGGACAATTTTCTTCAGCTCTTCCATCAGGTGCGATTTATTCTGCAGACGACCCGCGGTATCGGCAATCAGGACGTCAACGTTGCGCGCCTTAGCGGCCTGAATGGCGTCGAAAATAACCGAAGCCGAATCCGCACCGGTATGCTGCGCAATCACCGGAATATTATTCCGCTGACCCCAAACCTGCAGCTGCTCAACCGCTGCGGCGCGGAAGGTATCCCCCGCGGCCAGCATGACCGACTTGCCCTGCTGCTCAAACTGACGCGCCAGCTTGCCGATGGTCGTGGTTTTACCCACGCCGTTGACGCCAACCATCAGAATAACAAACGGCGTTTTCCCTTCAACGTTCAGCGGCTGGTCAACCTTAGCCAGAATATCGCCCATCTCCTCTTTCAGCAGGCCATACAGCGCTTCGGCATCGCGGAGCTGCTTGCGGCTGGCAACGTCGGTAAGGTGGGTAATAATCTTACGCGTCGTTTCCACGCCCACGTCGGCGATCAGCAGCTGCTCTTCCAGCTCTTCGAAGAGATCATCATCTATTTTTTTGCCGCGGAACAGACTGATAAATCCGGAACCAAGGTTCTGTTTCGTTTTAACCAGGCTGCGCTTGAGTCGCGCAAAGAAGCCCTCTTTCGTCGGCTTCTCCTGCTCGATCTGAGCGGCTTCCTGCGGCTCGCTCTCTTCCTCAGTCTCTGCCTCAACCTCTGCCGCCAGCGCCTGGGCTTCCAGCTCATCGTCAGACAGCGCAGGCGCGTCCTCAATCAGCGTATCTTCCACCACGGCGGCCTGCGGCTCGGCGATAGTCTCTTCCGGCTCTTGTTCAGCAAGCGCTTCGGCAACCGCAGGCTCGGCAATCACCTCTTCAACCAGCGGCTCTTCAACCAGCGGCTCTTCCACCGGCGTTTCGTCGACTACGGCTTGTTGCACTTGCGGCTCGACGACGGCCGGCTCAGCGGCGATTTCTTCTACCGCGGCGTCTTTCGCTACGTCAACGGTCGGCGCAGCGTCTATCGCTGGCAGCGGCTGAACCGCCTCTTCCACGATGGTTTCTGCTACCGGCTGCGGCTGCTCGCTTTCGACAACCTGTTCGGTGACCTCAACGACGTCAGCGGCAAAGGCCTCCGGATCTGCTTTCTCCGGCGCCGGGGCGCGATCCGCTTCGGCTTCAGGCGCCACGACGGTCTCAGCCGGCGCTTGTTCGGCAGGAGCCTGCTCCGCAGCTTCCTGCAGCCCTTCTACTTTTTGTTCAACTTCTGTTTCCTGCGCCTGCTCTTTTTGTCCAAAGCCCAGCCAGGAAAAGAAGCCACGTTTTTTCTCTTTCGCCATTTGCGACTACACTCCTCGCTGATTATTCATGGCACAGCTTCGGCATATCTGTCGCGGAAGCTGAAAAATAATGAAATTAGTCAGATAGTCTATCACTTAACTTAACGCGCATCACCGCCCCCGGATTAAGGTTTCGTCATCCGCCTTCGATCGCTAGAATAGCAGGCTGGAAGTTGAGACTTGAGCAGAGAGATGAAGAAACCAAACCACGCAGGCAGCGGCCAGATCCGCATTATCGGCGGACAGTGGCGGGGCCGGAAATTACCGGTGCCGGAGAGCCCGGGCCTGCGCCCGACCACCGACCGGGTCCGTGAAACCCTTTTTAACTGGCTGGCGCCGTCTATGGTCGACGCGCGCTGCCTGGACTGCTTTGCCGGCAGCGGCGCGCTGGGCCTGGAAGCGCTCTCCCGCTACGCGGGCAGCACCACGCTGCTTGAGATGGAGCGCGGCGTTGCCCAGCAGCTGCAGAAAAACCTGGCGACCCTGAAAGCCAGCAACGGCACGGTGGTCAACACCAATACCCTGACCTGGCTTAATCAGCCCGGCACGCCGCACCAGATAGCCTTCGTCGACCCGCCTTTCCGTAAAGGACTGCTGGAGGAGACGCTGCGGCTGCTGGAGAATAACGGCTGGCTCGCCGACGAGGCGCTGATCTACGTCGAAAGTGAAGTCGAAAATGGGCTACCGCCGGTACCGGCCGGCTGGCACCTGTATCGTGAGAAAGTGGCCGGACAGGTCGCCTACCGCCTCTATCAACGAGAGGCACAAGGAGAAAAGAATGCTGATTAATCTGGGCCGGGTACTGATGCTGTGCGTATGGGCCTTTTTGCTCTTAAACCTGTTTCAGCCTTTCCCTAAGCCGCTGAATATTTTCGTCAACGTCGCGCTTATCTTTATGATCCTGATGCACGGCCTGCAGCTGACGCTGCTGAAGGCCACTCAGCCAAAAGATGCGCCGCCGCTGGGCCGCTTCGAGCAGGTACGCATTTTTGTCTTCGGCGTATTCGAGCTGGTTGCCTGGCAGAAAAAGCTCAAGGCCACGCTGCGTAAGAAGTGATGGCGCCCGGCTCGCTGCCGCGCCGCACGGCGCGTAGCATAGCCGGACACAGCAGGCTCAAGGATCTGGCGTAAACGCGACAAACCTTGAGCCTTTGTAGCTCAGCATTCCCCTGTCGCCAACGCTAAGCGCATGATACTGCGCCTCTTCGAGACGAAAGCTGACTTCGAGCCCGCCGCTTTCCGGCCTGAAGCTGACGTCATAGCGCATCTCGCTGCCGGCCGGGGAGACGGCTTGCTGGCGCGAACGACGATCGTTAATCACCTTCTCCCGCTTGTTGCTCACCACCACCTGCCTTTGCAGCAGCGGCGCGGCGTCGTTGTCCCTGCCTTCCCGTCGCTGCTGCGCATAGCGAACCGATGCCGCCACCACAATGATGGCCACGACGATAATAAAAAACAGCGGGATCTTACTCATTCATCTTACCCCCAGGAATTCTCAGGAATCAGCATACCGTGCCTTGATTAACGTTGTCATCTGCCCTCCCGAGCCACTACACTGAACATTAGTACCGTCAGTACAACTACTTATACCCTATGCATTTCGGGTTGCGGCCTGTAAGGCGGCGGGTATAGCGATAACAGATACAGGGACTCACTATGCTTTGGTCGTTTATTGCTGTCTGTTTTTCCGCATGGCTTTACGTCGATGCGTCCTATCGTGGGCCAACGTGGCAACGTTGGTTGTTTAAACCCGTTACGCTCATTCTCCTGCTGCTGCTTGCCTGGCAGGCGCCGATGTTCAACGCCATCAGCTACCTGGTGCTGGCCGGCCTGTGCGCCTCGCTGGTCGGCGACGCGCTGACGCTGCTGCCGCGCCAGCGGGTGATGTACGCCGTCGGCGCCTTTTTCCTTTCGCATCTGCTCTATACCATCTGGTTTGCCAGCCAGATGACGCTGTCATTTTTCTGGCCGCTGCCGCTGGTGCTGCTGGTCGTTGGCGCGCTGCTGCTGGCGGTTATCTGGACCCGGCTGGAAGAGATGCGCCTGCCGGTATTCACCTTTATCGGCATGACGCTGGTGATGGTCTGGCTGGCGGGGGAGCTGTGGTTCGTGCGCCCGACCGATACCGCCCTCTCCGGCTTTATCGGCGCCGCCTTCCTGCTGCTGGGGAATATTGTCTGGCTGGTCAGCCACTATCGCCGCCGCTTCCGCGCCGATAACGCGATTGCCGCCGCCTTCTACTTCGCCGGGCACTTCCTGATCGTGCGCGCGCTGTACCTCTAATTTAGCGCTTGACTCTGGAGTCGACTCCAGAGTGTATCCTCTGGGCAATGAGAAAATTATCATTACCCGGAGGGTCCCATGTCGACTCCAGAAGCTCAGGATAAAAAAGTCCCACAGTTCTCGTCATTCAAATTAAAACCCGCAGCCGCACAGCCTGACAGCTGCTGTACGGACTCCTCCTGCGCGGCGCAAGCCCGCGAAGAACCCCTGGAAACCGCGCGCTACAGCTGGTTAATCGACGGCATGGACTGCGCCGCCTGCGCCCGCAAGGTCGAGAACGCCGTACGCCAGGTGCCGGGCGTCAGCCAGGTACAGGTGCTGTTTGCCACGCAAAAGCTGCTGGTGAACGCCGGGAGCGATATCCGCCCGCAGGTGGAAAGCGCGGTGCGCTCGGCGGGTTATACCCTGCGCGATGAAGAGACTCCGCAGCAGGAAACCTCCCGGCTGCGGGAGAATCTGCCGCTAATAACCCTGGTGCTGATGATGGCGCTGAGCTGGGGGCTGGAGCAGTTTTACCACCCTTTCGGCGAGCTGGCCTTCGTTGCCACCACCCTCGTTGGCCTGTGGCCGGTCGCGCGCCAGGCGGTGCGTTTGATGAGAAGCGGCAGTTGGTTTGCCATTGAAACGCTAATGAGCGTCGCCGCCATCGGGGCGCTGTTTATCGGTGCCACCGCCGAAGCCGCGATGGTGCTGCTGCTGTTCCTGATCGGCGAACGCCTTGAAGGCTGGGCCGCCAGCCGCGCTCGCCAGGGCGTCAGCGCGCTCATGGCCCTCAAGCCCGATACCGCCACGCGGATCCGCGACGGCGTGCGGGAAACCGTCGCCCAGCGCGACCTGCGCCCCGGGGATCTGATTGAGGTCGCCGCCGGCGGACGCCTGCCCGCCGATGGTCAGCTGATGACGCCGTTTGCCAGCTTCGATGAGAGCGCGTTAACCGGCGAATCCGTCCCGGTGGAACGCAGCGCCGGCCAGCGCGTGGCGGCAGGCGCAACCAGCGTCGACCGTCTGGTGCAGCTGACGGTCATCTCCGAACCCGGCGACAGCGCTATCGATCGTATTCTGAAGCTGATTGAGGAAGCCGAAGAGCGCCGCGCGCCCATCGAGCGTTTTATCGATCGCTTTAGCCGCATTTATACCCCGGCCATTATGCTCGTTGCCCTGCTGGTAGCCGTCGTACCGCCGCTGCTTTTTGCCGGCGCCTGGCTGCCGTGGATCTACAAGGGGCTGACGCTGCTGCTGATCGGCTGCCCGTGCGCGCTGGTGATTTCCACCCCGGCGGCAATCACCTCCGGGCTGGCGGTCGCGGCCCGTCGCGGTGCGCTGATTAAAGGCGGCGCCGCGCTTGAACAGCTGGGCCAGATTCGCCAGGTCGCCTTTGATAAAACCGGCACCCTGACCGTCGGCCAGCCGCGCGTGAGCGCAGCGATCGTTACCGCCGACATCAATGAGAACGACCTGCTGGCGCTGGCCGCCGCGGTGGAGCAAGGCTCCAGCCATCCGCTGGCCCAGGCCATCGTCCGCGAAGCGCAGCAGCGGGGGCTGAATATCCCCACCGCCAGCGCCCAGCGCGCGCTGGCCGGTTCCGGCATCGAAGCCGACGTTGCCGGCCACCGGGTGCTGATTTGCGCGGCAGGTAAAGGAGCGGCGGCGGCGTATGAAGAGCAGATCCAGCAGTTGGAGAGCGCTGGCCAAACGGTGGTGCTGGTGCTGCGTGAGGATATCCTGCTCGGTATACTGGCGCTGCGCGATACCCTGCGCGACGACGCCCGCCAGGCGGTTGAAGATCTGCGTCAGCTCGGCGTACAGGGGGTGATCCTGACCGGCGATAACCCGCGCGCGGCGGCAGCCATCGCCGACGAGCTGGGGCTGGCGTTCCGCGCAGGGCTGCTGCCTGCCGATAAGGTCACGGCGGTGATGGCGCTCAACGCCGAAACGCCGCTGGCGATGGTCGGCGACGGCATCAACGACGCGCCGGCCATGAAGGCGGCCACCATCGGCATTGCGATGGGCAGCGGCACCGACGTGGCGCTGGAGACCGCCGACGCGGCATTAACCCATAACAGCTTAACCGGCCTGGCGCAGATGATTTCGCTGGCTCGCGCCACCCATGCCAACATCCGGCAGAACATTGCGATTGCGCTGGGACTGAAGGGGATTTTCCTGATAACCACGCTGCTCGGCCTGACCGGACTTTGGCTGGCGGTGCTGGCGGATACCGGCGCCACGGTGCTGGTCACCGTCAACGCCCTGCGGCTGTTGCGCCAGAAGTAGCGGACGCGCTCCCCGCTGGCGCAGCGCTTAGCGGGGAGTTCAGTGGTTTTTACGAATCAAATAGCGGTACGGCAGAGCGCTAATCTCCTGCGCCACCAGCTCATGCTCCATAAAGCGGCAAAAGCCGGGAATATCGCGGGTTGTCGCCGGATCGTCGGCGATAATCAGCAGCGTCTCGCCAACCGGCATCGTACGCACGGCCTTGCGCACCATCATTACCGGCTCGGGGCAGCGCAGCCCCTGTGCATCCAAAGTGTGGTCAGGACTGGAAAAAAGTTCGCTCATTTTCATCTCACGTCAACAAAACGGCCCTAGTTTACCCCCACCCGCACGCGACGCAAGCCAGGTTAACGTTTGCGCGAAAAACAACCGTTGCATTACGCTCTCAACGCAGTATCATGCAGCCGTTTTTAATTGGGTTCCCTCACCCCAAATTTCAGTCCCTCACTCATTCATGTTGTAGAAAAGCGGCGACGCCTCTGCAGCCTGAAGGATAACGGGCATAAAAAGGTCACAATATGAATCCCTTTACTACCGTACAGCGTAAAAAAGCGCTGGTCTGGCTATCGCTATTCCATTTGCTGGTGATCACCTCCAGTAACTATCTGGTGCAGCTACCGATCTCCATTTTTGGTTTCCATACCACCTGGGGCGCGTTCAGCTTTCCGTTTATCTTCCTCGCCACCGATCTGACGGTACGCATTTTTGGCGCACCGCTGGCGCGACGCATCATCCTCGCGGTAATGGTCCCGGCGCTGCTGATCTCCTATGGCGTCTCCGCGCTGTTTTATATGGGCGAATGGCAGGGCTTTGCCGCACTGACGCACTTCAACCTGTTCGTGGCGCGTATCGCGGCCGCCAGCTTTATGGCCTATGCGCTGGGGCAGATCCTCGACGTCCACGTCTTTAACCGCCTGCGTCAAAACCGCCGCTGGTGGCTGGCGCCCACCGCCTCGACGCTGTTTGGCAACGTCAGCGACACGCTGGCCTTTTTCTTTATCGCCTTCTGGCGCAGCCCGGACCCGTTTATGGCGGCCCACTGGGGAGAAATCGCCATCGTTGACTACTGCTTCAAGGTGCTGATTAGCATCGTATTCTTCCTGCCGATGTACGGCATGTTGTTGAATATGCTGCTGAAAAAAATGGCGGATAAATCTGATTTGTCAGCATTGCAGCCAGGTTAAGAGTACTCGCAGACTGATGTGATAAGATAAGCGAATGAGCCGTTAATGGCCGTTTATCGAAAGGAAGATGTCAATGCGCAATTTGGTTAAATATGTCGGTATTGGCCTGCTGGTTGTGGGCCTTGCGGCCTGTGATAACAGCGATTCAAAAGCGCCAACCGAAGGGGCTGCGGCTGAAAGCAACGCCAGCGGACAAACCGTGAACCTGCTGGACGGCAAACTGAGCTTCTCCCTGCCCGCTGGGATGACTGACCAGAGCGGGAAGCTGGGTACTCAGGCCAACAACATGCACGTCTATTCTGATGTCACAGGTCAGAAAGCGGTGATCGTGATTGTGGGCGACAGCACCACTGAAGAGCTGTCCGTACTGGCTCAGCGTCTGGAAGAGCAGCAGCGCAGCCGCGATCCGCAGCTGCAGGTCGTGACCAATAAATCCGTTGAGATCAAAGGCCACACGCTGCAGCAGCTGGACAGCATCATCTCCGCCAAAGGACAGACCGCCTGGTCTTCGGTTCTTCTCGGCAAGGTAGATGACAAGCTGCTGACCCTGCAGATCACTCTGCCGGCGGACAACCAGCAGCAGGCGCAGACTGCGGCGGAAAACATCATTAATACCCTGACCATTCAGTAACTCACGGTCAGAGGTTATGGCCTCCGGTGTCGCCACCGGGGGCCATTTTTTTTGGCCGCTGCCCCGACGGCACCGCGATCGTCAGCCGCGGGCAAATTAAACATCGCTCCCGGCCAATCCGCAGCCTGAAGCGAACTCCTTCAGGCGCCGGTTGCGGTATTCAGGTTCAGCGAATATGCCCCACTCGGTGTTTCCCCGTTACCACGTCATCCGGTGAAAAACAGCTACCAGAACTGAATATTGATTTACGTCATTCACGGCTTAAATCGGGGAAATAAAACAGAATTCCCGCTGCCCCCGGCAGCCGGAGATATAATACCCTCATTATATAGCCGGGTAATAGTTTGCTTATTATTAAATGATGAGAATGATATGACTGAATAAGCCGACTGATTAATTTGATGGTGAAGAATAGCGAGGATTGTATAATTTTTGTGAATTTTAGGCTATCAAAGTAAATTTTAACCATATGAAATCCATCATCATTACTCATTGCCGCTGGTGACCTCGCGATCTATGCTTTATGATGAAAACCCTTCTCGCCTGACGTCAAAACGGAAAACGTGCGAGATATTTACCTGAGAGATAATTCCGGCCCGGTGAGACTGATATTAATTATTCTTAGCATTGGGCATCTCATCATATACCCATAATTCGACAGGAAGCGTTCATGAAAAAGGTTGTTAAGTGGTTGGCAGCTATTGCCGTTATCGGGACATTGGCAGGCTGCGCCCGTACGGCGCCCATCGAACAAATTCAGACCACGGTCAGCGCTGGCCATACCGATGCTCAGGTAAAAAATGCTATTTTCCGAGCCGGCGTACAGCGCCAGTGGATAATGTCAGAAACGGCGCCGGGTATTATCAAAGCCCGCCAGCAGGCGCGCGATCACGTCGCTGAAGTGCAAATTAACTATTCCGCGACCGGTTATTCTATTCGTTACGTCAGCAGCCTCAACCTGATGGCCTCCGGCGGTGAAATCCATAAAAACTATAACCGCTGGGTACATAATTTGGATAAAGACATCCAGGTTAATTTGGCTGCGGGAAGCGCGCTGTAAGCATTCGCTCTCCGCGCTCGGGCGTGAAGTGATTAGGGTTCTTACCCCTAAAGAGGAATATAGCGCCCGGCGCTATATCGGCATCATCCCGCTAACGCCAGCCGGCAATCGCCTGAAGGCCCGCGGGATAATGCCGAACCGCCATTTGATTCGGCATTATCCTATGTATTCGCAAGCCGCCCTGTATGATATGTGGTGGTCGCGGCAGAAAATGCGCGTCAGGCGGCGGACGGAACGATGAAAATATTCGGCTCGTGCTCTTAGATTTGCCACAATAAATTGCACTGATGCGCGAAAATATCGAAAATACGCGAAATCGATCGGCAAATAATGCGGGCTGCGGCGCGCCCGATAACCTGGCGTCGGTCATACTGTATTGGCAGGCCAGCAGAAAAATAACAAGGTGGCGTTAAAAAACGCTACCGGAATCACCGATTTACCGCGGACTCGCGTTGATGAAATTTGCACTAAACATAATTGACTGGCAGGGCAGAGCCCCAGGACTAAGCGAAACGACGCAGTGGCAGCAGTGGTCACGGCTTTCGCACGCCATCGATCCGGCGGCGCCTCAGGCAAAGCTGAGCGAACTACCGATGATGACCGCCAGACGACTCAGCTCCGGCAGCCGGCTTGCCGTTGAGTGCGGGCTGGCGATGCTGCGCCGCCATCGCATCGATGCCGTACTGTACACCAGCCGCCACGGCGAGCTTGAACGCAACTACCGCATCCTGCACGCGCTGGCGACGGAGCAGGCGCTCTCCCCGACTGACTTCGCGCTCTCGGTGCATAATTCAGCGGTCGGTAACCTGACCATTGCCGCCCAAAGGCCGATCGTCTCCTCTTCACTCTCCGCCGGGCGGGATACCTTCCAGCAGGGGCTGTGCGAAGCGATGTGCCTCCTGCAGGCGGGCTATCAGCGCGTGCTGATGGTTGATTTCGACGGCCATCTCCCGGAGTTTTATCACCCCTATCTTCCCCCTGCGATGCCGACCTGGCCCTACGCGCTCGCGCTGGTTATCGAAGCGGGCGAAGAGTGGCGCTGCTCGACGCAGCGCGCAGCGCCGGGCGAAGAGGCGGAGCTGCCGCAGAGCCTGCAGTTTTTACGCCACTACCTACAGCAGAGCCCGGCCTTTACCCTCGCTGGCGAGCGCCTGCAGTGGCAGTGGAGCCGCTCATGAACGGCCTTCCGTCACGCATAAATCGCGCCTGGCGCGGGCTGATGACCGGCGTTTGCTTCGCGCTGTTCGGCCTTGGCGGGCTGCTGCTCTCCTTAGTCTGGTTTAACCTGCTGCTGGTGGTGGTCAGAGATAAATCTCGCCGCCGTCGCCTGGCGCGACGCAGCATCTCGGCCAGCTTTCGCCTCTTCTTAACGGTGGTCAAAGCCGTCGGGGTGCTGGATTACCGGATCGTGGGCGCCGAGCTCCTGCGCCAGGAGCGCGGATGCCTGGTGGTGGCTAACCATCCCAGCCTTATCGACTACGTGATGCTGGCTTCGATCATGCCCGAGACCGACTGCCTGGTAAAAAGCGCCCTGCTGAAAAACCCGTTCGTCAGCGGCGTGATCCGCGCGGCGGACTATTTAATTAACGATCAGGCCGATGCGCTGCTGCCCGCCAGCCGACAGCGCCTGCAGCAGGGCGATACCATCTTAATTTTCCCGGAGGGAACCCGCACCCTGCCGGGTGAACCCATGGTCCTTCAGCGCGGCGCGGCCAATATTGCCGTGCGCTGCGCCAGCGATTTGCGCGTAGTGGTCATTCGCTGCAGCGAACATATGCTGGGCAAAAACAGTAAATGGTACGATGCGCCGGCAACCCGGCCCCTGTTTACCATCGAGGTAGGCGAGCGGGTGCAGATCGCCCAGTTTTACGACGATAACTCACAAGAACCGTCGCTGGCAGCAAGACAGCTAAATCGGCATATTTTGCTTCAATTACAATCAGGTACTACGCCTACTTCAGGAATTAATGATGCAAGCGCTCTATCTTGAACTGAAAAATCTCATCATCAACACGTTGAATCTGGAAGAGCTGTCGGCTGACGACATCGACGCCGACGCGGCGCTCTTTGGCGACGGTCTCGGCCTCGATTCCATTGACGCCCTGGAACTGGGGCTGGCGGTGAAAAACCGCTACGGCGTGGTGCTTTCCGCCGAAAGTGACGAGATGCGCCAGCACTTCTACTCCGTCGCGACCCTGGCCGCGTTCATCCACGCTCAACGTACCTGAGGCACCACCCATGACTGAATCACATGATATTTATGCAGAAGTCTCGGCGCTTCTGGTTAAGCTGTTTGAAATCGACCCTCAGGAGATCCGCCCGGAAGCGCGTCTGTACGAAGACCTCGAGCTGGACAGCATTGACGCCGTCGATATGATCGTCCACCTGCAAAAGAAGACCAGCAAGAAAATAAAGCCGGAAGAGTTTAAGGCCGTGCGTACCGTACAGGACGTCGTTGATGCGGTTGAACGCATGTCCCGAGAAGCCTGACCCGCATGTCGGGCGCCCCTTCATCTAAGGGCATACAGCTGCTAACGAGCCTGCTCCTGCTGGCCTGGCCATTTTTAATCTGGCTGGGCCTCGCGCACAACAGCCTGCACTGGCTGCTCCCCTTGATGGCGCTGATTCTGCTGTTACGCTTTCGCCAGACCCGGCGACAGGCTGGACCGCTGCACGCCGTCACCCGGCTGGTGGCGCTGGCGGGTATGGCACTCTGTACCGCCAGCTACCTGCTCAAAACGCATCAGCTGCTGCTGTTTTATCCGCTGGTGGTCAACGCCGTCATGCTCGCCGTTTTCGGCGGCTCGCTGTGGTCCGCGATGCCGGTTGTTGAACGGCTGGCGCGCCTGCGCGACCCGCAGCTTTCCGCGGCCGGCGTACGCTACACCCGTCGGGTGACGCAAATCTGGTGCGGCCTCTTTATTCTTAACGGCGGCATGGCGCTCTTTACCGCGCTGTATGGCGATATGGCGCTATGGACGGCGTGGAACGGCATGATTGCCTATCTGCTGATCGGCACGCTGATGGCCGCAGAGTGGCTGGTGCGCCAGCGGATGATAAAGCGAGAGTCGTCATGATAGCGCCTCTCGCGCTGGCGCGCTGGCTGGACGCTTCGCGCCCGTCGGACACGCCGATCGCCTGGCTGGATGAGCAAACCTGGACCCTCGGCCATTTGCGCTACGACGTGGCGCAGTGGGTCGAACGGCTGCAACAGCACGATGCCGAACGCTGGTCGCTGTGCTTTGAGGACAGCTACCTGTTTCTCGTCGCGCTGCTGGCGACGCTGCACGCGCATAAAATCCCGGTGATCCCTGGACATAGCCGCACCTCGCTGCTGAACGAGCAGCGGGCGCTGTTTGACGGCGTGCTCAGCGACAGGCCCCTCGACTGGCACGGACCCTCGCTGGTCATCGGCAGCGCGCGCCGCGCGATGGCAGAGCCCGGCACGTTTTGCCGCATCGCCGGGGACGCCTGCGTAGAGCTGTTTACCTCAGGCTCAACCGGGAAGCCCAAGCGGGTTATCAAACCGATCGCCCATCTTGACCGCGAAGCCGAGCTGCTGGCCGCGCGCTTCGCCACCCGCCTTGAGGGCTGCCGCATCGTGGCCTCGGTGGTGCCTCAGCACCTCTACGGGCTCACCTTTCGCATCTTTCTGCCGATGGCTCTCGGCCTGCCGCTCCACGCGGCGATGCTCTTTTACGCCGAGCAGCTCAGCGCCCTGAGCCAGCAGCACCGCTATGCGTTTATCAGCAGCCCGGCGTTTTTGAAACGCCTCGATCCCCATCTGACGCCGCCGCCGGTAGCGCTCATCCTCTCCGCCGGCGGCCAGCTTCCCTCGGAAGATGTCGCCCGGGCGGCGGCCTGGCTGAAGGTCTGGACGGACGAAATTTACGGCAGCACCGAAACCGGCGTGATCGCCTGGCGTTCTCGGCGCCAGGAAGAGGCGGCCTGGCAGCCCTTTGCCGGCATCAGGCTGCTGCAGCAGGGGGAGACTTTCCGCCTGTTTTCACCGCTTATCGCCGATGAAGACGGGCTGTTAATCGACGATACCCTGGAATTTACCGCCAACGGCCAGTTTCATCTGACCGGACGGCGTGGGCGGGTGGTCAAAATTGAAGAGAAGCGGATTTCGCTGAGCGAAATAGAGCTCAGGCTCCAGAACCTGCCGGGGATCCGCGAAGCGGTGGCTCTGCCGGTTACCCGCGGCGATCGCCAGGGGATTGGCGCGCTGCTGGTGCTGGATGCGCAAACCCGTCAGCGCTGGCAGCACGAGGGCAAAACCCTTGAGCGCCAGTGGCGCCAGGCGCTGCGCCCGACGCTGGAACCGGTGGCGATCCCCCGCTACTGGCGCGTGATTGACGATATCCCGGTCAACAGTATGAACAAGCGTGTCTATGCGCAACTACAGGAATTTTTTCATGATACCCCATGAAATAGAGCGCCATCAGGCACAGCCGCAGCAGGTTGAAATCGTCCTGCACCTCGACCCTAACCTCTTCTGGTTCGGCGGCCATTTTGCCGTACAGCCGCTGCTGCCAGGCGTCGCGCAGCTCGACTGGGTGATGCACTACGCCACCACGCTGCTGGCGCCGGGCTGGCGCTTTCACAGCATTCAGAACGTCAAATTCCAGGCGCCGCTGCTGCCGGAGACCACCGTCACGCTGGTCCTGAGCTGGCAGGAAGCGCGCCAGATACTGGCCTTTAGCTATCAGCGCCACGACGGCGACGCGCGCCATACCGCCAGCAGCGGGAAGATTCGCCTGTGTCGCTAACCTTCCGCCCCTGCGTGGTGATCCCCTGCTACAACCACGGGGCAATGATGGCGCGCGTGCTGGCCCGGCTGCAGCCGTTCGGCCTGCCCTGCATCGTGGTGGACGACGGCAGCAGCGAGGAGACGCGCCTGCAGCTGAACGAGCTGGCGGCGCGGGAGCCAAACCTGACGCTGATTCGGCTGGCCGAGAACGCCGGCAAAGGGGTGGCGGTGATCCGCGGGCTGCAGGCCGCCGCCGAAGCCGGCTATAGCCACGCCGTGCAGGTCGACGCCGACGGCCAGCACGCCATCGAAGATATTCCGCAGCTGCTCGAGCTGGCCCGCCGCCATCCGGCGGCGCTGATTTCCGGCCAGCCGATTTACGACGACTCCATTCCCCGCTCGCGCCTGTACGGACGCTGGATAACGCACGTTTGGGTGTGGATCGAAACGCTATCGCTACAGCTGAAAGACAGCATGTGCGGGTTCCGCGTTTACCCGATAGCGCCAACGCTGCGCCTGGCGCAGCGCGTCGCCCTCGGCCAGCGCATGGATTTTGATACCGAAGTCATGGTCCGCCTCTACTGGCAGGGCAACCCCAGCTATTTTGTGCCAACGCGCGTCACCTATCCGCCGGACGGGCTCTCTCATTTTGACGCCTTTAAGGACAACTGCCGCATCTCCTGGATGCATACCCGCCTGTTCCTCGGCATGCTGCCGCGCATCCCCTCCCTGCTGCTGCGCCGCTCCCCCGTACACTGGGCGCAGCAGGAGGAGGTCAAAGGGCTGTGGGGCATGCGCCTGATGCTGCTGGTGTGGCGTCTGCTGGGACGCAAAGCGTTTACGCTGCTGCTCTATCCGGTGGTTGCGGTCTACTGGCTCAGCGCGCACCGCGCCCGCCGGGCCTCCCGCAGCTGGCTCTCCCGCGTGCGGACGCAGCTTAGCGCCAGGCAGCAGCCGCTGCCTGCGCTGAACAGCTATCGCCACTTTCTGCGCTTTGGCCATGCGATGCTCGATAAAATCGCCGGCTGGCGCGGCGAGCTCCGCTTCGATCGCGATGTGGTTTTTGCGCCCGGCGCTGAGGAAACGCTGCACAGCAGCGCCCCCGGCGGCAAGCTGCTGCTGGCCTCGCATCTTGGCGACGTCGAAGCCTGCCGGGCGCTGGCGCAGCTGCAGGGCACCAAAACCATCAATGCGCTGGTGTTTAGCGACAACGCCCGCCGCTTTAAGCAAATCATGCAGGAGATGGCGCCCCAGGCCGGGCTGAACCTGATACCGGTAACCGATATCGGTCCGGATACCGCCATCCTGCTGAAAGAGAAGCTGGAGCGCGGAGAATGGATTGCGATCGTCGGCGACCGCATTGCGGTGACGCCCCAGCGCGGCGGCACGTGGCGCGTCTGCTGGAGCCCGTTTATGGGCCAGCCTGCGCCGTTCCCGCAGGGGCCCTTTATTCTGGCATCGGTCCTGCGCTGTCCGGTACAGCTCATCTTCGCCCTCCGCCAGCAGGACAAGCTGCATATTCACTGTGAACCGTTCGCCGACCCGCTGATCCTGCCGCGCGCCGGGCGCGAGGAGGCGATCCAAAACGCGGTCGATCGCTACGCCAGCCGCCTCGAGCACTACGCCCTGCGCTCGCCGCTGGACTGGTTTAATTTTTTCGATTTCTGGCAGCTGCCAGACGCCAAAGAGAAGGAGTAAAGGGTGCTTAACGATCCCCGTTTTACTGCCGAAGTAGAGCTGACCGTCCCGTTTCACGACGTCGATATGATGGGCGTGGTGTGGCACGGCAACTATTTCCGCTACTTCGAGATCGCCCGCGAGGCGCTGCTCAATCAGTTCAACTACGGCTACCGGCAGATGAAGGAGTCCGGCTACCTGTGGCCGGTCGTCGACACCCGCGTTAAGTACCGCGACGTGCTGACCTTTGAACAGCGCTTTCGCGTGCGCGCCCGCCTCGAAGAGTATGAGAACCGGCTGCGCATTGGCTATGAGATCGTCGACGCGGCCAGCGGAAAACGGACCACCACCGGCTACACCATTCAGGTCGCGGTAGAGGAGAAAAGCCGGGAAATGAGCTTCGTCAGCCCGGATATTCTGTTTGAACGCATGGGGGTCACGCCATGAAACTCTGGCCCCTGCTGGCGCTGCTCGTCTGCCCGCTGGTCAGCGCGCTGACGCTCGACGATCTGCAGCAGCGCTTCACCGAGCAGCCGGTTATCCGCGCCCACTTCGATCAAACCCGCACCATCAAGGATCTGCCGCAGCCGCTGCGATCTCAGGGAACGATGCTGATCGCCCGCGATAAGGGCCTGCTGTGGGATCAAACCCAGCCGTTCCCGATGCAGCTGCTGCTCGACGACAGGCGAATGGTGCAGGCGATTAACGACCAGCCGCCGCAGGTCATCACCGCCGAGAGCAACCCGCAGATGTTTCAGTTCAACCATCTGCTGCGGGCGCTGTTCCAGGCCGATCGCCGGGTGCTGGAGCAGAACTTCCGCGTTGAATTCAACGATGCGGGCGCAGGCCGCTGGACGCTGCGCCTGACGCCGATAGCCACGCCGCTGGATAAAATCTTCGCCACCATCGATCTCGGCGGACAGGCCTACCTGGAACGCATTCAGCTAAACGATAAGCAGGGCGACCGCACCGATATCACCCTTTCTCAACATCAACTTACGCCAGCGCAACTGACCGATGACGAACGCCAACGATTTGCTGCACAGTAACCGCAGAAGCTTCGCGCTGCTGTGGGGGCTCGCCTGCCTGGTGATGCTGGGCGTGCTGCTGACGCTGCTGCCGCAGTCGCGGATGAACAGCAGCGTGCTGGCGATGCTGCCGAAACAGGCGCTTGGCGCCGTTCCTCCGAGCCTCAATGAGGGCTTTATGCAGCGCCTTGACCGGCAGCTGGTGTGGCTGGTCAGCCCCGGCAAGCAGGCCGACCCGCAGGTGGCCCGCGAGTGGCTCAGGCTGCTGCAGAACGCCCACGCGCTGGCGACGGTGAAGGGCCCGATGGATGCCGCCAGCCAGCAGGCCTGGGGCACTTTTTTCTGGCAGCACCGCAACGGACTGATTGACGATGCCACCCGCGCCCGCCTGCAAAACGGCGGCGAAGCCCAGGCGCAGTGGATCCTCTCTCAGCTCTACTCCGCCTTCTCCGGCGTCAGCGGCAAAGAGCTGCAAAATGACCCGCTGATGCTGATGCGCGGCTCGCAGCTGGCGATGGCGAAAAACGGTCAGCGTATGCAGCTGAAGGATGGCTGGCTGGTGACCGAGGATAAGCAGGGCAACCAGTGGTATCTGCTGCACGGCGAGCTGGCGGGTTCGTCGTTTGATATGCAGCAAACGCATCGTCTTGTGACCACCCTCTCCGCCCTGGAAGCCGAGCTCAAGGCCCGCTATCCGCAGGCTCAGCTGCTCTCGCGCGGCACGGTATTTTACAGCGACTACGCCAGCCAGCAGGCAAAGCGGGATATCTCAACCCTCGGCGTAGCCACCATCCTGGGCGTTATTCTGCTCATCGTCGCGGTCTTTCGCTCGCTGCGTCCGCTGATCCTGAGCCTGATCTCCATCGGCATCGGCGCGCTGGCGGGCACCGTCGCCACGCTGCTGCTGTTCGGCGAGCTGCACCTGATGACGCTGGTAATGAGCATGAGCATTATCGGTATTTCCGCCGATTACACGCTCTACTACCTGACCGAGCGGATGGTGCACGGCGGCGAGGTCACGCCGTGGCAAAGCCTCGCCAAGGTACGCAACGCGCTGCTGCTGGCGCTCCTTACGGTGGTCGTAGCCTATCTGATCATGATGCTTGCGCCCTTCCCCGGCATTCGTCAGATGTCGGTATTCGCCGCCGCCGGGCTCAGCGCCTCCTGCCTGACGGTCATCTTCTGGCATCCGCTGCTCTCCCGCGGCCTGCCGGTGCGCCCGGTGCCGGCGATGGTTCTGATGCTGCGCTGGCTGGCGGCATGGCGACGCAATAAAAAGCTCACCATCGGCCTGCCGGTCGCCCTTGCGCTGTGCTCGCTGGCGGGGATCGCCACCCTGCGCGTCGACGACGATATTTCACAGCTACAGGCGCTGCCGCAGCCCCTGCTGGCGCAGGAAAAGACGATCGCGGCCTTAACCGGCCAGGGCGTCGATCAGAAGTGGTTCGTGGTCTACGGGCGGACGCCGCAGCAAACGCTGGAGCGGCTGGAAGCCTTTACGCCAGCGCTGGAACAGGCGCAGCGGCAGGGGCTGCTTAACGGCTACCGGACGATCCCCCTGAACTCGCTGGCCCGTCAGCATCAGGATCTGGCGCTGCTGAAGGCCGCCTCCCCGGCGGTAAGCCGCGTGCTGCAAAGCGCCGGGCTGCAGGCGATCAATCCGGATCTCAGTCCCATGCCGGTCACCGTGGAGGCCTGGCTTGCCAGCCCGGCCAGCGAAGGCTGGCGTCTGCTATGGATAACCCTGCAGAACGGCGAGAGCGGCGTGCTGGTGCCGGTTGACGGCGTGAAGGAGAGCCCGATGTTGAAGGCCCTTGGCGCAAAATATAGCGGCGTGGCGTGGGTCGACAGGAAAAGCGCCTTCGACGAGCTCTTCGCCCTCTATCGTCATTTGCTCACCGGGCTGCTGGGTATTGCCCTGGCGACCATCGCCTGCGGGGCGGTTCTGCGCCTCGGCTGGCGTAAAGGGCTTATCAGCCTCGTGCCTTCGGTGCTCTCATTAGGCTGCGGCCTCGCGGCGCTCTCCTTCAGCGGCCACTCGCTCAATCTGTTCTCGCTGCTGGCGCTGGTGCTGGTGCTGGGGATTGGCATCAACTACACGCTGTTCTTCAGCAACCCGCGTGGCACGCCGCTGACCTCGCTGCTGGCCGTTACCCTGGCCATGATGACCACGCTGCTGACCCTCGGCATGCTGGTATTTAGCTCAACCCAGGCGATCGCCAGCTTTGGCATTGTGCTGGTCAGCGGGATTTTCACCGCCTTCCTGCTATCGCCCCTGGCGATGCCCGGCAAAAAAGGGAAACACAGACGATGATGACGTTCAGATTTGGCCGCGCCCTTGCGCTGATTGCCACCTTAGCCCTTGCCGGCTGCAGCCATTCGCAGAAGGCGCAGCAGGACCGCCCGCAGGCGTGGCTGGAGCCGGGCACCCGCGTGACGCTCCCGGCGCCGGGCATCTCACCGACGCTCAGCTCACAGCAGCTGCTGACCGGCAGCTTTAACGGCCAGACCCAGTCGCTGCTGGTGATGCTCAACGCCGATGCGCACAGGGTGACGCTGGCCGGGCTCTCATCGGTGGGCATTCGCCTGTTCCTCGTCACCTATGATGAAAAAGGCGTGCATACCGAACAGTCGATCGTGGTGCCGCAGATGCCGCCCGCCAGTCAGGTGCTGGCCGACGTGATGCTCAGCCACTGGCCGATAGCGGCCTGGCAGCCGCAGCTGCCGAAAGGCTGGACGCTGACCGACGCCGGCGACAGGCGCGAGCTGCGCAACGCCCGCGGCAGGCTGGTGACGGAAATCACCTACCTGAACCGCAAAGGCCGCCGTGAGCCCATCAGCATTCAGCAGCACGCCTTCGGCTACCACATCACCATTCAATACCTGGGTGACTGAGATGATCTACATTTCCGCTGTCGGCATGATTAACGCGCTGGGCAACAGCCTCGACGAGATTGCCTGCAACCTGACGCGCGGCATCGCCCCCGGTATGCGCCCGCGCGCCGGCTGGCTGCAGGGGCAACCGCAGGCGATGCTCGGCGGCGTTGACGGCGAGCTGCCCGCCATCGGCGACGCGTTTGCCGCCCATCGCACGCGTAACAATCAGCTGCTGCTGGCGGCGCTGGCGCAGATTCAGCCACAGGTGGACGACGCTATCGCCCGCTACGGCCGCGACCGCGTGGCGGTGGTGCTCGGCACCAGCACCTCCGGACTCGATGAGGGCGACAGGCACGTGGACTTAACCCTCAACGCGAAGGCGAGCGCGGCCTGGCACTACCCGCAGCAGGAGCTGGGCGATCCGTCGCGCTTTCTCAGCCACTGGCTGGATCTCGACGGCCCGGCCTTTACCCTCTCCACCGCCTGCTCCTCCAGCGCCCGCGCGATAATCAGCGGGCGGCGGCTGATCGAGGCCGGCCTCGCGGACGTGGCGATTGTCGGCGGCGCCGACTCCCTCAGCCGGATGCCGGTGAACGGCTTCCACAGCCTGGAGTCCCTCTCCCCGACGCTGTGCCAGCCCTTCGGCCGCGACCGGAGCGGAATTACGATCGGCGAAGGCGCAGGGCTGATGCTGCTGACCCGCGAGCCGCAGCCCATCGCCCTGCTCGGGGTGGGCGAGTCCAGCGACGCGCACCATATTTCGGCCCCTCATCCGCAGGGCGAAGGGGCCATCCGCGCCATTCGCCAGGCGCTCGACGATGCCGGTCTCTCAGCCGAGGCGGTGGGCTACATCAACCTCCACGGCACCGCGACGCCGCTTAACGATCAGGTGGAGTCGCAGGTGGTAAGCGCGCTGTTTGGCGAGCAGGTGCCGTGCAGCTCCACCAAGCATCTGACCGGCCATACGCTGGGCGCGGCGGGGATCACCGAAGCGGCAATCGCCATGCTGATCCTGCAGCGCAGCCTGCCGCTGCCGGCTCAGGATTTCAGTCTTTCGCCGCGCGACCCGGCGCTGCCCGCCTGCGGCATTATCGATACCGCGCAGCCGCTCGCCCGTCCGACGATCCTGTCCAACTCGTTCGCCTTTGGCGGCAATAACGCCAGCATTCTGCTCGGGAGAGTTTTATGAACCACTATTTATCGCCCGGCGACTACCTGCCGCACGACGCGCCGATGCTGCTGCTGGAAGAGGTGCTGGAGGTCACTGACGAAACCGCCGCGTGCCGCGTTGCCGTCACCGGGCGCGGCGTGCTGGCGCCGTTTCTTGACGCCGACGGTAACCTGCCCGGCTGGTTTGCGCTGGAGCTGATGGCGCAGACCGTCGGCGTCTGGTCGGGCTGGCATCGCCGCCAGCAGGGGCAAAGCACTATTGCGCTCGGCATGGTGCTCGGCGCCAGGGAGCTTATCTGCGCCGCGGGGATTCTGCCCGCCGGCCAGACGCTGACCATCAGCGTCAGCCTGCTCATGCAGGACGCGCGTTTTGGCAGCTTCGAGTGCGCCATCAGCGCCGGGGATGAGGCGCTGGCAACCGGCAGGGTGAATACCTTCCAGCCCACCGCCGAAGAGTTAACGACGCTTTTTAATCAGGGAGAGAAACCATGAGTCGCTCAGTATTAGTTACCGGTGCCAGCAAGGGCATTGGCCGCGCCATCGCCTGCCAGCTGGCGGCGGACGGTTTTACCGTCGGCGTTCATTACCATCGCGACGCCGAGGGCGCGCGGGAGACCCTCGAAACCCTGCAGGCCGCCGGCGGTGCCGGACGGGTGCTGAGCTTTGACGTCGCCAACCGCGAGCAGTGCCGCGAGGTGCTGGAGCAGGATATCGCCGCCCACGGCCCGTGGTACGGCGTGGTAAGCAACGCCGGGATCGCCCGCGACGGCGCCTTCCCGGCACTCAGCGACGACGACTGGGATTGCGTCATCCACACCAACCTCGACAGCTTTTACAACGTCATTCAGCCGTGCATTATGCCGATGATCGGCGCCCGTCAAGGCGGGCGGATTATTACCCTGTCGTCCGTTTCCGGGGTGATGGGCAACCGCGGTCAGGTCAACTACAGCGCGGCGAAGGCGGGCATTATCGGCGCCACCAAAGCGCTGGCTATCGAGCTGGCGAAACGCAAAATCACCGTCAACTGCATTGCGCCGGGGCTGATTGATACCGGGATGATCGAGATGGAAGAGGCCGCGCAGAAAGAGGCGATGGCAATGATCCCGATGAAGCGTATGGGTCAGGCAGCAGAAGTGGCCGGGCTGGCCAGCTATTTAATGTCCGACATTGCGGGCTACGTCACCCGCCAGGTTATTTCCATCAATGGAGGTATGTTATGACACGTCGTGTCGTGATCACAGGGATGGGCGGCGTCACCGCCTTTGGGGAAAACTGGCAGGACGTTTCCACCAGGCTGCTCGCTTACGAGAACGCCGTGCGCAAGATGCCGGAGTGGCAAATCTACGACGGCCTGCATACCCTGCTTGGCGCGCCGGTCGACGATTTCACCCTGCCGGAGCACTATACCCGCAAGCGTATTCGCGCCATGGGCCGGGTATCGCTGATGTCCACCCGCGCCAGCGAGCTGGCGCTGGAGCAGGCCGGCCTGATTGGCGAAGCGGTGCTGACGAACGGCGAAACCGGTATTGCCTACGGCTCGTCGACCGGCAGCACCGGCCCGGTGAGCGAGTTTGCTACCATGCTGACGGAAAAGCATACCAACAACATTACCGGCACCACCTACGTGCAGATGATGCCGCACACCACCGCGGTTAACACCGGACTCTTCTTCGGCCTGCGCGGGCGGGTTATTCCCACCTCCAGCGCCTGCACCTCCGGCAGCCAGGCCATCGGCTACGCCTGGGAAGCCATTCGCCACGGCTATCAAACGGTAATGGTGGCCGGCGGCGCCGAAGAGCTCTGTCCGTCCGAAGCGGCGATCTTTGATACCCTGTTCGCCACCAGCCAGCGCAACGATGAGCCGAAAACCACCCCGTCGCCGTTCGACGCGCGTCGCGATGGCCTGGTGATTGGCGAAGGCGCCGGTACGCTTATCCTCGAAGAGCTGGAGCACGCCAAAGCGCGCGGCGCGACGATCTACGGCGAAATCGTCGGCTTTGCCACCAACTGCGACGCCGCGCATATCACCCAGCCGCAGCAGGAAACGATGCAAATCTGCATGGCGCAGGCGCTCAGCATGGCCGGTTTACGCGCCGAAGATATCGGCTATATTTCGGCCCACGGTACGGCAACCGATCGCGGCGATATTGCCGAAAGCCGGGCCAGCGCCGCCCTCTTCGGCAACCGCGTGCCGATCTCGTCCTTGAAAAGCTATTTTGGCCATACGCTGGGCGCCTGCGGGGCGCTGGAAGCCTGGATGAGCCTGCAGATGATGCGTGAAGGCTGGTTCGCCCCGACGCTCAACCTGCGCCAGCCGGATCCCCAGTGCGGCGAGCTCGACTACATCATGGGGGAAGCGCGCAGGATCGACTGCGAGTACCTGCAGAGCAATAACTTCGCCTTTGGCGGCATCAATACGTCCATCATCATTAAACGTTGGTCTTGATATGTATCGGCTTTTGCTGGGGAAAATTTCGACCTTAAGCACCCAGGCGCTACCGCCGGCGCTCTGCGCCCTTGCGCCGCAGGGCGCGCGCCGCGCCGGCTGGCTGGCTGGCCGCGCGCTGCTGTCTCAGGCGGTGACGCCGCTGCCCGAGATTATCTACGCCGAACAGGGCAAGCCGGGGTTTGCTGACGGGACGCCGCTGTGGTTTAACCTCAGCCACAGCGGCGACGATATTGCGCTGCTGCTCAGCGACGAGGGCGAAGTGGGCTGCGATATTGAAGTCATTCGCCCGCGTGAAAACTGGCGTCGGATCGCCAATGCGGTGTTTAGCTCCGGCGAGCACGCCGAGGTGGAGGCCGAAAGCCCGGAAATGCAGCTGGCCGCGTTCTGGCGCATCTGGACGCGTAAAGAGGCAATCGTTAAGCAGCGCGGCGGCAGCGCCTGGCAGATCGCCAGCGTTGACAGCACCTTCCGCTCACGGCTGTCGGTCAGCCAGCTTCAGCTTGGCGACCTCAGCCTGGCGGTGTGCACGCCGACGCCGTTCGAGCTCAAGGTCGAACCGGCGGGCTAAGTCAGGCTTTGCGCTTCAGCGGCCAGAAGATGGTCAGCACGCCGGCGACGATAATCAGCACCCCCAGCAGCGAGCGCCAGCGGAAAGCCTCGTGCCAGCCGGGCAGCCAGATAGCGGCGGCCCACACCACAATGTAGCTCAGGCTCAGCAGGGCATAGGCTTTGGCGAGCGGCAGGCGGTGCAGCGCAAAGTACCAGCACACCATCGACAGCAGGTAGCCGCCCAGCCCCAGCGCCAGGCCGAAGGTGCCGGCCCGGAAATGGACAAGGTGGCCGATAAACGCGACCAGGTCGGTGAGCGGCGGCAGCTCGACCATCGCCCCGCGCAGCAGCAGCTGCGCGGCGCTGACCAGCCCGACGCTAAGCAGCGCCCAGATTAAGCCCATCAGACGCTACTCCCAAGAACCGCGATCCCGACGACAATCAAACCAACACCCACCCAGTGGCGGCGCGCCACCGGCTCGTGCCAGACGCCCCACGCCGCGAGGGTGACCCAGACGAAGTTGAGGCTCAGCATCGGGTAGGCAATACTCACCGGGATCGCCTGCAGCACGCTCAGCCACAGCAGCATACCGCCGCCGAGCGCCAGCAGCGCCAGGCCCAGCCAGCCGAGAATATGCCGTCCGCGCCGCCCGGATTTAGACGGGCGGGTGGCCTGTTTCTGGCACAGCTGCCCGGCGCAGCTCAGCAGGCTGGCGAGCGCCAGGCAGATCCAGATACTCATTGCGGCAGATACTGGATAAACACAACCCGCCCTAACTCATAGGAGCTATCGGGTTTTGGTAGCGCCAGATCGTTCATGCTCTCCCCTTTGTCCATCAGCAGAACCAGCGATACCGGCCCCTGCTGACGATGCGTCGCCAGCCAGCTGACAAAATCACCCTCGCTGACGAAGCGGCCCTGCGCATCCGGCCAGTCGAGACCGTATTTTAGCTCACCCTGCTTATCGAACAGAATGATATCGTTACGCTTGAGCTCCCACGACAGGCCGCCGGCAATACCGACGTTATTGGTCAGCACGTAGCGGCTTGGCGCCAGCGACTCGCCGACGATATCAATCATAAACTGCGGCTGCTTGCTATCGATCACCCGGTCAGGGATGGCGAAACCCACCAGCAGCGCCAGCCCCAGCGGACAGCAGGCGGCGAGCGGCCAGCGCCGGGCGCTGTCCTTCATTGTCATCCAGCCCACCAGCGCCCAGGTCGCAAATATCAAGGCCGCCAGCAGGCACTTATACAGCTCAATCTTCGACCACACCGGATGGTGCATAAAGCTCCACGGCGAGACCGCCAGCACCGCCAGCAGGCCGACCAGGCCGAAGCCGATGTTGATCATCGCATTGATGCGCAGCACCTTCGCCCCCGCTTTCGCCGCATCCAGCGCATAGCGGGCCATCAGGATCGCCAGCGGCCCAAAGCACGGCAGGATGTAGGTCGGCAGCTTGCCCTTGGCGATGCTGAAGAACAGCAGCGGCATCACCACCCAGCCCAGCAGGTACAGCGCGCCGCGGGCGTCGTCGCGCTCGGTCCAGCCGCGCTTCAGCGCCCCGGGCAGCAGCGCCAGCCACGGCAGGCTTCCGGCAATCAGGAACGGAATGTAGTACCAGAACGGCGCCTTATGCTGGGCGTCTTTCTCGGCAAAGCGCTGTATATGCTCTACCCAGAAGAAGTAGCGCCAGAAGTCCGGCTCGCGCTGGGCAATAGCCAGCCCCCACGGCAGCACCACCAGCACGCAGGCGACCACCGACAGCCAGCCCCAGGTCAGCACTTCACGCCAGCGCTTGCGCGCAATGACCCACGGCAGTACGCCCACCACCGGCACCGCCAGCGCGAGGAAGCCTTTGGTCATCACCCCCATCCCGCAGGCCACGCCCAGCAGGAGATAGCCGGCCATTTTTCCCCGCCGGGTCTGCGCCTGAGCGGCGCCCCAGAAGCTGCACATGGCGAGGGCCATCCACATGGTGATCATCGGGTCCAGCACCGCGTAGGTGCCGATACCGTAAACCAGCAGCGCGGTGAGGAACATCACGCCGGAGAGGATCGCTACCCGCTTGTCCCGCCAGATCCGCCACGCCAGCCAGGCCACCAGCAGCGCCGTCACGCTGATAGAGAATACCGAGCCAAAGCGAACGCCAAAATTGTTGTGGCCAAACAGCCACTGCCCGATGCTGTTAATCCAGTAGCCGGCAATCGGTTTTTCAAAGTAACGCAGCCCGAGGAAATGCGGCACCACCCAGTCGCCGGAGGAGAGCATTTCGCGGCTAATCTCCGCGTAGCGCGTCTCGTCAGGCTGCCAGAGCAGGCGAAAATTCAGCGGCAGTATGTAATACAGGGCAAAAAGCGCCAGCAGGGAGATACCATAACGAATGCTTTTCATACGTCCTAACTCAATAATTGTTCACGCCCAAGCCAGCCTTCCCGGCCGGCCAGTTCACCGCGGACCACCTTACCCGCCGGCAGCTCGCTAAAATCAGCGGGCAGCAGCTGGCTCAGCGGACAAAACTGGATCTCTTCCTGCGCCGCCATGGTCAGCAGCTCATCAAACTGCTGCGCAAACGCAATCCCTTCCACTTCGGCATGAATGGTATAGACCGGGACGCCCGCGTCGCGATGAATGCAGTCCAGCAGATAGCGGTTAAAGCCGCCGGTATCCACCGCGCTGCCGACCACCTCATCCCAGGTGGGAAGCGTTACCGGGATCTGCACGGTACCCAGCATCTCGTTGCCGAGCTGCGGCCGGAAGGGGCGGCTGCCGCGGCAGTCGCTGTTGTAGAGAAAATCGAAGGACTCTTTGGCTTTGATAACCCGCTGGTCGGCGCGCCAGCCGGCGACGGCGGAGCAGGTAACCGGGCGGCCAATAATCCGCTCCAGCTCCAGCAGCCCGCGCTCAACCTCCAGGGTCAGGCGCTCCTGCGGCCAGACGCCGCTCCATGCCTGCCAGCTGTAGTGATCCCAGGCGTGCAGGCCCACCTCATGGGCCTGTGCCGTCGCGCGCAGCACCTCTTCATTACCCGCGCCGATGCGCCGTCCGGGCCAGGCGGTACCGGCCAGCAGGATATCCCAGCCGTACAGCGAGGCCGCCTTTGAGCGCAGCATCTTCCACAAAAACTTAGGTTTTATCAGGCGCCATAAATGGCGCCCCATATTGTCCGGCCCAACGCTAAAAAAGAAGCTCGCCTGAATCCCGTGCTGGCCCAGAAGGGTCAGCAGCCGCGGAACCCCGTCCCGCGTGCCGCGAAAGGTATCAACATCTATGCGTAAGCCGACCTGTTTCATGATGTCTTATCATCCGCCAGCTCAACGGTGCGCAGGAAGAAGTCGAGGGTATGCTCGACGGTCTCTTCCATCGGTACCGTCGGCGTCCAGCTCAGGCAGCGCTTCGCGTTGCGGATGCTCGGCTTGCGGTGCTCGACGTCCTGATAACCTTTACCGTAGTAGTCGCTGCTTTCAACATCGCGGAAACCGGCGAACGGCGGGAAGTTGCCGCGCAGCGGATGGCGCTCGAAGCAATCCAGCAGCATCTCGGCCAGCTCTTTAATACTGGCTTCGTTGTCCGGGTTACCGATGTTGATAATCTGCCCGTCGCAGCGGCCGTCTTTGTTCTCGATAATGCGGAACAGCGCTTCAATACCGTCGCTGATATCGGTGAAGCAGCGCTTCTGCTTGCCGCCTTCGATAAGCTTAATCGGCGAGCCTTCAACCAGGTTGAGGATCAGCTGGGTAATGGCGCGGGAGCTGCCGATACGCGCGGCGTTGAGGTTATCCAGACGCGGTCCCATCCAGTTAAACGGACGGAACAGGGTGAAGCGCAGCGCGGCTTTGTCGCCGTAGGCCCAGATAACGCGGTCGAGCAGCTGCTTCGACACGGAATAGATCCAGCGCTGCTTGTTGATTGGCCCCACCACCAGGTTCGAGCTGTCTTCATCGAAGTTTTTATCGGTGCACATGCCGTACACTTCAGAGGTCGACGGGAAGATAATGCGCTTATCGTACTTGACGCAGTCGCGGATAATCTTCAGGTTCTCTTCGAAGTCCAGCTCGAACACGCGCAGCGGGTTACGGGTGTATTCGATAGGCGTAGCGATCGCCACCAGCGGCAGCACCACGTCGCATTTCTTGATGTGATACTCAATCCATTCCGAGTGAATGCTGATATCCCCTTCGACGAAGTGGAAGCGCGGATTCTCGAGGAAGCGGCTGATGGCATCAGAACCGATATCCAGCCCGTAGATTTCGTAATTATCGTCCTGCAGCAGGCGCTCGGTCAGATGGTTGCCGATAAACCCGTTAACGCCGAGGATCAGTACGCGGGTGCGGCGCTTAATTGCCACGACCGGTTTGCTGCTCAGCACCGCGCCGGAGACCAGGCCCAGGGCCTGCGCCAGCTGCGTGCCCTGAATATAGACGCCGCGATCGGTCTGACCGGTGACGATTTCCAGCGCTCCGTCCTGGCAGGCGACCACCAGCGGCGCGGTGGAGAGCACCGTCCCCGGCTTCGCTGCCGGCAGATCGCGACGGACACGAGATTTCCAGACGATAAATTTGTTGGCGCCGGTGTAGCCAAATGCGCCCGGCCACGGATCGGAGACGGCGCGGACCAGGTTATGCAGGACCTGCGCGGGCTGCTCCCAGTCAAGGCGGCCATCTTCCGGCGTGCGGCGGCCAACGTAGGTCGCCTGGCTCTCATCCTGGGCGCGCGTGGCAATGTTACCTTCGCGGATCGCCGGCAGCGCCTGGCCCAGCAGCTCGGACGCCGCCGTGCACAGCCTGCGGTGCAGGGTCAGCGCCACGTCATCGGCCCCAATGGCCACCGACTGCTGGGCGACAATATCGCCGGCATCGGCGCGGCCGATCATGCGATGCAGGGTAACGCCCGTTTCGCTCTCTCCGTTGACCAGCACCCAGTTCAGCGGCGCGCGGCCGCGATATTTCGGCAGCAGGGAGCCGTGCAGGTTAAAGGCGCCCTGCGGCGCAAGATTGAGGATCTCATCGCCCAGCAGATTGCGGTAGTAGAAGGAGAACAGCACGTCCGGCTTCATTTCGCGGATACGTTCAATCCACAGCGGGTGATTCACATCTTCTGGCGCCCATACCGGGATACCCTGTTCCGCAGCGAGACGCGCCACCGAACCAAAGAAATGGTTTTCGCCGGGGTTATCCGGATGGGTGAAAATAGCGGCGATGTCATACCCGGCGTCCAGCAGGGACTGAATACCTGCACAACCCATATCGTGATAAGCGAAGACTACGGCTTTCATGAACGATCTTCCTCTTGAGATGCCGTTTCCGGCTGACGAACAACACGTTGAATAAAGTAGCGGGGGCGAGCGCGAACATCGTTATAGATGCGCCCGATATACTCCCCAAGCAGGCCCATGCCGACAAACTGGGCGCCGATAAACATAAACAACACGGCAAAGAGCACGAACACCCCTTCGGCCGCCCACTGCGGACCCAGTACCAGGCGCAGGACGATCAGCAGGATCGAGAAGGTGAAGCCCAGCAGGGCGATCACGCTGCCGAAAACGCTGAGCAGACGCAGCGGCGTGGTGGTCAGGCAGGTCACCAGGTCGTACATCAGGTTAATCAGGCGCATAAAGCTGTATTTGGAGTCGCCGAACTCACGCTCGGCGTGCATCACCGGGATCTCCACCGCCCGGCGGGCAAAGGTGTTCGCGAGGATCGGGATAAACGTACTGCGCTCGTGGCAGTTGAGCATCGCGTCGATGATATGACGGCGATAGGCCCGCAGCATGCAGCCGTAGTCGCCCATCGCTTTACCGGTGGTGCGCTGGATCAGGCGGTTGATGGTCTTCGACGCGGCTTTGCGGAAGAAGGTGTCCTGGCGGTTCTGACGTACGGTTCCGACCACGTCATAGCCCTCGTCCGCTTTCTCGACCAGCCGCGGGATCTCCTCCGGCGGGTTTTGCAGGTCGGCATCGAGGGTAATAATCAGATCGCCGGTGACGTGGCTAAAGCCCGCCATGATCGCCGAGTGCTGGCCGTAGTTACGGTTCAGCAGCACCGCCACGACGTGGCTGCCTTCGGCTTCGGCCGCCGCCGTCAGCATGAGGGCGGAGTCATCGCTGCTGCCGTCGTCGACCAGCAGAATTTCATATTCGCGCCCAAGGGTGGCGCAGGCGGTATCCGTGCGGCGAATGAGCTCTGGCAAACTCTCCTGCTCGTTATACACAGGGATGACCACCGAGACCTTCTTCACGGGAGGGTAAGTAAACATATTAACGTCCTGACAGCTGGTGCAGAGCGGAGATAACGCGAGTGACGTCGTCATCGGTCATATCCGGGAACAGCGGGAGTGAACAAATGCGCGCGCTGTTCCATTCCGTGTTCGGCAATGACAGCGTCGGGAAGCGCTCGCGGTAATATTTTTGCGTATGCGCCGCGCGGAAATGCAGGCCGGTGCCGATCCCCATGGCTTTCAGCTGCTCCATTAAGGCATCGCGATTAATGCCGCAGAGGGCCTCATCGACGCGAATGATAAACAGGTGCCAGGCGTGCTGGTGCTCCCAGCTCGGCACCTGCAGCGGCGCGAACGGGGTATCCGCCAGCTCGCTCAGATAGCGGCGGGCGATGTCGGCGCGACGCTGGTTGGCGTGCGCCAGCTTATCCAGCTGCACCAGCGCCAGCGCGGCGTTGATGTCGGCGAGGTTGTACTTGAAGCCCGGGGAGATCACCTCCGCCTGCGGGGCGCGCCCGAGGGTCTGACGATCGTAAGCGTCAACGCCAAGGCCGTGGAACTTGAGGCTACGGATACGCGCAGCCAGCTCGTCGTCATCGGTGACGACCAGCCCGCCTTCGGCGCAGGTCATATTTTTAATGGCGTGGAAGGAGAAGATTGCGGTACCGCGGCTGCCGACGTGGCGGCCCTTGTAGTACGTCCCCGCCGCGTGGGCGGCATCTTCAATCACCGCGATGCCGTGGCGCTCGCCGACGGCGCGAATCGCGTCGATATCCGCCGGCGCGCCGGCGTAATGCACGGGAACGATAGCCCTGGTGCGGGGAGTAATCGCCGCTTCGACCGCGTCAGCGGTAATCATCAGGTTATCGCGATCGACGTCGATCATCACCGGCGTCGCGCCCAGCAGGCAGATCATGTTCAGGGTCGAGACCCAGGTCTGTGAAGGGGTGATCACCTCATCGCCGGCGCCGATGCCCAGCGCCATCAGCGTCACGTGCATGCCGCCGGTCGCCGAGCTGACCGCCACCGCGTGACGGTTGCCGGTCAGCGTGCAGAAGGCCTCTTCCAGCGCCTGATTTTTCGGCCCGGTGGTGATCCAACCTGATTGCAAAACTTCACGCAGCGCGGCCAGCTCTGCGTCACCCATAGACGGGCGCGAAAACGGCAAAAATTCGCTCATCATTTTCCTGCTCTGTATTTGGCCCGATCCAACTCAGGCCGGTAGAAAAAAATATCCTGCGCCAGCGGACTTAAACAAAATGAAAATGAAATTCTTTCAATGCCACATTTCCATTGCAGGGTATTTGACGTTATTTAATTTAGACGGGGTTGCTTAGGATAATATTAAGAAATTAATATAGTTGGTAATCGTCAATACAACCAGTTGTTTTATAAATAAGTTTATTAACTTCGGTGGCTGTTTTGAGAGCGGGATTCGGCTCCTGTCCCAGGGCAGGCCAGGAGCACGGGGGTGGTAAAGTAAACCAACATTAAACCGTTAAAGAATAAATATAACTTTACGCTATGCTGCTAACGCTAAAATCTAATGTAGATCACAAAATTATTTCCGGAATATTACAAGTTTGCAGGGAAATCAGCCGGTAATTGATTAGCGGGGCAATTAATAACAGCGTCATTATTGGCGCCGCAGTCGCGAACAAAGGTAATTGTCGCAAACTCATCAATCACTTCCGTCGGATAGGCCGGGCCGGCGGCGCGGTAAGACTCCATCAGCGGAATATGCTCATTCTGGAAGCAGACGGTTTTTTGCGGATCGTTGATAACCCAGCGCGGAAAGAAGATGGTGCCGTGAAAAAGCCGATCGCCGAGATTAACGATCAGGCTGACGTCGGTTCCGGTTGGTTCGGTCCACGAGATTTTATAGATGCTGGCGCCCACTCGTACGATAAAGGCCTGCTGATCTTTCACCCACCGGTTGCCGACGATCCCGCTATGAATACGGTAGTCGAGGGTGTGGCCATTTTTGACGTAAATTTCGTAGTTCCATCCGTTATCGTAGGTATAAACCAGATGTTTGCCGATAAAACCGCTCAAATCGTGTTTGTCAAAAGCGTTCATTGTGCTTGCTCCTCTGTTGTTGGAACCCAGCGTACTGCTTTAAAAAATGAATGAATAACGCTATGTTTGGATTGAATCCATCCACTTTTTAGATGAGTTATGCACAAGACAACGCTCGAACAATGGGCTCTGCTGGAGAAGGTTATCGCCCTGGGCAGCTTCGCCAGGGCCGCGGAGGAGACCCATCGCAGCCAGTCGTCGGTCAGCTACAACCTCGCCCTGCTGCAGGAGAGGCTGGGGGTGACGCTGCTGACGCCATCCGGACGCCGCGCGGTATTAACGCCGGCGGGCGAGCTGCTGCTCGCCCAGGTTAAGCCGCTGCTGCAGGCCTTTTACTACGTTGAAAATCACGCTGTTGCGCTGCGCAACGGCGCACGCAGCAGGCTCGATCTGGTGGTCGACAGCATTTTTCCTCGCCAGCGGCTGTTTGCTATTCTGCGCCAGTTCCAGCAGCGCTACCCGCAAACCCAGGTCAGGCTAACGGAGGTGCTGGAAAACGTCGGCGACGAGAGCGCGGCGTACAGCGAGGCTGACGTGATGGTGCTCACCCGCCGCCAGGATATTACCGGCCGCGGCGAGTGGCTGATGAACATCGATTTTATCGCCGTGGCCCACCGGGACCATCCGCTTGTCGCCCTCGACGGGCCGCTGGACGATAGCGCCCTCGCCCGCTGGCCGCTGGTGCAAATCGCCGATCGCCACAACGAGCGCCAGCCGGGCCGCGACGCGTGGACCTTCTCCACCATTGATGCCGCGATTGACGCCGTGCTGTATCAGGTCGGTTTCGGCTGGCTACCCGAAGAGCGCATTCGCCAACAGCTCGCCCAGGGGGAGCTGAAGCCGCTGCCGCTGAGCCACGGCGCCCGCCGCGCGACCCCGCTGCACCTGATCGTTAAGCGCGATGTCGCCCCCATTGATGAACAGCTCGCCACGCTGCTGGATCTCTTCAGGCACCCTGATGGCACCGCGTCTATATGATTTTCTTATACTATCGGGCCATTGATTGATCTGAGTTACTCCTAAAGTATGATGAATTATTAAAATCATCATACTTTTCTGCTCACTGAGATTAACGCCTTGTCGATCCTCCGCACCCTCTTCCGCCCCCTTCTGACGGCGGTTTGCCTCTGTCTGCCTCTGCTAACCGGCGCCGCCGCGCGTGAATTAGTCACCGCCTGGCCGGTAAACGTCGGCCCCCTGAATCCCCACCTCTATACGCCCAACCAGATGTTCGCCCAAAGCATGGTCTACGAGCCGCTGGTCAAATATCAGCAGGATGGCTCGGTCAAGCCGTGGCTGGCGAGCCGCTGGACCCATTCCGCGGACGGCAAGGTCTGGCTGTTTACCCTGCGCAGTGACGTGCAGTTCTCTAACGGCGAGCCGTTTAACGCCCAGGCGGCGGTAGCCAATTTTCAGGCGGTGCTGGCGAACAGGCAGCGCCACGCCTGGCTCGAGCTGACCAATCAGATTAGCGATGTCAGGGCGCTGAGCGATACCCAGCTGCAAATTACCCTGAAAAGCGCCTACTACCCTTTTCTGCAGGAGCTGGCGCTGCCGCGTCCGTTCCGCTTTATCGCCCCGTCACAGTTTGTTGACGGCGGCACCGTTCACGGCATTAAGGCGCCCATCGGCACCGGGCCATGGGTGCTGAAAACCACGAAGCTCAACCAGTTTGACGTGCTGGCGCGTAACCCACGCTACTGGGGCGAAAAACCGGCGATTGACCAGGTGACCGTGAAGGTGATCCCGGACCCGATGACCCGCGCCGTCGCCTTTGAAACCGGCGATATCGATCTGCTCTACGGCAACGAGGGCCTGCTGCCGCTGGATACCTTCGCGCGTTTCAGCCACAACCCGGCCTGGCGCACCCAGCTTTCTCAGCCCGTCGAAACGGTGATGCTGGCGCTTAACTCTGCCAAAGCGCCCACCAATGAGCTGGCGGTGCGGGAAGCGCTCAACTATGCGGTCAACAAAAAGTCGCTGATCGACAACGCGCTGTACGGCACCCAGCAGGTCGCCGATACGCTGTTCGCCCCTTCGGTCCCCTATGCCAATATCGGACTGACCCCGCGCCGCTACGATCCGCAGCAGGCTAACGCCCTGCTGGAGAACGCCGGCTGGCTGAAGCCCGCGGGCGAGCATATCCGCCAGAAAAATGGCCAGCCGCTGCGCATCGAGATGTCGTTTATCGGCACCGACGCTCTGAGCAAATCCATGGCGGAAATTATGCAGGCCGATATGCGCCAGGTTGGCGTCGATGTCGTGCTGAACGGCGAAGAAGAGAGCAGCATTTATGCCCGCCAGCGCGACGGGCGCTTCGGCATGATTTTTAACCGTACCTGGGGCGCGCCGTACGATCCACACGCCTTTATGAGCTCAATGCGCGTCCCCTCTCACGCCGACTATCAGGCCCAGCAGGGGTTAGCCGATAAGGCGCTTATCGACCAGCAGATTGGCAAGGTGCTGACGACCACCGACGAAACCCAGCGCCAGGCGCTGTATCGCGACATCCTGACCCGCCTGCACAACGATGCGGTCTATCTGCCCATCAGCTACGTCTCGATGATGGTGGTGGCAAAACCCGAGCTCGGTACGATCCCCTACGCTGCCATCGCCGCTGAGATTCCGTTCGAACAGATCCGGCCGGAGCAACCCTGATGCGGCGCTACGTACTGCGGCGCATCCTGCTGCTGATACCGATGATTCTCGCCGCCTCGGTCATTATCTTTCTCATGCTGCGTCTTGGCACCGGCGACCCGGCGCTGGACTATCTGCGCCTGTCAAATCTTCCGCCGACGCCGGAGATGGTGGCCTCCACCCGCGCGATGCTCGGACTTGATCAGCCGCTCGTCGCCCAGTACGCCAGCTGGCTGTGGAAGGCGCTGCATCTCGATTTTGGCCTCTCCTTCGCCACCCAGCGGCCGGTGCTCGACGACGTGATGCACTTCCTGCCCGCCACGCTGCAACTGGCGGGCGCGGCGCTGGTTATTATCCTGCTGACCTCCGTGCCGCTGGGGATTTGGGCCGCCCGCCATCGCGACCGCCCGGCGGATTTCATCGTGCGGGCGATCGCCTTTCTCGGCGTTTCGATGCCCAACTTCTGGCTCGCCTTCCTGCTGGTGATGCTTTTTTCGGTCTATTTGCAGTGGCTGCCGGCGCTGGGCTACGGCGGCTGGCGACACCTTATTCTGCCCGCAGCGTCGATAGCCCTGATGTCGCTGGCCATTAACGCCCGCCTGCTGCGCGCCAGCATGCTGGAGGTTGCCGGCCAGCGCCACGTCACCTGGGCGCGGCTGCGCGGGCTGAGCGACAGGCAAACCGAACGACGCCATATCCTGCGCAACGCCTCGCTGCCCGTGGTGACCGCTATCGGGATGCATATTGCCGAGCTGATTGGCGGCACGATGATTATCGAAAATATCTTTGCCTGGCCGGGCATCGGGCGCTACGCGGTGTCGGCCATCTTTAACCGCGACTACCCGGTTATCCAGTGCTTCACGCTGGTGATGGTGGTGGTGTTTGCGCTCTGCAACCTGACGGTTGACCTGCTCAACGCCGCGCTGGACCCGCGTATTCGCCGCCATGAAGGAGCGCGCCCGTGAACCTTTTTCTTTCTGCCCGCTGGCCGGTTCGCCTGGCGCTGATCGCCATTATCCTGCTGGTGCTGATCGCCCTCACCGTCCAGTGGTGGCTGCCCTACGACCCGCAGGCCGTTGATTTACCGTCACGCCTGCTCTCGCCGGACGCCCGGCACTGGCTGGGAACCGATCATCTGGGACGCGATATTTTTTCCCGCCTGCTGGCCGCCACGCGAGTTTCTCTCGGCGCGGTGCTGGCCTGCCTGCTGCTGGTGCTGGCGCTGGGGCTGGTCATCGGCGGCTGCGCCGGGCTGATGGGCGGCCGGGTCGATCAGCTCACCATGCGGGTTGCCGATATGTTTATGACCTTCCCGACCTCTATCCTGTCGTTTTTCATGGTGGGCGTACTGGGTACCGGGCTGACTAACGTGATTATCGCCATCGCCCTGTCGCACTGGGCATGGTACGCACGGATGGTGCGCAGCCTGACGATTTCGCTACGCCAGCGCGAGTTTGTGCTCGCCTCCCGGCTTTGCGGGGCGGGGCATGTCCGCGTTTTTGTCGATCATCTGGCGGGGGCGGTGGTGCCGTCGCTGCTGGTGCTCGCCACCCTCGATATCGGCCATATGATGCTGCACGTCGCCGGAATGTCGTTCCTTGGCCTCGGCGTCAGCGCGCCAACCGCCGAGTGGGGAGTGATGATTAACGACGCGCGCCAGTATATCTGGACCCAGCCGCTGCAGATGCTGTGGCCGGGCCTGGCGCTGTTTATCAGCGTGATGGCCTTTAACCTGGTGGGCGACGCGCTGCGCGATCGTCTCGATCCTCACCTGATCGCGGAGCATAGCCACTGATGCCACAGAAGATCGAACTCGAGCAGTTCACCCTCCACGCCGAGCGGCCGCTGGTCCACGATCTGTCGCTGACGCTCCGGCGCGGCCGGGTGCTGGCGCTGCTCGGCAGCAGCGGCTGCGGAAAATCGCTGACCTGCGCCGCGGCCCTTGAGGTTCTGCCGCCCGGTGTCAGGCAGAGCGCCGGGCGCATCCTGCTCGACGGAATACCGGTCCACGGCAGGCAGCTACGCGGCGCCACCGTCGCCACCATCATGCAGAATCCTCGCAGCGCCTTTAACCCGCTGCACACCATGGCGGCTCACGCCAGGGAAACCTGCCGCGCCGTCGGCCGGCCGCCGGATGAGTCGGCATTTATCGCCGCCCTGCAGGCGGTGGGGCTGGAGAACCCGACCCAGCTGCTCAGGCGCTACCCCTTCGAGATGAGCGGCGGCATGCTGCAGCGGATGATGATTGCCCTGGCCGTGCTGAGCGAGGCGCCGTTTATCTTTGCCGATGAGCCCACCACCGACCTCGATGCCGTCGCCCAGGCGCGCATTCTTGACCTGCTGGAGGAGATCGTCACCAGCCGCGGCCAGGGCCTGCTGCTGATCACGCACGATATGGGCGTGGTGGCACGGCTGGCGCACGAGGTCGCGGTGATGGACGAGGGTCGTATCGTCGAGCGCTGCGACGTGGCAACCCTGTTCAGCGCCCCGCGGCATCCGGTCAGCCGACGGCTGCTGGCGGCGCACCTGGCGCTGTATGGAATGGAGAGCAGAGCGTGAATTTACTTAACGTCACTGGCGTCAGCCACGATTACCCGCATCACCCGGCGGTGCTGCAGCAGATCAACCTCAGCATCGCGCCGGGGGAGACGGTGGCCCTGCTCGGGCGCAGCGGCTGCGGCAAAAGCACCCTCGCGCGCATGCTGGTGGGGCTGGAATCACCCGATTGCGGCGTTATCGCCTGGCGCGATACCCCGCTCCCAGCCCTGAAGGACGAGGCTCTGCGCACCTTTCGCCGCGATATCCAGCTGGTTTTTCAGGACCCGCTGAGCGCGGTGAATCCGCGTAAAACGGTGCTGGAGATTATCAGCGAACCGCTGCGCCACCTGTTCCGCTACTCCCGCGATGAGCGCACGGCGCAGGTGAAGGCGATGCTGCAGGCGGTCGATCTCTGCGCTGACCTGCTCCACAAGCGCCCGCTGCAGCTCAGCGGCGGCCAGCTCCAGCGCGTGTGCCTGGCCCGGGCGCTGGTGGTGCGGCCGCAGCTGCTGATCCTTGATGAGGCGGTGTCGAATCTGGATCTCGTGCTGCAGGCGGAGATCGTTGCCCTCCTCAAGCGTCTGCAGGTCCAGTTTTCTACCGCCTGCCTGTTTATCACCCATGACCTGCGGCTGGTGGAACGCTTTTGCCAGCGGGTGATGGTGATGGAGAGCGGGCAAATTGTTGAAACGACGGAGATAAGCTCACCGCTGCGTCTTCAGTCCACCGCGGGTCGGGCGCTACAGCGCGCGGTACTTCCCGCTTTTCCAGCCTCCCTGACCAAAGAGAAACAGCCATGCAGCGCGTAACCCTGACCCTTGATGATGAGCTTCTCGCCACCCTTGATGCGCTCAGCGAACAGCGGGGCTATAACAACCGCTCGGAAGCGGTGCGCGATATTTTGCGCAATACCCTGATGCATGAACACGCGCAAAAGAGCGAACAGCGCGGCTACGCGGTGCTCTCCTACGTGTACGAGCACGAGAAGCGCGAGCTGGCGAGCCGGCTGATTGCCACCCAGCACCATCATCACGATCTCTCCGTCGCCACGCTGCATGTGCACATCAGCCACGATGACTGCCTCGAGATTGCGGTACTGAAAGGGGAAATGGGCGAAGTGCAGCACTTCGCCGATGAGGTGATTGCCCAGCGCGGCGTGCGTCACGGGCATTTGCACTGCCTGACCGCGGAAGAGGAGCACGCCCACTCCTAGCCTCGCGTTCGGCGGGAACGCAACGGCGGATCGGTAAACAAAACCGCCGCCGTTTATCAACAGTTGATAAACATATTGAATTATCAACCTGGTTAACTATCTCTTTTCGTGAATAATGGCGCCTCATTTAACGATCTCGTTATGGCGAGGCTCCTGCACAAATATAAGTTACCGCCCTGCTGGTATCGAGAGAGACCACTCAGGGAAATACAGGCATCCATCGAATCAAGGTGTTGCCAAGGTAACTTCTGACGGCACTGACGCCGGACAGATACGTTGTGCAGTGCTAAAACCAGGACGTAGGGATCTGCCTGTGCTCATCCTGTCTTGTTCGCCCCTATGAGTGATTTTTTTATAGGGAATTACACCATGTCATCCATCCAACACTGCGCCACCCATCCGACTAACGCCGCCTTCGACGGCGATGCCATCGCCCAGTACATGCGTACCGACTTTATTACGCTGCCGGAGCAGCTCAGCGTTCATGAAGCGCGGGAGCGCTTTGTCTCGCAGCTCACCAGCGACGATATCCCAGGCCAGGTTTTCGTCGTCGCCGGCAGGAAGCTGCGCGGCAGCCTGTCGATTAAAAAACTGCTGCAGGAGAGCGATACCACGCAGCCCATTCGCTACTTAATGGACAGCTGCCTGTTCCGCGTAAAGCCCGATGATGAGCGCCAGCAGGTGGTGGCCGAACTGGGCGAACGCGGGCTCAACCTGGTGCCGGTGGTCGAAAAAGGCGAGCTGGTGGGCTGCCTGATGGAGAAGGAGATCGCCCATCTGCTGGAAGATGAGGTCACCGAAGACGCGCATCTGCAGGGCGCGACGCTGCCGCTGGAGAAGCCCTATCTGGAGATAAGCCCGTGGACGCTGTGGAAGAAGCGTTCGGTCTGGCTGCTGCTGCTGTTCGTCGCCGAAGCCTACACCAGCAGCGTTATCCAGCACTTTGAAGAGGCGCTGGAGTCGGCCATTGCGCTGGCCTTCTTTATCCCGCTGCTGATCGGCACCGGCGGCAACAGCGGCACGCAGATCACCTCCACGCTGGTGCGCTCCATGGCGCTGGGCGAAGTGCGGCTGCGCGATATGGGACGGGTTATCCGCAAAGAGGTCTCAACGTCGCTGCTGATCGCCCTCACGCTCGGGCTGGCGGGATGCCTGCGCGCCTGGATGATGGGCATCGGGATGGAAATCACGCTGATCGTCAGCCTGACGCTGGTGTGTATTACGCTGTGGAGCGCGCTGGTATCGTCGGTGATCCCGATGGTGCTCAAGCGCGTCGGTATCGACCCGGCTGTGGTCTCCGCGCCGTTTATCGCCACGCTGATCGACGGCACCGGGCTTATCATCTACTTCAAAATCGCCCAGTATTTTCTGGGTCTGAACTGACGGCCAGAGGTCAGCCTTCCGCAGCGGGAGGCTGACCTCATCTTACGCCTCCGACAGCGCCAGTGCGCAGGCCCAGGCGCTGGACCACGCCCACTGGAAGTTATAGCCGCCGAGCCAGCCGGTGACGTCCATCACTTCGCCGATAAAATAGAGCCCGGGCACTTTCCGCGCTTCCATCGTGCGGGAGGAGAGTTCGTTGGTGTCCACGCCGCCGAGGGTCACCTCCGCCGTCCGATAGCCCTCGGTGCCGTTGGGCTGCACGCGCCAGGCGGTCAGCGTCTCCACCAGCGCCTCCTGCTCGCGGAGGTTGAGCTGCTTGAGCGTGACGTCCGGGATCTGCCCCAGCTGCTGCAGGCACTCGACCAGACGCTTCGGCAGCTGCATGGCGAGGGTATTTTTCAGGCTTTGATTCGGATGCTCTGCCCGCTGCTGGTTGAGGAAGTCGTCGAGACTGCAGTCCGGCAGCAGATTGATGCTGACGAATTCTCCCGACTGCCAGTAGCTGGAAATTTGCAGCACCGCCGGACCGGAAAGCCCGCGATGGGTAAACAGCAGATTCTCGCGGAAAACCGTGCCGTTCTCGGCGGTAATGGTCGATGGCACCGACACGCCGGAGAGCACCTGCAGCTGCTCGAGCAGCGGTTTATGCAGGGTAAAAGGCACCAGTCCGGCGCGGGTCGGCAGCACCGTCAGGCCAAACTGTTCGGCCAGCTTGTAGCCGAACGGCGACGCGCCAAGGCCCGGCATCGACAGGCCGCCGGAGGCGACCACCAGCCTGTTCGCCGCCACCGTTTCGCCGTTAAGCTGCAGGGTGAAGCCCGCGTCGTCGCGCTCGACGCTCAGGATCTCCGTGCGCAGGCGGAGCTGCACGCCGCCCTTTTCACATTCGGCCAGCAGCAGGTTGACCACCTGTTCGGCAGAGTCGTCGCAGAACAGCTGGCCGAGCGTCTTCTCATGCCAGGCGATGCCGTGTTTACCCACCAGCTCGATAAAATCCCACTGGGTGTAGCGCGCCAGCGCCGACTTGCAAAAATGCGGGTTCTGGCTGAGATAGGCCGCCGGCTCGATATACATATTGGTAAAATTGCAGCGCCCGCCGCCGGACATCAGGATTTTACGGCCCGGCTTTTTGCCATTATCCAGCAGCAGCACGCGCAGCCCCGCCTGGCCCGCCTGTGCTGCACAAAACATTCCCGCCGCTCCGGCGCCAATTACAATGGCATCAAACCTTTCCACACTGCTTTCCTCATGTCCCGATTGTCGGGAATTGTAAATATTTCACGCTGGTCGCACCAGCGCGAAAAATTAAGTATTTATTTACATCATTGAAATATATAGGATTACTCCCAAGCGCATCGTACCTGAAGAGCAAGGAAATCAAAAAAAGTCTATATTTCACTTTGCCCGCGCCGCTAAAGTCACTGATAATGCGCCGCGTTCATGTCCTCAAAATGGCGTAACGTCCTATGCTACATTTATTTGCCGGTCTGGATTTACATACCGGGCTATTACTATTGCTTGCTTTAGCTTTCGTGCTGTTTTACGAAGCGATTAACGGTTTTCATGATACCGCAAACGCTGTTGCAACTGTGATCTACACACGCGCAATGCGGTCGCAGCTTGCTGTGGCGATGGCGGCTCTCTTCAACTTTTTCGGCGTTCTGTTAGGTGGTCTTAGCGTAGCTTATGCCATTGTGCATATGTTGCCGACCGACCTGCTGCTTAACATGGGTTCTGCACATGGCCTCGCTATGGTGTTTTCCATGCTGCTGGCGGCTATTATCTGGAACCTCGGAACCTGGTACTTTGGTCTTCCGGCCTCCAGTTCGCATACGCTGATCGGCGCCATCATCGGGATTGGTTTAACCAATGCATTGATGACCGGCACCTCGGTGGTTGACGCGCTGAATATCCCGAAAGTCATCGGTATTTTCGCCTCGCTGATCGTCTCGCCTATCGTGGGCCTGGTGGTGGCTGGCGGCCTGATTTTCATTCTGCGCCGCTACTGGAGCAATACCAAGAAACGCGCTCGTATCCACCTGACGCCTGCTGAACGTGAAAAGAAAGACGGGAAGAAAAAACCGCCATTCTGGACCCGTATTGCGCTGATTCTGTCAGCAATAGGCGTGTCATTCTCGCACGGCGCGAACGACGGTCAGAAGGGCATTGGCCTGGTGATGCTGGTGCTTATCGGCGTAGCGCCGGCAGGTTTCGTGGTTAACATGAACGCTTCCGGCTACGAAATCACCCGTACCCGCGATGCGGTCAATAACGTGGAAACCTTCTTCGAACAGCGTCCTGAGCTGCTGAAGAAAGCGACCGGCGTTGACCAGCTGATTCCGTCTCCGGAAGCCGGCGCGGTCGCCGCGGGCGAGTTCCACTGCCATCCGGCGAACACCGTCAACGCGCTTAGCCGCGTGAAAACGATGCTCACCGGAATCGAAAGCTACGACACGCTCACTCTCGATCAGCGCAGCCAGCTGCGCCGCATTATGCTGTGTATTTCCGACACCACCGACAAAGTCGCGAAGCTGCCGGAAGTGAATGGCGATGATAAGCGTCTGCTGAAGAAGCTTAAAACCGATATGCTGAGCACCATCGAGTACGCGCCAATCTGGATCATTATGGCGGTTGCTCTGGCGTTAGGTATCGGCACCATGATCGGCTGGCGCCGCGTGGCGACCACTATCGGCGAGAAAATCGGTAAGAAAGGCATGACCTACGCACAGGGTATGTCGGCCCAGATGACCGCAGCCGTATCGATTGGTCTGGCGAGCTACACCGGGATGCCGGTTTCCACCACCCACGTGCTCTCCTCCTCGGTTGCAGGGACGATGCTCGTTGACGGCGGCGGACTGCAGAGAAAAACCGTCACCAGTATTCTGATGGCGTGGGTTCTCACCCTCCCGGCGGCGATTCTGCTGTCAGGCGGGCTGTACTGGATAGCGCTGAAGCTTATCTAAGAAGCTAACGGCAGCGATATAACGGGTCAGGAAACTGGCCCGTTTTTTTTTGCGCTAGTGCCAGATAAGTAGCGCAACCATACTCACCACCACGAGGCCGCACAGCGCGCTGGTCAAAATAAACTGTCGCCGCACCCGTTCACAGCGGCGAATAAACTCGTCGTCATGATGATCGCGGTAGCGCTGGCCGTAGATATACCAGACCAGCCTCATCTGTTTACCCGGCTGGCCGTGAGAGGTAAAAAAACCCCCGCCATCAACATATTGATACAGCAAGGGATCGCAACCACGTAGCACTACCAATAACGCACGCAATGATGAGAAGTAGCGTGCCATATTCACCACACAAACGATACACAGGGCCCAAAACAGCGCAATCGTGCTGATCATACTTCCTCCCCGGCGACCCACCCTCGGAGACGTCTCCGGGGCTAGCGCTCCCCAATACCCGACCCATACAATAGAAGAGTGCGATACCAATCACGTTTATTTATTCGATCGGCTCATTAAATAGTGTAGGAGATCCGTTAATTTTTTTACCACAAGGTTAATCGTTATCAATACATAAGAAGGATATATTTGTTTAACTATTTGGTGAACCAGGCGCATTGACGGCGCGCGAGGGGCGCTATAAGGTAGAAATATCTTCTACAATTAAGTCCTTAACGGACTGAACCCCCGCGAATTAGCACGCAGGACGCGGGCGAAGCGGCAGCGCTAGCTGTCTGGTCCAACGGTCATCGACAACTTATGGAAGGAGTAACACTATGGCTTACAAACATATTCTTATTGCAGTAGACCTCTCCCCGGAAAGCAAAGTGCTGGTAGAGAAAGCCGTTTCTATGGCACGTCCCTACAATGCCAAGGTTTCCCTGATCCACGTCGATGTGAATTACTCCGACCTCTACACCGGTCTTATCGACGTCAATCTGGGCGACATGCAGAAACGCATTTCTGAAGAGACCCACCACGCGCTGAGCGAACTCTCCGGCAACGCGGGCTATCCGATTACGGAAACCCTGAGCGGCAGCGGCGATCTCGGCCAGGTGCTGGTTGATGCCATTAAAAAATACGATATGGACCTGGTCGTCTGCGGCCACCATCAGGACTTCTGGAGCAAGCTGATGTCCTCCGCACGCCAGCTGATCAACACCGTACATGTCGATATGCTGATTGTCCCGCTGCGCGACGAAGAAGACGAATAACGCTTTCGCCTTTCTCAGCATCAGCCTGTCTGCGCCCGCTTATGCGGGCGTTTCTTTTCCCGTCCGCGCCGCCATCGCCCGCCCGCTATTATCCCGACTATCCCAAACGAACCGTTATCGCCCGCCGAGAGACATAAGCAGGATATCAACCCACACATTTAATATCAGTTAGTGTGATCGACCAATTATAAGAAAAAACATCTATATAATAATCTAATCATTAAGCCAATGGCCGCAGTATAGCGCGCCATCATACTTTTTCAGCGCGTTCTGGCATACGCGTTCATACTTTTTTGGGATAGCACTAAAAGGCGAAGGAATATGAAAACAACTGCACCTACGGGCCTGCTGCAGCAACCGCGGCCGTTCTTCATGATCTTTTTTGTAGAGTTATGGGAGCGATTTGGCTATTACGGCGTCCAGGGCATCCTGGCGGTTTTCTTTGTTAAACAGCTCGGCTTCTCTCAGGAACAGGCGTTTATTACCTTCGGCGCATTTGCGGCGCTGGTCTACGGCCTGATCTCCATCGGCGGCTACGTCGGCGACCACCTGCTGGGCACCAAACGAACGCTGGTGCTGGGGGCGATTGTGCTGGCGCTCGGCTATTTCATGACCGGGCTGTCGCTCCTGAAACCCGATCTTATTTTTATCGCTCTGGGTACCATCGCCGTCGGGAACGGACTGTTTAAGGCCAACCCCGCCAGCCTGCTGTCAAAGTGCTATCCTCCGGAGGACGCCCGCCTCGACGGGGCATTCACCCTGTTTTACATGTCGATTAACATCGGCTCCCTGCTGTCACTATCGCTGGCGCCGGTGATTGCCGAGAAGTTCGGCTACGCCGTCACCTACAACCTGTGCGGGGCGGGGCTGATTATCGCTCTGCTGGTCTACTTCGCCTGCCGTGGGATGGTCAAAGATATCGGTTCGGAGCCTGACCATCGGCCGCTGGTGCTGCGCAACCTGCTGTACGTGCTGGTCGGTACGGTAGCGATGATTTTCCTCTGCGCCTGGCTCATGCATAACGTAAAAATCGCCAACCTGGTGCTGATCGTCCTCTCTATCGTGGTGATTATTTTCTTCTTTCGCGAGGCCTTTAAGCTGGATAAAACCGGCCGCAACAAGATGTTTGTCGCCTTTATCCTGATGCTGGAAGCGGTGCTGTTCTACATCCTGTACGCGCAAATGCCCACGTCGCTCAACTTTTTTGCCATCAACAACGTGCACCACCAGATCCTTGGCATCACCATTAACCCGGTCAGCTTCCAGGCGCTGAATCCGTTCTGGGTCGTGGTCGCCAGCCCGATACTGGCGGCAATCTACACCCGCCTCGGCAACAAAGGTCGGGACCTGACCATGCCGATGAAGTTTACCCTTGGGATGTTTTTATGTTCGCTGGGCTTCCTGACCGCCGCCGCCGCCGGTATCTGGTTTGCCGATGCCCAGGGGCTCACCTCGCCGTGGTTTATCGTGCTGGTCTATCTGTTCCAGAGCCTTGGCGAGCTGCTGATTAGCGCACTCGGCCTGGCGATGGTCGCCGCGCTGGTTCCCCAGCAGCTGATGGGCTTTATCCTCGGGATGTGGTTCCTGACGCAGGCGGCAGCCTTCCTGATGGGGGGATACGTGGCGACCTTCACCGCGGTGCCGGAAAATATCACCGACCCGCTGCAGACCCTGCCTATCTACACAGACGTGTTCGGCAAGATTGGCCTGGTGACCCTGGCGGTGACGATCGTGATGGCGATTCTGGTGCCGTGGCTCAACCGCATGATTAATACCCCCGCCGACGGCAAATAGCGTCGGCTCAGGCAGCTGGCCGAGGTTAACCCTTACGGGCGTCAAGCTGCCCGAGCGCCTCTGCCATGCGCTGCTGGGCAAATTTACCGGCAACAACGCGGCGGCCAGCCTGCTGGAAGTGGCGCCGCTGCCCTATCGTCAGGAAAACTACGTCACCTGTCTGGATTCCGGCGCCTGGGCCGCGCGATGCTTATCCGGGCTACAGGCTACGTAGCCGGATAAGGCGCGTTGCGCTACCGTGCGGGAAATTCCGCGAGAAGGGGTTATTCCGCCGTGCCGGCGTAAATATCAAACCGATGGCCCTTGGTGACCACCGCGTTCGGCGTGGCGACATCCGCCAGCGGCGGCGCGTAGTCAGGCCGTTTGACCACCACCCGTTTAGTCGCCAGCAGGCGCGCCGGCTCCAGCAGGCCGTCGGCGTCTAAATCCGGCCCCACCAGCGACTGAAAGACGCGCATCTCTTTTTTCACCAGCGCGCTTTTCTGCTTGTGCGGGAACATTGGGTCGAGATAGACCACCTGCGGTCGCGGGGCAATATCGCTCAGCGCCGTCAGGCTCGAGGCGTGAATAAGCTGCAGACGCTGCTGCAGCCACGGGCCAATTTCCGGGTCGGCATAGCCGCGGGCCAGGCCATCATCGAGCAGCGCCGCCACCACCGGGTTACGCTCCAGCATCCGCACGCGGCAGCCTACGCTGGCGAGCACAAACGCGTCGCGCCCCAGCCCTGCCGTGGCGTCCACCACCTCCGGCAGATAGTCGCCCTTGACGCCCACCGCTTTGGCCACCGCCTCGCCGCGTCCGCCGCCGAACTTACGCCGATGGGCCATCGCCCCGCCGACAAAATCAACGAAGATACCGCCAAGCTTCGGCTCGTCGCGCTTACGTAATTCCAGATGCTCCGGCGTCATCGCCAGCGCCATCAGGTTGTCTTCGTCATGCTCCAGCCCCCAGCGGGCGGCAAGAACAGATAAGGCGCCGTCTCCGGCGCCCGTTTCATCAATTAAGCAGATTTTCACTTCCGCTTTACCCTAAATAATTCGCGTTGCCTCAGGACAACAAGGGAACAAATCCCCGGCAACGAACGCAGCGTAGGTTCCCGGGGTGAGTGAGTGCAGTTGCCGCAGAGGCAGCCTGAAGTATGGCGGGTAAATTAGCCCTTAATCCCGTAGTGATCCAGCATCGCGTCCAGCTGCGGCTCACGGCCGCGGAAGCGTTTGAAGAGGATCATCGGCTCTTCAGAACCGCCGCGACTCAGGATGTTATCGAGGAACGACTGGCCGGTTTCGCGGTTGAAAATCCCCTCTTCCTCAAAGCGGGAGAAGGCATCCGCCGCCAGCACGTCGGCCCACAGGTAGCTGTAGTAGCCCGCCGCGTAGCCGCCGGCAAAAATGTGGCTGAAGGCGTGCGGGAAGCGACCCCACGACGGGCCAGGCACCACGGCGACCTGCTTTTTGATCTCCGCCAGCGTCTCGAGGATTTTCGCCCCTTGCTCCGGCTGATACTCCGCATGCAGACGGAAGTCGAACAGGCCGAACTCCAGCTGGCGCAGAATAAACAGCGCGGCCTGGTAATTCTTCGCGGCGAGCATTTTTTCCAGCAGCGCCTGCGGCAGCGGTTCGCCGGTCTCGTAGTGGCCGGAGATAAACGCCAGCGCCTCCGGCTCCCAGCACCAGTTCTCCATGAACTGGCTCGGCAGCTCAACCGCGTCCCACGGCACGCCGCTGATGCCGGACACGCCCGGGGTATCGATGCGGGTCAGCATGTGGTGCAGGCCATGGCCAAATTCGTGGAACAGAGTGATCACTTCATCATGGGTAAACAGCGCCGGCTTGCCGCTAACCGGACGGTTAAAGTTGCAGGTCAGGTAGGCCACCGGTTTCTGCAGCGAACCGTCCAGCTTGCGCATCTGGCCGACGCAGTCGTCCATCCACGCGCCGCCGCGCTTGTGCTCGCGCGCATAGAGATCGAGATAGAAGCTGCCGCGCAGTTCGCCTTTTTCGTCATACAGCTCGAAGAAGCGCACTTCCGGGTGCCAGACGTCAACATCGGTGCGCTCTTTGGCGCTGATGCCGTAAATGCGTTTAACCACTTCGAACAGGCCGTTAACGGCTCTGTTTTCCGGGAAATAGGGGCGCAGCTGCTCATCGCTGATGCTGTAGAGATGCTGCTTCTGTTTTTCGCTGTAGTAAGCGATATCCCACGGCTGCAGCTCATCAATGCCAAACTCCGCTTTGGCGAAGGCGCGCAGCTGGGCCAGCTCTTTCTCCCCCTGCGGACGGGCGCGCTTCGCCAAGTCGGTCAGGAAGTCGAGCACCTGCTGCGGGTTTTCCGCCATTTTGGTCGACAGCGATTTTGACGCGTAGCTGTCAAAGCCCAGCAGCTGCGCCAGCTCGTGGCGCAGGGCGAGGATCTCCGCCATCACCGGGCTGTTATCCCATTTGCCGGCGTTCGGTCCCTGGTCAGAAGCGCGGGTGGAGTAGGCGCGATAGAGCTCTTCGCGCAGCGCCTGATTGTCGCAGTAGGTCATCACCGGCAGGTAGCTTGGGATATCGAGGGTCAGCAGATAGCCTTCCTGCTCTTTAGCCTGCGCCTGGGCCTGAGCCGCGGCCAGCGCGCTCTCCGGCATCCCGGAGAGCTCGGCTTCATCGGTGACCAGCTTGCTCCAGCCCATGGTGGCGTCGAGCACATTGTTGCTGTACTGGTTACCCAGCTCGGAGAGGCGCGCGGCAATTTCGCCGTAGCGCTTCTGCTGCTCTTTTGCCAGGCCAATACCGGAGAGTTCAAAATCACGCAGCGCGTTATCCACCGCTTTTTTCTGGGCGGTGTTGAGGGTGGCGTAGTGGTCGCCGTCGCGCAGGTCGCGATACGCCTGGTACAGGCCTTCGTTCTGGCCCACCCAGGTGCTGTATTCCGACAGCAGCGGCAGGGTTTGTTCGTAGGCTTCACGCAGCTCCGGACTATTTTTTACCGAGTTCAGATGGCTGACGGGAGAAAAAATACGCCCCAGCACGTCGTCAACTTCCGCCAGCGGCTGGCACAGCGTCTCCCAGCTATAGGGCGCGCCCTGCGCCACGACGCTCTCTACCGCTGCCCGGCAATCGTCCAGCGCTTTGGTGACCGCAGGCACCACATGCTCCGGCTTGATTGCAGAAAAAGGCGGCAACGAAAAAGGCGTCAGTAATGGATTGGTCATATGCGCAGTCCTGTTGAAAAGGGGAAATGAAGCGCGCGTTCCGGCGCTTTAGCATGAGATCTAGAATGGGGGATAGTTGGGTGAATTTCAATGTCGTGCGATGCGCAGAGCCGGGTATTGCTGCAATAAGCCCGGCCGTTGAGCAAAATCCCGGCGGGCGCGCTGCTTCGCCGGGCTGGGTGAGATTAATGCGCCTTCTGCGCCATCTGCCAGGCGGCAGGCAGGTTGAGGCGCTGCCAGAACTGCTGGTCGGCGGTCTCTCCCGACAGCGGATAGCCGGCCGGTAGCGCGCTTTTCACCATCAGCGCCCGACGCTGCGCGGCGGAAAGATGCGGCAAGGCGGCCTCCAGCAGCACCTCGGCCCCTTCCGGTACCTTCAGGGCCGGCTTCTCGCCCTTCTGCTGCGGCAGATCGTAGGTCATAGTGAAGCGATAAAAGGCGTGCATGGCCGGGTCGCGGTACGGATCGTCCTTGCCGGCGGTTTTCGCGCATTCGGCAAGCGAAGTGCCGCACTCTTTCTCCAGCGCGGCGCGCAGCTGGTCGCGCGCCTCGTTAAACAGCGCGCGATATTTTGCATCGTTCAGATAGTGGGCGACGTTACGCTGCGCCACCATCCGCGAGCCCATCACGTCCAGCGGATAGTGCACGCCGAGCACGATCCGCGAGTAGCCGTAGCGCGCGCCGCGGGTCACCAGCGCATCGAAGCGCTCCGGGATCATTTCGGCCATCAGCAGGGCATCGGTATAGCCGGTATTGGTGTGCCCGCTGGGGAACGAGCCGCCGTCGGCGGTGTAAGGCTTGCCATCCTTCACCACCACGTCATCCGGCACCAGGTGGATGGTGTTGCCCTGAATCAGGAACGGACGCGGGTTATTGAAGTGCTTTTTCGCCGCGCCGGTGCTGACTTCGCTGGCCTTAATCAGCGCCGCCGCTTTACCCAGCTCGCCTTTGTCGTAGGCCGCAAGGAACGCTTTGCCCAGCCGGGGCCCCATCGCATCGCTGAGGAAGTAGAGATAGCTTATCCCCTCGGCATCGGCCAGCGCCTGCTGGCGGGTAGCCTGGGTAGCATCGCGGTTAATGGCGGTGACGGTGGCGAGGTTATCTTTCACCACCGAATCCGGGAGCTTGCTGAACGCCGAGAGCAGCGCAATCCCCGCCTGCTGGTTCGCTTTAGCCTGAAAATCGTAGCCGCTGGCCTTAAGCCAGGCTTTATCCGTCTGGGTTTTATTCTGTTTTGCGTGCTCCAGCTGGTCGCGGGTGAGGGTTGCGGCATCCCCTTTCAGCGCCTGGCGTAGCGCCGCCAGCGTCTGGCTTTCCAGCGCGTCAAACGCCGGACCGGCGGCCGCAGGCGTCACGCTGGCGGCGATCGCCGCGGCCTGATTGAGCGGAAGGTCTTTAGCCAGCGCCGGCAGCGCCAGGATCAGCGCCGACGTCAGAAGTGTGATTTGCAGTTTCATTATTTTTCCTTTTATTCAAACGATTACCTTGCCTGCACGCGACGCTAGCGCGACCGTTTGACGCTTTTATGACACCGTTATGTTTTGCAACGCTTTTGCCACAATTGAAACAGCACGGCGCTACAGCGGTAATCCGCACGGATCTGCGGTAAACTATCGGTTATCTTGTTTAATTCCCGGAATCTCTGCATCCATGCTCAGTTATCGCCACAGCTTTCACGCAGGCAACCACGCCGACGTCCTCAAACACACCGTTCAGAGTCTGATCATTGAATCGCTGAAAGAGAAAGAGAAGCCGTTTCTCTATCTGGACACCCACGCCGGCGCAGGTCGCTACCATCTGAGCAGCGAGCACGCCGAGCGTACCGGTGAGTACATGGAAGGCATCGCCCGCATCTGGCAGCAGGATGACCTGCCGGCCGAGCTGGAGCCGTATATCTCCGTGGTTCAGCACTTCAACCGTAGCGGCCAGCTGCGCTACTACCCTGGCTCCCCGCTGGTTGCCCGCCAGCTGCTGCGCGAGCAGGACAGCCTGCAGCTGACCGAGCTGCACCCGAGCGACTTCCCGCTGCTGCGCTCGGAGTTCCAGAAAGACGAGCGCGCGCGCGTAGAAAAATCCGATGGCTATCAGCAGCTGAAGGCAAAGCTGCCGCCCGCCTCCCGTCGCGGTCTGATTCTGATTGACCCGCCGTACGAAATTAAAAGCGATTACCAGGCGGTGGTGACCGGCATTCATGAAGGCTACAAGCGCTTCGCGACCGGCACCTATGCGCTGTGGTATCCGGTGGTCCTTCGTGCGCAGATTAAGCGCATGATCAAGGAGTTAGAAGCAACCGGTATTCGTAAAATCATGCAGATTGAGCTTGCCGTGCGCCCGGACAGCGACCAGCGCGGCATGACCGCGTCGGGGATGATCGTGATCAACCCGCCGTGGAAGCTGGAACAGCAGATGAACAACGTTCTGCCGTGGCTGCACAAAAAGCTGGTTCCGACCGGCATCGGGCACGCAACGGTCAGCTGGATCGTCCCGGAGTAATCGCAGTCATCGGCGGAACCTATTGATTTACGGTATACAATCGCAGCATTCAGATATTAAGGATATGACTCATGAGCAAACATTATGACTACATTGCTATCGGCGGCGGCAGCGGCGGCATTGCCTCCATCAACCGCGCGGCGATGTACGGCCAGAAGTGCGCCCTGATTGAAGCGAAAGATCTGGGCGGCACCTGCGTTAACGTCGGCTGTGTACCGAAGAAAATAATGTGGCACGCGGCGCAGATCCGCGAAGCGATTCACCTGTACGGCCCGGACTACGGTTTCGATACCACCATTAACCACTTCGACTGGGACCGACTGGTTGCCAGCCGCAGCGCCTACATCGACCGCATTCATACCTCCTACGACAACGTGCTGGGTAAAAATAAGGTCGACGTGATTAAGGGCTTCGCCCGCTTTATTGACGCCAAAACGGTGGAAGTCAACGGCGAAACCCTGACCGCCGATCATATCCTCATCGCCACCGGCGGCCGTCCGAGCCACCCGTCAATTCCGGGCGTAGAGTACGGCATCGACTCCAACGGCTTCTTCGAGCTTCCGGCGCTGCCGAAGCGCGTGGCGGTTGTCGGCGCGGGCTATATCGCGGTTGAGCTGGCGGGAGTGATTAACGGTCTCGGCGCCGAGACGCATCTGTTCGTGCGCAAGCACGCGCCGCTGCGCAGCTTCGATCCGCTGATTGTCGAGACGCTGGTTGAGGTGATGAACGCCGAAGGCCCGCAGCTGCATACCAACGCCATTCCGCAGTCGGTGGTGAAAAACGCCGACGGCAGCCTGACCCTGACCCTCGAAGATGGCCGCAGCCAGACCGTCGATTGCCTGATTTGGGCCATCGGCCGCCAGCCGGAGACCGATAACTTCAACCTCAAGGCCACCGGGGTGGAAACCAACGACAAAGGCTATATCGTCGTGGATAAGTTCCAGAACACCAGCGTGCCGGGGATCTACGCGGTGGGCGATAACACCGGCGCGGTCGAGCTGACGCCGGTCGCCGTTGCCGCCGGCCGCCGTCTCTCCGAGCGTCTGTTCAACAACAAGCCGGAAGAGCATCTGGACTACAGCAACATCCCGACCGTGGTCTTCAGCCACCCGCCAATAGGCACCGTCGGCTTAACCGAGCCGCAGGCTCGCGAGCAGTACGGCGACGAGGCGGTGAAGGTCTATAAATCGTCCTTTACCGCGATGTATACCGCCGTCACCTCGCACCGCCAGCCGTGCCGCATGAAGCTGGTCTGCGTCGGTCCGGAAGAGAAGATTGTCGGTATTCACGGCATCGGCTTCGGCATGGATGAAATGCTGCAGGGCTTTGCGGTCGCGCTGAAGATGGGCGCCACCAAGAAGGACTTCGACAACACCGTAGCGATCCACCCGACCGCCGCGGAAGAGTTCGTGACCATGCGCTAAACGTCAAGGCCCCGTACTCACGGGGCTTTTTTCAACGCCTCATGGCGCAGCCGATAAGCCGTTCCCGCCGCCTGATTTTGCAAAATCGCATGCCCGATGTAGTTACTCCAGTTAAAGCTATTTTGCAGCACCACCACCGCATTCTGGTTCGCTTTATCAAAGCCGATATAGCTGGAATAGCCGCCGATGTAGCCCACCTGATAGGTAATCTTCTGCCCGCCGATCGTATCGGTCACCCAGGCAATATTCGCCGCCTCCGTCTGCCGCGGATAGTAGTCGTGGACAACGTCGGTGAAGGCTTTATCCAGCGCCGGATTGCCGGTCGGTGAAAAGTGGGCGCGGGCGTAAGCGATGAGGTCGCGGGCGTCGCTGTACAGGTTTGCCGCCCCCACCATATTGTTGCTGAACTGCCAGTCCGGCGTCAGCGCACCGCGGGTTTTAAATTTCGGCTGATCCCCCGCATGCCCGAGGGCGCGCCGGGAGTATCCGCGCAGCGTTGACGGCACGAAGCTGGTGTTATGCAGGGCCAGCGGCTGGAAAATCATCCGCGATGCCAGCGCCTCAACGGATTCTCCGGTCTGATATTTGAGGATGTAGCCGAGTATGGCGTAGCCGAGATTGGAGTACTCAGGCTCGCGCACCAGCGGCGCGTTGAAGGTGCTGAGATAGCCCAGCGCACCGTCGCCGTCGAGCTCGTGATAGAAGTTTTCCCCATCGCTCAGGTAGGCCAGCAGATGCTCCAGCGACAGCAGGTTCATTGGCTGGCGCGGCAGTCCGGAGGTGTGCGTCACCAGCTGCAGGAGCGTGATGTTTTTGGCGTCTGCGCTCAGCCGGGTCTCCGGCGGCAGCAGCATGGCGAGCGTATCGTCCCAGTGCAGCCGCCCCTCATTGACCAGCAGGGTGATCGCCTCGGCGGTAACCCCTTTGCTCAGCGAGCCGAGGGCAAAGAGCGTATCCGGGGTAATCGGGTAGCGATTTTTGGCATCGGTCACGCCGTAGCAGTGAAATTCCGCCGGGCCGTTATGACGGATAATCGCCACCACCACGCCGCTCACCTGCTTGCTCTGCATATAGTGGTTGACGAAGGTATCGACGGAGAGCCGATGCCCGTTTTGCCCTACCTGACTGGTTTCGTCAGAAGGGACACTCATTTGCGAAAGCGTTCCGGAGCATCCGACAAGCAGCACAGACGCCAGCAACACAGGGCTCAACCGCCTGCTCAAACCATACCTTCCTGCCGTACGCGCTACCGGGTGGATAAAAAAGGGACGCAGATCGTAACGGCAGTGGTCGGTGATTGCAAAGCGAATAGGCTGAATTTAACGTCCGCGGCGCTGTAAAGCTGGACGTTTTTTTATCCTGCCGTCACGCCATGCCGTTGTTGCCGTGGCGCATAAACGCCGGGCGCTGGTTGAGCGCCATATACCAGCGTTCGACGGCCGGCATCTCCGGATGGGCAAAAGGCGTCATTTTCCAGCGATGGACCGACAGCCCAAGGACGATATCCGCCAGCGTAAACCGACCGCCGGCCAGCCAGCCGCCGGTTTGCTGAAGCTGCTGGTCCACTATCTGCACGCAGCGGGTCCAGCTGGCAATGCTCTCTTTCAGCGCCGCCGGGTCCTGAAAGCGCGGGTCCTTGCGCACCAGCCCCATAAACGCATAGCGCCAGGCGTTGTTAAACTCCGTTGCCTGCCAGTCCATCCAGTGCTCAACCTCGGCCGCCGCCTGCGGCGCAACGGGCAGCAGATCCTCCCGTCCGGCCTTACGCGCCAGGTAGCGACAAATACTGTTCGATTCCCACAGCACAAAGTCATCATCCAGCAGAACCGGCACCAGGGCGTTCGGATTCAGCGCGCGGAACTCCGCGGTATCAATCGGCTGAAATCCGCTGCCGTAATCCTCCTGCTGATACTCAAGGCCCGCTTCTTCGCAGGTCCACAGCACTTTACGGACGTTAATTGATGAGCGTTTACCCAATATTGTTAGCATTGTCAGGGATTCCTTAACTAAAGAGACGTTTTATTCACCATACTCCATCGGCTACGCGAGTACAGCCAACAAAGAGTAGCCCGTCGGATAATGTGTCGATACTCGTCATGCTTCACGCTGCGTCCCGGTCACTTACCTGCGCTGCCGCCTTCCTGCAACGCGAATAATTTAGGTTATAGTGGATGCTTGCCTTTTTTGCCGATACAGGAGCCCGTGATGCTGACCCCCTTTAACGTTTTAACCCCGGGAAATATTCGTTTTGGTCGCGGCCTGGCGCCGAGCGCTGCGCCCTGGCTGGCCCAGCGCAGCGACAAGGTGCTGCTGGTACACGGCGCCAGCCCGCAGCGGGCCGACTTTCTGCTGGCCGAACTTCGCGCCCATGCGCTGGAGGTGACGACCCTCTCCATCGCCCATGAGCCCGACCTGCAGGCGATCGAGCAGGGTGTACGCCTGGCGCGCGAAAGGGGCGTCGGGGCGGTGGTAAGCCTCGGGGGCGGCGCGGTGATCGACGCCGGGAAGGCCATCGCCGCGCTGGTGCCGGCATCCGGGGAGGTTATCGAGTATCTGGAAGTGGTCGGCAGCGGCCGGGTGCTGGAAGCGCATCCGCTGCCCTTTGTCGCTATCCCCACCACCTCCGGCACCGGCGCCGAGGTGACGAAAAACGCGGTGATTAACGTCGTGCAGCAGCAGCGTAAGGTCAGCCTGCGCGATGACCGGATGCTGCCGGACCTGGCGATCGTCGACCCGTCGCTTACCGATAACGCGCCGCGGGCGGTAACCCTGGGCTCCGGCCTCGATGCGATCGCCCAGCTTATCGAACCCTGGCTGTGCACCCGGGCCAACCCGTTTACCGACGCCCTGTGCCGGGAGGCGATCCCGCGCGGCATCAAGGCGCTGAAAACGCTAATGACAAAAGAGTGCCCGCAGAGTCGCGATGAAATGGCGTGGGCCAGCCTGTGCGGCGGCCTGGCGCTGGCCAATGCCGGTCTCGGCGTTGTTCACGGCCTGGCGGGGCCGCTGGGCGGCCTGAGCAACGCTTCCCACGGCGCGCTGTGCGGCTGCCTGCTGCCCTTCGGCCTCGCGCTTAACGAATCACTGGTCACCGATGAAGCCCTGCGCGAGCGCTTTAACGACGTGCGCCGCTGGCTGGCCGACGGGCTCAACGTGCATCCGGATACCGCCTGGGAGAGCCTGCACGAATGGAGCCGCGGCGCCGGTCTCGGCAATCTCAACGATCTGGGCGTGGCGCATCGGGCGCTTGAGCCCGCCGCGCTAGCCGCCAGCGGCTCGTCGTCGATGAAAGCCAACCCGGTCACGCTAAGCAGCGAACAACTGCTGGAGATGCTGGAAGCGGCGTGGGAGTAATCCCGCGCCTGCGCCATAAAATAAGATTTTGTTGCAAAACGATTGCTCTGAATTTTTCCACGCGATTCAGAGCACCCGTTCATAAATTAACGATATAAATCAATTAGTAATAAAAATTCCGGCTTCAGGTATTTGCACAGAAGCGTGACCTGACGCACAGTTTCCCCCACGAAAACCGAAGCGAATGACTAAGCTTAAAAGCCATGCCGGGAATATCCGGCGCCATTTAGCGACGCGATCCGGAGGTCCGTATCACTATGTCCAGCCAGACATTACGCAACGATAATAGCGATGAGTTAAAGATCGACGTCGATCTGCGCTACGAAGCCGATCCGTATGAGTTAAAACTGGACGAAATGTTCGACGCCGAACCGGAGCCAGAAATTATCGAGGGGCTGCCGGCGTCTGACGCCCTGACCCCGGCCGATCGCTACCTGGAGCTGTTCGCCCACGTGCAAAAATCGCGCATTTTCGCCGACAGCAAAACCTTCCCCGACTGTGCGCCAAAGCAGGACCCGCTGGATATTTTAATCCACTACCGGCGGGTGAGGCGCACTCCAGGGTTCGATCTGCGGCAGTTCGTCGAGGACCACTTCTGGCTGCCGGATCATCGCGCGGAAGATTACGTTTCCGATCCTAAGCGATCCCTGAAAGAGCATATCGATCACCTCTGGCCGATCCTCACCCGCGAGCCGCAGGATCATATCCCGTGGTCGTCGCTGCTGGCGCTGCCGCAGTCGTATATTGTGCCCGGCGGCCGCTTTAGCGAGACCTACTACTGGGACTCCTACTTCACGATGCTGGGGCTGGCGGAGAGCGGCCGCGAGGACCTGCTGAAGTGCATGGCGGACAACTTCGCGTGGATGATTGAAACCTACGGTCATATCCCTAACGGCAATCGCACCTACTACCTCAGCCGTTCGCAGCCGCCGGTTTTCGCCCTGATGGTTGAGCTGTTTGAAGAGGACGGCGTGCGCGGCGCTCGCCGCTACCTTGAGCACCTGAAGATGGAGTACCGCTTCTGGATGGACGGCGCCGAGTCGCTGATCCCGAACCAGGCCTATCGCCACGCGGTGCGTATGCCGGACGGTTCGCTGCTCAACCGCTACTGGGACGATCGCGACACCCCGCGCGACGAGTCCTGGCGCGAAGATGTCGAAACGGCAAAGCACTCCGGCCGCCCGCCCAACGAGGTTTACCGTGACCTGCGCGCCGGCGCCGCCTCCGGCTGGGACTACTCCAGCCGCTGGCTGCGCGATATCACCCGTCTGGCGAGTATTCGCACCACCCAGTTTATCCCCATCGATTTGAACGCCTTCCTGTTCAAGCTCGAAAATACCATCGCCAATCTCTCCGGCGTTGAGGGCGATCGCGAAACGGAAGCCGCGTTTCGCCAGAAGGCCAGCGACCGTCGGGCGGCGGTGACCCGCTATTTGTGGGATGACGACAGCGGCTGCTTCCGCGACTACGACTGGCGCCGCGAGCAGCTGGCGCTCTTTTCGGCCGCCAGCATCGTGCCGCTGTACGTCGGAATGGCGACGCATGAACAGGCGGATCGCCTTGCCGACGCGGTGCGGGCTCGCCTGCTGACCCCTGGCGGCATTATGGCCACCGAGTATGAAAGCGGCGAACAGTGGGATAAGCCCAACGGCTGGGCGCCGCTGCAGTGGATGGCGGTGCAGGGCTTTAAAATGTACGGCCAGGACCCGCTCGGCGATGAGATAGCCCAAAGCTGGCTGCAAACGGTGAACCACTTCTACAAGCAGCATCATAAGCTGATTGAGAAGTACCATATTGCCAGCGGCGTCCCGCACGAGGGCGGCGGCGGTGAATACCCGCTGCAGGATGGTTTCGGCTGGACCAACGGCGTGGTGCGTCGGCTGATAGGCCTCTACGGCGAGCCATTATAACCAGGTGCTATTCGGGCGGAGAATGTCCTGCTATGGTCACGCTATCGACCTTTGCAGGAACTCCGATCTATGCCTGAACTGCTTACGCCACGGCTGCGCTGCTCGCCGCTGCAGCTGGATGACTGGTCCTTCTTTTTAGCCCTGCAGCGCGATCCGCAGGTGATGCTCTATATTGCCGATTCGCGCCCGCTCGCCGAGATCCGCGAAGCGTTTGATTCGCGCCTGTCGCCGTGGACGCCGGGCGCCAGGCACTGGCTGTGCCTGATCGTCCGCGATCGACAAACCCACGAGCCGCTCGGCATGACCGGCTACCGGCACCACGAGGACGACTGCGCTGAGGTCGGGTTTCTGTTCACTCCCCAGGCCCAGGGAAAAGGCTACGGCTACGAATCACTGCAGGCGCTGTGCGATTTTGCCTTTTCCGCAGGCGGCGTCCGTCGCCTGACCGCCACCGTCACCGCCGGCAACATCGCTTCGAAAAGCCTGCTGCAGAAAACCGGCTTTCTGCTGGAGGGCGAGCTGCGCGAATGCTACTGGCTCAACGGCCGCTGGCATAACGACTGGCTATTTGGCCTGCTGCCGCGCGATTATCACCGGCCCGCCGCTGCGGCAGGCTAGCGCCGCCGGCAGTAGAATACGCCGCCGCGTCCGTTGCAGAGCCAATTGACGCGGCGGCCTCGCCGCTTACAGGAACATCCCGCCGGAAACCTCCACCCGCTGGGCGTTCATCCATTTCAGATCGTCGCTCAGCAGCGCCGCTATCGCATCGCCGATATCGTCCGGCAGCCCTACCCGCCCCAGCGCCGTTTGCGCCGCAATATGCTGGTTTACCTGCGTATTATCGCGCACCACGCCGCCGCCAAAGTCCGTCTCGATGGCCCCCGGCGCAATAATGTTCACCGAGATCCCGCGCGCGCCCAGCTCTTTTGCCTGGTAGCGGGTCAGTACCTCCATTGCCCCTTTCATTGCCGCATAGGCGGCGTAGCCCGGCAGCGCGAAACGGGCCAGCCCGCTCGAGACGTTGAGGATCCGCCCGCCGTCCTGCAGCAGCGGCAGCAGGCGCTGGGTCAGAAAGAACGGGCCTTTGAACTGGATATTCATCAGCTCGTCAAACTGCGCTTCGCTGGTCTGTGCAAAGGCGACGTTGATACCAATCCCGGCGTTGTTTAATAAATAATCAAAGGTGCCGCGCTGCCAGCGCTGCTGCAGGAGCGTCTTCACCTCGAGAGCAAAGCTTTCGAAGCTCGACGTATCGGCGACGTTAAGCGCTAATGCCGCAGCTTTAACCCCTTTTTGTTCGATTTCAGCGACAACTTCCAGCGCCGCCTGGCGGTTGCTGTGGTAGGTGAGGATAATATCGGTTCCCTTCGCCGCCAGCTTCAGCGCCGCGTTTTTTCCCAATCCACGGCTGCCGCCGGTCACTAAAGCAATACGTTGTGTCATCAGAAACCCCTTATCAGTTGCGTTTGCATCGTGAAAGAGCTTATTAGCTGACAGAAAAACAATAAATACGCTAAATTACGTTTTACTGTTTCCCTGGCAACAACAATAGGTCTCGGGTATGGATAAAATTCACGCAATGCAGCTGTTCATTCGCGTGGCGGAGCTGGAGAGCTTTTCCCGCGCCGCCGACACCCTGGGCCTGCCGAAAGGCAGCGTTTCGCGCCAGATCCAGGCGCTGGAAAGCCACCTCGGCGCGCGCCTTCTGCACCGCACCACTCGCCGGGTGCAGCTGACTCAGGACGGGATGGTCTACTACGAGCGCGCCAAAGACCTTCTGAGCAACCTCGAGGAGCTGGACGGCATATTCCAGCACGATCCCTCCAGCATCAGCGGACGACTGCGGGTAGATATGCCGGTCGGCGTGGCAAAAAAGCTGATCATTCCGCGGCTGCCGGCCTTTTTGCAGCAGTATCCGGGGATCGAGCTTGAACTGAGCAGCAGCGACCGGCTGGTTGACGTGATCCGCGAAGGTTTTGATTGCGTCGTCCGCGTCGGTACGCTGAAAGATTCCGGCCTGATCGCGCGTCCGCTGGGTAAGCTGACGCAAATTAACTGCGCCAGCCCGCAGTACCTGGCGCGCTTCGGCTATCCGCACTCTCTTGACGATCTCGGCGATCATGCCCTGATCCACTATGCCAGCACCCTTGGCGTTCGCCCGGTGGGTTTTGAGGTCGTCAGCGACGGCGCCGTGCGCTGGGTAAAAACCGGCGGCATACTGACCGTCAATAGCACCGAAACCTATCAGGCCGCCTGCCTCGCCGGGCTGGGCATTATTCAGGTTCCGCGCACCGGCGTTCGCGAAGCGCTGCGCACCGGGGAGCTGATAGAAATTCTGCCGCAATACCGCGCCGAACCGCTGCCGGTCTCGCTTATCTACCCACATCGGCGCAATCTTTCGCGTCGCGTCCACCTGTTTATGGAGTGGCTGGGTGGCGTGATGAAGGGCTACGTCGACTAGCGCACGGCGGGCCCGTTTCGCCAGAGTCAGGATGCGGGTTTACCGCTCCGCCGCCGCAACCGGCGTTTTGCGTATATAATTTTTGCTGAATCTCGCTGTAAAAAAAGGAAGAAATAACTGATGACACCGGAAAACGACGCGACACGCCCGGCCCAGGATCCGGGCCAGCAGCCGGAAAAGAGTAAAAGCACGCTGGCCGCCATCAACGAATCCGCCGTGGGACAGAAAGCGAACCAGGCGCTGAAAAGCGTGACCGGGACGGCGGAAAAGGTCCAGCGAAATCCGATTATTGCGCACCTGATCCGCGCGGCAGAGCGCTTTAACGACCGCCTGGGTAATCAGTTCGGCGCGGCCATCACCTACTTCTCGTTTCTGTCGATGATCCCGATACTGATGGTCTCCTTCGCCGCCGCCGGCTTTGTCCTCACCTGGCATCCGACGCTGCTGCAGGACATCTTCGATAAAATCCTGCTCAACGTCAGCGATCCGACGCTGGCGGCAACGCTGAAGAACACCATTAATACCGCGGTTCAGCAGCGCACCACCGTCGGCCTGGTTGGGCTGCTGGTCGCGCTTTATTCCGGCATTAACTGGATGGGCAACCTGCGGGAAGCCATCCGCGCCCAGTCCCGCGACGTCTGGGAACGTACGCCGCAGGATCAGGAAAAGATCTGGGTAAAATACTTCCGCGACTTTATTTCGCTGATTGGCCTGCTGGTCGCCCTGATTATTACCCTCTCCATTACCTCTATTGCCGGCGCCGCGCAGCAGACCATCATCTCCGCGCTGTATCTCGACAATATTGAGTGGCTAAAACCGGCCTGGCGGCTGATTGGCCTGGCGATCTCGATTTTCGCCAACTACCTGCTGTTTTTCTGGATCTTCTGGCGCCTGCCGCGCCACCGTCCGCGGCGCAAAGCGCTGATACGCGGCACGATGATTGCGGCAATCGGCTTTGAGGTGATTAAAATCGTCATGACCTGGACGCTGCCGGCGCTGGTGAAGTCGCCGTCGGGCGCCGCGTTTGGCTCCGTTTTAGGGCTGATGGCCTTTTTCTATTTCTTCGCGCGCCTGACCCTGTTCTGCGCGGCGTGGATTGCCACCGCCGAGTATAAAGACGACCGCCGGATGCCGGGGAAAACCCACGATTGATGCCGTATCGGGCTGAACGGAGAGGTATCATTCAGCCCGATCCATCATTTCAGCAGATAAATCCAACGTGTAACTTTTATTTAACCTAAACCTGGTTTTATCTGCCATTATTTTATTTATGTGAAGCATTTCATAGAAGTTATTTTTCAGGCACAAAAATTATCCGCTTTTTGCCCGTTTTTTGGCCTCTCCCGCCTCTTGTTACAGATTGAAATGTCGCTTTTGCTGTGGCTATATGGCTTTTCGTTCGCTAAAAATAAGAAAGATCTATGCAAGCCACAGCCACCACGCTCGACAAGTCGCAGGAAACCGCACCGGTTAACTCGCGCAATAAAGTCGTCGTTGCCTCACTCATCGGCACCGCCATTGAGTTCTTCGACTTCTACATCTACGCCACCGCCGCGGTTATCGTGTTTCCGCATATCTTCTTCCCGCAGGGCGACCCGGCCGCCGCGACGCTACAGTCGCTGGCAACCTTCGCCATTGCCTTCGTCGCGCGTCCGATTGGCTCAGCGCTGTTCGGCCACTTCGGCGATCGCGTCGGTCGTAAGGTGACGCTGGTCGCCTCGCTGCTGACCATGGGGATCTCTACCGTGGTGATCGGCCTGCTGCCCGGCTATGAGAGCATTGGCATTCTGGCTCCGATGCTGCTGGCGCTGGCGCGCTTTGGTCAGGGGCTTGGCCTTGGCGGTGAATGGGGCGGCGCAGCCCTGCTGGCCACCGAGAACGCCCCGCCGCGTAAACGCGCGCTGTACGGCTCCTTCCCGCAGCTGGGCGCGCCGATCGGCTTCTTCTTCGCTAACGGCACCTTCCTGCTACTCTCCTGGCTGCTGACCGACCAGCAGTTTATGGAATGGGGCTGGCGCGTGCCGTTTATCTTCTCCGCCGTGCTGGTGATTATCGGGCTTTACGTCCGCGTTTCGCTGCATGAAACGCCGGTCTTTGCCAAAATCGCCGCGGCGAAGAAACAGGTAAAAATCCCGCTGGGGACGCTGCTGACTAAGCACGTGCGGGTGACCGTGCTCGGCACCTTCATTATGCTGGCCACCTATACCCTGTTCTATATCATGACCGTCTACTCCATGACCTTCAGCACCGGCGCTGCGCCAGTGGGCCTCGGTCTGCCGCGTAATGAAGTGCTGTGGATGCTGATGATGGCGGTGATTGGCTTTGGCGTGATGGTGCCGATTGCCGGCCTGCTGGCGGACGCGTTTGGCCGTCGTAAGAGCATGATCGTCATTACCTCAATGATTATTCTCTTTGCCCTGTTCGCTTTTAAACCGCTGCTGGGTTCCGGTCAGCCGGTGCTGGTCTTCGCGTTTCTGCTGCTCGGCTTGAGCCTGATGGGGCTGACCTTCGGTCCGATGGGCGCCCTGCTGCCGGAGCTGTTCCCGACGGAAGTACGCTACACCGGCGCATCGTTCTCTTATAACGTCTCGTCGATTCTTGGCGCTTCCGTCGCGCCGTATATTGCCGCCTGGCTGCAGGGCAACTACGGCCTGACGGCGGTAGGACTCTACCTGGCGTCGATGGCCGCGCTGACGCTGATTGCGCTGCTGCTGACCCACGAAACCCGCCACCAGTCGCTGTAATCCTTTGCTGCCCGGCGCGCCGCGCCGGGCAGCTCTTCTCCGAATCTACTTTTTCATCTGCGATAAAATCGTCTGACACTGGTTGGCTTCGCCCTCCGCCGGCGATACCAGCGCCAGCAGCGCCGCAGCCGGGGTGACCAGCGTTGCCAGCGCGGCCGCTACCGCACCGCGGGCGATCAGCGGCCCCACCTTCACTCCGGCGTTCGGGGATTTAAACGTGCCGCGCACGTACAGCGGCGAGCGCAGGGTAATAATGCGCAGCCCCTTGCTTTCGGGGTCGATGGTTAAGTCGAGCTGCTCCGAGGCGAAGCTGGCGGTCCCGGTGACGTTAATCAGCGCATTTTCGGTATCAAAGGCAAAGATCTGCGGCCGCGCGACGCCATTAACCACGTCAACGTTGGCCGCCGCGCAGTTTACCCGCACCTCGTCGTCGCCAAAGATCTGCCCGATAAGATAGTTACCGACGTTCAGCCCCAGAATTTCCATCAGGTTTCGGCTAATCAGGCCATCGTTCATCAGCAGCTTGATATTGCCGTTGCTGTTGCCCAGCAGCGCCGCCACCGAGTTACCGGTGCCGCGCAGCTGCATATCGCCGTTCATCTCGCCGAGGGTCTTCTGCATCATCTCCACGTTCGGCATCAGCGCCTTGAGCTTCAGGCGTCTGGCCTGCAGGTTAGCGGTGCCCTGCAGCGGCTTTTTATCGCCCTGCAGATGCAGGCTGCCGGCGATCGTGCCGTTGGCGAGGCCAAAGCGCAGCGGCTGCAGGCGCAGGTCGCCGCGCTCAAGGATAACGTGGGTGCTGAGGTCGCTAATCGGTAACGTGCCGCCGTGCTCAATTCGCCGCCCCTTGAAGCGGACATCGGCATCCATCAGCTGCCACTTGTCGGTCTCAAAGCGATCGTAAGGCAGGATTTTCCCGGCCGGCTGCGGCGTAGCTTCGCCTCTACGCTGCTCGGTTTTACTCGCCTTACTCTCGGCGTTCACGCCAATCAGCGGCCCGAGGTCCGCCAGACGCAGCTGGCGGGATTCAACGTCGCCCTCCAGCTTCGGGCGCGGCTTGCCGGTGGCGTAGGTCAGGGAGCCGTGAATGTCGCTTTCGCCGATTCGGCCATTGAAATCGCGGTAGGTAAAGCGCGACCCGCCCTGCTGATTGAAGGTCGCCCGCAGGCGACCGTCGGTGGAGAACGCCGGCGTATCCGGCAGGACGATTCCGGTAAGATCGTATAAATCCCCCAGCGAATCGCCGGAGAACTTCAGGCGTAAATCGACGCCGCCCAGGCTCAGCGGGTCGTTCACCGTCCCGCTAAAGGCCACCCGGGTATTGCCGGAGCGGAAGTCGCCCTGCAGCGGGAACGGCGTCCCTTCGCTGCGCAGCGCCAGCATGCCGCCAATTTTACCGCTGCCGGAGAGCGGCTGGTCACGATAGCTCCCCCTGGCCGTCAGCCCAAAAACGTAGTCCGCCACCTTCTTTGGCGCCTCTTTGCCTTCCGTGCCGGTGACCTCGCTAAACGGCAGCGGTTTACCCAGCGGATCGACCGTCAGGGTAATATCGGCGCGCGTCACCTTGTCGATAATGGCAATCCGCCCGCGATCGAAGAGAATGTTATCCAGCCGGAAAGACCAGTCCGATGGCCCGGCCTGGCTGGCCGCAGCGTCGTCCGACCCGAGGGTAAAGGTCCAGTTATTGGTTTTCCCGGAGAGCCTGATCAGCCTGGCATCGGGCTGCTGCAGCTTAATCCACGGCAGATAGACCGTTTTGCTCAGCAGCGACAGCGGCGCTAGCGTGGCTTCGACGCGCGGCAGGTGCACCATCGTGACCTGGGGAATATCAGGTGGGTTGCCGAGGACGATATCTTCGGCATGGACGTGGGGCCAGGGCACCCAGCTTCGCCAGCCCCGCTCGTCGCGCTGGCGCTCCCAGACCACGCCGAGGTCGCCGCGAATGGCAAACGGCCGGTTCAGCTCGGCGGACACCTTCTGGTTAATCGTGGGCTTCAGGCGGTTCCAGTCGAAGGTCGCCAGTACGATGAAAAACAGAACGATAAGTAGCGCTATCGTTCCCGAGATAATAGCAATCGTTTTGCGGGTTGTGGTCATACCCTCTCAGCTCCTTTGCTCCTCGTCAGTCCTGAATATAGTTGAAAAGCGCATCTTTCTCCGACAAATGCGCCTTTCGTCACATTACGCGCCTGATGTCAAAAAAATAATGGAACGATGTTTTAATATAGTTGACCATAAAAACGACGCGGCGCACACTAGCGCTAATCCCGATTCAATCCCAGGTCATGATGATGTCTAAAAAAATTGCCGTTATCGGCGAATGTATGATTGAGCTGTCAGAGAAAAACGCGGCGGTAAACCGTGGATTTGGCGGCGACACCTTAAATACCTCGGTCTACATTGCGCGTCAGACCGACGCCAGCGCGCTCGCCGTGCACTACGTTACCGCGCTTGGGACGGACGCCTTCAGCCAGCAGATGCTGGAATCCTGGCAGGCCGAGGAGGTCAAAACCGATCTTATCCAGCGTATGGCCGATCGTTTACCGGGGCTCTACTACATCGAAACCGACGATACCGGCGAACGGACGTTTTACTACTGGCGTAACGAAGCGGCGGCAAAATTCTGGCTGGAGAGCGAGCAGTCTGCCGCGATCTGCGAAGAGCTGGCGACCTTTGACTACCTCTATCTCAGCGGAATTAGCCTCGCCATTCTCAGCCCGCAGAGCCGCGAGAAGCTGCTTACGCTGCTGTGCGAATGCCGCGCTAACGGCGGGCAGGTGATTTTCGACAACAACTACCGCCCGCGCCTGTGGGCCAGCAAAGAAGAGACTCAGCAGGTTTATCAGCAAATGCTGACCTGCACCGATATCGCCTTCCTGACGCTGGATGACGAAGATGCGTTATGGGGTGAAAAACCGGTAGAAGAAGTGATTGCCCGCACGCATGCCGCCGGCGTCAAAGAGGTGGTGGTAAAACGCGGGGCGGACTCGTGCCTGGTGTCGATTGTCGGCGAGCCGCAGCAGGAGATCCCAGCCGTGAAGCTGCCGAAAGAGAAGGTGGTTGATACCACTGCTGCCGGCGATTCATTCAGCGCCGGCTACCTCGCCGTGCGCCTGACCGGCGGTGACGCCCGGTCCGCAGCCGCGCGCGGGCACCTGACCGCCAGTACGGTCATTCAGTATCGCGGGGCGATTATTCCGCGCGAAGCAATGCCGCAGTAACCTTCGCCCGGGCTGCGCCATCAGCGCCGCAGCCCGGGAAGAGCCTCGTCAACCGAACCTACTGAGCGGGGGGAATATCCGTCGCGTCGCTGCGCGCCTCGGCAGCCTCGCCGCTTCCGGCCGTCGCCGTCGTCGCCGTTGGCGCAGGCACCATCAGCTTCTCCCACGTCGCCTTCAGATCCTTCATGTTATATTCCGGCTCGCCCTGCGGCTGCTGCAGCACCAGCGCCATATCCTGCGACAGCTGCTGACGCAGATACTGATTCAGCATATCGACGGTCAGAGAATCAAGAAACTCCTGACGCAGCTTCTGATACTGCTCCGGCGCGATATCCACCACCTGATTCTGCAGCGAGCGGATGCGCTGGCTGATCAGAATATCGGTATCGGTACGCGCGTAGGTGGCGAAGAGCTTTTGCAGCTCGAGCTTTTTCTGCGCAATCAGGGTATCAAACTCATCCTGCGGTAAGCCGTTATCGCGGACCTTCGCCAGCTCGCGGGACACCGCAATCAGGTTCGCGTTGAGCTTGTTGCCCGGCGATTCAATGTTGATCGCACACTGGGCGCGCTGGTACAGCACCCGGCAATCAAAGCCGAGGTTCACGTCTTTGATATTGTTTTTGCTCAGGTTCTGCTGCACGTGCCAGAACAGCGCCTCGCGGGCCAGATCGTCGCGCCAGTAGTGCTGCAGCGCGACCGAATCGCGAATAGGCTGCCACGGAGAGTCCCACATGATCGACAGCTTATCCTGACGCACGGTATTGGTCATGATGCTGACCGGCGTCGTCGGCAGCGGAGCCAGCGTCGGTACCGCGGCCGGCGTTTCTCGTTTACCCTTCAGCTCGCCGAAGTTTTTGTTGATCTGCTCCGCTACGTTACGGCTATCAACGTTGCCCACGACGATCAGCGTCATGGCGTCCGGGGTGTACCATTTCTGATAAAACTCTTTCAGCTGCGCAACGTCGACCGGGGTTTTCAGCGGCGCGGCGGGATCATGCCCCAGCATGGTGGAACCTTTCAGCCGGTAGCGCCACCAGCCCTCTTTGGTATCCAGCGGCCAGGTCGCGACCATGTCGCCGCCCTGCAGGGCGTGATTCACCGCTTCAGGCGTCACCTTTAGCTTCCCGCTGGCGTCGGCCAGCCAGCTCAGCGCCTCCTTCAGCAGGTCGTTACGGTTATTCGGCAGGCTGAGGTTAAACATGGTGTAGCTATAGGAGACGAGCGCCGGCGGGAGCGGACGATTCGGATCGATGCTCTGCTGCCACAGGGAGCGCGCCTGCATCGTCGGAAGGCTGCCGCTCTGCGTTAAGGCCAGGCGGGGAATAAAGTGGCTAAAACCGCTCTGCTGAGTGCTTTCACTCAGCGAGCCAATATTGACGAACAGGCGGACTTCAATACGATCGCTCGGACGCTGCGGAGTGGCTAAAACCTGCCACTGAAGTCCGTTGGCGAGAGTCCCCTGTTGCCAGGCCGGGTCAGGCTGGAGCGCTTCTGCTTGCACATAACCGGCCGCTGCCATCATCAGCAAACCACCCGTTAAGAGTTGAATTTTTGTGCCCTGCATGTGAACCCCTGATGAACATTCCTGGTTACAAAAGCAGCCCGCTGGAGGGCTGCCAAAAAATATGGTGAGTCAGTACGTCGGTTAGACCACGCGGAGAGGAAAATGTCGCACGGAGACGTAAAATAATCATTTAGTATCACTCCCCAACCCCGGGGAGCGATACCTAATTATGCGCAGGAGCCCGGAGTCCAGCAAGGGACAACGGGCCTAACAGATGGATTTAAGAGGATAATTCGTGCGATTTGTTCGCCGGAGTACGGTTATTGAGGACATCATCAAGCTGTTGGGAATCCAGCTCTTTCACCCATTTCGCCACCACGATAGTCGCCACGCCGTTGCCCACGAGGTTGGTCAGCGCGCGCGCTTCAGACATAAAGCGGTCGATACCGAGGATCAGCGCCAGGCCGGCAACCGGTAAATGGCCCACGGCAGAAATGGTGGCCGCCAGGACGATAAAACCGCTGCCGGTGACGCCGGCGGCGCCTTTCGAGGAGAGCAGCAGCACCACCAGCAGCGTTATCTGGTGGAAAATATCCATATGGCTGTTGGTCGCCTGGGCAATAAATACCGCCGCCATCGTCAGGTAGATGGAGGTGCCGTCAAGGTTGAACGAGTAGCCGGTGGGGATAACCAGCCCCACGACAGATTTGCGACAGCCCAGCTTCTCCATCTTGTCCAGCATGCGCGGCAGCGCCGATTCGGACGAGGAGGTCCCGAGAACAATCAGCAGCTCTTCGCGGATATAGCGGATGAATTTAAAGATGCTAAAGCCGGTGATCCGCGCGATGGAGCCCAGCACCACCACCACAAACAGAATACAGGTGATGTAGAAGCAGACGATCAGCTGGCCCAGCTGCACGAGGGTGCCGACGCCGTATTTGCCGATGGTAAAGGCCATGGCCCCGAAGGCGCCAATCGGCGCGAGGCGCATAATCATGTTGATGATGCCGAAGATCACCTGCGAGAAGCTTTCGATAACGTTAAAAATCAGCTGGCCCTTGCTGCCCAGGCGATGCAGGGCAAAACCAAACAGCACCGCAAACATCAGCACCTGCAGGATGTTACCGCTGGCAAAAGCGCCGATCACGCTGCCGGGAATAATATCCAGCAGGAAGGCGACAATGCCCTGATCTTTTGCCTGCTCGGCGTAGACCGCCACCGCCTTCGCATCAAGGGTGGCCGGATCGACGTTCATGCCGCCGCCGGGTTGCACCACGTTGACGATGATAAGTCCGATAATCAGCGCGAGGGTACTGACAACTTCAAAATAGAGCAGCGCTACCGCACCGGTACGGCCAACGGCCTTCATGCTTTCCATCCCGGCAATCCCCGTCACGACGGTGCAGAAGATAACCGGTGCAATAACCATTTTAATCAGTTTAACGAAGGCGTCGCCGAGGGGTTTCATCTGCGCGCCCAGTTCCGGGTAGAAATGGCCCAGCAGAATACCGATCGCGATGGCCGACAAAACCTGAAAATAAAGGCTTTTGAAGAGAGAGGTTTTCATAGGGTGTCCTTTGGGTATAACCACAGACCTGGAAGGGTTATAGGTCGTCTGTGGCTTAAAAGTAACACCCGGGAAACATTTCAGAAATAACTAAGCGCGAAATTGCAACGGAATTGTTAAAAACTTAGAGCTGACTCGCACAAGTCAGCCCCTAGTTACAGGCTTGCACCCTCTTCATTCACCGGCAAAAACTGCGCCGCAAACGCCTCCTGCGGTAAAGCGCAACCGAAGAGGTAGCCCTGGCCGATATCGACGCCGGCTTCCTGCAGCCACCGGTGCTGCTCCTCTCTCTCAACGCCTTCCGCCACAATGCGCAGGTTAAGGCCGCGCGCCAGCTGAATAATCGCCGGCACCATGCTGGTATCTTCGGGCAGCATATCGATGAAGGCCTTATCGATTTTCAGGATATCGACCGGCAGCGACTTCATATGCTGGAGCTGGCGCAACCCGGCGTAACCCATGCCAAAATCATCGAGGGCGATGCGCACCCCGGCCTCGCGCAGCGGGCGCAGCAGGGAGACGACCATCCGCGGATCGTCCAGCCGGCGGCTTTCGGTAATTTCGATAATCAGCGTGCCCGGCGCAATGCGATAGCGCGACAGCAGGGTCAGCATCTCCGTGCCCCGGTCGTGATGCAGCAGCTGCAGCAGCGACACGTTCACCGATAGCGGCAGCATAATGCCCTGGCTTTGCCATGCCGCAAGCTGGCGACAGGCCTCTTCCATCACCCAGTAGCCGACCGGGACAATCAGCCCGCAGGCCTCAATGCGTTCAATCAGATCCGGCGGCAGCAGCCAGCTGCCATCCTCCTGGCGCTGGCGCAGCAGAACCTCCGCGCCGCACACTTCGCCGCTGGCGATATTCACCTGCGGCTGCAGCCAGATGGCGAAACGCTGATTATCCAGCGCCGCCAGAATATCGTGCTCTTCCATCAGCCGGCGCTGGGCCTTCTCCATCTGCAGCGGATCGAAGAACTCAATCTGGTTTTTACCTTTGCGCCGCGCGGCGACGGCAGCGGAAACCGCGCGTCGGTAGAGCTGCTCCGCGCTCAGCTCGCCGTTAAACATCGCAATTCCGACGCTGGCGCAGGGGCGAAGCTGGATACCGTGCAGCGGCAGACGCTCGCTGATTGCAGTGAGCACTTGCTTACTTAACGTCACCGCTTGCCAGGGCTCGGTAATGCCGTTGGCCAGAATCGCAAAGTCATAGCCGCTGACCTGCGCCAGCACCATGCGCGAGGGGATGATTGACCGCAGCTTTTCCACCAGCGTCAGCAGCAGTATTTCGCGCTGGGCCTCCTTCAGGACGCCGGCGGTGTCCTGCAGCGTTTCGCAGGCGACCACCAGCAGCGCCGAGGTTTGCGGGCGGGCCACCGCCTGCTCGAGCAGCGCCATCAGGAAGGCCTTATTCGGCAGGTCGGAGACCGGGAAGCGAGTGGACTGTAAAGAGAGCTCATCGTACCGGCGCAGCAGGGTTTGCTGGTTGCGATTGTAGCTGCGCACCAGCATGCCTATCTCATCATCGTGATGCAGCCGCGGCAGGGTCAGCTGATGCCCGAGACGCTCCTGCTGCGGAACGTCGTTAAGTTCACGCGCCACCTTACGCAGCGGACGGACGATCAGCCGGTTGATGCACCAGGTGATCGACACCGTCAGAACCAGCACCAGCAGAAAGTAAGCAGTCACTAACGTTGAAAGCGTGCTCATCACGAATTTATACATCCGGTATGAGTCGGCCTGCAGCACCAGATAGGCAAGCGGCTGCGGGTTCGCGGGGCGTTCCTGGGAGTAGATAGGCAGCGATATCTGTACCGGCAGCTCAAACATGCGGGTAATCATCACCGGAACCGGGCGCTCGGGAATAAAGCGCATCCGCAGCGCCTGGAACTGGTTCGGCAGCACCACGTCCGCCCGGCTGACGATGCCGGCGGGCTGGATACGACCGAGAATGGCTTCCGCCTCAGGAATATCCGCCTTCAGGATCGCCGCAGAGAGCGGCTCGCGAACGGAACGGGCGATGCTTTCTAACTGCGTGGCCGTAGTAAAGCGACTCTGTTGCACAAAGTGAAAGAGTAAAATAGAGCAAAAGACCAATACAAATGCCATGGACACGCTTGCGACCATCGCCATCTGTTTAATTGTAAGTGAGCGGCTGACGCGCAACTGTGTTCTCCACTGATACTGAATACTGTCCGGATTTCGTCCTTCAACGCCGGTATTTTGCGGCTGATTGTCTCTGCGAAATAGCGCGCAAACGCCCGACAGAGAGCGCCAAACGGATCGCCAGGACGGGTACCAGGCACCGCCCTCGGGCTTGCGGACACGCCGGGCCGGCGTCGCGATTAGCGCAGCGCGAACGGGGGGATACCCCCCGCGGCGCGAAGTACGACGAGTATACGCGAACACGGGGGTGGAGTGACGGTTGATCGCGTAATTCAGCCTATTCTGCTACCAATCAGCGTAGGGAACCAGCGGCTGCGGCGGCATATTCATATCGCCCTGCCAGCCGGAGGCCGAGTAACGAACGTAGAGCAGCGCGTGGCTCGGGGTGTAGTCCTTGGCCTGCTGGATATCAACCGCCGCGCCCACGAACCAGTTGCCGGTCACCCGCCGTTCGACCAGCGCCCGGGCGGTATAGCCGAAGCCCTGGCTGCTGCTGCCCTCCTCGCTGAACTGGCTGGCATCGGCGCGATACTCAGAGGGAATGAGGTTCAGCAGCGGATAGCGCGCCTGGGTTTTCGTCCGCGAGTGTGACCAGGAGACGGAGCCGCCAAGCTCCCACGACCAGTTTTCGGTACGCTGACGCCAGGTCACCGGCACCGCGAAAGAGACGTACTCCTGCGGGCTATAGTAACCGCCCTGTCCCAGAGTATAGCCGCTGAGATCCTTGTCATAGTGCCAGAGCATATTGCTCAGGCCGACCGTCACGCGGCGGTTATCCTCGTTGATAACTTTATAGTAGTAGCCGGTCATCCAGCGCACGCGCCAGTTGTCGGCGACGTTTTTGCCGGTGAGCTGGTCGGCTCCCAGCGAAGACCAGACGCCGTTGGCTTCCCCTTTGTCGTAGCTCAGGCTGATGCCGCCGCCGTCGGCGCGCACCCCGCCCCAGGTTTTACCGGTATGGCTGGGGCTGTCCTTCTGCCCGCCAAACGCCAGCAGGGAGCTGGAAATCGGCCGACGGTGCAGATTGAGGGTGTAGCCCAGCGGGCCAAGATCGTCGCTGTAGCTCAGACCGCCGACGACATCGACGACGTTAAAGCCCATCGGCGTGGTGCCGATGTCGCCGCTCCAGGTGTCGTTCTTCCACCCGACCGCCACGCTCGCCCCGCCGTCGCTCTGGTGAAGGCTACCGTTGGTGCAGGCAATCTCTCCGCAGGTGCCCCAGCTCGGCGAATAGCTGCCGTCGCTGTTGGTTGAGAAGCTGCCGGCGTTCATATTGACCAAATCGGTGCGGAAGAACATCCGGCCGTCGGCCAGCGGCGCATCCACGTGCAGCATCGTCGTTTGGGCTTTTAAATCGGAATAGCCGCCGGTACCGCTGGATCCCCAGTAATCATGCTCCAGCGTGACGTTAAGATCCTGCTGGCGATAAAGATCCGCCGCGTCGCTGCGGATCCCGCGCTTAAGCCAGTCATCCTTCGCGTCGTTGCGGGTGAGGCGGGTGAAGGCGTCGTTATCCTGCGGACGGGCCGTGGCCACGCCAGCGGCCACCATCGCGTCTTTATAGCTTTCCAGCGCCTGCTGCGGCTGGCCGTTTTGCGCCTGAAACCGCGCCGCATCGCGCAGTACCAGCGCGCTCTCCATCGACGGCGGCTGCGCTTTCGCCTGGGTGGTGATACGGCTAAAGATCTGCTGCGCCTGCGCCGCGTTGCCCAGTCCGGCCTCGGCCAGCGCCACTCGCCGCTGCATATTGATCGATTCGGCGTCCTCGCCCTTCAGCTGCGCGACCTGCGCGCGGGCGGCGTTTTTGTCGCCCTCGGCAAGGTAGACTTCCGCCAGCCCCAGGCGCGCGTCGCCGTTGTTGGCCTCTTTGCTCAACGCCGCGTTGTACTGGAGGATCGCCGTCTGCGCGTCGCCGCGCTGCTGCGCCCAGTCGGCGAGGGTCAGATCGTAGCGCACCGACGCGGGCTGCTGCTTAATCAGCGCAATCGCCTGCTCTTCCTGCCCTGCCTCGCGCAGCCCGTTGGCCTGACGCAGAATATTGTCGCTCTGCAGGCGCGCCTCAAGCTCGCGAATATTATCGCTCCACTGGCTACGCGGCAGCGCGTTAATCTGCGCGAGGGCCATATCGTCCTGGTCGTTGCCGGATAAATAAAGGCCCCAGGCGTAGACCCGATCGGCGTCGCCGGGCTTACGGTTGACCATCGTGCGCATCAGCGTATCCGCCTCGGCCCGCTCGCCTGCGCTCACTAAATCTCGCGACAGCCGGTAGGTTATCCAGACGCTATCGGGGTCGAGCGCCAGACGTCGACGCTGCACTTCCGCAGCCTGCGCCCAGTTGCCCTGGCTCTCCAGCCCTTCGGCCTGCTTTTCCAGACGTTCGTTCGCCAGGCTGCGCTCAATATCGTCAATGCTGCGCCGCTGGGACGGCGTCAGCCCGGCGATAAAGGCGCTGGCTTTCTCCGCCGACTCCGCACGATAGAGGTTCGCCAGCCCGCGTACCGCCAGGCTGTTGTCGCGATCCATGCGCAGCGCGCGTTGATAGTAGCTCTGCGCCGCGGCGCTCTCTTTACGCGCGGCGGCCACGTCGCCGAGGCCAAGGACCGCGTAGCTGTCGGTGCTATCCACCCGCTGCGCCTGCGCGTAGGCGCTTTGCGCCTGCGCCAGCTGCCCGGCCTTCAGCGCGCTGTCGCCCTGCTTAATCAGCAGCCAGTAGCGGTTGGTCTGCAGCAGGCTGCGCCATTTGTCGCGATTCGGGCTATCCGGGTCCATGGCGAGCGCTTTATTCAGCTGCGCCACGGCGCGGGCGCGATCCCCGCGCTGCGAATAGGCCTGGCCCAGCGCGCCCACGGCGTCGCTGTCCCTGGCATCCGCGCGGACGGCCTGCTGTAAATCCGCCACCGCCTGACCCGGCTTATCGCTTTTAACCGCCGCCAGCCCTTCGGAGCGGGCGAGGAAGGTCGGGTCTTTGAGCTGCCCCTGCTGCTGCTCGAGCAGCACCCGGGCATTGGCCGCCGATTCGCCGGTGGCGAAGAGCAGCAGAAAGCGCTGAAGCGCCTGCACGCTGGCGCGGCTGACCGGCATATCTTTTATTTTGTCGAACCATATCGAGGCGGCGGTGCTGCGCCCGGCGGCCGAGCGCGACATCTGCTCTAGCCAGGCGAATCCTTCATCCGGCTTATTGTCGGCAAACATCAGCTTAGCCAGCTCGGTTTGCAGGGCAACGTTGCCCGGAGACCTGGCGTTAATTTTTCTCAGCTCAAGGACGGCTTCGTTATGCCGGGCCGGCAGCCGTGCGACCAGCGACCAGTACTCAATGGCGAGCGTTTCGTCCGGGGGGGGGCCGTTGAACAGCTTTTCAAATGCGGCCACGCCCTCTTCTACATGCCCCGACACGCCCAGCAGGCGCGCCTGCTGCAGCGCCTGGCGCCCGTCGCCGGTGCTGAGGTTCATTTCGCTGCGCGAGGATTTCAGGGCGGTCGAGTCCGGAGCCAGCTTCGACAGGCGATCGAGCTGTTTCTTTGCGCCATCGGTATCGCCCTGGCGCAGCAGATAGCGCATCCGCGCGGAGATAACGTCCGGGTTATTCGGGTCAATCAGCTCCAGCCGGTACAGCGATTGACGCACCAGATCTTCACGATTGCTCGCTTCCCCCAGCCGCACCTGTTCCAGCAGATGGTCCTGAGCAGGCGTGGTCGCGGCCTGCGCCAGCGGCAGAAGCGCAGCCCCCAGGGCCAGGGTGATAAACGTTAGTGAGAACTTGCGCATTCCTGGTTCCAGTCAGGTTGTAATTCGCCATCGGCGGTAAAGCGAAAACGATGTTGATCCCATCCCTGGCCAAAAAGGGTCAGGACCGCGCTGTAGTACGCGTCCGCGCCGGGATAGTTGTCGCTGACGCGCTGGCGCTGAACGGCCCGGGCATCCTCATTTTGTAAGAACGGCAGCAGCGCGGCCGAGAAGCCCACCGGGCCATTTACTGCGGTCTTCGCGGTGGTGATATTCACCTTTTCCGGCGGCAGGCCCTGGCTGATGGTCTGCTGCGCCATCGGTTTAAAATGCGCCAGCAGGCGCGCCTTCTGCTTATCGCCGTCGTTGAGCATGCCGACCCACAGATAGACGCGGATCGCGTCGTAGCTGCCAATAATCGGTTTATCCGCCTTCAGCTCCCAGCCCTTACCTTTCTCGTAGCGTACCCAGTCAGGAGAGAAGCCCTTGGGCGCCGTCTCCAGCAGCAGGCGGATATTGCCATCGCGCAGCTTCGGCCACGGGGCGCCGTAGCGGACAAAATAGTTCGCCAGCTGCGGCGGGAGGTAGCTGGGGTTAAAGCGCCAGCCCTTATCGTCAGCAAAGCCGACCTTCCCCGGCAGCACCATCGGCCCCAGCCCCGGCACGTCCGCCACCTCTTCTTGCGCAATCCGCGACAGCAGCGCTTTACCCGTCTCAACGTACTGCGGCATCTGCCACAGGCGCCCGGCTTCCAGCAGCGACCAGGCTATCCACAGGTCCGAATCGGAGGCCGAGTTGCTGTCCAGCATCGTCCACTCGCTGTCGCTCTTTTTGCCCCACAGCCAGCCGGGCAGGCGCGCGCGCAGGTCGCCCTCGGCGAGGTTGTTTTGCGTCCACTGCAGCAGCTTGCCGAACGCATCGCGATCGTTGGCCGCCAGGGCAAAGAACAGGCCGTAGCTCTGCCCTTCCGAAGTGGTGATTTTTCGCGGATCGCTGGGGTCAACGACGCGCCCTTCGGCGCTGACGTACTCTTTCCTGAACTGATCCCAGGCCGGCCACCGGCAGGCGGCGCTGACCTGCGCCGCCGCCAGCATCAATAGCAATGTCACCCCTGTGCGTAGCGCATTCATCATGGGTTACTCGTCATCCAGGTGCAGGCGACGACGGCTGACGATACGCAGCATCCGCCACAGTACCCACGCCAGCAGCACGATGCTGACCGCCGCCAGAATAGCCAGCAGCACCGGATGGCTGGAGAGCGCAAACCAGATGCGTTCAAACCACGGCAGATGCCCGACATAATAGACATCGCCCACCCGCAGGCTATTGACGCCGGATTCACGCACCACCACCGCCGAGCCGAACATCGCCGCTCGTTTACCGCTGTCGTTCAGCGCATCGTTGAGCAGTTCGTTGCCGCGTGTGCTGTCCGCCAGCAGCGCCACGACGCTGCGCTGGTCGTGATACGGCGACTGGAAGCCAATAATGGCCGCCATCGGTCCGGAAGAGGTGATGTCCGCGCGCGTGTTCGGCGTCCGGGCTTCATCGTCAGGATAAATGCTCGGCAGCTCGTAGTGGCGCATCGGCATTTTCACCCAGCTTTTCGTCGCTTCAACCAGCAGGTTAATCTGCGTATCGTCCTTCAGCGCAGGTGGAATCGAGCCGATCAGCAGCAGGTCGGCGTCTTTGCCCTTAACCTGGCTGCCGTCATCGGTAATCTGGATATTGATCGCCGCCAGGCCGGTCTGAGCGCTGATGCCGCCAACGGACTCCAGCAGGGTGGCAACCTGGCCCTCGGTCGGAGTTTTCGGCACCACCACCAGGGTTTCGGCGAGATCGGCCATCCGGCTATACGGGAAGCCCGAGTTGGCAAAGACCCGCAGGTCCGGCATGGTGATAAAGTGGTAATACTTCGAGAAATCAATCGTCGAGTCGTCGCCGATCACCACGTGGTTCTGTACCGGCTGGAAGGTAATACAGTTATCAATTGAGCCGCCCGGCATCGGGTTCATGTACTGGAAATCAAAGCGCAGCTGGTTCATGGCGCCCAGGCGCAGCGCCGGAATAGTCACCGCAGAGTTACCGTCCAGCAGCCCCTGCAGCACCGGCAGGCGGAGTATCAGCTTGTTAACGTCCTGAGAGCTGTTGAGGCTGAACGACTGCAGGAACTGGTCGTTCAGGCTGATATCCATGCGCGAGCTATCTTTGACCGGCGGCATGGTGTAGCGATATTTCAGATCCATATCGATGCCGTTGGCGCGCAGCAGATAGAGATCCGGCGGCAGGTTGAGCGCCACGTTAATCGAGTCCGGCACCAGTCCGCTGGACTGCAGCTGCTGTTCGTAGGTCTTCAGCTCCGCAAAGGTCACCGCGCGATCGGTCCGCACCCAGTTTGGCGCATCGTAAGGTTTGCGCGCCTGCAGCTGCTTAACGTCGTCCACCACCACGCTGTTACCGCGGAACAGGATATTGCCCTGCGCAATGCCCTTCGCCGCCAGCAGCAGATCCTTATCGTCACGACCCAGCACCACCAGCAGCTTGACGTACGGGTTGTCCGGGTGGTCAATCATTTCGATGGTCGGCGCGTTCACCGGTGGATGCTCGCGCAGGAAATCCGGGCGCCTGTCGTTGGTGGCAAAAACGATGGCGTTGCGATCCGGCAGCGCGTTGAAATAGACCGGGAACTGCTGACCGCGCCAGCCGGCCTTGCTGCCAAACCAGGAGGCGACAATCGCCGCCGCCTGCTGCTGCTGCCCGTCCGGGGCGGAGGCGAAAACCATCGGCAGGTTCAGCGGGCGGTTATCCCGGGAGTCGTAGAACGGCACCGGGAAATGGGAGAGATCGTTGCGCACCTTCAGCGACTGATAGGTCAGGTCCAGGTTGCTGCCGCGCCCGATGTCCAGCCACAGCGTGCTGCTGGCCGGGTTCTCACAAACGTCGCGATAGTGGCCGACAAACTCGAGGCGCACGCGGTTAAAGTCGGTGATGTAGAGCGGATCGATAGGGATCTGCGCTTTGACCTTTTTACCCAGCTGCTCTTTGGTGACCGGCAGAACGCCCATCAGCTCATCGTTGAGGTAGACCTTCAGCTGCGACTGCACCGGCAGCAGCGACGGCGACGGCGTATAGTCGAGATTCAGCAGCGCCTTAGCCACCACCTCGTCGCTGCGCATGCCGAATTCCACCGAGCCATCGGGACGCGCGCCGCGCAGCACCATGCTGCCCGGCGCCGGGGCGATTTTAGCAAAGCTCAGCTTGACGTCGCGGGTCGGGACATTTTCCACCACCACCACCGGCGCGGCCGGGTCAACGACGTTCGCCGTCGGCTGGTCTTGCGCAAGAGTAGGTTCAGGGGCGGTTAGCGGCGCGGCAGCGGTCGGTGCCGCAGTAATGGCCGTCGTTGGTTCCGGGTAAGACGCGAAGGGGTACCAGCCAGCCATTCCCACCGCCACTGCACAAATCAAGGAGAGTTTTCTTTTCATCGCATTATCATCATTGTTGAGCCATTTCTGGTTCCGAAGTTAGTATCGCCGCGGCGCGTTCGGGACGACGGGGAATAAACGAGACTATCCAGGCAACCAGCAGGATAAGCGAGCGGAAAATAACCTTCACCGACGGCGGGGAGAACTCCGCCAGGTGACGATATCCACGGAACCCCAGTTTCAGGATATCCAGCAGGCTTTCCATCGGTTTATCTTCCGGGAAGCTATCCTGCCAAAGCGCCCACGTATCGGCGCGGGCAAACGTACACTGCACAAAATCGATATGCTGCTTATTGGTCAACGGCAGCAGCTGCAGGCCGACTTCACTGTCGTTCACGCGGGCTACCCGCGTCGGGAAGACGTACTCCTGCTGCCCGCGTTTGAGCAACAGGTTGACCTTCTGCCCTTCCAGGACCTGCGCTTTGCCGTGAATTTTGATCCCTATCCCACCGTCAGAATAGTCGTGGACGGTGCAGGAGAAGAGGTGGCCATCTTCGCGGGCAATCGCCGCCGGCATGTTCATTTCCACGCGGTGTGAGCGGCGGACCTGCTTGCTTTCCACCGACACCGCCACCGCGCCGCCAAGAATAATCAGGTTATAAAACACCCACACAATGCTGACCCACACGGTCAATATTTCGTTTTCCGGGCCATAGAAGTGGCGCCAGATGCCGACCGCGACGCCAACCAGGTTAAGCAGCACGAGGTAGATGTAGGGACGAGAGATAACCCAGTCGACGTACTCGTCCTCTACCAGACCGCCCTTCGCGGTAACGTTGAACTTGCCCTTATGCGGGTTAATCAGCGCGACGAAGGTCGGCGGCGCAATGTACCAGGCCAGCACCGTTTCGTAGATTTCACTCCAGAAGGAGTGGCGATATTTACCCTGAATCTTCGAGTTGGTCAGGCTGGCGTGAATCATATGCGGCAGCACAAAGAGCGCGATCATCAGCGCGGGCGCATAGATGATATAGGCGTGCAGCAGTAAAAAGGCCAGCGGCGCGGTCAGGAAGATCAGCCGCGGAATACCGGACAGGAAGTGCATCATCGCATTGACGTAGCACAGCCGCTGCGCCAGCTTCAGCCCTTTACCGAACAGCGGGTTGTCGAGACGGAAAATCTGCACCATCCCGCGCGCCCAGCGGATACGCTGGCCGATATGCGCCGACAGGCTTTCGGTCGCCAGGCCGGCAGCCTGCGGAATACGCATATAGGCGGAGGTATGGCCCCGGCGGTGCAGGCGCAGGGAGGTGTGCGCATCTTCGGTCACCGTTTCGACGGCAATACCACCGATCTCATCCAGCGGGCCGCGGCGGATCACCGCGCAGGAGCCACAGAAGAAGGTGGCGTCCCACATATCGTTGCCGTCCTGCACGAGGCCATAAAACAGGGTGCCCTCGTTCGGTGTTTTACGAAAACGCCCGAGGTTGCGTTCAAACGGGTCCGGGGAGAAAAAGTGGTGCGGCGTCTGCATCATCGCCAGCTTTTTCTCTTTCAGGAACCAGCCCATGGTCATCTGCAGGAATGAGCGCGTCGGAACGTGGTCGCAGTCAAAAATAGAGACGAACTCGGCCCTGGCATACTTCAGCGCGTTGTTGATATTGCCGGCCTTCGCGTGCTCGTGCGTCTCACGGGCGATGTAGTGCACCCCCACGTCTTTGGCAAACTGGCGAAACTCTTCCCGCCCGCCGTCATCGAGGATCCAGATATTCAGCTTGTCCTTCGGCCAGTCGATGCCCTGAGAGGCGTAAATGGTGTTTTTCACCACGCTGAGGTCTTCGTTATAGGTCGGCACAAAAATATCGACCGTCGGCCACTCGGCCATATCTTTGGGCAGCGGCACCGGCTGACGGTTGAGCGGCCAGATCACCTGGAAATACCCCAGCACCAGCACCAGCCAGGCGTAGGTTTCAGCAAACAGCAGCACCAGCCCGCACACCAGGCTGACGGGATCGTCCCAGTTCAGCGTCGAGGTATAGCGCCACCAGATATAGCGACAGGAGACGGTGAGCGAGAGCACGATGAGCATCAGCGCCGAGAAGCGCCCCGGAATGCGCCGCACCAGCAGCGCCACGCCCCACAGCAGCAGCAGGAAGATAAACTGTGAAATCGGGTTAAACGGCTGGGTGATGCAGAGCAGCGCCAGGATCAGCGAGAAAAAAACCACCACGCTGAGGATCGCCTTACGCAGCTTTGGATTGAGATGCGCCAGCTCTTTGTATTTATCCAGATGACCGGTGCGGGTGTTCACCCGTTCGGGGAGCCGGTCCATCCACTGGGCATAGCGGCCGTGCACGCCTTCAAGGGCCACCAGCGAGCGCCAGTTGACCTTTTTCTCAGGCTCGGGCACCCGCGTCACCAGCAGCCACACCGACTGCAGCAGGTAGCGCAGCGGATCGAGCGGCCGCGGCCGATGGGGATTAATATGCGGGAAATAGTCGCCGTGCCTGGTGAGGATCGCCTGCCAGCGCGGCGTTTCCAGCGGTATCAGCGCCCACGCCAGCGCCGCCCACAGGCAGCCCAGCATCGCCGATAGCCACGAGGCGCCGTGCTGGCGATAGTCGCCGTAGCGTTCGCTCAGGCGTTCGGCAACCGGAGGAGCCAGCAGCAGCGTGCTCAGGCGCATCATTGCGCCTCCCGGTCGGAGGAGTAGTGCAGCAGGCACCAGTTGGCAAGGGTCAGGATCTCTTCTGCCGCCAGCGAGTCCTGCCGATACTCACCCAGCGGCTGCTTCGCCGCCAGGCACTCCGCCATCGCCTCATCGCGATGGATGGCGATCGGCAGAATGCGCCGCTGGCTCTCCAGCCAGAGCTGGTATAAATCTTCCTGCAGCTGGCTGCCCACCCGCAGATCGTTGATCAGAATATCGCGATTCGCCGCCAGCGCCTGCTGATGCAGGCGAATATGGCTGTTGCCGTCCGGATGCACCACCACCAGCGTACGGTCGCAGACGTCGAGCAGCGAGCGGGTCAGCGGGGAAAAATCGGCGGGTAAATCGAGCAGCACCCAGCGACGATCGCCCTGCTGGCCGAGCTGCTGCACGATAGCGGCCAGGGGATCCAGCGTCGGGTAGAGCCTGTCGAGATGTTCTCTTTCACCCGGCGTCAGCTGACCAAAGGGCAAAATATCAATATGGGAGGTGTAGCGCATACCGGCATCGCGCCAGTCGCCGCCGTCAATTAAGGAGCGCGCCCAACCTTCACGATGGTCGGCATCGACGTTGAAAAAAAAGCGCAGCATGTTATCCGGGCTGGCATCAACCACCAGTACCGTTTCCCCCAGCAGCTGTAGCGCCCAGGCGAGCGACGCGGCAATCGACGTTGTGCCCACGCCGCCACGGATGCCCTGTAATCCAAGAATAGCCATCGACGGCGTCCTTACTTTTTACTTTTTCTCTGCTAATTCTGCCAGTAGTGGCCAGCGTTTCAGCGCCGCAGCTAGCTGCTCGCGTCGGGAAATGTCGTGGTAATCAATTTCAGGCAGGGAAAATGCCCGGCTTAACGCCAGGAAATCATTTTGAAAGGTATAACCCAGCGTTGCATCTGAGGGCACTACAGGCTCTTTTCCTGGCATTTCTCTGTCCATTCAAACAACACATAAATAATAACCGAAGTGTACCGGGCTCATTCTTAAATTGCTCTATATGCTAAGACCGATGCTCTTTAATTTCAATGTTAGGTTTACTCTGCCGCTTTCGCTAGTAAACTAATCCAGTGTAAATCAGGGCTGGTGAGGGGCGTCGTGGATATCGTATATACTTTGGGTATTTCGTCATTATGGGACGAGGTCAGCCATATGCCCGTTGGCGGGGTATGGTGGCTCAACGTTGACCGCTATGTTGATGCGGTAAGTCTGCTCAACCATACGCTGGCCGCGCAGGCTAAAGACGGCAAAGTTGCAGCGATCGTAATGGGTGAGAAACCAAGTAAAATCATTTCATTAGATAATCACAACGGCCCGGAAAAAATCGTGTTATTTACCCTACCGAACCTCACGGAAGGGTTAGAAGAAATGCATCGTGATTTACTCTGTTCGCTTGAACCTGGCAATTATCTATTTATTCTGCTATGCGCTGAAAATGCCTGGCAAAATATTAAAAGTGAACAATTATGCAAATGGGTAGAAAAGTCATCGCGATGGGCCAAATACCACAATTGTGCCTTATTAGTACTTAATTCGGGTAATGATAATGATAAGCAGCTGTCTCCGCTATTATATCAGTATCGTTCTCTTTCTGGTCTCGCCAGCATCCGCTATCAGGGCGATAACTTCCTGTTTGATATTGCCTGGTGGGGCAGTGAAAAGGGAATGAGCGCGCAGCAGCAGCTGGTTGTTTTACAAGACCAGGCCGGATGGCGGCTGGCGCAGGAAGAAGAAACAATCGTCCAGCCGCGCAGCGATGAAAAGATCGTATTAAGCAATTTACGCGTCCTTGAGGGTGCCCCGGCGCTGTCGGAATACTGGACGCTGTTTGATACCAACGACGCCGTGTTTAATGCCGCCAGAACGGCGCAGGCGGCAACCCTGCTGTTCAGCGTAACGCAAAATGTACAGATCGAGCAGCTGGGGCGCCATATTCATACCCTGCGCCGCCAGCGCGGAAGTGCATTAAAAATCATTGTCCGCGAACAGACTCCCTGCCTGCGCGCTACCGATGAACGACTGCTACTCAGTAGCGGCGCTAATATGGTCATCCCCAGCGGCGCGCCGCTGTCGCGCTGCCTGACGCTCATTGAGAGCGTTCAGAAACAGAAATTTAGCCGCCATATTCCGGAAGACTTCGCCACCCTTATAGCCTGGAGCCAGCCGCTCAAGCTGCGCGGCTATCAGAAGTGGGACGACTTTTGCTCCGCGGTCTATAACATCATGGCCAACACCATGCTGCCTGCGGACAGCAAAGGCGTGATGGTCGCGCTACGTCCGGCGCCGGGCCTGCGCGTTGAGCAGGCGCTGACGCTCTGCAAGCCCAACCGCATGGGCGATATCATGACCATCGGCAACAACCGGCTGGTGCTGTTTCTCTCATTTTGTCGCGTCAACGATCTGGATACGGCGCTGAACCATATTTTCCCGCTTCCTACCGGTGACATATTCTCTAACCGCATGATTTGGTTTGAAGATAAACAAATCACCGCGGAGATCTTGCTGATGCGCGGCATCACGGCGGATAAATGGAACACGCCGCTGCCCATTACGGTAGGCAAAAACGAGGCGATCAACGCCACCCACGACGGGCGCAGCTGGCGCCGGATACCCGAGCCGCACCGGCTGTCCACCGACGTGGAGCAAAAGTCATGATGTCTCTTAGCGATATTATTCAGCTGGTGGTGCTCTGCGCGCTGCTGTTTTTCCCGTTAGGTTACCTTACGCGCCACTACCAGCGCCGTATCCGCACCACCTTACGATTGATGTTCTTTAAACCCCGTTACGTTAAACCGGCTGGCGTACTGCGCCGGGATGCGACGGCTAAGCAAGGCAAAGTGAATAAATGACCAATCCAAAAACTACCGCAACGCCGCTTCCGCTCTGGCAATACTGGCGCGGCCTTGCCGGGTGGAATTTCTACTTTCTGGTGAAGTTTGCTCTGCTGTGGGCGGGATATCTTAATTTCCACCCGATGCTTAACCTGGTGTTTCTCGCCTTTTTGCTGGTACCGCTGCCGAAATATAAGCTGCACCGCCTGCGCCACTGGGTGGCGATCCCGGTCGGTATCGCGCTGTTCTGGCACGACACCTGGCTGCCCGGCCCGGAGAGTATTTTCAGCCAGGGCTCCCAGCTTGCCGGCTTTAGCGCGGATTATATCTGGGACCTGGTGACCCGCTTTATTAACTGGAATATGGTCGGCGCCTTCTTTGTGCTGCTGGTCCTGTGGCTGTTTATCAGCCAGTGGCTGCGCGTCACGGTGCTGGTCTCGGCGATGATGATATGGCTCGCCGTCAGCCCGCTGCTCCCCTCCTTTACCCTGTGGCCAGCCGGCCAGCCGACGACGGCGGCGGCAACCACCGCGGTCATCACCGCCACCAACGCCGGGGGAACGGCGGCGGGCAGCGCTTCCGCTAACGGCGATATTCCGCCGCAGACCGAACCGCCGACTTCCGCCAACCTCACCAGCTGGCTGAATGCGTTCTATGCCTCGGAGCAGAAGCGTAAAACGCCGTTCCCGCAGCAGCTGCCGGCGGATGCCCAGCCGTTTGATCTGCTGGTGATTAATATCTGCTCCCTATCATGGTCCGATATCGAAGCCGCCGGGCTGATGGACCATCCGCTGTGGAAGCACTTTGATATCGTGTTCAAAAACTTTAACTCGGCGACCTCCTACAGCGGCCCGGCGGCGGTTCGCCTGCTCCGCGCCAGCTGCGGCCAGCTGTCGCACTCCAACCTGTATCAGCCGTCGGGCAGCGAGTGCTACCTGTTTGAAAACCTGGCGAAGCTTGGCTTCAACCAGCAGCTGATGCTGGGCCACAACGGCCTGTTTGGCGACTTCCTGAAGGAGCTGCGCAGCCTGGGCGGCATGCAAAGCCCGCTGATGGACCAGAAAGGTCTGCCGGTCAGCCTGCAGGCCTTCGACGGCTCGCCGGTGTATGACGATCTGGCGACCCTGAACCGCTGGCTGGAAACGGAAGATAAGCAGGGCGATGCGCGCACCGCGACCTTCTACAACATTCTGCCGCTCCACGATGGCAACCACTTCCCGGGCCAGAGCAAAACGGCCGATTACAAGGTGCGCGCCCAGAAGCTCTTTGATGAACTGGACAACTTCTTTACCGGGCTGGAAAAGTCGGGCCGTAAAGTTATGGTGGTGGTGGTGCCGGAGCACGGCGGGGCGCTGAAGGGCGATAAAATGCAGGTCTCCGGCCTGCGCGATATCCCAAGCCCGTCAATTACTAACGTTCCGGCCGCGGTGAAGTTCTTCGGCATGAAGGAGCCGCGCCAGGGCGCGCCGCTGGTTATCGATCAGCCGAGCAGCTATCTGGCGATCTCTGAGCTGGTGGTTCGCGCCCTCGACGGCAAAATGTTTACCCAGGATAACGTGAACTGGCCGCAGTACACCGCCAACCTGCCGCAGAGCGCCGCGGTATCGGAGAACGCCAACGCCATCGTCATTCAGTATCAGGGGAAACCTTACGTACAGCTGAACGGCGGAAGCTGGGTTCCGTACCCGCAGTAAAACGAAAAAGGCCGCAGGGTTTCACCCCCGCGGCCCGTTCAGACGCCGGTAGCTGCCTGGCGGCGGTCGTTCTTCGCCAGCCAGACCAGCATCTTCAGGCTGGCAGAGTAATAGTCATCCTGCGCGCTAAGCTGCGGATCGTCCTGTGCTTCTCCGGTGGTCAGGTCGCGAACGGCCAGCAGGCCGCCGGTCATAAACCACGGGGCCACGTCGTTGGTATTGACGTTGACCCACGCCGGAGTCTGCAGCCGCGGATAGCTCTGAAACCAGCTTTTCCACGGCGTCAGCAGGGCGCTTTGCGGATCGGCCCAGGAGAGATAAAGCGGGATGCGAATCGCGTCGTAGCTCATCCGGGGCGGCCACTCCTTTGCCGGCTCCATTCTGCCGTCCGCTCTCAGCGCCACCCAATCGCTGGGCAGCTGCGCCTTACCCCACGCCATTTTACCCAGCAGCGCCTTCCCGTCGCTCTGCAGCTTACGCCACGCCGTCAGGTGCGTACGCGCGGCAAAGGCCTGCCATGCGGGGAAAATAAAGTAGGAGGGATTGAGGTTGACATGATCGTTGCGGTTGAAGCCCTTCGCACCGGGCAGCATCACCTGATGACCGGCAAAGGTGATGACCGTAGACTTCAGCAGCGACGCGGTGATGGCATCTGAAGCGATGCCGTAGGATTTATCACCCCACTGCTGCTGGGCGCGCAGCAGCGCCCACGCGATCAGGGTATCGCCGTCGGTCGCATCGTTTTTATCCGCAATAGGGTCCGGCGCGACGGGATTGTAGCGCCAGTAAAAAAGCCCGTTGTCTTTATTACGCAGCGTTTTATCCGTCCACTGCCACAGCTTATCAAAGGCAGGGCGATCGTTTTTGGCGACCGCCAGAAGCATGGCGAACCCCTGCCCTTCGGTATGGGAAACGCTGCCGTTGCCGGTATCAACGATTCGCCCATCGGCCATCATAAAACGGGATTTATAGCTTTCCCAGGCGGTATCTGCCCACGCGCGGGGAAGCACCATCATCGTCGTCGTAACCATGACTGCGACTAAAGCACGCAAGGACATAAGTGCACTCGTTATGGATGAAAGTAGAGAAACTGAACGTCAGACACAGAAAACAGCCGCTCACGCTGCAACACAACGTGCGCGCCGCCGCCCTGCCCCCTCAGCCAGCGGGAATAAAGCCCTTCGAGTATGGCACAGAATGCATTACACCAGCGCACGCGACGCGCTTCGTCGCGGCTGACCGGGATCGCCCGATGGCGGAGCCGCAGCCCGTCGTCGCCGACGTCAACGCTGACCACGCCCCACTTGAAGCGGCTCAGCAGCTGGTTGATATTGGCCTCCAGCTGGCCGACCGTCTCCGATTCCGGCAGAGGATAGTTGTCCGCCAGCTCCTCACCCATCTGGCGCAGAAAGGGCTGACTCTCCAGCTCACCCGCGTTGCTGAGCATGCCATCCACCATCACGATCAAGAGATCGAACCATCCGGCAGGAGTCTGCTGCTGCTGAAACCAGGCCAGCGCCTCGGCGTTATTATTTTCCGTCATGATCAGTTATCTCCTAACATATAGCGGATATAAAGACCGGCGGTGCTTTCGTTATAATCGCCGAAGGTGTCATAGCCTACCTGGCCGCCAAGGGTCATCTGTTTGTTTACCTTGTAATCCGCACCGGCTCGCAGGGTGTAGCCAATGCCGCTCTTCGAGGTTGCCGAGTAGTAAGCTTCCTTGGCGTACCCGTTCGTTACCGCGGTTTCCAGCGTCTGCTGCCACTCGGAGTTGGTCGGGAAGTAGGCGCTCTTATCCTGGCTATAGGACTGGTAGCCCACCGAACCGCCCAGCTTCATCGTCCAGTTATCGTATTTCTCCGTCAGGTTGACCGGCAGCGAGACGCTCACGTAGTTTTGCGGGCTGAAATAGCCCCCCTGGCCGTAGGTGAAGTAGCTCAGGTTTTTCGAGTAGTCCATATAGCTCATGCTCAGGCCGGTCTGCAGCTGACGATACTCGTCGTGGTAAGGCCGCAGATAGACCCCGGCGTTGGCGTTAACGCTGGTGTTGCTGGCAACGTTGTCGCCAATATAGCTATAGCCCCCGCCGCCGACGTAAAAACCGGCGTCGCCGTCATCGTAGCTCAGCTGCAGGGTACCGCCGTTTTTGGTCACCTGGCCCCAGTTTTTCCCCGAGTAGGAGTCTTTAAGGCCGACGTAGGAGAGCAGGCTGTCGGTCAGCGAGCGGCGCTCGCCGGTGAGGATCAGCGACAGATAGTTGGTCAGCTTCGGCGACCACTTCACGCCCCCGACGACGGTGTTCAGATCCTGGCCCAGCGGGGTGCTGCCGATATCCACGCGGTAATTATCCCCGCTTAGCGCCAGCGCCAGCTCAACGCCGTTGGCCTTCTGCGCGTCCGTTGAGCCGCTGGCCTGGTCGACGTTCGGTTTCAGGCTGGAGGAGGCCAGATAGCTGGCAACCTGACCGGAATCATAGGCTCCCAGCTTCGCCAGGTTCTCCATGCCGCTGCTGGTCGTGGCGTTAAAATCTGAGGCGTTCAGCGTCCCCAGCGTGCTCAGCGCTTCTGCCCCAGGGTTGCTGGCAAAATACGTCGTCCGCTCGGTAGCCGTCATCGCCGCAATCGCCGCCTGCTCGCTGGTCACGGTACTAATCATATTGGAGACCGCGTTAGAGAGCGGGTTCGCGCCGTAGCGCCGCCACGCATCGCCTGTCGCGGTCCCGGCATTCAGCGTGATCGGCGTGACCGTGAAATCAAAGCGCGAATCGCCAAACGGCGACGAGGACCAGGTCAGCGGCGTTTTCATTTCCGTCAGCTTGCTGGTACCGGATTCGCCATCGCGCCCGCGCACCTCCATGCCGCCCTGCAGCCAGCTGCCGGTTTTTTCCTGCAGCGACTCCATCATGGTATCCACCTGACGCAGCATCCGGGTCTGCGCGGTTTCTACCGGCAGGTCGGGACGCTGGATCCCCGGCAGCGAGGTCCCGGCACCGGCCGATACCTGCGAGACCTGCCACGGCATATACTGCCCGTAGGTGGAGGCCGTCCGCGTCGCCGTCGGCGTGCGGGAGACGCCCACAAAGGGGTTATCCGCCGCCAGCACGCCGCCAACGGTCGGCGTTTGCGCGCTGTTGCTGCTCTGTAAGCCCAGCAGCTTGCCGCGCGCGCTGCGCAGATAGGTCATCGCCTGCTGATGGTTACCCTGCGCCTCTTCGACCCGCGCCAGCAGCAGCAGGCGGTCCGGCGAATTATCCTGGCGCAGGCCGCCGGCGAGCTGCTCCGCACGGCGGCTGTCGCCGGACGAGAGCGCAACGTCAATCGCCCCGCTGCGCGCCGCCTGATCCGGCGTATCGCGGGTCATCAGATAGTCGTAAACCACCCCGGCTTCTTTGTTCATTTTGCCGCTCTGGTAGAGGCGCGCCATCGCGAACATCAGGTCGGTATTTTGCGGGTCGCTTTGCATCGCGCCCATCAGCTTGTCGTACGCCGCGGCGTAGTTCCCCTGCTCGCGCAGATGATCCGCTTCGTTAATCACATAGCCATTGCGAATGCTCGCCAGCTGCGTCGGCGTACTGCTGGCCTGCAGCTGCGGGTTGGTCAGCAGGTTCTGCGCTTCGCGGGTCAGACCCGCCTGATTCAGCACCGTCACCTGATCGGCATAATCGCCGGCGTTGCCCGAGATCCCGCCGCTAATATTGTTGCGTACCAGCGAGACGGCGGTCGTGACATCGCCGCTCTGCGCCAGCAGCCGCGCCAGCTTGCCGACGTCCGCCGGCGATTTCGGCGGCGTAGCGGCCATCGCCCGCAGGGTGTTGGAGGCGGCAACCGTATTGCCCTGCGCCAGGTAGTTTTGCGCCGTCACCAGCTGCAGGTTGTAGTTCACCCGCTGATGGAGATCGCGCATCTGGCTGGTCTGGCTGGCGGCGGGAATACGCCCCAGCAGCGTTTGCGCCTGCTGCCAGCCGCCGTTTTCGCTGGCATAAAGCGCCGCGGCGTACAGCGAGGTGCTGCTGGCGCCGGGACGCCAGGCCGCCGCCATCGTCGAGGCGGCCTCGCTCTCGTTGCCCGATTTTTGCAGCAGCCGGGCTAAATCAAGCCGCATCCAGGCGTCATCCGGGTAGCGGGATACGCCCTGACGCAGCAGCGCGATAGCGCCGCTCACGTTACCGCTGCTGGCCTGCTCCTGCGCCTGCCGGCGCAGCGAATCTCCCGGCATACCGGTCACCACGCGCGGCTGCAGTTTTTGCTGCAGGCTCTCCGGCAGGGTGCGCAGCATCGCCTGCGCCTCCGCCGTTTTATTCTGCTCACGCAGAACGTAATAGAGGCTCTCCCGCGCCGGGCCGTTTTGCGGCTGCTCGTTGAGCAGCGAACGCAGCGTCTGCTCGGCCTGCGGCAGGTCTTTGTTATGTCGCAGAACGTCGGCGCGGAACAGTTTTGCCGAGGTGCCTTGCGTCCCGCTCTGCTGGGCCAGCGGGGCGGAAAGCGCCAGCGCCTGGCTGATATTGCCCTGCTTATAGGCCTGCTGCGCCTGGGCCAGCTGGCCGTAGAACAGCGCATCGGCAGCCTGCTGGCGCCGCGCGGCGGAATCATCGCCGCCGAGATCCGCCGCCCGGGTCAAATACTGCGATGCCGCCTGGAAATCGCCGTTACGCTGCGCGATATAGCCCATGCCGGCCAGCGCATCCGCATCCTGCGGGTTGGTTTGCAGCACCTGTTCAAACTGCTGCTTCGCGGCGGTGGTATTGCCGCTGTTGAGGTTGGCATACCCCTCCCCGCGCGCCTGGCCGCTGAGCCGCTGGCGATAGTAGTTCTGCACCTCGGTATCCTGCGGGTGGCGCTGCATCCAGGTGTCGTAAAACTGCTGATCTCCGGACTGCGGCCCCAGCCACAGCAGCGCCTGGCGCAGCCCGCTGTCGGCATCTTTGCTGCCGCTGGCCATCGGCTCCAGCATCGCAATCCCTTCCCGACGGGTGTCCTCACGCCAGGTCAGCGCTTTACCCAGCGCCACGCGCGGCGCGTTCTCCTGCGGATGCTGCGCCACGTACTGGCGCAGTTCGCCGATCGCCTGCGAATAGAGCGCTTTATCGCTGGCCATCGTCATGTAGTATTCGGCCGCCAGTCCCGACGGCGGAACGTTGCCGTTAAACATGCTGCGCCAGGTGGCGAGGGCGGCGGGCACGTTGCCGCTGCGCGCCTGCTGCCTGGCGAGACTCAGCTGCCCCTGTGGCACCTGGGTCATTTTTTTGGCATTGTCGAGCTCCTGCAGGCTGGCGCTGTTCGGCGAGGTTTTCGCCAGCCGCGCCCGCCACTGCGCCGCCGCCTGAAGATCGCCGCCCTGCTGCGCCCAGAGCGCCATCAGGTACAGAGCCTGAGTGTTGTTGGCATCCACCAGCAGCACCTTTTGCAGCGACTCCATCGCCAGCTCGTCGTGGGATTTTTCATGCCAGTAGTTGGCCTGGGCAAAAAGCGCCTGCAGCGCGGCATCGTTGCTCGCGGCAAGGGCATCGCCGAATGCGCCTAGCGTCAGCGCGCCTGACAGGCAGAAGGTCGATAGTCTGCGGGTTGCCCTGCTATTCATTTTGATCGCTCGTTTCATTGGCCATCCCCCGAACTCAAACGCTTGCGAGCATGCCGTTTAAACATGGCGGTTAACGCCAGGCCGATTATCGATGTGGCGAGAAGCCCGAGGATCGCCAGCAGGCCGGAATGCTGGTTAGCGTACCAGATAGCCATCATGTACCAGGGCATCTGCCCGCTTGGGAACGGCGTGCTGACCTGGAAGCTGCGTACGCCGTTATCGTTGGTGATCACCGCCGTATCGCCCCGAATGCCGGCGTTGATCCGCGGCGAGTCGAGGTCGCTTTTCAGCCTCGCGAGCTGATCGTCATTGCTGGCCATCGCCACCACCACCGTACGCTGGGAATTCCACGGCGAACGGTAGCTGATAAAGCCGCGCCAGGCGCTGCTGGAGGAGAAGTAGCGGTCGGCATCGACGCTTGCGGAGGTCCAGTCGCCGGTCAGCCAGCGCTGCACCTTCGCCCAGCCTCCCGACTCGCGGACGCTGAGCTGGTTATCCACCGGACTGTACGGAGAGTCCGCCAGCAGGCGCTGGTTAAAGGTTTTCTGGTCCAGGGCGCTGACCGCCAGCACGTCGCGATCCCGCAGGTACTGCAGGCCCGCGCCGCCCTCAGGAACTCCCAGCACTACCCGGTTGTTGGCCAGCGCCGTGCCGGTGGCGTTACCCGAACGCGCGGCCAGGTTTAACAGGGTCGCCACCTGCGTATCCGACGGCTGCTCCGGCAGAAGCAGCACGGTTTGCGAATAGTCCGCCAGCCGCGAGAACGGGAAGGAGGCGCCGACGAAATAGGAGAGGTTCGGCAGCAGCGAGAAGTGCCGCGTGTTGCTCAAATCAATCCATGAGTCATCGGTAATGCGGCTCTTGATGTTGTTATTCAGCAGCACCGAGCAGGGGGCGTTATCCTTCGGCACCACGTTGAAGTAGAGCGAGAGCTGGTTATCCCCGTAGATCAGGTAAGGCGCCAGCGGGATGGTAAAGCGCTCCTGGCGGGCATCGCCGCCCATGTAACGCCACAGCTTCTCCAGCGGCCCCTGCTTGTTCATCGGCAGGTTGTGCAGGAAGGTGTTGTTCAGCGTGACGCTCAGCAGCGACTTGTCTTCGTTGATCCAGCTTTCGGACGGGAAGCGGTAGCTAATCTGCAGAGGAATGGTTTCGCCATCCCACAGGTAGAGATCCGGCGCCGCGCGGAAAGCGACGCGCAGCGGCTCATGCCACACTCCGCTCACCGTGGTGCTTTGATCTTTACGCAGCAGCTCGCTGATTTTGACCGGCCGATCGGTTGGGATCCAGCGCGGGGCGTCGTACGGTTTACCCAGCGGAATGGCCTGCGGCTCCACCGTCATGCTCGCGGTCTGCGGCGCAATATTGCCGCGGGTCAGCCGCCAGGCCGCCGCGCGCAGCGCCGCATCGTTGTGCCCGACGATCAGCAGCAGCTTGTAGCTCGGGTTGCCGGGGTTATCAACAACCTGCAGCAGCGGCTTGTCGGTTTGCGGCAGGGTCAAACCGCCCACCTGGTCGCCCGGGTGGCCGATGATAATGCCGTTTCGCTCCGGCAAACGGTCGCGCAGGGCGTTGAAAGCAATCCCGCGATAGTCCGCCTGAATGCCCAGCCATGACGACAGCAGCGCCGCCGTGCTGAAGATATCCGCACCCGCGTTTTGCGGGTAGGCGACCGCGATATCCGCCGGGGTCATCTGCATGCTGTCGAAGAACGGCCGCGGGAAGAAGCTCAGGTCGTTGCTGATATTCAGCGGCTGGCTTTCCCAGCTAAAGCGCGAGGCGGGTAAAACGGTGATGCCGGAAGTGTCGCGCGCGTTGAGCAGACACTGCATGGCGTCGCCGTCGTTCACCTTAAAGCTTAAATTATTGCTCGAAACCATCAGCGCGGCCGGGATATCGAGCTGGAAGTGCGAGATATCGGCGCCGTCCGTGCCCAGCGGTACCGTACCCAGCGGCTGGCCGTTGAGCATCAGCTGCAGGGTGGCGTTGCGGGCGGCCATCTCCGGAGAAACCCGGACGTCCAGCATCAGCTCAGCGTGGGTGACCACCTGATCGGAGGGCAGCGTAAAGCTCGCGCCGCCCTGCAGCTGGCCGCCGCTGAGCATAATGCCGTCCGGCATCCCCATTTGCGCCAGATTCAGGCTACCGCCGACGATCGGCGTTAGCGGCACCACTTCCGGAGCGGGGCTGCTGACCGGCGGCAGCGCCGGCAGGGAAGCCGGCTCCTGCGTCGATTCGGCTTGTGCCGACGTCGGCGCCGCGCCCTCATCAGGCGCGCTATCGGTCGCCGCGTCCGGCAGCGGGAAGTTCAGCGGGGCCGAGGGATCGGCCGGGGCCTCTTCGCTATGCAGCGCGGGGGCCGAGAGCATCCCCGCCAGCAGCGCAAGGGTCGTTAATCGCTTCATAGCTGCCCCTCCTCCTGCGCGGCCTGCGCAGCAGAAGGTTGCCGACGGCGGTCGCGCCGCGTTTTCCAGGTCAGCCAGAAGAGCTCAAACACGCAGCGCAGGATAGTGGCGAAAGAGCGGAACGGCTTATCCTGCGGACGCGGCGGATTAATCCACGCGTCGGCGCGGGCCAGCACCACGCGCACCAGCTCGCGGCGCAGGGAGAGCGGGATGTTTTCATCAAATTTGAGGCGTATAAAGCGCGCATCCGCGGTGACCTGCTCGGCCGGGATAGAGATAGCCCCTGATTGCAAAATCAGCTCAATCTCTTCGATTTTATCCTGCAGGTGGCGATCGTCAGGCACGGCGATACGACAGCCGCCCATCGACAGGTCGGCGGTATGGCTGCGCGAGACAATGCCGCTGGCATAGTGGATGAGCACCGGGATATCGACATCAATACGGATCGTTTTACGCACCTGGCGGGTTTCCCGCGCCACCGCAATCGCCGCCAGCAGGAAGATCAGGCTGTAGATCCCCCACCCGACGTTGAGCGCGATAACGTTGGGATCGGAGCCGAAGTAGTCATGGCCGATGGCGCGCACGATACCCACCACGACGCCCGCGCCCAGCAGGCAGGCCACCACCAGATGCGGCCTGACCACGGTAAAGTCGAAATAGCCGACGTCCAGCAGGCCGCCCTTATCGGTCACGTTGAATTTGCCGCGTTTGGGGAAAATCATCGTCACCAGCGTCGGCAGCACCAGGTGGAATGCCAGAACGATGTCGTAAATTTCACCCCAGAAGCTGTAGCGGTAGCGGCCGTTCATTCTCGAGCCAACGTAGATGGCCAGGAACAGGTGCGGCAGGGCATACGAGACGATTAGGCTCGCCGAGGAGTAGATAATATTCAGGTTAAACAGCAGATAGGCCAGCGGCGCGGTAACAAAAACCACGCGCGGCAGCGCAAACTGGTAGTAGAGCATGGCGCTGAGATAGCACAGGCGCTGCTGGATGGTCAGCCCGCGGCCAAAGAGCGGGTTATCGAGGCGGAAGATTTGCGTCATACCGCGCGCCCAGCGGGTTCGCTGAATGACGTGCACCACTAAGCGTTCGGTGGCTAAACCTGCCGCCAGCGGGATATCGAGGAACGCCGATTTCCAGCCCAGGCGCTGAAACTTCAGCGCGGTGTGCGCATCTTCGGTGACGGTTTCTACCGCAAAACCGCCAATCTGCTCCAGCGCTTTACGGCGAATAACGGCGCAGGAGCCGCAGAAGAAAGTCGCGTTCCAGTTGTCGTTGCCCTGCTGGATTGGGCCATAAAATAGCATCCCTTCATTGGGAATATTGCGCCCAACGGAGAGGTTGCGTTCAAACGGGTCCGGCGAGTAGAAGTAGTGCGGCGTCTGCACCAGCGCCAGCATCGGGTCCTTGAGGAAGCCGCCCACCGTGGCCTGCAGGAAGACGCGGGTGGCGACGTGGTCGCAGTCGAACACGCAGATAAGCTCGCCTTGCGTCAGGGTCATCGCATGGTTCAGGTTGCCCGCTTTGGCATGCTTGTTGTCGTTACGGGTGATATACCCGACCCCAACGTCGGCGGCAAACACCGCAAACTCGCTGCGCTTACCGTCATCCAGCAGATAAATTTTCATCTTGTCCGCTGGATAATCAATGCACTGCGCGGCCAGCACCGTATCGCGAACCACCTCGAGCGGCTCGTTATAGCTGGGGATATAAATATCGACCGTCGGCCAGGTGCTCATATCGTCCGGTAGCGGGACGATTTCGCGCTTCAGCGGCCAGATCGTTTGCAGGTAGTTCAGCAGCAGCATCACCCAGATATAGACTTCCGCCAAAAACAGCCCCATCCCCAGAATCGTTTCGATTCCGGAGTTAAAATGCAGGGTTTGCGTCAGGCGAAAATACATATAACGGGTCGACATCAGCAGCGAAGTCACGACCATAATGACGGAAATGCTGCGATTCTTACTAAACCCCATTAAGAACAGAATACCGATACTCAGCAGACCAAAAAGATACTGCTTTTGGCTGTCCATCGGCGTGATAACGACCAGTACGGCAACCGGCGACAGCAGCAATACCAGCAACCAGAAAAGTGACTTTTTCATTCAGCAGCCCTGCAATAAGTTAAAGCCCTGACATGCGAGGCTGGCTGTGCACCGTGCCGTCGCCAATATTGATACCCAACAGCGCAGAGATTTTTTTTGCAATGATTTCAATATCAAAGGCGGCTGCAGAGGATGAACTAAAGTCGAGAATCGACTTTTGGGAAGCATTTGCCTCTACGACGCTTTCATCACGGTGGATAATGCCCAGCAGGCGGTCGCTCAGCTTCTCCTCCATTAACGCAACCACGTCGCGACTCACCTGGCGGCGAGTATCGCTCTGGTTTATCACGAAAAAGTGTCCGAGCTTGTGATTGAGTTCACCGCCGGTTAAACGCTGCTTTTCCACATGGGATAGCGTTGACATCGAGGCGGTGTCCGCCAGCAGCGGCACCAGATGCAGGTCTGCCAGCGGCGTTAACGCCGTCAGCGCCGCGGAGGGACCCGGCGGCATATCGGCGATAATAATCAGTCCCGGGTAGTTGAGCAGCGCCGACAGCCCGCGCGTCAGGAAATGCGGATCGCTGGCGAGCCGTTCGTCAAACGCCTGACGCTGCTTTTCGGTGACGTCACCATAGGGCAGCACGAAGATATTGCTGCCCGCGCTGAGCACGCACTGGCTCCAGTCGTGCAGCTCGAGCGACTTCGCCACGTACCCGCGCTCATCGCTAAGCGGGACGCCAAAATGCAGGCGCAGCGCATTCTGGACGTCAAAATCCAGTGCCAGGACTTTGCTACCCGCGCGCGCCAGCGAGTAGGCCAGATTTGCTGCGAGGGTCGTTTTTCCTACGCCGCCTTTTGGAGAACACACGCAAATCAGCGGCATGTCGCAATCCTTTCTAATAGAGATTTAAGCGGCTGATCTTTATCTTTAGCCGCAGGTTCAGCGACTTTCGTCGCAAATAAGTGCGCATAGCCTTCCGCGGCCGGCAGCGGACGAGGCGCAGCGGATGGCGGCGGGCTCATTGAAGGCGCGGGCGCTGTAGCCGGTGCAGGGGCGGGGATTGGTGCGGCAGCGGGGATCGCCGGCACCGCCTCCGCCGGGGCAGCGGCCTGGGCAACCGGGGACGGCGCAACGGCAGCCGGCACGACGACAGCAGCCGCGGGCGTCGGCTCTGGCGTCAGGATCGGCGGAGTTGGCTCGGGAGCGGCCTGCGCTGGAGCAGCCTCAACCCACAGAAACGTATCCGCGGGGACCTGCTGCGGCAGAGGTAGCGAGACCGATCCTCCCATTGCCAGCGAGGATTCTTTTTCCCCAGGCGCAAGCTGATTGAGAATGACCCAATCTCCCTGCTCCCGGGCGGCTGACTGTGATGAAAGGTCCTTGAAATGAAGACTTTGTGTACGAGTCTTTTCCTTGAAGCGCTGCAAATCATCATAATGGTTCATAGATAACCCCATGATTTTAAATTCATTATATTTTAGCTGTTTTTATTTGGACCCTATACTTCTAGAGCATAGTGTATTTTATTGTTTTTCATAAAGTTAAGTTGATCAGGACGATCGGCTATGCGACGGCTTTTATCTGGATATGGGTTCGAGTGGCTTTAATGCACTGATAGTTATGCGGTTACCCTATCACTTCTTATCTGAAATGATAGCTCCATTTTTTAGGAGGTATCTTAAGGCGCAGTTCACATTCACCTCACCAATGAAAATAACCAGTTTTTTATTCCGACCTTCAATCTGTGATAAGCACAATAAGCATTAAATTGACGCCGTATTATATATTTTAGACTTTTTATGGCGCTCTATATATAAGTCGAATGACTGATTCTTCTAAGAACAGAGGGCGCCTTTTTCGGCGCAAAAAAGGGGAAGCAGGGCAATAGGCTGCTGCCGACAGCATTTGTCCTTCGGCAGCAGCGGGGTCATTACACCGGGCGTTTTTCCTGGTTTTCGTCCTGGTCAACGGCAAAGCAGGCCACCAGCTGACCGCCGTACTCCTTCAGCTGCGGCTGCAGCTGGGTGCACGGGCCGAAGCGACGGCGGCAGCGGGCGTTAAACGCGCAGCCCGGCGGCGGATTCAGCGGGCTTGGCAGCTCGCCGGTCAGCTTAATGCGCTCCCGGCGATCGTCCGGATTCAGACGCGGGGTGGCCGACAGCAGCGCCTGGGTGTACGGATGCTGCGGGTTGCTGAAGATCTGCTCTTTCGAACCTTTCTCTACGCAGCGCCCGAGATACATCACCATCACCTCATCGGCGATGTGCTCAACAACCGACAGATCGTGGGAGATAAACACGTAGGAGAGCCCCAGATCCTGCTGCAGGTCCATCATCAGGTTCAGCACCTGCGCGCGCACCGACACGTCCAGCGCGGAGACTGGCTCATCGGCAATCACCACGTCCGGGTCGAGCATCAAACCACGGGCGATGGCAATACGCTGACGCTGGCCGCCGGAGAACATATGCGGATAGCGATCGTAGTGCTCGGTTTTCAGCCCCACTTTCGCCATCATCGCCAGCGCCTTTTCGCGACGCTCCGCCTTGCTCAGCGACGTGTTGATCTGCAGCGGCTCTTCCAGAATCTGCCCCACCTTTTTACGCGGGTTCAGCGAACCGTACGGGTTCTGGAACACAATCTGGATTTTCTGCCGACGCAGGCTCTGGGCCTGGGGATCGTGCTTCAGCAGATCCTGTCCCTGGTAGTACAGTTCGCCGCCGGTCGGGATTTCAATCATCGTCAGCAGGCGGCCGAGGGTAGATTTCCCGCAGCCTGACTCCCCTACCACCGCCAGCGTTTTGCCGCGTTCGAGGGTAAAGGAGACGCCGTCCAGCGCCTTAACCAGCCTTTCAGGGGAAAATATCCCCTTCTTCACCGGGTAGTATTTTTTCAGATCGATGGCCTGCAACAGAAGCTGTTGCGCGGTGGCCTGTTCGGTACTCATAGGGTTGGCCTCCCGGCATCATCGAGTGGGAAGTGGCATTTGGACTGACGTCCGTGGTCCACCAGGTTCAGTTCTGGCTCTTCGCTGCGGCAGCGGTCCGTGGCATACGGGCAGCGCGGATTGAGCAGGCAGCCGTTCGGGCGGTCATATTTCCCCGGAACCACGCCCGGCAGCGACGCCAGCCGCGCCTTATCCTGGGCAAACTCCGGCAGCGCGCGCAGCAGCGCCTGGGTATACGGATGGCGCGGCGCGCGGAAGATATCCTTCGCGTCGCCGGCTTCCACAACCTGACCGGCGTACATCACGATAATTTTGTGCGCCGCTTCGGCCACCAGCGCCAGATCGTGAGTAATCAGCACCAGCGCCATATTCTCTTTCTGCTGCAGATCCAGCAGCAGCTCGATGATCTGCGCCTGGATGGTGACATCCAGCGCGGTGGTTGGCTCATCGGCAATCAGCAGCTTGGGCCGACAGGCAATCGCCATCGCAATCATCACGCGCTGGCTCATCCCGCCGGAGAGCTGGTGCGGATAGACGTCGAGGCGCGATGCCGGATCGGGAATGCCCACCAGCGTCAGCAGGTCAATCGCCCGCTGAACGCGCGTTTTTTTATTGCCGCCCTGGTGCACCTTGATGGCTTCCATAATCTGGTAGCCCACGGTATAGCACGGGTTGAGGCTGGTCATCGGGTCCTGGAAGATCATCGCCACTTCGGCGCCCACCAGCTGGCGGCGCTCTTTCTCGGAGATACGCTTCAGATCGCGGCCGTTAAACTCCAGCTTGTCCGCCATCACCCGGCCGGGGTAATCGATCAGCCCCATAATCGCCAGCGAGCTCACCGATTTACCGGAGCCGGATTCACCGACAATGCCCACCACTTCGCCCTGATTTACGCTGTAGCTCACGCGGTCTACGGCGCGGAACGGCGTCCCTTCGTCGCCGAAGTGCACCGATAATTTATCAACATTCAATAACGCCATCTCGAACCTCTTACTGCTTCAGTTTGGGATCGAGCGCGTCACGCAGACCGTCGCCCATCAGGTTAAATGCCAGCACCGTCAGCAGGATCGCGACACCCGGGAAGGTGACGACCCACCAGGCGCTCTGCGCGAACTGCAGCACATCGGAGAGCATGGTGCCCCACTCCGGTGTCGGCGGCTGCGCACCCATGCCAAGGAAGCCAAGAGCGGCCATGTCGAGAATGGCGTTAGAGAAGCCCAGCGAGGCCTGAACAATCAGCGGCGCCAGGCAGTTAGGCAGAATATTGACGAACATCTGACGCAGCGCTCCCGCCCCCGCCACGCGCGAAGCGGTGACGTAGTCGCGATTCACCTCAACCATCACCGCCGCGCGGGTCAGACGCACGTAGTGCGGCAGGGCGACAAAGGTGAGCGCCAGGGAGGCGTTGACAATCGACGGGCCGAAGATAGCCACCAGCACCAGCGCCAGCAGCAGGCTTGGCAGCGCCAGCATGATATCGACGATGCGCATGATGATGGAATCAGCCACCCCGCCAAAATAGCCCGCTACCAGGCCAAGCACCACGCCGAGGATCAGCGACAGCACGACCACCAGGCAGCCGACCAGCAGCGACAGGCGGGCGCCGTACATCAGGCGCGACAGGATATCGCGGCCCACGTCGTCGGTACCCAGCAGGTGCGCGAAGCTCCCGCCTTCCTGCCAGGCCGGCGGCGCCAGCAGCACGTCGCGGAACTGGTCTGCCGGGTTATACGGTGCCAGGAAGTTGGCAAATACGGCGATGATAATCATGATCGCCACGTACACCAGGCCGACAACCGCGCCCTTGTTGCGTTTGAAATAGTGCCAGAACTCCTGCAGCGGGGTCATTGGCACCGGTGCGGCGACAACTTTATTTTCAGTAACTTGTGACATGATGGCCCCTTACTTCCTATGCCGAATACGCGGGTTCACCACGCCGTACAGCAGATCGACCAGCAGGTTGACGAGGATAATCATCGTCGCTACCAGCAGAACGCCGCCCTGCACTACCGGATAATCGCGGCGCTGCAGCGCGTCGATGAGCCAGCGCCCTAAGCCGGGCCAGGAGAAGATAGTTTCGGTCAGAATGGCGCCCGCCAGCAGCGTGCCCACCTGCAGACCGATGACCGTGACAACCGGCAGCATCGCGTTACGCAGCGCGTGGACCACAATGACGCGCATCCGGGTCAAGCCTTTGGCGCGCGCGGTACGGATATAGTCCTCACCCAGCACTTCCAGCATCGACGAGCGGGTCATACGCACAATCACCGCCAGCGGAATGGTGCCCAGCACCACGGCGGGCAGGATCATATGCATCACGGCATCGATAAAGTCGCCCGGTTCGCCCCAGATAGCGGTGTCGATCAGCATGAAGCCGGTCAGCGGCAGGGTATCGTCAAGGAATACGGTATCGCTGATACGCCCGGAGACCGGCGTCAGGTTAAGCTGCACCGAGACCAGCATAATCAGCATCATGCCCCACCAGAAGATAGGCATGGAGTAGCCGGTCAGCGCGAGGCCAACGGAGGTGTGATCGAAGATAGAACCGCGTTTTACCGCAGCCAGTACGCCAACCGGAATACCGACGACGACGGCGAAAATCATCGCGCAGACGCCCAGCTCCATCGTGGCCTTAAAGCGCGGCACAAACTCTTCCCATACCGGAATACGGCTTTTCAGCGAGATGCCTAAATCGCCGTGCAGCACGCCCCAGATATAGTGGACATACTGCTGCCACATCGGCTTATCAAGGCCCATTTCGGCCAGCAGCTGAGCGTGACGTTCAGGGGAAATACCACGTTCGCCCGCCATAATCATCACCGGGTCACCGGGGATCATATGCACAAAGGCAAAGGTGAGAAGGGTAATACCGATAAATGTCGGGATGACAAGTCCCAAACGTCGGAGGATGAACTGCAACATAACCCGGATTCTCTATAGTGACGTTCTGCCTGGTGACAGGACGTCTGCATTGCTCACAATTGTCAATTCCCTCTCCCGGGAAGGGAGAGGGGGACCACACTGTTTATTATTCGATTGAGACGTTTTCGAAGTGGTGTTTGCCTAACGGATCGACCACGTAGCCTTTGACTTCTTTACGCACCGGCTCAAATACGGTGGAGTGAGCGATAATCAGCGCCGGAGCCTGATCGTGCATCACTACCTGGGCCTGTTTGTAGAGTTCAATACGCTTGTTATGGTCGTCGGTTGCGCGAGCCGGCTGAATCAGATCTTCAAACGGCTTGTAGCACCAGCGGGAGTAGTTGGAGCCGTCTTTCGCCGCCGCGCAGCTGAACAGCGTCGCGAAGAAGTTATCCGGATCCCCATTATCACCGGTCCAGCCCATCATCACGGTCTGATGCTCGCCCGCTTTCGCGCGCTTGAGGTATTCGCCCCACTCGTAGGTCACGATCTTGGCCTGGACGCCAACTTTGGCCCAGTCGGCCTGAATCATCTCAGCCATACGGCGCGCGTTCGGGTTGTACGGACGCTGTACCGGCATTGCCCACAGGTCGATGGTGAAGCCTTTTTCCATGCCGGCTTCTTTCAGCAGCGCTTTCGCTTTTTCCGGATCGTAGCTGTAGTCTTTAACGTCGTCGTTATAGCCCCACATGGTCGGCGGAATCAGGTTCTTCGCCGCCTGGCCTGCGCCCTGGTAAACGGCTTTGATGATCGCTTCTTTGTTGACCGCATAGGTCAGAGCCTGACGGACTTTGACATTATCCAGCGGCTTCTTCTCGGTGTTGAACGAGAGGTAGCCGACGTTCAGACCCGGCTGCTCCAGCAGGGTAAGATTTTTATCTTCTTTCATGCGCGCGATGTCAGCCGGGTTCGGATACGGCATGATCTGGCACTCATTTTTCTGCAGCTTGGCGTAGCGCACGGAGGCATCAGGCGTGATAGAGAAGACCAGGCGGTCGATCTTCGGCTTGGTGCCCCAGTAGCCCGGGAAGGCTTTGTAGAGGATGCGCGAATCTTTCTGGTACTGCAGCAGCTGGAACGGACCGGTACCAATCGGGTTGAGGTCCACTTTCTCCGGCGAGCCGGCTTTCAGCATGTTGTCAGCATACTCTTTTGACAGAATAGAGGCGAAGTCCATCGCCAGGTCGGCGAGGAACGGAGATTCAGGACGAGTCAGCACGAACTGGACGGTATTGTCGTCCACTTTCTTCACTTCGCTAATCAGGTCCGGCAGGCCCATACCTTCGAAGTATTCATAGCTGCCGCCAGAGACTTTATGGTACGGGTTTTGCGCGTTTTTCTGACGATCGAATGAGAACACGACGTCATCGGCATTAAGATCGCGGGTTGGTTTAAAGTCTTTATTGTCCTGCCACTTCACGCCTTTACGCAGGTGGAAGGTATAGGTTTTACCGTCCTCGCTCACTTCCCATTTTTCAGCCAGGCCAGGAATAACTTCGGTGGTCCCGGTTTTGAATTCTACCAGGCGGTTATAGATTGGCACCGAGCTGGCGTCATAGGTGGTACCAGAGGTGAATAGCTGTGGGTTAAAGCCTTCCGGCGAACCTTCAGAACAGTAAACCAGGGTCTTAGCTTGTACGCTTGCGGCAACGGTCAGAGCGACCAGGCTCAGGCCAAGCTTCAGCATCCCTGACTTTTTCAAGGAAATACTCATTATTCTGCTCCAGATGTGATGTTGTTTGCATATTTCCGCCAGACCTTTATTTATTTTTTACCCGGTCTGGTCGGTTGTGCCCGAGGGCGCTGAGAGAGATGGGGATTCCTTTCACAAAAACGACTGAGTTGCAGTGCGGATTCTCCATGAAATGCCCCTCATGCCCTACAATCTGTCAACAGAATGGGAAAACGTCAATACAGCCAACCTGGTTTTACATCCGGGGTGAGAAACCGCAGGCAAAGATTAAAAAAACTCCATGAGCCTATTTTCAGCAGAGAAATTTATGCTACCGGCAATGAGCCAGCATAAACGCCTTAATACCTTTCAACATGTAGTGATAAGCAATTCTGGCAAATGGTCAAAATTTATTACTATGTGACCAATATGTGAGCGATTAATAGCGCGAACGTTAAAACGCACAGCGGAAAATGCTGCCATTATCCATAAGCTTCGCGAAAAAAGATCGGTTCATATATAAAAAAATACAATGGAAGATGTCACAAAACGATAAACAGGCGGATAGAAACGGGGATCAGCGCCTTTTTAACGAGTCGGCTGGAATAGCGCCCCCGCTCAACGCGCATAGTACCAACCCTTCCTGACTCCGCCATGCAGAGCGTTCTGTGAAAAAAAGGCGTGCAGCGGGGCTCTGGCTCTCGGCCAGACGTCCGGTGAACGGAACGCCTCCTGACTGACAAACACCCGCACCGGCCACAAACGTAAAAAAGCCCGTTCAACGCGTATCATGCCATTCAGTTAAGCACTCATCGCCTCATACATTCATCTCCCCCTCAC
>NZ_BJNO01000009.1 GCF_006539725.1 Klebsiella terrigena | reverse complement strand
TTTCTTCCTCATACTCAATTTATCCACAGTGCAATAGCGCGCCGGGGATGCCTTCCGTTGAATACCGGAAAATACTGTAAACAGAGTTATCCACAGGTTAAATGCAAACGACGCGTTGCGGAAAAACTTCGACTTTTGAATAGTATCAATTCATCTCATTGAAATTTAACAATAAAATTTCATTTCAAAGTGTTAATACGATCACTTGACGTTCGTGTGCATGTTGAAACGCAATGTGTTTTTGTTTTTATTCACAGCCTGTGAATGAATCAGGCGTCTCGCGGAAGACCTTTTTCGACCACCCTGACCAGCCGCTGTTTCTTCGGCAACTGCACCTCAACCGCGCCGGCGCTACGCCTGGCGATTTGCTGATCTATTGCCCACTCGATATGCTCATCGAGAAGCGGATGCTCGCCCCGGCGGCTTTCCAGCGCCTTGAGATGCGCTTCATCCCACGGCGCATTTCCCAGCGCCACGGCAATATTGCGTAACCAGCGCAGATGGCCGATGCGGCGAATTGCCGATCCTTCGGTCACCTTCAGAAAATGACTCTCACTCCAGGCAAACAGCTCCACCAGCGGCGGGGCATGCAGCGCTTTGCGCGGGCTGAAATCCTCTTCATCGGTAAGCTGGGAAAAGCGGTTCCACGGGCAAATCAGCTGGCAGTCGTCGCAGCCGTATATGCGGTTGCCGATCAGCGGGCGGAACTCGATGGGGATAGCGCCTTCCAGCTCAATGGTCAAATAGGAGATACAGCGGCGGGCGTCGACGGTATAGGGCTCGACGATGGCGCCGGTCGGGCAGATCGTCATGCAGGCGACGCAGCGCCCGCACTCTTCGGCGACCGGACGATCGACGGGCAGGGGAATATCCACCAGCAGCTCGCCGAGGAAAAAGAACGAGCCGGCGTCGCGGTTAATAATCAGCGAGTGCTTGCCCGTCCAGCCAAGGCCTGCTTTTTCCGCCAAAGGACGCTCCAGAACAGGCGCGGAATCGACAAACGGTCTAAAATTGAGCGAAGCACACTGGTCCTGGATCATCTCACCGAGTTTTTTCAGGCGGTTACGTAGCAGCTTATGATAATCACGCCCAAGGGCATAACGGCTGACGTAGCCAAGCGCGGGATCTTTCAGGGTGCGGGCAAAAGCGGCATTCGCGGGCAGGTAGTTCATCCGTACGCTGATGACGCGTAACGTACCGGGAAGAAGCTCATGAGGGCGCGCGCGCATCATGCCGTGGCGCGCCATCCACTCCATCTCTCCGTGGTACTGTTTGTCCAGCCATGCCTGCAGTTTGGGTTCGCTGACGCTGAGATCGGTATCGGTAATACCCACCTGCTGGAACCCGAGTTCAGTGCCCCATTGCTTGATTTGTTGCGCTAACTTATTGAGATCGAGGGGCTGTAACATGATGGACCATACAATGACGAAAAACCCTGTCAGTATACCACACTTCATCTGCCCTGCAGAGGCGCTCCAGCGGGCGGAAAAAGAGGCTGCCGATAGCCTCGGGCTGACCCTCTTTGAGCTCATGCGTCGGGCCGGCGAAGCGGCTTTCCAGCTGGCGCGCAGCCGCTACCCTGGCAGCCAGAACTGGCTGATTCTTTGCGGCCACGGCAACAACGGCGGCGACGGCTACGTCGTTGCGCGCCTGGCGCAGGCGGAAGGGATTGAGGTGACGCTGCTGGCGCTGGAGAGCGAGAAGCCGCTGCCGGAGGAGGCGCACGCCGCACGCGAAGAGTGGCTCAACGCCGGCGGGACGATCCACGCGGCGGATATCGCCTGGCCGGAAGCGATCTCGCTGATTATTGACGGACTGCTGGGCACGGGCCTGCGCAGCGCTCCGCGCAGGCCTGCCGCCGAGCTTATCGCGCGCGCCAATGCGCATCCGGCGCCGATAGTCGCGCTGGATATCCCCTCCGGGCTCCATGCGCAGACCGGAACCACGCCGGGAGCGGCGATCCATGCGGCGCACACGCTAACGTTTATCGCCCTCAAGCCGGGGCTGCTGACCGGTAAAGCCCGCGACGCGGTGGGTCAGCTGCACTACCACTCCCTGGGCCTCGACGGCTGGCTTGCCGGACAACGGTTCCCGCTGGCGCGCTTTGATGCCTCGCAGCTGGCGGGCTGGCTGCCGCCGCGCCGCGCGACCTCCCATAAAGGCGATCACGGCAGGCTGGCGATCGTTGGCGGCGACCGCGGCACCGCTGGCGCCATCAGGATGGCCGGAGAAGCGGCGCTGCGGGCGGGAGCGGGGCTCGTGCGGGTGTTGACTCATCCGGAAAATATTGCCCCGATTATTACCGCCAGGCCGGAGCTGATGGTGGATGCGCTCACGCCGCAGAGCCTCGATGATAGCCTGCAGTGGGCTGATGTGGTGGCGATCGGGCCGGGACTCGGTCAAAGCGAATGGGCGACGCGGGCGCTACGCCAGCTGGAGAGCTTTACGAAACCGATGGTGTGGGATGCGGATGCGTTGAACCTGCTGGCAATCAATGCCGATAAACGTCACAATCGCGTGCTGACGCCACACCCCGGCGAAGCCGCCCGCCTGCTTGACTGCAGCGTGGCAGAAATTGAAAGCGATCGCTTACATTCTGCTCAACGTCTGGTAAAACGTTATGGTGGCGTGGTCGTGCTGAAAGGCGCGGGGACGGTGGTGGCCAGTGAAGCAGGCGAGATGGGTATTATCGATGCCGGCAATGCCGGTATGGCCAGCGGCGGAATGGGCGATGTGCTCACCGGCATTATTGCCGCTCTGTTAGGGCAAAAGCTGACGCCGTATGATGCTGCCTGCGCCGGTTGCGTGGCGCACGGCGAAGCCGCAGACCGACTGGCTGCCAGAGATGGCACCCGTGGGATGCTGGCGACCGATCTCTTTTCCACGCTCAGGCGTGTTGTTAACCCGGATGTGATTGACGTAGACCATGATTAACCGAGTGATTCCTTTACCCGACGAGCAGGCAACCCTGGACCTTGGCAACCGCATTGCACGGCTCTGCACGGGCGCCACGGTCATCTATCTGTATGGCGATTTAGGCGCGGGTAAAACTACCTTCAGCCGCGGCTTTTTACACGCACTCGGCCACCGCGGGAATGTCAAAAGCCCTACCTACACGCTGGTGGAGCCGTACACCCTCGAAAACCTGATGGTGTATCACTTTGATCTCTACCGCCTGGCGGACCCCGAAGAGCTCGAGTTTATGGGGATCCGTGACTATTTTACTGACGATGCTATCTGCCTGGTTGAATGGCCGCAGCAGGGCGCGGGCGTGCTGCCCGAGCCGGATGTCGAAATTCATCTTGAGTATCAGGCACAAGGGCGTGAGGCGCGCGTAACGGCAGTCTCCTCATTGGGTGAGTCTTTACTGGCGCGTTTAGCCTGAAGGATCGCGGGATGAAATATCGCATAACCCCCTGGCTGGCCGCTGCGCTGATGCTGTTTAGCATGCAGACCCTTGCGGCAAGTTTATCCGATATCCAGGTCTCTAACGGAGATCGGCAGGCCCGTATTACCATTAGCTTTATCGGCGATCCCGAATACTCCTTTAGCCCGCAGGGCAAACGCACGGTGGCGCTGGATATCAAGCAGACCGGCACCCTGCAGGGATTACCGCTGCTGTTTAGCGGCAGCAACCTGGTGAAAAGCATCCGCGCGGGCGCCGCGCAGGATACCCAGTCTCTGCGCCTGCTGGTGGACCTGACGGAAGACGGTAAAACCCGCGCGGTGAAGCAGCAAAACGGCTCTAATTATACCGTGGTGTTCACGATTAACGCCGACGTTCCGCCGCCGCCTCCACCGCCTCCGGCGGTCGTGAAGCGGGTGGAGACGCCGACGATCGCCCCACGTCCGGTGCCGGTGGCGCCGGCGCGCAATCCGTTTAAGTCATCCGGTAACGAACGGCAAACGGTGATGACTGAGAGTCAGCCCGTGACGCGGCCGGCCGCGCGCGCGGTGGCGACGGACGATAAGGTCATTATTGCGATCGACGCCGGCCACGGCGGCCAGGATCCGGGCGCGATCGGCCCGGATGGTACCAAAGAGAAGAACGTGACGATTGCGATTGCCCGCAAGCTGCGTACGCTGCTGAACGCCGATCCGCTGTTCAAGCCGGTGCTGACCCGCGACGGCGACTACTTTATTTCGGTGATGGGTCGTTCTGACGTCGCCCGTAAGCAAAATGCCAACTTCCTGGTGTCGATTCACGCCGATGCGGCGCCGAACCGTGACGCGACCGGCGCGTCGGTATGGGTGCTGTCTAACCGTCGCGCCAATAGCGAAATGGCGGGCTGGCTTGAGCAGCATGAGAAGCAGTCCGAGCTGCTCGGCGGCGCGGGCGACGTGCTGGCGAACAGCCAGTCGGACCCCTACCTGAGCCAGGCGGTACTGGATTTACAGTTCGGCCATTCCCAGCGCGTCGGGTATGATGTGGCGACTAACGTATTGAGCCAGCTGCAGCGGGTCGGCGATCTCCACAAGCGCCGTCCGGAACACGCCAGCCTTGGCGTGCTGCGTTCGCCGGATATTCCGTCGATCCTCGTCGAAACCGGCTTTATCAGCAACACCGGCGAAGAGCGGCTGTTGGCCAGCGACAACTATCAGCAGCAGCTTGCCGAAGCGATTTATAACGGTCTGCGTAATTACTTTATGCAGCACCCGCTGCAATCAGCCCCGCGCGGCGAGCCCGCACAAACGGCCAGCGCCGCGTCGCCTGGCAGGACGTTGATAAATTAAGGAGTCAGTCATGCCGATTCAGGTTCTGCCGCCGCAGCTCGCCAACCAGATTGCCGCAGGGGAGGTGGTGGAACGTCCGGCGTCGGTGGTTAAGGAGCTGGTCGAAAACAGCCTTGATGCCGGCGCGACCCGAATTGATATTGATATCGAACGCGGCGGCGCGAAGCTTATCCGCATTCGGGACAACGGCTGCGGCATCAAAAAGGACGAGCTGGCGCTGGCGCTGGCTCGCCACGCCACCAGTAAAATTGCCTCTCTTGACGATCTGGAAGCCATCATCAGCCTTGGCTTTCGCGGGGAAGCGCTGGCCAGTATCAGCTCGGTGGCGCGGCTGACCCTGACCTCCCGCACGGCGGAGCAGCAGGAGGCCTGGCAGGCCTACGCCGAAGGGCGCGATCAGGACGTGACCGTCAAGCCGGCGGCGCACCCGGTCGGCACCACGCTGGAAGTGCTGGATCTGTTCTATAACACTCCGGCACGCCGCAAGTTTATGCGTACCGAAAAGACGGAATTCAACCACATCGATGAAATCGTCCGCCGCATCGCGCTGGCGCGTTTCGACGTCACGATTAATCTCAGCCATAACGGCAAGGCGATGCGCCAGTATCGCGCCGTACCCGCGGGCGGACAGCGCGAGCGGCGGCTGGGGGCTATCTGCGGTACGCCGTTCCTCGAGCAGGCGCTGGCGATTGAGTGGCAGCACGGCGATCTGACCCTCAGCGGCTGGGTGGCCGATCCGCTGCATACCAATCCGGCGCTGGCGGAGATCCAGTACTGCTACGTCAACGGCCGTATGATGCGCGATCGGCTGATCAACCACGCTATTCGCCAGGCCTGTGAAGATAAGCTCGGGGCCGATCAGCAGCCGGCTTTTGTCCTGTACCTTGAGATTGACCCGCACCAGGTGGATGTCAACGTCCATCCGGCGAAGCATGAAGTGCGTTTTCACCAGTCCCGGCTGGTCCATGATTTTATCTATCAAGGGGTGCTCAGCGTCCTCCAGCAGCAGCTCAGCGCGCCGCTGGCGGGAGAGGATGAGGGCCAGCCGCCGCGTCTGCAGATACCGGAGAATCGGATCGCGGCCGGCGCTAACCATTTTGCTCAGCCGGTTTCCGCACGAGAGCCAGCCGCCGCGCGCTACGGCCGCGAAACGCCGCGCGAGCCTTCCAGCTCGTCTGGCGGAGCCAGCACCGGCTGGCCGCACGCGCAGCCGGGATACCAAAAGCAGCAGGGGGCCCTGTATCGTCAGCTGCTCGAGACGCCGGCCGCCGAGCGTAAAAGTAGCGCCCCGGCGCCCGCGGCGGAAGGTTTATCCGGGCACAGCCAAAGCTTTGGCCGCGTGCTGACCATCGTTGAGGGTGATTGCGCGCTGCTGGAGCGCAACGGCAGGCTGGCGCTTCTGGCGCTGCCGGTGGCCGAACGCTGGCTGCGTCAGGCCCAGCTGACACCCGCCGGGGAGCCGGTATGCGGACAGCCGCTGCTGATCCCGCTGCGGCTAAAGGTCTCGGGCGCGGAAAAGGACGCGCTGGCGAAAGCGCAGGCGGCGCTGGTGACTTTGGGTATCGATCTGCAGTCCGATGCGCAGCATTTGACGGTTCGCGCGGTGCCTTTACCCTTAAGACAACAAAATTTACAAATCTTGATTCCTGAACTGATAGGCTACCTGGCGCAGCGAAACGCATTTGACGTCGGTGACATCGCGCAGTGGATCGCGCGTAATCTGGCGAGCGAGCACGCGCAGTGGAATATGGCGCAGGCGATTAGCGTGCTGGCGGACGTAGAGCGTTTATGTCCGCAGCTGGTAAAAGCTCCGCCGGGTGGCCTGTTACAACCCGTTGACCTGAATTCGGCGATGAATGCCCTGAAAGATGAGTGATGTAACTGAGGCGAGCCTGCCTAAGGCAATATTTTTAATGGGCCCAACGGCCTCCGGTAAAACGGCGCTGGCCATTGCTTTGCGTAAAATTTTACCGGTAGAGTTGATTAGTGTCGATTCCGCCCTTATCTATCGTGGAATGGACATTGGTACGGCCAAGCCGGAGGCGGCAGAGCTGAGTGCAGCGCCGCATCGACTGCTGGATATTCTCGACCCGGCAGAGGCTTACTCCGCGGCGGACTTTCGTCGCGATGCGCTGGCAGAAATGGCGGATATCGTCGCTGCCGGGCGTATTCCGCTACTGGTTGGCGGAACAATGTTGTATTTCAAAGCGTTGCTGGAAGGGCTTTCGCCGCTACCGTCGGCAGATCCTGAGGTCAGAGCAAAGATTGAGCAACAGGCAGCAGAGCAGGGGTGGCACGCACTGCACCGGCAGCTACAGGAGATCGATCCCGTCGCCGCCGCGCGTATTCATCCAAATGATCCGCAAAGACTTTCCCGAGCACTGGAAGTTTTTTTCATTTCGGGTAAAACTTTAACGGAACTGACGCAAACGTCGGGAGACGCTCTGCCGTACAAGGTGCATCAGTTCGCCATCGCCCCGGCGAGCCGGGAACTGCTCCATCAGCGCATTGAACAGCGTTTTCATCAGATGTTAGCTTCGGGTTTTGAAGCAGAAGTACGGGCGCTATTTGCCCGCGGAGATTTGCATACGGATATGCCTTCCATTCGTTGTGTAGGATATCGCCAGATGTGGTCATACCTTGATGGCGAGATCCCGTATGATGAAATGGTTTATCGAGGTGTTTGCGCCACGAGACAGTTAGCCAAGCGTCAGATAACCTGGTTGCGCGGCTGGGAAGATATTCACTGGTTAGACAGTGAACAACCTGAACAGGCGCTCAACAAAGTATTACAGGTAGTTGGTGCGAGCTAGGACTGAACGTGTACAATTAAACGGTATCGTGCGTAATTTTTTTTAAGAATCGTAAGGTTCTGAGTACAAAACAAGCATACATATAAGGAAAAGAGAGAATGGCTAAGGGGCAATCTTTACAAGATCCGTTCCTGAACGCTTTGCGTCGGGAACGCGTTCCGGTTTCTATTTATTTGGTGAATGGTATTAAGCTGCAAGGGCAAATTGAGTCTTTCGATCAGTTCGTGATCCTGTTGAAGAACACGGTCAGCCAGATGGTCTACAAGCACGCAATTTCTACCGTTGTTCCGTCTCGCCCGGTGTCTCACCACAGCAATAATGCTGGCGGCGGTACAAGCAACTATCACCACGGTGGTAGCGCGCAGGGTTCTTCTGCGCCGCAGCAAGACAGCGAAGACGCCGAGTAAGGTTAATGCTGTTTTTCCAGGCGGGGAGCCAGATTTTACTCTATGAGTTTGGGTTGCAGGAAGGCGGTATGTAGTGAATCCCCAGGCGTTTACAGCCGTAAATGGCTGGGGTAAACGAGTAAGGCCAATACTCACGCAGCCAGAAAGACCACGAGTGACTCTGTTCCCCGCTGGTATTTTAGAAGGGGTTTACGCTTGTTTGACCGTTATGATGCCGGTGAGCAGGCGGTGCTGGTACACATCTATTTTTCGCAAGACAAAGATATGGAAGACCTTCAGGAGTTTGAATCCCTGGTCTCCTCTGCCGGTGTCGAAGCAATGCAGGTGATTACCGGTAGCCGTAAAGCACCGCACCCGAAATATTTTGTTGGTGAAGGTAAGGCTGTCGAAATTGCGGAAGCCGTAAAAGCGACTGGCGCGTCGGTCGTGCTGTTCGATCATGCCCTGAGCCCAGCCCAGGAACGCAACCTGGAGCAGCTGTGCGAATGCCGGGTTATCGATCGTACAGGACTTATTTTAGATATTTTCGCCCAGCGAGCGCGCACCCACGAAGGGAAACTTCAGGTTGAGCTGGCGCAGCTGCGCCATATGGCGACGCGCCTGGTACGCGGCTGGACCCACCTTGAAAGACAGAAGGGCGGGATTGGTTTGCGTGGCCCGGGTGAAACCCAGCTCGAGACTGACCGTCGACTGCTGCGTAACCGCATTATGCAGATCCTCGGGCGGCTGGAAAAAGTATCAAAGCAGCGTGAACAGGGACGGCGGTCACGAGCCAAAGCCGATATTCCCACCGTGTCGCTGGTGGGGTACACCAACGCCGGGAAATCAACGCTGTTTAACCAGATAACCGAAGCTGAGGTTTACGCGGCGGACCAACTGTTCGCGACTCTGGACCCGACGCTGCGCCGCATCGACGTCACTGACGTAGGTGAAACCGTGCTGGCGGACACCGTAGGCTTTATTCGTCACCTGCCGCACGATTTGGTCGCCGCGTTTAAAGCCACGCTGCAGGAGACGCGTCAGGCGACGCTGCTGCTGCACGTGATTGACGCAGCCGACGTCCGTCTGCAGGAAAACATTGATGCCGTGAATACGGTTCTCGCTGAAATCGAGGCCGATGAGATCCCGGTGCTGCTGGTGATGAACAAAATCGACATGCTTGACGATTTTGAACCGCGTATCGACCGGGATGAAGAGAATAAACCGATTCGGGTCTGGCTCTCTGCGCAGACCGGAGTTGGGGTACCGCTGCTTTTTCAGGCTTTGACGGAACGGCTTTCCGGTGAAGTGGCTCAGCACACGCTGCGCTTACCGCCGCAGGAAGGGCGACTGAGAAGTCGGTTCTATCAGCTTCAGGCGATAGAAAAAGAGTGGCTGGAGGATGACGGCAGCGTGAGTCTGCAGGTGCGCATGCCGATCGTTGACTGGCGTCGCCTCTGTAAACAAGAGCCAGCGCTGGTTGATTACGTGATTTGACCTTGCAGCTTGCCTGAAGATATTAACCCCTGTGGGGATATCAAAAACAAATATGGAGCATATACATGGCGTGGAATCAGCCCGGTAATAACGGACAGGACCGCGACCCGTGGGGGAGCAGCAATAACCAAGGCGGCAACTCCGGGGGAAATGGCAATAAAGGTGGTCGCGAGCAGGGGCCGCCCGATCTGGATGATATCTTCCGCAAGTTAAGTAAAAAACTTGGCGGTCTCGGCGGCGGCAAAGGGGGACAGGGAGGCGCTAGCGGCTCTCAGGGACCTCGCGGGCCTATGGGCGGACGCATTGTCGGCATCGTTGCCGCAGCCGCCGTTATTATCTGGGCAGCCAGCGGTTTCTATACCATCAAGGAAGCGGAACGTGGTGTGGTGACTCGCTTTGGTAAATTCAGCCATCTGGTTGAGCCGGGTCTTAACTGGAAGCCAACCTTTATCGATAACGTTCAGGCAGTCAACGTTGAATCGGTACGTGAACTGGCGGCTTCTGGCGTCATGCTGACGTCTGATGAAAACGTCGTGCGCGTTGAGATGAACGTGCAGTATCGGGTAACCGATCCAGAACGCTACCTGTTTAGCGTTGCCAGCGCCGACGATAGCCTGCGTCAGGCAACCGACAGCGCCCTGCGAGGCGTTATCGGCAAGTACACCATGGACCGTATTCTGACTGAAGGCCGTACCGTGATTCGTAGCGATACCCAGCGCGAGCTGGAAGAGACGATTCGCCCGTACGATATGGGTATTACCCTGCTGGACGTCAACTTCCAGACGGCACGTCCGCCGGAAGAGGTGAAGGCCGCGTTTGATGATGCGATTGCCGCGCGTGAGAACGAGCAGCAGTACATCCGTGAAGCCGAAGCTTATACCAACGAAGTGCAGCCGCGAGCTAACGGTGCAGCGCAGCGTATCCTCGAAGAGGCGCGTGCGTACAAGACTCAGACCGTTCTTGAAGCTCAGGGTGAGGTCGCGCGCTTTGCGAAGATCCTGCCTGAGTACAAAGCCGCGCCGGAGATTACCCGTGAGCGTCTGTATATCGAAACCATGGAAAAAGTGCTGAGCCATACCCGTAAAGTGCTGGTTAACGATAAGGGCGGCAATCTGATGGTTCTGCCTCTGGACCAGATGCTAAAAGGCGCCGGTACGCCGGCAGCAAAGGGCAATAGCAGCGGTGCGAACGATCTGCTGCGCCTGCCGCCTGCTTCCAGCTCAAGCAGCGCCAGCACCACGTCGACCACTACGGATGGCAACATTATGGACCAACGTCGCGCTAACGCGCAGCGTAACGACTACCAGCGTCAGGGGGAATAACGATGCGTAAACCTGTAATTGCGATTATTGCCATCGTGCTGGTAGTGCTTTACATGTCTATCTTTGTGGTCAAAGAGGGCGAGCGCGGTATTACGCTGCGTTTTGGTAAGGTACTGCGCGATAGCGAAAATAAACCGCTGGTCTATTCGCCGGGTCTGCACTTCAAGATCCCGTTTATTGAGTCCGTGAAAACGCTCGATGCGCGTATTCAGACCATGGATAATCAGGCCGATCGCTTTGTTACCAAAGAGAAGAAAGACCTGATCGTCGACTCCTACATCAAGTGGCGTATCAGCGACTTCAGCCGTTACTATCTGGCTACCGGCGGCGGCGACGTCTCCCAGGCCGAGGTGCTGCTGAAGCGTAAATTCTCTGACCGTCTGCGTTCTGAGATTGGTCGTCTGGACGTGAAGGATATCGTAACCGATTCCCGCGGTCGTCTGACGCTGGAAGTGCGCGATGCGCTGAACTCCGGCTCAGCGGGCACCGAAGATGAAGTCAGCACGCCGGCCGCTGACGATGCTATCGCCAAAGCGGCGGAGCGCGTATCGGCAGAAACTAACGGCAAGGTTCCGGTTGTTAACCCGAACAGTATGGCGGCGCTGGGTATTGAAGTCGTCGACGTACGAATCAAGCAGATCAACCTGCCGGCCGAAGTCTCTGAAGCGATTTATAACCGTATGCGCGCTGAGCGTGAAGCGGTTGCCCGTCGCCACCGTTCACAGGGCCAGGAAGAGGCTGAGAAGCTGCGCGCTACCGCGGACTATGAAGTGACCAAGACGCTGGCAGAAGCCGAGCGCCAGGGCCGCATCATGCGTGGTGAAGGCGATGCAGAGTCGGCCAAGCTGTTTGCCGATGCGTTTAGCCAGGATCCGGGCTTCTATGCCTTTATCCGTAGCCTGCGCGCCTATGAGAACAGCTTCCAGGGTAACCAGGATGTGATGGTTCTCAGCCCGGACAGCGATTTCTTCCGCTACATGAAGTCACCTGACTCCGCTCGCAAATAAGCGATTTAGTCAGCGAAAAGGCGCCTTGAGAAAGGCGCCTTTTTTATATTTTTAATTCCAGAAATAACTCTTAACACAATGGGTTATACGTTTTTTCTGCAAAAAAAGTGCATAATCAACGCGAAATGCCGGACAATATGCAACATGGGCAAAAAGCATCATGACTCAGGCCCTGATGCTCTGCGGCGATGCGGGTTTCGTTTCTCTCTAAAGGTTAATCATGAACTCAACAATCTGGCTGGCACTGGCGCTGGTTTTAGTACTTGAAGGGCTGGGTCCGCTGCTTTATCCGCGCGCCTGGCGTCGAATGATCGCCACAATGAGCCAGCTGCCTGATAATTTATTACGCCGTTTTGGCGGCGGTCTTGTGGTTGCCGGGATAGTCATCTACTACATGTTGACGAAATCACTGGGCTGATCAAAAAATGGCCAGACCTGGCTGATATTGAGTGCAAAAAGTGCTGTAACTCTGAAAAAGCGATGGTAGAATCCATTTTTAAGCAAACGGTGATTTTGAAAAATGGGCAACAACGTCGTCGTACTGGGCACCCAATGGGGTGACGAAGGTAAAGGGAAGATCGTCGATCTCCTGACTGAACGGGCTAAATATGTTGTGCGCTACCAGGGTGGTCACAACGCAGGCCATACTCTCGTAATCAACGGTGAAAAAACCGTCCTGCATCTTATTCCATCAGGTATTCTCCGCGAAAATGTCACCAGCATCATCGGTAACGGTGTTGTGCTGTCTCCGGCTGCGCTGATGAAAGAAATGAAAGGACTGGAAGACCGTGGTATCCCTGTCCGTGAGCGTCTGCTGCTGTCCGAAGCCTGTCCGCTTATCCTCGATTATCACGTTGCGCTGGACGTTGCGCGTGAAAAAGCACGCGGTGCGAAAGCTATCGGTACCACCGGTCGCGGCATCGGGCCTGCTTACGAAGATAAAGTCGCTCGCCGCGGTCTGCGCGTGGGTGACCTGTTTGATAAAGCCACCTTCGCTGACAAACTGAAAGAAGTGATGGAATATCACAACTTCCAGCTGGTGAACTTCTACAAAGCGGAAGCGGTTGATTATCAAAAAGTCCTTGATGACGTGATGGCGATTGCCGACATCCTGACGGCGATGGTTGTAGACGTCTCCGATCTGCTGGATCAGGCGCGTCAGCGCGGCGACTTCGTGATGTTCGAAGGCGCGCAGGGCACTCTGCTGGATATCGACCACGGTACCTATCCGTACGTAACCTCCTCCAACACCACCGCAGGTGGCGTGGCAACCGGCTCCGGCCTGGGTCCGCGTTATGTGGATTACGTTCTGGGTATCATCAAAGCTTACTCTACTCGCGTAGGGGCAGGTCCGTTCCCGACCGAGCTGTTTGATGACATCGGCGAGTTCCTGTGCAAGCAGGGTAACGAATTCGGCGCCACTACCGGCCGTCGTCGTCGTACCGGCTGGCTGGATATCGTGGCGATCCGTCGCGCGGTGCAGATCAACTCCCTGTCCGGCTTCTGCCTGACCAAGCTGGACGTGCTGGACGGCCTGAAAGAAGTTAAAATCTGCGTAGCTTACCGTCTGCCGGACGGCCGCGAAGTGACCACCACTCCGCTGGCAGCCGACAACTGGGAAGGCATTGAGCCGATCTACGAAGTCATGCCGGGCTGGTCCGAAACCACCTTCGGCGTGAAAGAGCGTAGCGGCCTGCCGCAGGCGGCGCTGAACTACATCGCGCGTATTGAAGAGCTGACCGGCGTACCGGTTGATATTATCTCTACCGGTCCTGACCGTACCGAGACGATGATTCTGCGCGACCCGTTCGACGCATAATTATCTCCAGGGGCGCCGATTGGGCGCCCCTTGTTTTTGCTGCCTACCCGCCCCATTTCAAATAAATTAGCGGCCTGTGCGTCGGCTGGTTTATCATCAATATAGTCATACCCTGCGGATTCACCGCTTTTCCCTTACCCTGAGGTTGCTGTGCAGTTAACGAGTTTCACTGATTACGGATTACGAGCGCTTATCTACATGGCGTCGCTACCGGATGGCCGAATGACGAGTATCTCCGAAGTGACGGAGGTCTACGGCGTGTCGCGTAATCATATGGTAAAAATAATCAATCAGCTGAGTCGCTCTGGTTACGTTATGGCAGTGCGGGGAAAGAACGGGGGGATCCGCCTCGGTAAGCCGGCAAAAACGATTCGTGTAGGTGACGTGGTTCGCGACCTTGAGCCGCTATCGCTGGTCAACTGCAGCAGCGAATTTTGCCACATTACTCCCGCGTGTCGCCTGAAACAGGCGCTTGCAGAAGCGGCGCAAAGTTTTCTTAAGGAACTTGATAACTACACGCTGGCTGATTTGGTTGAAGAGAATCAACCGCTTTATAAATTATTACTGGTGGAGTGACGTAAACTCTCATCAGAGATGACAACGGAGGAACCGACATGTCACAAGATCCTTTCCAGGACCGCGAAGCTGAAAAGTATGCGAATCCAATCCCTAGCCGGGAATTTATCCTCGATCATTTAGCAAAACGTGAAAAACCGGCCAGCCGAGACGAGCTGGCGATAGAACTGAATATCGAAGGCGATGAGCAGTTAGAAGGGCTACGCCGCCGCCTGCGCGCCATGGAGCGCGACGGGCAGCTGGTGTTTACCCGTCGTCAGTGCTATGCCCTGCCGGAGCGTCTTGACCTGCTCAAAGGCGTGGTTATCGGCCATCGCGATGGCTTTGGCTTCCTGCGCGTCGAGGGGCGTAAAGACGACCTGTACCTGTCGTCTGAGCAGATGAAAACCTGTATTCATGGCGATCAGGTGCTGGCGCAGCCGCTGGGCGCGGACCGTAAAGGCCGCCGCGAAGCGCGTATTGTGCGGGTGCTGGTGCCAAAAACCAGCCAGATCGTCGGCCGCTACTTCACCGACGCCGGCGTGGGCTTCGTGGTCCCTGACGACAGCCGCCTGAGCTTTGATATCCTGATCCCGCCTGAAGAAGTCATGGGCGCGCGGATGGGCTTTGTGGTGGTCGTTGAACTGACCCAGCGCCCGACCCGTCGCACGAAAGCGGTGGGCAAAATCGTTGAGGTGCTGGGCGATAACATGGGCACCAGCATGGCGGTCGATATGGCGCTGCGCACCCATGAAATCCCTTACACCTGGCCACCAGAGGTGGAAAAACAGGTATCCGTGCTCAAAGAGCAGGTGCCGGAAGAGGCGAAAATCGGCCGCGTTGATTTACGCGATCTGCCGCTGGTCACCATCGATGGTGAGGACGCCCGCGACTTTGATGACGCGGTTTACTGCGAGAAGAAACGCGGCGGCGGCTGGCGCCTGTGGGTCGCCATTGCCGACGTAAGCTACTACGTGCGTCCCGGTACGCCGCTGGACGGCGAAGCGCGCAGCCGCGGCACCTCGGTCTACTTCCCTTCGCAGGTGGTACCGATGCTGCCGGAAGTGCTCTCTAACGGCCTGTGCTCGCTGAACCCGCAGGTCGATCGCCTGTGCATGGTTTGCGAAATGACGATTTCGTCAAAAGGCCGTCTGACCGGCTACAAATTCTATGAAGCGGTAATGAGCTCGCACGCGCGCCTGACCTATACCAAGGTATGGCATATGCTGCAGGGCGACGGCGAGCTGCGTGAGCAGTACGCGCCACTGGTGAAGCATATCGAAGAGCTGCACACCCTTTACAAAGTCCTCGATAGCGCGCGCGAAGAACGCGGCGGCATCTCCTTTGAAAGTGAAGAAGCGAAGTTCATCTTTAACGCTGAACGCCGCATCGAGCGTATTGAGCAGACCCAGCGTAACGACGCCCATAAGCTTATCGAAGAGTGTATGATTCTGGCGAACATCTCCGCCGCTCGCTTCGTTGAGAAGGCGCTGGAGCCGGCCCTGTTCCGTATCCACGATAAGCCGACCACTGAAGCGATCACCGCTTTCCGCACGGTCCTGGCGGAGCTCGGTCTGGAGCTGCCTGGTGGCAACAAGCCGGAGCCGCGCGACTACGCCGAGCTGCTGACCTCCATCGCCGATCGTCCTGACCACGAGATGCTGCAAACCATGCTGCTGCGCTCGATGAAGCAGGCGGTCTACGATCCGGAAAACCGCGGCCACTTTGGCCTGGCGCTGCAGTCCTACGCGCACTTCACCTCGCCTATTCGCCGCTATCCTGACCTGTCGCTGCACCGCGCCATTAAGTATCTGCTGGCGAAAGAGCAGGGGCACAAAGGCAACAGCACTGAAACCGGCGGCTGGCACTACAGCATGGAAGAGATGCTGCAGCTGGGCGCGCACTGTTCGATGGCCGAACGTCGTGCCGACGAAGCGACCCGCGAGGTCTCTGACTGGCTGAAGTGTGACTTTATGCTGGATCAGGTAGGCAACGTCTTTAAGGGCGTGATTGCCAGCGTCACCGGCTTTGGCTTCTTCGTCCGCCTGGACGAGCTGTTTATCGACGGCCTGGTGCACGTGTCATCTCTGGATAACGACTATTACCGCTTTGACCAGGTCGGGCAGCGTCTGATCGGCGAGTCCGGCGGTCAGACCTATCGACTGGGCGATCGCGTGGAAGTCCGCGTGGAAGCGGTCAATATGGACGAGCGTAAAATCGACTTCTCGCTGATCTCCAGCGAACGCGCCCCGCGCAACGTCGGCAAGACCGAGCGCGAGAAGGCGAAAAAGTCGAACGCCGGCAAACCTTCCGGGCGTCGTCGCCAGGCCGGTAAGCAGGTCAACTTCGAGCCGGATAGCGCCTTCCGCAAAGAGAAAGGCAAGTCTCAGCCCCAGGCTGCCCAGCCTAAAGGCGAGAAAAAAGCGAAGAAGCCGTCGACCAAAACGCAGAAAATAGCTGCCGCAACCAAAGCGAAGCGCGCGGCGAAAAAGAAAACCGCTGAGTAAGCGGGCATCAATCTTACAGGCCGGTACATCCGGCCTGTAAAGCCGAACGGCAATATTAACAAGCAACGAGTACATCAATGAGTGAAATGATTTACGGCATCCACGCGGTGCAGGCCCTGCTGGAGCGCGCTCCTGAGCGTTTTCAGGAAGTCTATATTCTCAAAGGCCGCGAGGATAAACGCCTGCTGCCGCTGATCCATGCGCTGGAAGCCCAGGGCGTGGTGATTCAGGTCGCTAACCGCCAGTTTCTCGATGAGAAAAGCGAAGGCGCCGTGCATCAGGGGATTATTGCCCGCGTGAAGCCGGGACGTCAGTACCAGGAGAACGACCTGCCTGAACTGCTCGCCTCTCTCGATCAGCCGCTGCTGCTGATTCTCGACGGCGTTACCGATCCGCATAACCTTGGCGCCTGCCTGCGCAGCGCCGATGCCGCTGGCGTACACGCGGTGATCGTGCCGCGCGACCGTTCGGCGCAGCTGAACGCGACGGCGAAAAAAGTCGCCTGCGGCGCGGCGGAAAACGTACCGCTGATCCGCGTGACTAACCTCGCGCGCACCATGCGTCTGCTGCAGGAAGAGAACGTCTGGATCGTCGGCACCGCCGGTGAAGCGGACCATACCCTCTTCCAGAGTAAGATGACCGGCCCGATGGCGCTGGTGATGGGTGCCGAGGGTGAAGGGATGCGCCGCCTGACGCGCGAACACTGCGATGAGCTGATCAGCATTCCGATGGCCGGCAGCGTCTCCTCGCTGAACGTCTCCGTCGCGACCGGCATTTGCTTGTTTGAAGCCGTGCGCCAGCGCAGCTGATTAACGCCGGGCGCACGCTGCCCGGCGGCTACTCGTCCAGCGAGCGCAGGTGATCGTTCTTATTGAGCGTCATCAGCGCGATGATACTGACTACCGCCGTCGCCATGACGTAGTAAGCCGGAATATCAAGATTACCGGTCTGTTTAATCAGGCCGGTAATAATCAGCCCGGCGCAGCCGGAAAACACCGCATTAGAGAGCGAATAGGCCAGCCCAAGGCCGGTATAGCGCACCCTTGTCGGGAACATCTCTGCCAGCATCGCCGGTCCCGGCCCTGCCAGCACCCCCACCAGACCGCCAGCAATGAGCACCACCGCGCCTTTTATCAGCAGCGTGCTGGATTCCGCCTGAAGAATTTTCAGCAGCGGCAGCGCCAGTATCAGCAGCAGCACCGCGGCCATCACCATCACGTTACGCCGACCCCACTTATCGCTGAGTATCCCGGCAGGAAGAATGGTGAGCGCAAAGCCAATATTGGAGATCACCGCGATCAGCAGCGCCTGGTTAAAGCCGGTGTGCAGCGCCGACTGCAGGTAGGCGGGCATAATCACCAGGTAGGTGTAGCCTGCGGCGGACCAGACCATCAGGCGGCCGATGCCGGTGATAATCGCTTTCAGAGTATGGCTCAGGTCGGCGCTGGCCTGCGGACGCTGCTGTTGCTGTTGCTGCTGGCGGAGAAACCCCGGCGTCTCTTCCATTTTCACCCGCAGCCAGAGTGCGACTACCCCCATCGGGATGGCGAGGAAGAACGGAATTCGCCAGCCCCAGGCATGGAGCTCTTCCGGGCTCAGCACCGCGGATATCAGGGCGACGACCCCGGCGCCGGCCAGCAGGCCGAGGGCGACGGTGAAGGATTGCCATGCGCCATACAGGCCGCGCTTGCCGCGAGGCGCAAACTCGGTCATCAGCGAGACGGCACCGCCATACTCCCCGCCGGCAAACAGCCCCTGCAGAATGCGCAGCCCGGTCAAAATCAGCGGGGCCGCTACCCCGATGCTGGCATACGTCGGTACCAGGCCAATTGCCGTGGTGGCGAGCGTCATCATCACCAGGACGACGATCAGCGTCGGCTTGCGGCCGATTCGATCGCCGATGCGGCCAAAAATAATGGCGCCTAGCGGACGGAAGAAAAAGGCGATAGCGAAGGAGGCGTAGGTCAGGATCAGGCCCGTCAGTGGCGCCTCGCCGGCCAGCTGAAAGAAGTTCCGGGCGATAACCGTCGCCAGAAAGCCGTAGACCGCAAACTCATACCATTCAATAAAGTTGCCGATAGATCCGGCGATCAGCGCGCGCTTGTGCGCGCCCGTAGGGCGTGTCGCGGTCTGCATAGGCCATCCTGATTTCAACAAAAAAATAACAAGTGAATAAATTATTCCACAACTTCAGCCTGATAAAATTTTAAATTCTTATGCCTGTGATGCGCTTCACGAAGGGACGAATGGTTTTTTGTGACCCGGCTCGCGGGCGCTCCCGGCCCAGGCTGACCATACTGAGTACAACGCCATTGACGGAGGGAAGCACTATGCACTGGCCAACTCATACCGTGTTTAATCAGCCGACGCCGCTGCTGAACAGCAACTTATTCTTGTCCGATACCGCGCTGCGCGAAGCCGTAGCCCGCGAGGGCGCCGCCTGGGATGGCGATCTGCTGGCCAGCATCGGCCAGCAGCTGGGAACGGCAGAGTCGCTGGAACTGGGGAGGCTGGCTAACGTTAATCCGCCGGAGCTGCTGCGCTATGACGCGACCGGTACGCGGCTTGACGATGTGCGCTTTCATCCCGCCTGGCACCTGCTGATGCAGGGTCTGTGCGCTAACCGGGTGCATAATCTCGCCTGGCAGGACGACGCGCGCGCCGGCGCTTTCGTGGCCCGGGCGGCGCGCTTTATGCTGCATGCGCAGGTGGAGGCCGGAACGCTATGCCCGATAACCATGACCTTCGCCGCCACGCCTCTGCTGCAGCAGTCGCTCCCCGGGCCGTTTAGCGACTGGCTGACGCCGCTGCTGAGCGATCGCTACGATCCGCACCTGGTGCCGGGCAGCCAGAAGCGCGGGCTGCTGATCGGCATGGGAATGACGGAAAAGCAGGGGGGATCGGATGTGCTGAGCAATACCACCCGCGCCGAAAAGAGCGCCGACGGGTTTTATCGTCTGGTGGGCCACAAGTGGTTTTTCTCGGTACCGCAAAGCGACGCGCACCTGGTGCTGGCGCAGGCGCCCGGCGGGCTCTCCTGTTTCTTTGTCCCGCGTCTTCTGCCGGACGGCCAGCGCAATGCGCTACACCTCGAAAGGCTCAAAGATAAGCTCGGCAACCGCTCTAACGCCAGCAGCGAGGTGGAGTTCTATGACGCCTGCGGCTGGCTGGTGGGCGAAGAGGGGGACGGCGTACGGCAAATCCTCAAAATGGGCGGCCTGACCCGCTTCGACTGCGCGCTGGGCAGCCATGCCTTAATGCGTCGGGCCTGGTCGGTCGCCTTCTATCACGCTTTTCAGCGCCAGGCGTTCGGTAAAAGCCTGGTCGAGCAACCGATGATGCGCCAGGTGCTGGGCCAGATGGCGCTGCAGCTTGAGGGACAAACCGCCTTTTTATTCCGCCTGGCGCGCGCGTGGGACAAGCGAAACGACGGGCAGGAGGTGCTGTGGGCCCGCCTGTTTACCCCGGCGGCGAAGTTTGCCATCTGCAAATCCGCGATCCCCTTTGTTGGCGAAGCGATGGAGGTGCTGGGCGGTATCGGCTACTGCGAGGAGAGCGAGCTGCCGCGCCTGTACCGGGAGACGCCGGTGAACAGCATCTGGGAAGGCTCCGGGAATATTATGTGTCTCGACGTGATGCGGGTGCTGAGCAAGCAGCCGGCGGCGCTGGAGCTGCTGGCGACAGAGTGTGCGGAAGTTAAAGGGCAGAATCGCCATTTCGATCGCGGATGGCGTCAGCTGCAGCAGCTGCTGAGGCGGCCAGCGGAAGAGCAGGGCCGGGAGATAACCCGGCTGGTGTACCGGCTAGGCGCGGGAGCGCAGATGCTGCGCTACGCTTCACCGCCGCTGGCTCAGGCCTGGTGTCGAATGATGCTCGACCCGCGCGGCGGCGTGCGGCTGGACGCGCAAACGCTCGATGACCTGCTGCTGCGCGGCACCGGGCGCGGGCGCCAGGCGCCTCAGGCGTAGAGAATGGCCTGTACCCGCCAGCTGTCCGGCTGCTGTTCCTCGTACATCTGGACGATGCGATACCAGGAGGCGCCCTGCTCATCGGCCTTCACGGCGATGGCATGCTCGACGTCCTGCTGGCTGCCGGCAATATTGTTGACGGAAATCAGGCCGATTTCATTCAGGCCAGTGACGCAGTCCGCGCTGGCAAATTCTGCGGACTGTGCTGCAGTATGTGCCGTTGTAGCGTTAAACAGCAGGCTGGGTAAGGTAAATGATCGTTTCATCGTCAGCTCCATTTCGCGTGGCCCGAGGGCAGTCCGTTGCTAACGTCCTGCCAGGTTTGACTGGCTGAACGTTATTATGCACAGGAGAACGTGAACGGATGCAAAGCAATGTAAAGCGGGGTTAAAGGCGTCGCACCGTTATTTACGGTACAGAATTGCCTGCGAATACCACTGGCCGGGAACCAGGGTGTCATCAATCATTATGATGACGTAGTAATCCGCTTTAGCCGCTTCTGCTTTGACCTTCAGCGCAGCTTCAACATCCATCGGCGAACCATACATCAGCACGCTCACCGTCCCCATTTTTTGTAGCCCGCTGGTCTGGTTACGGTGAATCTCTTGCGGATGGCTGGTCGCAGGCGGCGGGGCTTCAGGCGTTCCCTGCAGGGCGCTACAGCCGCTCAGAACAATCGCCAGTAACCACGGTGTAAACCTACGCATAACCATATCTCGTTTCCTGTTAGTCACAGTGTAGTGGTAGCCTGAATGACATTTCCGGGGAATGTTCCCGAATTGTTATCTCTGACGCGATTTTCGAATGAAAATGTTGTGAAAGCGTAACCCAGTTCTCAACATTATAAATCGCGGCTGAACCCACGCCTTTGGCTATATGTTAGCCCATGGCACACCGCTACTCTAGAGACGGGAGACGATAAATGATTGTACTGGAAGTGCGTAATCTTGCGGGCGGCGAGGTGCTTCATGCCTGTCCGCAAAATGCGTCAGACCGGCCTCTGCCGTGTATCGTTTTTTATCACGGATTCACCTCTTCTAAGCTGGTCTATAGCTACTTTGCCGTGGCGCTGGCGGAGGCGGGATTTCGCGTCATTATGCCCGATGCGCCTGAGCATGGCGCGCGCTACTTCGGTGATGAAAAAGGGCGAATGCAGCGCTTTTGGCCCATCTTGCTACAGAACTTCGCCGAATTCACCGCGCTGCGCGCTGCGATCGCCGCGCAGGGGTGGATTGCGGACGACAGGCTGGCGGTCGCCGGCGCCTCGATGGGCGGAATGACGGCGCTGGGCATTATGACCCATCATCCGCAGCTGAAAAGCGTCGCCTGTCTGATGGGGTCCGGCTATTTCAGCAGCCTCGCGCAAAGCCTGTTTCCTTCACCCTCCCTGGACGCGGAGCAGCTGACGGAGTGGGACGTCAGCCATCAGCTGGTGACGCTCGCCAGCAGGCCGCTGCTGCTTTGGCACGGCGATGAGGACGACGTGGTACCGCCTGGCGAAACCTTCCGCCTCCAGCAGGCCCTGCAGCAAAGCGGCCTGGCCGAAAACCTGACCTGCGTCTGGCAGCAGGGCGTGCGCCATCGCATTACGCCAGAGGCGCTGGCCGAAACGGTCGGGTTCTTTAAGCGCACGCTTTAGGCGCGGCGGCGGGCTGGGCCCTTCGTCCCCGCAGCGGAGGCGAAGGGGTTAGAGAAGGGTGGTTAGCGATAGAGCGCGGCGCTGGCGTGGATTGCGCCGTTGCTTTCCGGTTCGTGGATCAGGATCGGCTGGAAGTATTTTGCCCCCTGTTCGTCGCTCAGCTGGTTAAGGGCCTTATCGGCCTCTTGCTCAGTGGCCATATTGTGGTTGATATAGATAACGCCCAGGCTCTGTACATCGTCCATGTTACGTGCCTGACGTCCATCGATTTTGATGGCTGCCAGCGCGTTGGCGCTCAGTAAAAGCGCAGCCATTACGGCAATGAGGATGTATTTCATAATCTACGCTCCTTATAACTGTCCTGACGTTAACCCGGGCTCCCTTGGGCTATAGATTGCTCTTGATGTAAGTGTAATCACTCCCTGCCGGGTGCATCGCGACCATTTCTGATGAAGTTGTTCAAAAAAGTGTCGCTGCTGCCGTTGATTAATTTTAAATCACTGACTTAGCGCGGCTTTGCCGTTAGTGCGAATTATTTGCGCAATCAGCTTGAGTTTATGGTGGTTCGCAATTAGAATGACGCGTCAATTTTTCAGCCGCCCTTTAACCACGTTCCTTGCCTCCATGGGCCGCGGCTGACCCAGACAGGAGGCTGAATAATCCGTAAGGAGCAATTCGATGCGTCATTACGAAATCGTTTTTATGGTCCATCCTGACCAGAGCGAACAGGTTCCGGGTATGATCGAACGTTACACTGGTGCAATCACTGCAGCAGAAGGTACGATCCACCGTCTGGAAGACTGGGGCCGCCGTCAGCTGGCTTACCCGATCAACAAACTGCACAAAGCTCACTACGTTCTGCTGAACGTTGAAGCCCCGCAGGAAGCGATCGATGAGCTGGAAACAAACTTCCGCTTCAACGACGCCGTTATCCGCAGCATGGTAATGCGTACTAAGCACGCTGTTACCGAAGCATCTCCGATGGTTAAAGCGAAAGACGAGCGCCGTGAGCGTCGCGAAGATTTCGCAAACGAAACCGCAGATGATTCCGAAGCTGGGGATTCTGAAGAGTAATCCTGATGACCAACCGTCTGGAGCTGTCCGGCATTATCTGCAGGACGCCAATTCGTAAGGTCAGCCCGTCAGGAATTCCACACTGCCAGTTCGTGCTTGAGCATCGTTCAGTGCAGGAGGAAGCCGGTTTTCACCGGCAGGCATGGTGTCAAATGCCCGTTATCATTAGCGGACACCAAAACCAGGCCATTACTCACAGTATAACGGTCGGCAGTGCAGTAATCGTTCGGGGGTTCATTTCTTGCCACAAGGCAAAGAACGGCCTGAGCAAAATGGTTCTGCATGCCGAGCAGATTGAATTGATAGATTCTGGAGACTAGCCAAATGGCACGTTATTTCCGTCGTCGCAAGTTCTGCCGTTTCACCGCGGAAGGCGTTGTAGAGATTGATTACAAAGACATCGCTACGCTGAAAAACTACATTACCGAAAGCGGTAAAATTGTCCCGAGCCGTATTACCGGTACTCGCGCAAAATACCAGCGTCAGCTGGCTCGCTGCATCAAGCGCGCTCGCTACCTGTCCCTGCTGCCATATACCGATCGTCATCAGTAATCGGCCGCTGTCTATTAACGACTTTAAGAGGATAAGGTAATGCAAGTTATTCTGCTTGATAAAGTAGCAAACCTGGGCAGCCTGGGTGATCAGGTTAATGTTAAAGCGGGCTACGCTCGTAACTTCCTGGTTCCACAGGGTAAAGCTGTTCCAGCTACCAAGAAAAACGTTGAATTCTTCGAAGCGCGTCGCGCTGAACTGGAAGCCAAACTGGCTGACGTTCTGGCAGCTGCTAACGCACGTGCTGAAGCAATCAATGCACTGGGCAACGTTACCATCGCGTCTAAATCAGGCGACGAAGGTAAACTGTTCGGTTCCATCGGTACCCGCGACATCGCTGACGCTGTAACTGCAGCTGGCGTTGCCGTCGCTAAGAGCGAAGTTCGTCTGCCGAACGGCGTTCTGCGCACCACCGGTGAGCACGAAGTGGACTTCCAGGTTCACAGCGAAGTCTTCGCGAAACTGGTTGTTAACGTTGTAGCTGAGTAATTTTTTACTCTGCTCGCGTCGAGACGCCGGCCTTGTGCCGGCGTTTTGCTTTTCTGCCTTCCCCCACGCTAATTTATTCGCGATAGACTATCGCGCACGAATAAAGCTGCCGTTTGCCTGACGGGTAAACAGCACCTGCTGCCCACCGCCGATATCGATAGTCAGGCCGGTTACCACCCCATTCGCATTCTGTCTAATCTGTACCGTTTGCCCGGTTTGCAGCGAGCTGAGCGGTTTCCCCGAACCTTCGACCTGGGCCATCGCGTAAACGTCGGTTGGCGGCAGATTATGGTCGCGGAACAGCTGGGCCAGGGTTTTCCCTGACTCGATGCGATAGGTGCGCCACTGCTGCTCGATGCCCGGCGCAGATTGCTGCTGTTGCTGCGGAGGCGGAGAGTAGGTCTGATTCTGCTGCTCGGCCGGCTGCTCGTCCTGAACCGGCTCTGGTGCCACCGGCGCCATCTGATCGGCGTCGCTCACCGTAGGCGTTGAGGTAATGGGCGGCAGCGGGATAGCCTGCTGTGAAGACGATTGCGGCTGGGACTGCGACTGCATATCGAGGCTGGCGTCGCGGCTGACCTGGGCGGACGTGCTGCTGTCCTCGGAGGGGAGCAGTATGCCGATAACCACCAGCAGGGCTCCGGCGATAATGCCCCGACGGTGCATTGGCGGCAGCGGATCCATAATGCGAATATGATCCGGGGCGTGCCAGATCTTCGCCAGGGTAGGTGTCATTTCAAAGCGCCCGGGCATGGCTTTCCTCCTGCTCCGCATATTTTTATGCTGCTCCGTAGAGTATAGATGGCTAACTTCCTGATGGACGAGACAAAGATATGTTTCGTGAGGTTAGCCTGATATTGCCTATTGTTTCTGTTTCCCTCAGATTTGTCATCATCCAGCGACAAAGTTTTACCCATCGTGCTGTGGCTGATATGCTGCCCACCACTTTATACTCGTCGTCTTTCGGGTTGCCGGTGCGCTGGCAGTGCTGCTCGCTTCGCTTATGGCGTTATTTATACCGCTAAGGCTCAGGAGCCTGCCGCCTTCCCGCAGGCCGAAGTTTATAGAGTATGAATTTTCCCCCCAAAAAAGGAACAAAGATGGCAACCCCGACTTTTGACACTATCGAAGCGCAGGCAAGTTACGGTATCGGCTTGCAGGTTGGACAACAGCTGAGCGAATCTGGCCTGCAGGGGCTGCTGCCTGAGGCGCTGGTGGCCGGTATTGCTGATGCGCTGGAAGGCAATCAGCCGCAGGTGCCGGTAGAAGCCGTTCACCGCGCGCTGCGTGAAATTCACGAACGTGCCGATGCGGTACGCCGCGAACGTTTCCAGGAGCTGGCGGCAGATGGCCAGAAATACCTCGATGAAAACCGCGAGCGCGAAGGCGTGAACAGCACCGAATCCGGGCTGCAGTTCCGCGTCCTGACCCAGGGCGAAGGCGCTATCCCGGCGCGTACCGACCACGTTCGCGTGCACTACACCGGTAAGCTTATCGACGGTACCGTTTTTGACAGCTCCGTTGCGCGTGGCGAGCCGGCTGAATTCCCGGTAACCGGCGTGATCGGCGGCTGGATTGAGGCGCTGACCCTGATGCCGGTTGGCTCAAAATGGGAGCTGACCATTCCGCACAACCTCGCCTACGGCGAGCGCGGCGCGGGCGCATCGATTCCTCCGTTCAGCACCCTGATTTTTGAAGTAGAGCTGCTGGATATTATCTAAGCAGTAGTGGCTTCCTCTCCCCAAGGGGCGGGGAAGCAAATAAAAATAGCGTAAAACGCTTAAGTTTGAATTTAGTTAGAGTTTAATATTGCTTAAATGATTTTTTGGCGTAGTTTTGTGAGCTGTTTCGCGTGACCGGAGTGATATAACACTCACTTTAAACATAAAATTAACATTATATCTAAATCATTGTATTCATCCTTCCGATTCTTACCTAATATCGATAAGCCCTTTTCCAAGGGTAATGACCAATGACGGGCCAGTAGAGCCTGAACAACACAGACAGGTACAACAGGAAAATATCACATGGTAGATCAGGTTAAAGTCGCTGCTGAAGAGCAGGCTCCGACGGAACAAACGCTGCGGCGAAATCTCACAAACCGGCATATTCAGCTTATTGCCATCGGCGGCGCTATCGGTACCGGCTTATTTATGGGGTCCGGTAAAACCATCAGTCTCGCCGGGCCATCCATCATTTTTGTTTATATGATCATTGGCTTCATGCTGTTTTTCGTCATGCGTGCGATGGGCGAACTGCTGCTGTCGAATCTGGAATATAAATCGTTCAGCGATTTCGCCGCCGATCTTCTGGGGCCGTGGGCCGGATACTTTACCGGCTGGACCTACTGGTTCTGCTGGGTGGTGACCGGGATGGCGGACGTCGTGGCGATTACCGCCTACGCCCAGTTCTGGTTCCCGGGCCTCTCCGACTGGGTGGCCTCGCTGGCGGTTATCCTGCTGCTGCTGAGCCTGAACCTTGCCACCGTGAAAATGTTCGGGGAAATGGAGTTCTGGTTTGCGATGGTCAAGATCGTCGCTATCGTGGCGCTGATTGTCGTCGGCCTGGTCATGGTGATGATGCACTTCAAATCGCCGACCGGCGTAGAAGCCTCTTTTTCTCATCTGTGGAATGACGGCGGCTGGTTCCCGAAAGGGATCAGCGGATTCTTTGCCGGCTTCCAGATTGCGGTCTTCGCCTTCGTTGGGATTGAGCTGGTGGGCACCACCGCTGCGGAAACCAAAGATCCGGAGAAATCCCTGCCGCGCGCGATTAACTCTATCCCGCTGCGTATCATTATGTTCTACGTCTTCGCGCTGATCGTGATTATGTCGGTGACGCCGTGGAGCTCGGTGGTTCCGACCAAGAGCCCGTTCGTCGAACTCTTTGTGCTGGTGGGCCTGCCAGCTGCGGCCAGCTTGATTAACTTCGTGGTGCTGACCTCCGCGGCCTCTTCGGCCAACAGCGGCGTATTCTCCACCAGCCGTATGCTGTTTGGCCTGGCGCAGGATGGTCAGGCACCGTCGATGTTCGCCAAACTGTCGAAACGTGCGGTACCGGCGAAAGGCCTGACCTTCTCCTGCATGTGCCTGCTGGGCGGCGTGGTGATGCTGATGGTGAATCCAAGCGTGATTTCCGCGTTCACCATGATCACCACGGTTTCGGCGATCCTGTTTATGTTCGTCTGGACCATTATCCTGTGCTCGTATCTGGTCTATCGCAAAAAGCGCCCGCAGCTGCACGAGCAGTCGAAGTATAAGATGCCGCTGGGCAAGCTGATGTGCTGGGTTTGTATGGCGTTCTTCGTCTTCGTGGTGGTGCTGCTGACGCTGGAAACCGACACGCGCCAGGCGCTGATCGTCACGCCGCTGTGGTTTGTTCTGCTGGCGGTGGGCTGGTTCTTTGCCGGTAAGAAACGTCTCGCGAAATAAAAAAATCTCCGGGAGAGATTTTTAACGTTGCTTGCAACGGCCGTCATAAAAAAGGCCAACCGGAGTGGCCAATAAGAGTGACAGTATCGAGGGCGCCCGCGGGCGCCTTTTTTTATTTAGTTTCCGGCAAGGGCGCGCGGGAACAGGACGTTATTTTCCAGGCTGATGTGTTCCATCAGATCGTCGATCAGTTCATTAATGCCGTTGTACATCGCTTTCCAGGTGGTGCAGGATTCCGGCGGCGGCGTCACGTTATGGGTGATGTGCTTGATCACTTCCAGCAGCTCGCCCGCTTCGTCGTGTTCGCTTTCCATCACGCTGATGGGGCCAGCGGCCTGAGTTCCCATGCCCTGCTTAATCATCGGGAACAGGATCTGCTCCTCTTTCATCATGTGGCTGGAGAGCTCCTGGTGGAGCATCGTCAGGTACCTGGTTAAGCCGTTCGGCACGTTGGGCTTATCGGCATGCACGCGCTCAACTTTGGTGGCCTGCAGAATAAGCTCCGGCAGCTGCTCGCGATGGCGGTCATGATAGCGCACGATAATATGGTCGATGATCTCGGCGTAGGGCGCGACGCGCCAGTCACGCTCTGCCGGCTCTTGCGCAAGCTCCATCAGCTCCGCTTCGATGACCGCAACGTCCAGCTCTTTGCGCGATGCTGCGCGATCCAGCGTTTGTTTCCCGCCGCAGCAGTAGTCCATGTCGTATTTACGGAACAGCGCGGAGGCGCGCGGGATCGTCAGCGCCAGCTCGCCTAAAGGTTGGTCACGGAAAGCCATAGCAATTACCTCGTCATCAAGAATATAAGATGTATTTTAAATGCATCTTATTGACAAGGGAATACCCCTTTCGGATACCAGGCTATTTTTTATTCGCGCTGACCTGCGCTACCAGCCGCGGCTTTTCCGGTCGGGCACGCACGGCGGAGATAACGCCTAATACCAGCAGCAGGATACCGCTGAGCGTCAGCAGCGGCGGCAGGCTTTGGCGCAGCAGGAAGGTATACAGCAGGCCAGCGAGCGTTTCGAAGACGATAAGCGGCCCGAGGATCACCGTCGGCAGCTTCTGGCTGGCGATGTTCCAGCATAACGCCCCGACCCACGAGCAGAGCACGGCGATGGCCAGCATCAGCGTCACGAAGACAAGCGGACGCGGGCCAAAGGGAAGGGGGAAGCTGACCTGCTGGCCGTGCAGCCACCAGCAGGCGGCGACGTAGCCCACCAGCGACAGCGGCAGCGTCACCAGCGCCTGTGCCGTTGCCCACATCATCGGATGCTTATCCGGATTTTCACGCAGCCAGCGGGCGTTGCGCAGCGCGTACCACGCCCAGCAGGCAACGGAGATCAGCGCCAGCGCGATCCCGGAGCCGTAGCGCCAGAAGCTAAACGCCTCCATGCCCTGGCGCAGTTCGGCGATATTAACGCACGCCAGGCCGAGCGCAATGCACGCCAGCGCCGGGAATAAGCGCCGCCACGGCAGCTTGCCGTCGCGCTGGCTGTAGAGCAGGTTAGCAAACACCGGCAGCACCACCGGCAGGGTGCCGATAATCATGGTGGCGACCGGGGCGCCGGTACGCTGGATAGCGCTGGCGAGACAAACATAATAGATAAGGTTGCCCATCATGGTCAGCCCGCAGGCAACCCACCAGTCCTGTGCCGAAAGCTGGCGCAGCCTCACGCGGCCGAGCCACGCCAGCGGCAGGGCGATAAGCCCCAGCGCCAGATAGCGCCCCATTGACTGCAATACCGCCGGGTACTCCGGCACCACCTGAGGGCCGACAAAAATCAGTCCCCACATCAACCCTGCCAGCAGGGCATACAGCACGCCGCTAATCATCTTGCCATCCATCATCGTTATCGTTGGCCAAAGTGTAGGGGAGGCCGGCGCGGGAATATTGTATGAGATTGCGCATTAGCGCTGGATGACCTGCTTTTGATAGCGTACCGGGGTAATGCCGTAGCGGCGGGTAAAGGCGCGGGTGAGATGCGACTGGTCGGTAAGGCCGGCGGCGGCGGCAACTTCGGCGGCGGGCATCCCGTGCGTCAGGAAGGCCTTGGCGCGCCACAGGCGAATAGCCATCAGCATTTGATGGGGCGTGACGTGGAAATGGGCTTTAAACTGGCGCTGAAAGTGCCACGGGCTGAGGGCGGCAACCTGCGCCAGCTCATCAAGGGTGACCGCGCGCATATAGTTATCGTGCAGATATTCGCGCACGCGCTCGAAGCGATGGGCCGCTTCCGTCAGTACCGGCGCGTGATGGGCAAACGGGCGAAAGGTGTCGATAAGGTTGAGCAGCAGGCCCTGCTGGGCCAGCGGATCGTCGGTGTGCCACAGGCCGTATATGAGATGGCAGAGCTGTCGCGAGCGCTTTGGATCCTGGCGCACGACTTCGCTGAACCACCAGTGGCGCGTGCCGGTTACCTCTTCCAGCAGCGCGGGATCGAGGTAGACCATCCGATAGCGCCAGCCGTCGGCGGTTTCCGCTTCGCCGGTGTGCAGCTCGTCGGGATTCATGGTAACGATGGAGTTCACCGCGGCGACGTACTGGCTGCCGCGATAGCGGAAGCGCTCGGCGCCCAGCTCAATCGCGCCAATGCCGAAGGCTTCGTGGGTATGCGGTTCGAAGGCGTAGCGGGAGATATGGGCATGGTACAGCTCCACGCCCGGCACCTGCGCCAGATGGCGAAAGCGCGCGCTGTCTCTCTCATCGCTGAACTGTTCCGGTACACCCTGCATCTGCTTTCTCCCCGTAGGCCATCCCTGATTATCGGAGATGACCTGCGGGGATGCTACAAAAATTAACCAGTTTGCAACAGTTACAGAATGCCTTTGACGCTCTCCGCCAGGGAGGTAGTCGGACGGCCAATCAGGCTGCTCAGGGTATGGCTATCGTCAAACAGGCCGCCCTGAGAGGCGCCGATATCGGAGTCCGCCAGCATATCCGCCAGCCCTGCCGGCAGGCCCACGCTCTTCAGCGCCGCGGCGAAGTCGGCTTCGCTAAGGTTCTGATAAACCACGTTCTTACCGCTCTGTTTGCTCAGCTCGGCGGCCAGCTCGCTGAGGGTCCAGGCCTCGTCGCCCGCCAGCTCGTAAACCTTCCCGGCGTGGCCCTCTTCGGCGATGACCCGGGCGGCAGCGGCGGCATAGTCGGCACGGGTTGCTGAGGCAATTTTACCGTCGCCGGCAGCGCCGATAAAGACGCCGTGTTCCAGAGCCGGCGGCGCGCTGGCGAGATAGTTTTCGGTATACCAGCCGTTGCGCAGAAGGGTATAGGCGATACCGGACTCGGCCAGCATCTTCTCGGTTTCCACGTGCTCAGCGTGCAGGCCAAGCGGAGACTGATCCGCGTGCAGCAGGCTGGTGTAGGCGATAAATTTGACCCCGGCGGCCCTGGCCGCCTGGATGACGTTGCGATGCTGGGACGCACGCTGGCCCACTTCGCTGGATGAGATCAGCAGCAGCTTATCCACGCCCTGCAGCGCGGCGGTGAACGCCGCCTGGTCGGTATAATCCGCCTGACGAACGACGAGGCCCTGCTGGCTCAGGGATTCGGCCTTCGCCGGGTTACGGACAATCGCCACAATCTGGCTGGCGGGAACGGTTTTTAACAGCTCTTGCAGAACGTGGTGGCCTAGCTGGCCGGTGGCGCCGGTAATTGCGATCATGGGTCTTCTCCTTCGTGTTTATTGACTGTTGTGGTAAGCTAACACCTTAGCTAACTTTTAGTAAGTACGTACAAAAAGGTAAGTATGAAATGGCGAATCCGACGCTGAGTGAGCAGCTGCGCGACGGCAATCTGTTTGCCGAGCAGTGCCCGTCCCGTGATGTATTGAAGCACGTCACCAGCCGCTGGGGCGTGCTGATCCTCGTGGCGCTGCGCGCGGGAACCCACCGCTTCAGCGACCTGCGTCGCAAGATGGGCGGGGTGAGTGAAAAGATGCTGGCCCAGTCGCTGCAGGCGCTGGAGCAGGATGGCTTTATCGACCGGGTGTCGTATCCGGTGGTCCCGCCGCACGTTGAATATAGCCTGACTCCGCTGGGTGAGCAGGTGAGCGAGAAGGTGGCGGCGCTGGCCGACTGGATTGAGCTGAATCTGCCCGCGGTTCTGGCGAACCACGAGCAGACCGTTGCCTGAGCAGAGAGCTACTTACTCAGGTCCAGCTGATAAATGGCAAAGCCGATATCGTCGGTAGCAACCTGACGCATCGGGTACTGCGCCTGCTCTTTAATAAATGCCGCCGCTTTTTCGGTTGGCGCGGTTTCAAAGCGGATGTCCAGCGGCACCTTGCCGTGGATCGGCGCCAGGCGCCAGTTGTTATCCGCCGCCGGGTGGATGGCCCCCGCCTTTTTCGACTCGGCGCTAATCCACGCCGCCAGCACCGAACGGTTTTCATCCGGGGAAGCAAAAGCAATGTGGCTATCGCCGGTACCGGCGAACTTGCCGCCGTAGGCGCGGTAGTTGTTCGTCGCGACAAGGAAGGTGGCCGCCGGGTCGATGGCCTTGCCGTTAAAGGTCAGATCCTTAATGCGCTGCGCCTGCGGGTTAATCATCTGGCACTCGCCGTCGTAGCGCGCCGGCTGGCTGACGTCAATCTGGTAATTGACCCCGTCAATCACGTCGAAGTTATAGGTGCGAAAACCGTCCCAGTTGATTAATGACTGCGGCTTGCTGCTGGTCGGGTCTATCTGATTGAACTGTCCGGCAGAGCACTCCAGCCACTCTTTAACCTCCTTGCCGCTCACCTTCATTACCACCAGGGTATTCGGATAGAGATACAGATCGGCGGCGTTGCGGAAGGTGAGCTGGCCTTTCTCCACTTCGACGAAGCTGGCGGGATCGTTCTTGCGTCCGCCGACCTTAAACGGCGCGGCGGCGGAGAGCACCGGCAGCTTCGCCAGGTCAGGATCGCCCTGAATAAAGTGCTCGACGTAGGCTTTCTGCGCCATATTGACCACCTGCACGGTCGGGTCGTCCTGTACCAGCGCAAGGAAGCTGTACATATTGTCGGAGGCGCGGCCGATAGGCTTGCTGACAAATTCGCGCGTTGCGTCGTGGTCGGCTTTAAGCACCGTCACCATGTTGCCATCTTCTGCCGCCAGCGACTTCTTCGCCAGAGGATCGTAGATTGGCCGGGCTTCGGCCTTCGCCTGGGTGACCTGCCACCTGCCGTCTTTGTGGCTGAGGGCCAGATCGACGATGCCTAAATGATCGCCCCACATGCCAGGCATCACGGCCGGAACGCCGTTAAGCGTGCCCTGGCTGATATCGGCGCCCTTGATGCTGGCGAAATCTTTCCCCGGGAATACCGCGTGCGCGTGGCCGAACATAATGGCATCAACGCCCGGAACCTGGCTGAGGTAGTAGACCGAGTTTTCCGCCATGGCCTGATACGGATCGGCGGAGAGCCCAGAGTGGGCGATAACCACCACCAGGTCCGCGCCTTTCTCGCGCATTTGTGGAACGAATTTGCGCGCGGTTTCGGTGATGTCGTTGACGGTCACTTTGCCGGCGAGATTGGCTTTATCCCAGGTCATGATTTGCGGCGGCACGAAGCCGATATAGCCGATGCGCAGGGTCTGCGTTTTGCCGTCGCTATCCTCGACTTTGGTATCCTGAATCAGGTACGGGGTGAACATCGGCTGGCCGGTTTTTACGTCGATAATGTTGGCGTTGACGTAGGGGAATTTCGCGCCGGAGAGGGCTTTGTGCAGGAAATCGAGGCCGTAGTTAAACTCGTGGTTGCCAAGGTTGCCCACGGCGTAATCCAGCGTGTTCATGGCCTTATAAACCGGGTGAATATCGCCGCTTTTGAGACCTTTCGCCGCCATATAATCGCCCAGTGGACTACCCTGAATAACGTCGCCGTTATCGACCAGCACGCTGTTTTTCACTTCCTGGCGGGCTTTTTCAATCAGCGTGGCGGTGCGCACGAGGCCAAATTTTTCCGTAGCGGCGTCTTTGTAATAATCAAAATCCATCATATTACCGTGCAGATCGGTGGTTTCCATGATCCGCAACTCGACCGTCGCCGCGTTTACGCTGGCAGCGACCAGCGTGGCCAGGAGCGTTGCGCTAAACTTAATCATCAGAGGCGTCCTTTTTTATGAGCAATGGCACAGAAGAAAATGTATTTACATTCTGTTGCTTACAGAATTGTGAATCATGCCAGAAAAACGACAATTGAAACCGCCATCGCTATCACAGATAGCGGAACTCGCAGCGATGCGATATAAATAAAACAACGAGTTAACGCCACTGCAACCAGATGAGGTGGAGAATGTTAGAACAAGTATGTCAGCTCGCACGGATCGCCGGCGATGCCATTATGGAAGTCTATGATGGAAATCAGCCGATGGACGTCGCCAGCAAGAAGGATGATTCTCCGGTCACCGCGGCGGATATTGCTGCGCATAAAGTCATTATGAGCGGCCTGCTGGCGCTGACCCCCGATATCCCGATCCTGTCTGAAGAAGACCCCCAGGAGTGGCAGGTGCGCCAGCACTGGCAGCGCTACTGGCTGGTAGATCCGCTGGACGGCACCAAAGAGTTTATCAAGCGCAACGGCGAGTTCACGGTCAATATCGCCTTGATTGAGAAGGGTAAACCGGTGCTTGGCGTGGTCTATGCGCCGGTGATGAAGGTGCTGTACTGCGCGGAAAACGGCAAGGCCTGGAAAGATGAGTGCGGCAGGCGTAAGCAAATTCAGGTTCGCGACGCCCGGCCTCCGCTGGTGGTCATCAGCCGCTCCCACGGCAACGATCCGGAGCTGGAGGAGTACCTGGAGCAGATCGGTGAACATCAAACCACTTCGATCGGCTCATCGCTGAAGTTCTGCCTGGTGGCGGAAGGTCAGGCCCAGCTCTATCCGCGCTTCGGGCCGACCAATAGCTGGGATACCGCCGCCGGCCATGCGGTCGCGGTTGCCGCCGGGGCGCACGTTCACGACTGGCAGGGAAGAACGCTCGACTACACGCCGCGTGAATCCTTCCTCAACCCCGGCTTCCGGGTATCTATTTACTGAGCAGCTTGTGCAGCAGGGCGACAACCTGCTGCACTTCATCCTGGGTTAGCGCACCGTCTTTAGCCCACTGAACGCGGCCGTCCTTATCCAACACCACGATGGCCGAGCTCTCCTCCTGCAGCTGCCACGCCTTACGCGCCAGACCGTTACCGTCGACAATAAACTGCGACCACGGGTAGAGCTGCTTGTTGCTCTCAATGCTGCTGCGCACGAACACTCCTGAGCCCGGGATCGCGTCATCGGTATTGACGATAGTGGTGGTCTGATAGCGATCGTGCGGCAGCTTCGCGGCCTTGATAGCCTCTATCAGCGTGGCGTTTTTCTCTTTTGCCGCGGTGCGCCCGGCGATGTGCTGCAGTACGCGAACTTTTCCTGCCAGCTGCGAGCTATTCCAGTTTTTATAGCTAAACTTATCATTATCCAGAATTAATTCTCCCCGGTCGGCGATGCCAACCGGCGCGACGCGCTGACCATCGACAAAATTATGCGCTGAGGCGATCAGCGGAAGCAGAAGGAGTGAAGCCGCCAGAATTTTACGTAGGGCCATGATGTTTCCTTATTATGTACAGGTGATCCGACCACTTGGTCTGGCTTAAGCATAAGTGCGATTTATCGGCATGACACGCAATCAGAGTGCCAGATTGCGTGTTAACGCACATATTCGAATAAAATCGGTGACTTATACTCACTTCTACGTATGTATGAAAAGAAAATTCTTAATTAGTGTCATCAAAAGGTAAATAAACTTATGCATGCTGGGTATTACAGAAGTTCTGGACTATAGTTTCAGGGCATTAAAATTTGCGTTCTGGACTCGTGGGCTAAGTGTGGCACCACAGGAGCGTAACCCTGGCAGGAGACAACAATGAAAATTTTCCAACGCTACAATCCGCTGCAAGTGGCGAAGTACGTGAAGATCCTGTTCCGTGGACGGTTATATATCAAGGATGTTGGCGCTTTTGAGTTTGATAAGGGCAAAATCCTTATCCCGAAGGTAAAGGACAAGCAGCACTTTTCTGTGATGTCCGAGGTCAATCGTCAGGTTCTGCGTCTGCAAACAGAGATGGCTTAATCTGAAAAGTGGTATAGCTGTACGGTAAGAAAAACGGCTCCTGATGGGAGCCGTTAGTGTTTCTGAAGGCGGCGATTATGCCGACTCTTTTTCGCCTGCCATCGTTTCCGACTGCTTCGGTACCAGCACCGTCGGCTTATTGTCGATGCGGGTGACCAGCAGCTGATCGATGCGGTAGTTATCGATGTCCACCACCTCAAACTTGTAGCCTGAGAATTTCACCGCGTCGGTGCGCTTGGGGATTTTGCGCAGCATAAACATCATAAAGCCGCCGATGGTTTCATAGTTGCCGGACTGCGGGAAATCGTCGATATCGAGTACGCGCATCACGTCATCAATCGGCGTACCGCCGTCAATCAGCCATGAGTTCTCATCGCGGGCGACGATCTGCTCTTCCAGCCCCTGGCCGACCAGATCGCCCATCAGGGTGGTCATGACGTCATTCAGGGTAATAATCCCCACCACCAGCGCATATTCATTCATGATGACCGCAAAGTCTTCGCCGGCGGTTTTGAAGCTTTCCAGCGCTTCGGAGAGCGTCAGGGTATCGGGGACAATCAGCGTATTGCGGATCTGCACGCCGCCGGTCAGCACCAGGCTTTGATTCGCCAGCACGCGATTCAGCAGATCCTTGGAGTCCACGTAGCCGATGATATGGTCGATATCTTCGTTACAGACCAGGAACTTGGAGTGTGGATGCTCCGAAACCTTGTTCTTCAGGCTCTGCTCGTCTTCGTGGAGATCGAACCAGATAACATTTTCACGCGAGGTCATCGACGACGGAACGGTACGCGATTCCAGCTCGAACACGTTCTCAATCAGCTCATGCTCCTGCTTACGCAGCACGCCAGCCAGCGCGCCGGCCTCAACGACCGCGTAAATATCGTCGGAGGTGATGTCGTCTTTACGCACCATCGGTATTTTGAACAGCCGGAAAATATTGTTAGCCATGCCGTTGAACAGCCACACCAGCGGGCGGAACACCGTCAGGCAGAAGCGCATCGGGTTGATGATGCGCAAAGCCACTGCTTCTGGCGCAATCATACCGATGCGTTTCGGGGTCAGGTCAGCAAACAGGATGAACAGGCTGGTGACCAGAGTAAAAGAGATAATAAAGCTGAGCTGCTCGGAGAGTTCCGAGGACATATAGCGGCTTAACAGGCTGTTGAAGGCCGGTGAGAATGCCGCATCGCCGACGATACCGCCGAGAATCGCCACCGCGTTCAGGCCGATTTGCACAACGGTGAAGAACATCCCGGGGTTTTCCTGCATTTTGAGAACGCGCTGAGCGTTCAGGTTGCCATCATCGGCCAGCAGTTTGAGTTTGATTTTACGTGAGGCGGCCAGCGAGATTTCGGATATCGAAAAAAATGCGCTGACGGCAATCAGACAAAGTATTACTAAAATACTGTTTAACATAGTTTATCTAGCCGTTGAGGCCAGATCCTCGGAAGGGAAGTTGATAACTCTAATGTGGAATACATAAAAAACCGGTCCGAAGGCACTGGACCGGCTACAACACAGCCTAGTATAGCGTAAGGTACTGTAAAGCCGCCAGAGCGTTAATTGTGCGCCCCGGTAATATTCACTATCAGGCCTGTGGCGGCAGGCATACGCCGATCCCGCCGATCCCGCAGTATCCGTACGGATTTTTATGCAGATACTGCTGGTGGTCGTCTTCAGCATAGTAGAACGGCTTCGCCGTGGCTATCTCAGTGGTGATCTGCCGCGGGTCGTTGGCGTCGCGCATCGCCGCCTGAAAACGCGCCAGGCTGGCTTTGGCGGCCGCATCCTGCTCCGGCGTCAGCGGATAGATGGCCGAACGATACTGGGTACCGCGATCGTTGCCCTGCTGCATTCCCTGAGCCGGGTCGTGGTTTTCCCAGAATACCTGCAGCAGCTGCTCATAGCTGACGACCTGCGGGTCATACACGATGCGTACGGCCTCGGCGTGGCCGGTGTCGCCGGAACAGACTTCGCGGTAGGTGGGGTTAGGGGTGTAGCCGCCGGTGTAGCCTGCGGCGGTGCTGTAAACGCCAGGCAACTGCCAGAACAGGCGCTCAACTCCCCAAAAGCAGCCCATCGCCAGCAGCGCAACTTCCATTCCCGCAGGAACGTTAGTCATGGAGTGGCCATTGACGGCGTGGAGCGTTGCCACCGGCATGGGGGTGTTGCGTCCGGGTAGCGCATCCGCCTGGGCGACAAGATGCGTTTTATCAAATAGACTCACGGTTGGCCTCTCTGAAACATAAGTCGTAGTTAAGGTTGTAACGATGCGTGTCTTTTTACACAATAAACACGATCGGTACGTCTGGATTTAAACATAAGAATTATTTGGGTTATCGTCACTTTTTCAACCCTTAGTTGTTAGGGTTTTGTTAAGCCGTGGAACGGCGCTTTCGTTTCCTTCGGGGGGAAACAAGGATATTCAGGAGAAAACGTGCTACAAATCCGCCAGTTATGTGTCACCAGCCTTTTGCTGGTCAGCGGGGTCGCTAGCGCCGCGAGCGTGCGTTTGCAGGTTGAGGGACTATCCGGGGAGCTGCAAAAAAACGTCCGTGCCCGGCTGTCGACGATCCAAAGTGATGAAGTCACGCCGGATCGCCGCTTTCGCGCGCGCGTTGATGATGCCATCCGTGAAGGCCTAAAAGCGCTAGGTTACTACGAACCGACGATCGATTTTGATTTACGTCCGCCGCCGGCAAAAGGGCGGCAGGTGCTGATCGCCAAAGTGACGCCCGGCGAACCGGTGCGTATTGGCGGCACCGACGTGATCCTGCGCGGCGGCGCGCGAACCGACCGTGACTATCTGGATTTGTTAAAAACGCGTCCGGCAATCGGCACCGTGCTGAACCACGGCGATTACGACGGTTTTAAAAGCTCATTGACCCGCGTTGCGCTGCGCAAAGGCTACTTTGATAGTGAATTCAATAAAAGCCAGCTCGGGGTCTCTCTCGATCGCCATCAGGCCTTCTGGGATATCGATTACAACAGCGGCGAGCGCTATCGCTTCGGCGCCGTGACCTTCAGCGGATCGCAGATCCGCGACGAATATCTGCAAAATCTGGTGCCGTTTAAGGAGGGGGATGAGTACACCTCCGAGGATCTGGCGGAGCTAAACCGCCGCCTGGCAGCCACCGGCTGGTTCAGCTCGGTGGTGGTCGCGCCGGAGTTTGAAAAATCCAGAAAAACGAAAGTCCTGCCCCTGAAGGGCGTCGTCGCACCGCGCAAAGAGAATACCGTCGAAACCGGTGTCGGCTATTCGACCGACGTCGGGCCGCGGGTGAAGGCGACGTGGAGAAAGCCATGGATGAACTCCTACGGCCACAGCCTAACCTCCAGCCTCAGCCTCTCCGCGCCGGAGCAGCAGGTTGATTTCAGCTATAAGGTCCCGCTGCTGAAAAGCCCGCTGGAGCAGTATTACCTGATGCAGGGCGGCTTCAAGCGCACGGATCTCAACGATACCAAAGCCGACTCCACCACCCTCGGGGCGTCGCGTTTCTGGGAGATGTCGAGCGGCTGGCAGCGCGCGATCAACCTGCGCTGGAGCCTCGATCACTTTACCCAGGCTAACGTCACCAATACCACCATGCTGATTTATCCCGGGGTATCGGTTAACCGCACCCGCTCGCGGGGCGGCCTGATGCCGACCTGGGGCGATTCCCAGCGCTATTCGGTGGACTACTCCAACACCATGTGGGGCTCGGACATTAACTTTGTCGTCGCCCAGGCACAGGAAGTGTGGATCCGCACCCTCTACGATCGCCACCGTTTCGTGGTGCGCGGTAACCTCGGCTGGATTGAGGCCGATAATTTCGACAAGGTCCCGCCGGATCTGCGCTTCTTCGCCGGGGGTGACCGCAGCATTCGCGGCTACAAATACAAATCTATCTCGCCAAAAGACGATGATGGCAAGCTGATTGGTGCATCGAAGCTGGCTACCGGCTCGCTGGAGTACCAATACAACGTCAGCGGAAAATGGTGGGGCGCGATGTTTATCGACGGCGGTGAAGCGGTCAGCGATATCCGCAAAAGCGACTTCAAAACCGGCGCCGGCGTTGGCGTGCGCTGGCAGTCGCCGGTCGGCCCGATCAAGCTGGATATCGCTGCTCCGGTCGGCGATAAAGACGAACACGGTTTACAGTTTTACATCGGTCTGGGGCCTGAATTATGAGTTTATGGATGAAGATAAGCCTCGGGATCATGCTCTTTCTGGTCCTGCTGCTGGGCACGGTTGGCTTCCTGGTCGGCACCACCAGCGGCCTGCACCTGGTGCTGAAGGCGGCGGACCGCTGGGTACCTGGCCTGGAGATCGGCAAGGTCACCGGCGGCTGGCGTGACCTGACGCTGGAGAACGTGCGCTTTGCCCAGCCGGGCGTAGCGGTGACCGCCGGTCAGTTCCACCTTGCGGTCAAATTACGCTGCCTGTGGGACAGCAGCCTGTGCGTCAATGATATTTCGCTGCGCGATATCTACGTCGCTATCGATACCGCAAAAATGCCGCCTTCCGCACCGGCAGAAGAGGAAGATACGGGGCCGCTGAATCTCTCCACGCCGTATCCCATCACCCTGAGCCGCGTCGCGCTGCAAAACGTTAACGTCAAAATTGATGATACCGCCGTTTCGGTGCGCGACTTCTCCACCGGCCTGCGCTGGCAGGAGAAAAACCTGACCCTGACGCCGACGTCGCTGCAGGGGCTGCTTATCGCGCTGCCGAAAGTTGTCAAGGTGGCGCAGGAGCAGATCGTCGAGCCGAAGATAGAGAATCCGCAGCCGGAAGAGAAACCGCTCGGCGAGACGATGAAGGCGCTGTTTGAGAAGCCGGTGCTCCCGGAGATGGCCGACGTCCACCTGCCGCTTAACCTCAATATCGAGGAGTTCCGCGGCGAGCAGCTGCGGATCACCGGCGATACCGATATGACCATCTACAGCCTGCTGCTGAAGGTCAGCAGCATTGATGGGCAGATGAAGCTCGATACGCTGGATGTCGATTCCGACCAGGGCAAAGTCACCGCCTCGGGCAGCGCGCAGCTGCAGGACAGCTGGCCGGTTGATATCACCCTCAACGGTGCGCTGAATATTGACCCGCTCAAGGGCGAGAAGGTCCAGCTGAAGGTCGGCGGCGAGATGCGTAAAAAGCTGACGGTTGGCGTTGATTTAGCCGGCCCGGTGGCGATGACGCTGCGCGCCGAAACGCAGCTGGCGGAAGCCGGGCTGCCGCTCAATATGGAACTGAAAAGCAAACAGCTCTACTGGCCGTTTAGCGGTGAAAAGCAGTTCCAGGCCGACGATCTGCTGCTGACGTTCAGCGGCAAGATGACCGACTACGCCCTGGCGATGAGTACCGCGGTGAAGGGGCAATCCCTGCCGCCGGCGAAAATCAGCCTCAATGCGAAGGGCAACGAGCAGCAGGTGAATATTGATAAGCTGACCGTCGCCGCGCTGGAAGGGAAAACCGAGCTTAAGGCGCTGCTCGACTGGCAGCAGGCGATCAGCTGGCGCGGCGAGCTGACCCTCGACGGCATTAACACCGCCAAAGAGGTTCCGGACTGGCCTTCGAAGCTCAACGGTCTGATTAAAACCCAGGGCAGCCTCTACGGCGGCAGCTGGCAGATGTCGGTGCCGGAGCTGAAAATCACCGGTAACGTGAAGCAGAATAAGGTTGATGTCAGCGGTTCCCTGCAGGGCAATAGCTATATGCAGTGGAAAATTCCCGGCCTGCACCTGGCGTTAGGTCCCAACAGCGCCGATGTGAAAGGCGAGCTGGGGGTTAAAGATCTCGATCTCGACGCCACCATTGATGCCCCGCATCTCGACAACGCCCTGCCGGGCCTTGGCGGAACGGCGAAAGGGCTGGTGAAGGTGCGCGGCACCGTGGAGGCGCCGCAGCTGCTGGCGGATATCACCGCCCGCGCCCTGCGCTGGCAGGAGCTGTCGATCGCCCAGGTTAACGTCAAAGGCGACGTGAAATCCAGCGATCAGATCGGCGGCAACCTCGACGTGCGTATCGATCGTATCAGCCAGCCGGGCGTCAATATCAGCCTGGTGCAGCTCAATGCGAAGGGGAATGAGAAGCAGCATGACCTGCAGCTTAGGGTGCAGGGCGACCCGGTATCCGGCCAGCTGTCGCTGGCGGGGAGCTTTGACCGCAAAGAGGAGCGCTGGAGAGGCGCGCTGAGCAATACCCGCTTCCAGACGCCGGTGGGCCCGGTTTCGCTGACGCGTAATATCGCGCTGGACTACCGTAACCGCGAGCAGAAAATCAGCATTGGGCCGCACTGCTGGACCAACCCGAACGCCGAGCTTTGCGTGCCGCAGACGATCGATGCGGGCGCGAGCGGACGGGCGGTCGTCAACCTCAACCGTTTCGACCTCGCGATGCTCAAGCCGTTTATGCCGGAAGCCACCCAGGCCAGCGGCGTATTTAGCGGTAACGCCGACGTGAGCTGGGACACCACCAAAGAGGGGCTGCCGCAGGGCAAGGTGACGCTGAGCGGGCGCAACGTGAAGGTGACCCAGACGGTCAACGATGCGCCCCTGCCGGTGGCTTTCGATACCCTGAACCTCACCGCCGATCTGCACAACAACCGCGCGCAGCTCGGCTGGCTGATCCGCCTGACCAATAACGGTCAGCTTGACGGGCAGGTTCAGGTCACCGACCCGCAGGGCCGACGCAATCTCGGCGGCAATATCAACATCAATAACTTCTCGCTGGCGATGATTAATCCGATCTTCTCGCGCGGGGAAAAGGCGGAAGGGCGGCTTAACGCCAACCTGCGCCTCGGCGGCGATGTGAAAAATCCGCAGCTGTTTGGTCAGATGCAGCTGAACGGCGTGGATATTGACGGTAACTTTATGCCGTTCGATATGCAGCCGAGCCAGCTGGCGATGAACTTCAACGGCACCCGCTCGACGCTGCAGGGAACGGTGAATACGCGCCAGGGGCAGATTAGCCTGAACGGTAACGCCGACTGGACCCAGATAGACAACTGGCGCGCGCAGATCGCGGCGAAGGGCAGCCGGGTGCGTATTACGGTGCCACCGATGGTGCGCCTGGACGTTTCACCGGACGTGGTCTTTACCGCGACGCCGAGCTTGTTTAATCTTGACGGTAGCGTCGATATTCCGTGGGCGCGTATTGTGGTTAACGACGTGCCGGAGAGCGCGGTCGGCGTCTCTTCCGATGAGGTGATGCTGAACGACTCCCTGCAGCCGATTAAGCCGCAGAGCGCCGGTATCCCGATCAACAGCAACCTGACTATCCACGTCGGTAACAACGTTCGCCTCAGCGCGTTTGGCCTGAAGGCGCGCCTGACCGGCGATTTAAAAGTTGCTCAGGATAAACAGGGTCTGGGCCTCAACGGGCAGATCAATATTCCTGAAGGGCGCTTCCACGCCTACGGTCAGGATCTGATCGTCCGTAAAGGCGAGCTGCTGTTCTCCGGTCCGCCGGATCAGCCTTCGTTGAATATCGAAGCCATTCGCAACCCGGATGCCACAGAAGACGACGTAATTGCCGGCGTTCGCGTCACCGGCTCGGCCGACCAGCCGCGGGCAGAGATCTTCTCCGACCCGGTCATGTCGCAGCAGGAAGCGCTTTCTTATCTGCTGCGCGGCCAGGGATTGAGCAGCGGGCAGAGCGATAGCGCCGCAATGACGTCAATGCTTATTGGCCTGGGGGTTGCACAAAGTGGTCAGGTTGTGGGTAAAATCGGCGAGACGTTTGGCGTAAGCAATCTGGCGCTGGATACCGAGGGGGTAGGCGACTCTTCCCAGGTGGTAGTCAGCGGCTACGTGCTGCCGGGTCTGCAGGTAAAATACGGGGTCGGTATCTTCGACTCCCTGGCGACGCTGACATTACGCTATCGCCTGATGCCGAAGCTATATATGGAAGCGGTGTCTGGCGTAGACCAGGCTCTCGATTTGCTCTATCAGTTTGAGTTTTAGCAATGCGAATATTTGTTTACGGCAGTTTACGACGCAAACAAGGCAACAGCCACTGGATGACCAACGCTCAGTGGCTGGGCGCTCATAGTGTCAACGATTATCAGCTGTACAGCCTGGGCCACTATCCAGGCGCGGTGCCCGGTGAAGGCACGGTACATGGTGAAGTCTATCGTATTGACGCATCGACGCTGGCCGAACTGGATGCTCTGCGTACCAAAGGCGGCGAATACGCGCGCCATCTTATCCAGACGCCGTATGGCGGCGCATGGATGTATGTCTATCAGCGCCCGGTTGAGGGATTTACGCGGATAGAGAGCGGTAACTGGTTAGACAGAGACCAGTATTAAAAACGACAACGCCACCCTCGGGTGGCGCTGTTTTTTGTGGCCGCTAATCAGAACTCGACGCGCGCGCCGAGGTTATAGCGTCGACCCTCTATCTGACCGTACTCGCCCCACGAGGTGGTGCGTTTAGGGTCGGCATCAAACAGGTTATAGATCCCCGCCAGCAGCTGCGCGTTTTTGTTGACACGATAGCGCAGGCCGACATCAACCATCGTATAGGCCTCATACTCATCGTGGCTGCCGCTATCGCGGTTGCTGCTGCGATAGTTCACCGTACTCCAGGCGTCCAGACGCTGCGTTGCCGCCCAGCTGAGCGACAGATTGGCCATATGGCGCGGGTAGTCGTTCAGGGCATAGCCTTTTTCCGCCCCGCTTTTCTGCTCGCTGTGGTTGTAGGTGTAGTTGGCGTTAGCCTTGATATCGGCGCTAATCTGCCAGTCAGCGTTGAGCTCGACCCCGTAGACGTCCGCTTTGCTGACGTTAAAGTACTTGTCGATTGAGTCTGCTTTGTAGCCGTTAACGGAGCACTGGCTGGTGGCCGTGGTTTCGCAGATGTTCTGCTCGGTAATTTTATCTTTGAACTGGGTATAGAAGACCGTGCCGTCAAGCGCCAGGGCGCTGCCCGTCCAGTACAGGCCGAGCTCGGAGTTAACGCTTTTCTCCGGCTTCAGGTCGTCGTTCCCGACCGTCAGGAAGGGATAGGGTACGGTTGAGCCGTGCGGCGTAATAAAATCGCTGGAGGTGGCGCGCAGCTCCGGTTTTTTATAGCCTGCAGAGACCCCGCCCTTCAGCGCCCATGCGTCGCTAAACGCCCAGTTGCCGTACAGCTTAGGCGTGACGTGGGTACCAAAGTTATCATCGCGATCGAGGCGCCCTGAGGTGGTCAGGATGAAATCGCCGAGGGTCCAGCCGTCTTCGGCAAACAGCGCCCAGCCGTTGCGGCTCACTTTGGTGACCGGCGTGGCGCCCGGCAGGGTTTTGTTGGCGACATCAAAGCGGTCATTCAGCTCTTCGCGGGTAAAGTTCGCGCCCACGGTCAGCTTGTGGTTATCCAGGCTCAGGGTTGTCTGGCTGTTGGCAACGTAGTTTTCCGTCTGCACGTATTGCGGCGTTTGCCCGTCATAGACGTACTTTGAGCGGCCCTTTTCATAATTAATGTAGTTGGTGGTGGCGACGGTATCGTCGGCATACCAGCCGGAGTGCGTCAGGGTTAAGGCGTCGCGGTCGAAGCGCCACGTCCAGGGCGTGCCGCGCTGCCAGGTCCGATTTTTCTCCTGCTCGCCGGTGACCACGTTCAGGTCAAAGAGGTTGTTCTCGCTGGCGGCCAGGCCGAGCGTCATATCGAGGGACTTGCGGTTGTGCTTGCCGAAGTAGTTTTCGCGTTCGTCATCGCGACGATCCAGCCAGTCGGCCGCGAGGCTCAGGCCGAGGACGTCGGGGATCAGCGGGCCCATGGTGAACAGATTCATCTGGCTGGTATTGCCAAAATCACGGTGCTCCTGGAGCCAGGTGTTGGCGGCCAGGGCGCCGGTCCACTCCTTCACGCCGTAAGGCTTTTTGGTGATGACGTTCACCACCCCACCGATGGCGTCTGAGCCGTAGAGGGAGGACATCGGGCCGCGAATCACCTCAATACGCTCAATCGCCTCCATCGGCGGCAGGAAGCTGGCTTCGGTGCCGAGGTCCTGGCCATAGGGGCGAGATTCGCCGGTATTCTGCTTGACGCTGTTCACCATGAAGGCGGTGTAGGAAGGGTCCATGCCGCGCATCATGATGCTGCCCGAGGATATTTCGCTGCCGCTCGACACCGACACGCCGGGGAGATTTTTTATCGCCTCGCCGACGTTGCGATCGGGCTGAACATCCAGCGTTTTACGATCGATTGTCGAGATGGTCGCCGGTGCTTCACGCTTTTCCTGCGCAAAGCCGGTGGCTGTCACCACCATTTGATCTTCGCCGCTGCGCGAGGTTTCGCTGAGTTCTTCCGCCTGAGAGGGCAAAATAACCCCGCCGGACAGCGCGACGATCCCCGTAAGCGTAATCAGTTGACGCGTTTTCATAATATAGACACCTGCAAAGAGAAAATAACGACATCACCTCGCGACGGTGCGCCGCCACAAGGTGAAAAATAACGCGTGATGATGATTAGTATTGAGTCAGGTCGATTTTCATCACGTAGTCAGGCTTTTTACCGATCAGCTCTTCGGGCTGTTTAATGCTGACGTACAGCGTGTTGGCATCGGCGGAAAGCGCAAGGCTATTGGGCAGGGCGGTAGTCTGAATGCTTTGTTTTACCTTGCCGGTTTCGCTGTCGGCGATGGTTATCAGTTTGGCGTTGCGGTGGGTAATATAAACTTCCTGGCGCTTCTCGTTATAAATCACGGCCAGGGAGTTAATCACGTCAATTTTAGAAAGGACGTTACCGTTCCCAATATCGACCACTAATACATTGGGTAAATCCGGGTCGGTAATAAAGGCGCGGCTGTTTTTGGCATCCACGGCGATATTAAGGAAAAAGCGCTTTTTATCCGGAGCGACGGTAAAGCGGTCGATAATTTTATTGCTGGTGGTATCGATGACGATCAGGCCATTTCTGCCGTTCACCACGTAGAGCCGGTTTTTTAGCGGATCGACCGCCATGCCGGTTGGGTATTCGCCCATCTCGCTGATGGTCGCAATCTTCGCCCGCTTAGCGGTATCGATCACCCAGACAACGCCCTTCTCCGCGACGCCGGAGACGTACAGGCGGTGGTTCTGCTTATCGAGGACCATTTCGCGCGTATGGATAATCGCTTTCGGGTCGCTCGCCTCGCTGAGCTGCAGCACCGCCAGCTCCTTGCCGCTGCGGGTATCGACCAGCGTGACCGAGCCTTCAAGGGTATTGCCGACGTACAGGACATGGTTCACCTCATCCAGCGCGGTGGCAAACGCCCGACGGCTGGTTTTGATGACTTCAACGGTGGTGAGGCTTTCCAGGTCCAGCTTGTAAATCTGCCCCGTCGTTTTGTCTTTATCAAACGAAGGGGCGGAGGCGGCGAACAGCGCATGCTGCTGCGCGTCTACCGCCAGCTCATAGACGCCATGGCCCACTTCACGCGTCAGGAAATCTTTCTCAGGCAGCGCGGCAGCCGTTGCGGTCAGGCCGGTGAGTAGCAGAGCCGCGGTCAGCGCCATGCCGGAACAGAGCGTTAAGGTCTTCACATTGTGGAGGTTCATTGACGTTTATTCACATTTGTTTACGAATTGAAAATGATAATGATTTTTAATTTCATTCGCAATTGCAAATGTGACCAGCCGACTCCCTATTCTGGTAGGCGCAAATCTGGCCGCAGGTTTGTCCGCAGGGCAGGAGAAAGAGGGGAAATAAACGGGCAGGGGTGAACAGCGGACATAAAAAAACCCTTACTAGCCGGCAGGCGGCGTTCAGGGTCTGGCTTCACGCAGAGGCGAACTTAGTTCTTCGCAGCGCGCTCGAAGGAAGCAATGATTTCAGCTTTCGCTGCAGCAGCATTGTCCCAACCGTCAACTTTAACCCATTTGCCTTTTTCCAGATCTTTGTAGTGCTCGAAGAAGTGGGTGATCTGGGCTTTCAGCAGTTCCGGCAGGTCGTTCACATCGTTGATGTGATCGTACTCTTTGCTCAGCTTGGTGTGCGGTACCGCAACCAGTTTGGCATCTTCACCGGATTCGTCGGTCATCTTCAGAACGCCAACCGGACGGCAGCGGATCACTGAGCCTGGCTCCAGCGGATACGGAGTCGGGACCAGCACGTCAACCGGGTCACCGTCCAGAGACAGGGTGTGGTTGATGTAGCCGTAGTTGCACGGATAGAACATCGCGGTGGACATGAAGCGGTCAACGAACAGTGCACCGCTCTCTTTGTCGACTTCGTATTTGATTGGGTCTGCGTTCGCCGGGATCTCGATAACGACGTAGATGTCTTCCGGCAGATCTTTACCCGCAGGTACGTTGAGTAAGCTCATGTCTGTTCCTTTAAAATGTATAGCAAACAAGTGCCCGGTATTATAGCCAACTCACATCGAATGTCTTCGCTTCTTTTGTTTCCGGCAGCGGAAAGATGGCGTCATTTTCGATCGCAAAACAACCTGAAAATCCATAAACATAGCCACATCCTGAATAAATTTATGTAACCGTTTACATTGCATGTGATTGATTTATCAAAGTGCTAAATTTTTCGCCATCTGCGGCGATAGTGGCATCGCTGCAAAAGCCTTACCCGCTCTGAGCTGCCTTAAACGGCATGAATTAACATTTGGTTTACTTCTTCGAAGTGTGATGTAACGCATTCAGTTACATCTCTGATTGTCTATAGTTTGTCCGCAGATAACAATCTTACTAACAATAACCCTACGAGGATCGCCTTATGTGGAAGCGCTTACTTCTTGTCACAGCAGTTTCCGCAGCTATGTCATCTATGGCAATAGCTGCCCCTCTGACCGTAGGATTTTCGCAGGTCGGGTCTGAATCCGGCTGGCGTGCGGCCGAAACCAGCGTTGCGAAGGAGGAGGCCGCTAAGCGCGGTATTACTCTGAAGATTGCCGACGGCCAGCAAAAGCAGGAAAACCAGATTAAAGCCGTACGCTCCTTCATTGCGCAGGGCGTCGACGCCATCTTTATCGCCCCGGTCGTGGCGACGGGCTGGGAGCCGGTGCTGAAAGAGGCCAAAGAGGCCAAAATTCCGGTATTCCTGCTCGACCGCTCCATTGATGTAAAAGACAAAGATCTCTACATGACCACCGTCACCGCCAATAACGTGCTGGAAGGCCAGCTGATTGGCGACTGGCTGGTGAAAACCGTCGACGGCAAGCCGTGCAACGTCGTTGAGCTGCAGGGCACCGTCGGGGCCAGCGTCGCCATTGACCGCAAAAAAGGCTTCGCTGACGCCATCGCTAAAGCATCGAACATCAAGATTATCCGCTCTCAGTCCGGCGACTTTACCCGCAGTAAAGGGAAAGAGGTTATGGAGAGCTTTATCAAAGCGGAAAACAACGGCAAGAACATCTGCATGGTTTACGCCCATAACGACGACATGGTCATCGGCGCCATCCAGGCAATTAAAGAGGCCGGGCTGAAGCCGGGCAAAGATATTCTGACCGGCTCGATTGACGGCGTACCGGATATCTACAAAGCGATGATCGCCGGCGAAGCTAACGCCAGCGTCGAGCTGACGCCAAACATGGCCGGGCCGGCGTTTGATGCGCTGGAGAAATTCAAGAAAGACGGCACCCTGCCTGAGAAGCTGACCATCACCAAATCGACGCTCTACCTGCCGGATACGGCGAAAGAAGAGTTAGAGAAGAAGAAAAACATGGGCTATTGAGTGAGCGTAGGCCATCAGGACGCTCGGTTTAGTCCCCTCTCCCCGGTGGGGAGAGGGTTAGGGGAGGGGAAACCATGAACGGCGATGTACACCAGGAGATCCTTCGTACCGAGGGACTGAGCAAATTTTTCCCCGGCGTTAAGGCGCTGGATAACGTCGATTTCAGCCTGCGGCGCGGTGAGATCATGGCCCTGCTGGGTGAAAACGGCGCGGGAAAATCGACCCTGATCAAAGCGCTCACCGGCGTTTATCACGCCGATCGCGGCACTATCTGGCTTGAGGGCCAGACCATTGCGCCGAAAAATACCGCCCACGCGCAGCAGCTGGGCATCGGTACCGTCTACCAGGAAGTGAACCTGCTGCCGAATATGTCGGTGGCGGACAATCTGTTTATCGGCCGCGAGCCCCGCCGCTTTGGCCTGCTGCGGCGCAAAGAGATGGAAAAGCGCGCCACCGATCTGATGGCCTCCTACGGCTTCTCCCTCGACGTGCGTGAACCGCTTAACCGCTTTTCCGTGGCGATGCAGCAGATTGTCGCTATCTGCCGCGCCATTGACCTGTCGGCCAAAGTGCTGATCCTCGATGAGCCTACCGCCAGCCTGGATACCCAGGAGGTGGAGATGCTCTTCACCCTGATGCGCCAGCTGCGCGATAGCGGCGTCAGCCTGATTTTTGTTACCCACTTTCTCGATCAGGTGTATGCCGTGAGCGATCGGATCACCGTGCTGCGCAACGGCGGCTTCGTCGGCTGCCGGGAAACCCGCGAACTGCCGCAGATTGAGCTGGTGAAAATGATGCTGGGCCGCGAGCTGGAGCATAACGCACTGCAGCGTGCGGGCCGCACCCTGCTGAGCGACAAGCCGATCGCCGCCTTTGAAGGATTTGGTAAAAAGGGCACCATCGCGCCGTTCGACCTCCAGGTCCGCCCCGGCGAAATCGTCGGCCTGGCGGGGCTGCTGGGCTCCGGACGCACCGAAACGGCAGAGGTGATTTTTGGCATCAAGCCGGCCGATAGCGGCAACGCGTGGATTAAAGGCAAGCCGCAGACGCTGCGCTCGCCGCATCAGGCCTCCAGCCTCGGGATCGGCTTTTGTCCGGAAGACCGAAAAACCGACGGCATTATCGCGGCGGCGTCGGTGCGGGAGAACATCGTGCTGGCCCTGCAGGCGCAGCGCGGCTGGCTGCGTCCGATTTCCCGGCGTGAGCAAAATGAAATTGCCGAACGCTTTATCCGCCAGCTGGGTATCCGTACCCCCAGCGCCGAGCAGCCGATCGAATTTCTTTCCGGCGGCAATCAGCAGAAGGTGCTGCTTTCCCGCTGGCTGCTGACCAAACCTCAGTTTTTGATCCTCGATGAGCCGACCCGCGGGATAGACGTCGGCGCCCACGCCGAGATCATCCGCCTGATTGAAACCCTGTGCGCCGATGGCCTGGCGCTGCTGGTCATTTCGTCAGAGCTGGAAGAGCTGGTGGGCTATGCCGATCGGGTCATTATTATGCGCGATCGCAAGCAGGTGGCGGAGATCCCGCTTGGGGAGCTCTCCGTTCCGGCGATCATGAACGCAATTGCGGCATAGGAGTAAATCATGATGCCAGGATCTCTTCCGCAAACCGGCCAAACGAAGCGTCGCTTCAACTGGCCGAAGGGTATGCCGCAAATTATTGCGCTGCTGCTGGTGCTGGCCGTTGATAGCCTGGTGGCGCCGCACTTTTTCCAGATTGTCCTCCAGGAGGGGCGCCTGTTCGGTAGCCCCATCGATATTCTTAACCGCGCGGCGCCGGTCGCGCTGCTGGCGATTGGCATGACGCTGGTTATCGCTACCGGCGGGATTGACCTGTCGGTCGGCGCGGTGATGGCGATTGCCGGCGCGACCGCCGCCTCAATGACCGTTGCCGGGCATAGCCTGCCGGTGGTGCTGCTGGCCTCGCTGGGCGCGGGCGCGCTGGCTGGGCTATGGAACGGCATCCTGGTGGCGGTGCTGAAGATCCAGCCGTTCGTGGCCACGTTGATCCTGATGGTGGCCGGGCGCGGCGTCGCGCAGCTGATCACCTCCGGGCAGATTGTCACCTTCGACTCGCCGCCTCTGGCGTGGCTCGGCAGCGGCTCGCTGCTGCTGCTGCCGACGCCGGTGCTGATTGCTGCCGCCACGCTGCTGCTGTTCTGGCTGTTCACCCGCAAAACCGCGCTGGGGATGTTTATTGAAGCGGTCGGGATCAACATTCGGGCGGCGAAAAATGCCGGGGTCAACACCCGCATCGTCGTGATGCTGGCCTACGTGCTCAGCGGCGTGTGCGCGGGGATAGCCGGGATCATCGTTGCGGCGGATATTCGCGGCGCCGATGCCAACAACGCCGGTCTGTGGCTGGAGCTGGACGCGATCCTCGCGGTGGTGATCGGCGGCGCATCGCTGATGGGCGGGCGCTTTAACCTGCTGCTCTCGGTCATCGGCGCGCTGATTATCCAGGGGATGAACACCGGGATCCTGCTGTCGGGCTTCCCGCCGGAGTTAAACCAGGTAGTGAAAGCGGTGGTGGTGCTGTGCGTACTGATCGTTCAGTCGCCGCGCTTTATCAGCTTACTGAAAGGAGTGCGCGGCCGTGATAAAACGTAACTTGCCGTTGATGATTACCCTTGCCGTATTTGTGCTGGGCTACCTCTATTGTCTGACCCAGTTTCCCGGCTTCGCCTCGACGCGGGTGATCTGCAATATCCTCACCGATAACGCCTTTCTTGGCATTATTGCCGTCGGGATGACCTTCGTGATCCTCTCCGGCGGCATCGACCTCTCGGTCGGGTCGGTCATCGCCTTCACCGGCGTGTTCCTCGCAAAAGCGATTGGCGTCTGGGGGATCACGCCGCTGCTGGCGTTCCCGCTGGTGCTGGTAATGGGCTGTGCGTTTGGCGCGCTGATGGGCTGGCTTATCGATACGCTGAAGATCCCGGCGTTTATTATTACCCTCGCCGGGATGTTCTTCCTGCGCGGCGTGAGCTACCTGGTCTCTGAAGAGTCCATTCCTATCGATCATCCGGTGTATGACACGCTCTCTGGGCTGGCGTGGACCATTCCCGGCGGCGGTCGCCTGAGCGCGATGGGGCTGCTGATGCTGCTGGTGGTGGTGGCGGGCATTTTTATGGCTCACCGCACCCGCTTTGGCAATCAGGTGTACGCCATCGGCGGCAGCGCCGTCTCGGCGAACCTGATGGGCATTTCGACGCGTGGGACCACCATCCGCATCTACATGCTCTCGACCGGGCTGGCGACGCTGGCGGGGATCGTTTTTTCTATCTATACCCAGGCCGGTTACGCGCTGGCCGGAGTGGGCGTTGAGCTGGACGCGATTGCGTCGGTGGTGATTGGCGGCACGCTGCTCAGCGGCGGCGTCGGCACGGTATTAGGCACGCTGTTCGGCGTGGCGATTCAGGGGCTGATTCAGACCTACATCAACTTTGACGGTACGCTCAGCTCGTGGTGGACGAAAATTGCGATCGGCATTCTGCTGTTTATCTTTATTGCGCTGCAGCGCGGGCTGACGGTGCTGTGGGAAAACCGCCAGAACTCGCCGGTATCGCGGGTAAGCGGGGCGGCGAATCGCTAGCGTAAATTCCCCTCTCGCCGGGCGAGAGGGGAAGTCAGAAGCGTTACGCGTCCGGGAACTCTTTAATCAGGTTTTCGACGTCTTCAACCATATGGTTGTTGCCGACGAAGAAGGAGCGGCGCTGGTGCAGGCTAACCGGGACGATATCGAGAATACGCTCTTTACCGTCGCTGGCCTTACCGCCCGCCTGCTCGGCGAGGAACGCCATCGGGTTGCATTCGTACAGCAGGCGCAGCTTCCCGTCCGGGTGGCTGGCGGTGCTTGGGTAGAGATAAATGCCGCCTTTCAGCAGATTGCGGTGGAAATCCGCTACCAGTGAGCCGATATAGCGCGAGGTATAGGGGCGCTGGGTCGCGATATCCTCTTCCTGGCAAAACTTAATGTACTTCTTCACACCCATCGGGAATTTGATGTAGTTGCCTTCGTTGATGGAGTAGGTATTGCCTTTCTCCGGGAAGCGCATGCGCTCCTGGGAGAGGCAGAATACGCCAAGAGAAGGATCGTAGGTGAAGGCGTGCACGCCGCAGCCGGTGGTATAAACCAGCATCGTGGAGGAGCCGTAAACGACGTAGCCTGCGGCGACCTGTTTACTGCCCGGCTGCAGGAAATCTTCGACGGTGACCGGCGTGCCGACCGGGGTTATGCGACGGTAGATGGAGAAGATGGTCCCGACAGAGACGTTAACGTCGATGTTAGAGGAACCATCCAGCGGGTCCATGAGCACCACGTATTTTGCGTGTTCGCAGCCTTCAAAGACGACGATTTCGTCTTCTTCTTCAGAGGCGATCCCGGCAACAATATCGCGCGCTCGCAGTGCGGCCTTTAATTTTTCATTGGCGAACAGATCGAGTTTTTGCTGCACCTCGCCCTGGACGTTTTCAGCACCGCTGGCACCCAGGATATCGACCAGACCGGCCTTGTTGATATCGCGGTGGATGATCTTGGCGCCTAGTTTTATCGCCGACAACAAAGCAGTTAGCTCGCCGGTTGCGTGGGAGAACTCGTGCTGCTTTTCGACAATAAATTCACCTAACGTTTTCATAACCCGTTCCCTGCATGTTTATGTGAAGTAAAACGAACGCAACAATCTTAACAAAGAATAAAAAAAATACGCACAGGTGAATCGCGCCAGCAAAAAACGGATTCGCCTGAAATGCATTTCTCTGATGCCGAACATAAGGGTAAAATGTGCGCCAGATTAAAGAGGGAAGTGACGAATGCGCATTCATATTTTAGGTATCTGTGGCACGTTTATGGGGGGGCTGGCGATGCTGGCGCGTTCCCTCGGTCATGAGGTAACGGGGTCGGATGCTAACGTCTATCCGCCGATGAGCACCCTGCTGGAAAATCAGGGGATCGATCTTATTCAAGGATATGACGCCAGCCAGCTGGAGCCTCGGCCGGACCTGGTGATCATCGGTAACGCGATGACCCGCGGCAATCCGTGTGTCGAAGCGGTGCTGGAAAACAACATTCCGTACATGTCCGGCCCGCAGTGGCTGCATGATTTCGTCCTGCGCGATCGTTGGGTTGTGGCGGTAGCCGGCACCCACGGTAAAACGACGACCGCCGGCATGGCGACCTGGATCCTCGAAGCCTGCGGCTATCAGCCGGGCTTTGTGATTGGCGGCGTGCCGGGTAATTTCGAGGTCTCCGCGCGCCTGGGCGGCAGCCCGTTCTTTGTTATCGAAGCGGATGAATATGACTGCGCTTTCTTTGATAAGCGTTCGAAATTTGTTCACTACTGCCCGCGAACCCTGATCCTCAATAACCTTGAGTTCGATCACGCGGATATCTTTGATGACCTGAAGGCTATCCAGAAGCAGTTCCATCATCTGGTGCGCATTGTCCCGGGCCAGGGAAAAATTATTCTGCCGGAAAACGACATCAACCTGAAGCAGACCATGGCGATGGGCTGCTGGAGCGAGCAGGAGCTGGTCGGCGAGCAGGGCCACTGGCAGGCGAAGAAGCTCAACGCCGACGCTTCGCAGTGGGAAGTCTGGCTTGACGGTGAGAAGGTCGGGGAAGTGAAGTGGACGCTGGTTGGCGAGCATAATATGCACAACGGCCTGATGGCGATTGCCGCCGCCCGCCATGTCGGCGTGGTGCCGGCAGACGCCGCCAACGCGCTGGGCAGCTTTATCAACGCCCGCCGCCGCCTTGAGCTGCGCGGCGAAGCGAACGGCGTCACCGTGTACGACGATTTTGCCCACCACCCGACGGCGATCCTCGCGACGCTGCAGGCGCTGCGCGGCAAGGTTGGCGGCACTGCCCGCATTCTGGCAGTGCTCGAACCGCGCTCGAACACCATGAAAATGGGCGTCTGCAAAGACGATCTGGCGCCGTCGCTGGGCCGCGCGGATGAAGTCTTCCTGCTGCAGCCACAGCATATTCCGTGGCAGGTCGCCGAGGTGGCTGAAGCCTGCGTGCAGCCAGCCCACTGGAGCGCCGATGTCGACGTGCTGGTGGATATGATCATCAAAACCGCCCATCCGGGCGACCACATTCTGGTGATGAGCAACGGCGGCTTCGGCGGCATTCATCAGAAGCTGCTGGATAAGCTGGCCAGCAAGGCGGCTGCGGCGGAGTAATTCCGACGATCGTCTCTCTGCCCTCCGCGCGAGGGCAGATTTTTTGCCATCCTGGATTTTGTCATGCTCACTTCTGAAAAACTGACCTCGATCGATTCGCCGCACTTTCCCGCGCTCGATGCGCTGTACGTCAAGGCTTTCCCCTGGCACGAGCAGCGCGAGCCGCTGGCTAAACAGCGCGCGCTGCGCGACCCGCACTATGCGCTGGAGGCGTGGTTTGATGACGGCGAGTTTATCGGGCTGAGCGGCAGCTGGCAGTTTGCGGGCTATGGCTACATTGAACATCTGGCGATTGACGACGGCCTGCGCTCGCGCGGTTACGGCAAGCGCCTGCTGGCGGAAATACTGAAGCGTGCGCCGCTGACCATCCTCGAGATCGATCCGCTGACCACGGAAATCGCCCGTCGGCGGCTGCAGTTTTACGCCGCGATGGGCTTTAGCGACAACCCGTGGCCGCACCGTCACCCGACCTATCATTACGGCATCGCCGATCATGCGCTGATGGTGCTGAGCTACCCGCAGGCGATTGACGAGGCGCAGTACCGGCGCTTTGCGCAGCAGCTGCGCCAGGTGGTGATGGCCTAAGCGATATCCCGGCGCTGGCGCCGGGAAGGGGGATGTGCGGTGTCGGCGCTGCCTCTGCGGTAAGCCCGGGAGCAGCGCCTGCCGGGAGGTTACTCTTTGGCGATCGGCGCGTCGTTTTCCGCAACCTTCGCATCGCCCTGGATCGCCGCAATCCTCTGCTCAACCTCGGCAACCTGTTTATTGTTGTGCAGCAGGGTATAGGTCAGATCAAACTGCGCGCTGGCGCCCGGCTGCAGCTGCTTCACGCGTTTCTGCTCGCGCTCAATGGTCACCGGATAGGCATAGCTGGTACCTGGCTCGATGCCGGTAACATAGCCCTGTTTTTGGCTATCGGTGTTTTTCCACAGCGTCAGGACCGGCAGCTGGCGGGTATCAAACTGAATTGACGCGCCTTTATCGCCAGCCTTGTTAACTACCGCCGCCAGCGTTTGGTGATGGTCATCGGCGAGCGGCTGAATATTAAATACCATCTCGTCAAAGTCTTTGGTCGGGCCGGCATAGGTTTGCCACGTTTTCAAACCGGCTTTGGCATAGTCGTTGAACGGGCTGATGCTGGCCATCGGCGCAAGGAAACGCGCGCCTTCTTCGAGAATCGGCGTACCGAAATTGCTGTGGTAGATTATCTGATAATCATGCGGATAATCGGCATGGTTGGTTAAGACATCGTGCAGGCTAAAGCTGTTGCTGCCCGGCACGTAGCGCAGCTCGGTCATGGTCTGCAGATCGGCCTTCTTGAAGGTGCTCTCCTTCACCAGCCCGCGAATGCGAATTTCATACGGCGCGCTATCGGCAACCTCGACCTCAACCTGCGAGGCCGGCGTGTTTCCGGCTTTGCCGTGCAGGGTGTAAATCTGTCCGTCGGCGGTGACCGGATGACCGGTCCATTCGTAGCCGCAGCGCACCATCATCTCATTGAAACCTTCCAGCCAGCCCAGCCCGTTGCGGCTTTCCAGATTAATAAACGCCGGGTTCACCACCTCTTTGACCGGCGAGTCCCAGCCCATCCGCGTGCCGAAACCTTCGATTTTGAGCAAGTTCATGCCGCGAGTCGGGCTGAGCGCGATAGTCAGGCCGTCCTGGCTGCGAATCACGATAACTTTACTCCCCTCCTGCTTGCCGCCGTGGAGCACTTTTTGCTCGATGCTGAAATGGCGATCTTTTATTTTCAGCTGATCGCTGCTTACCTGCCAGTTTCCTTTCTCTGTACTGCTTTCAGCGCTTGTCAGCACCCAGGTTTTTGCCGCGACTTGCCCAGAAATCATCATCGCTACTGCCGTCAACGCTACTATTTTTTTCATTTTTCGTCCCTTTTTGCTGAATCGATATTGTTATCAATGAAAGGAATCTAATAGTTAGCGGATGATGAAAATGTGAAGTGCCTCACCTGGTGAGAATATGCGCGATTTGCTGTTTTTAACTGCGACTGAAGTCCTGTTTTAATGCAATTTGGCGTAATTGTTGCCGATGAAAATGTGAATTTATGCACTATTAGCTTTAACGATTCAGCTTTTATTGGCGGCTGAGGCAGCAAAAAAGTCACGTCTGCTGACGCCTGGCAAAACGGCGCTCAGGCAGGATAAAAACGCAGGTAAGCAGCAGGGAGGCACAAGAGAAGGCAAAGAAAAGGCAAAGAGAAGCAAAACAGGGGCAAAACAGGCGCAAAAAAAGCTGAAAGGCGCTGAACATAGGCCTCAGGATGGCCTGACGGTGGGAACAAAGAGAGCTCCCCTGCGGACGGTGCGGGGAAAGCCAGCCTTCCCGGCAATGCGCACGCATGCCGGGCTACAGGTTAAACGTTAATCAGGTAGCCCGGACAGGCGCGCCGCCTGCGGAGAAGCCAGGCGGGCGGGAGCGAAATTAGCTTTCGCCTTCGGCCAGCTCACGCAGATACTGGAAGATCAGGCGCGCGGACTTCGGCGGCTTGTTGCCTTCTTTCTCTTTTTGCGCGTTACGGATAAGCGAACGCAGCTGCTGACGGTCAGCTTCCGGCCACAGGTTCAGCACTTCCGGCACCGCGTCATCGCCATCGGCAATCAGACGGTCGCGGATCATCTCCAGCTTATGGAACAGCGCAACCTGCTGGTTGTGGCGGTTCTTCAGCTTGTCCAGCGCCTGGCGAATCGGGTCAACGTCGCGGCTGCGCAGCATTTTGCCAATCAGCTGCATCTGGCGGCGGCGGCCCTCTTTCTTGATCCGTTGGGCAAGTTCAATGGCGTCGCGCAGGTCGGTATCGAGCGGGATTTTATCCAGCGCGTTTTTCCCCAGCTCTACCAGTTCCGCGCCAAGACGCTTCAGTTCTTCGGCGTCACGCTTAATTTCACTTTTACTGACCCAGATAATTTCATCGTCTTCATCTTCGACGTCATCACCGGGAACGTCGTCGAGCCAGTCATCGGGCTGCTTTGTCATCTCAGGCTCCTTAAAAAAAGAGGCTAATGTTACCAGTTAAGGCGCGCACTGAAAAACGGTTCTCTGTTAGACTTCAATTAACTCCTTCCTACATTATGGCATTAGCGATGAAAGTCATCTCTCAAGTTGCACAGCAGCGTAAGGCGCTGGAAGAGGCCGTGACCACGGCGCTGGAACTGGCGGCAGGTAAATCAGACGGTGCTGAAGTCTCCGTCAGCAAAACCACCGGCATCAGCGTCAGCACCCGCTACGGCGAGGTGGAGAACGTAGAATTCAACAGCGATGGTGCCTTAGGCATCACCGTTTATCATCAGCATCGCAAAGGCAGCGCCTCCTCAACCGATCTTAGCCCGCAGGCGATTGCCCGTACGGTGCAGGCGGCGCTGGATATTGCCCGCTATACCTCGCCTGACCCGTTTGCCGGCGTTGCCGATAAAGAGCTGCTGGCCTTTGACGCCCCGGATCTTGACCTGTTCCACCCGGCGGAAGTGACGCCGGATCGGGCCATCGAGCTGGCCGCCCGCGCTGAACAGGTGGCGCTGCAGGCCGATAAACGTATCACCAACACCGAAGGCGGCAGCTTCAACAGCCACTACGGCATCAAGGTATTCGGCAACAGCCACGGCATGCTGCAGGGCTACTGTTCTACCCGCCATTCGCTATCCAGCTGCGTTATCGCGGAAGAAAACGGCGATATGGAGCGTGATTACGCCTATACCATCGGCCGCGCGATTGAAGATTTAGCGTCGCCGGAGTGGGTGGGCGACGAGTGCGCCCGCCGCACTCTTTCGCGCCTGGCGCCGCGTAAGCTCTCGACCATGAAGGCGCCGGTGATTTTTGCCAATGAAGTGGCGACCGGGCTGTTTGGTCACCTGGTCGGCGCGATTGCCGGCGGCGCGGTGTACCGTAAATCGACCTTCCTGCTTGACGCCCTCGGCACCCAGATCCTCCCGGACTGGCTGACCATCGAAGAGCATCCGCACCTGCTGAAAGGGCTGGCGTCAACGCCGTTCGACAGCGAAGGCGTGCGTACGGAGCGTCGCGACATCATTAAGGACGGCATTCTGACGCAGTGGCTGCTGACCAACTACTCGGCGCGCAAGCTGGGCATGAAGAGCACCGGACACGCGGGCGGCATCCACAACTGGCGAATCAACGGCCGCGGCCTGAGTTTTGAAAAGTTGCTTAAAGAGATGGGCACCGGGCTTGTCGTCACCGAACTGATGGGGCAGGGTGTCAGCGGTGTGACCGGCGATTACTCGCGCGGCGCGTCCGGTTTCTGGGTGGAGAATGGTGAAATTCAGTATCCGGTAAGCGAAATCACCATCGCCGGAAATCTGAAAGATATGTGGCGTAATATCGTGACCGTCGCCGACGATATCGAAATGCGCAGCAACATCCAGTGCGGTTCCGTGCTGCTGCCAGAGATGAAAATCGCCGGGCAATAACGGCGTGTTATACCGGATTATTCAGGCCTCGGCTTGAGCAATAACGGGTATAGAAAGGCGCCCAGGTGGCGCCTTTTCCTTATGCTTAAATAATAAAAAAGGAAGTGAGCAATGCGTAAAAAACTGTTAGCAGCGCTGGCTGTCTCAGCCCTGGCGATGGGTTCAGCGTCGGCGTTTGCCGCCGATCTGGGCGAGGATATGGATACTATCGCGCAGAATCTGCAGGTGGTGCAGAAGACCGCGGATGCCGGCGAGCTGAAAGCGGCGCTGACGAAGATGCGCGACGCCGCCGTCGATGCGCAGAAAGAGACCCCGCCGAAGCTGGAAGGCAAAGCGGCGGACAGCGCGGAGATGAAGGACTATCGCCACGGCCTCGATATCCTGATTGGCCAGATTGACGGCGCCCTGAAGCTGGCCAATGAAGGCAAGGTCAAAGAGGCGCAGACCGCTGCGGAAGCGTTCAAAACCACCCGTAACACCTACCACCAGAAGTACCGTTAAGATCTTTTCCAGGAGGTATCAGCCGGTACCTCCTGCACGTCGTCTTCGCACAAAACCCAATCCCTGTCACATTTTCCCGCTCTTCTCTGCCGCCGTTTCGGCCGCTTGCGCACGCTAATTTAATGACGTTCTTGTGACTCTCCTCACGCCGTTCTGCCGAAAATGGCAGATTTAGGCCAATTCTGTGCAATGGATCGCATCGTCCGGCGGCCTTTCCACTTCGAAGTGGAAAACAACTCGCTACAAACTCCTCACCCCCGGCGTTAGTTTTGTCCCCAGAGACATCAACGGGGTAAGACAAGTGAATAACGGAGCGGTAACACACGACGTAGGGGAGCAGGCAACGCAAACCGAGCAGCTGGCTGAGAAGATGCTGCAGCAGGTTTATACCCTGCTAGGTCGCCGTAACATCATCCCCAACGCCGTCCAGGAGCAGATGCTGACCTCCCACGTGCGGGCTATGGCCCACCGGTCAATTAGCGGCGAGCCGCTGCCGGAAGTGGATGCCAGCCTGTTTGAAGAGATTTCACAAGATTCAATGATGCTGGCCCGCGAAGTGGTCGCGCAGTTCGGCAACCTGCCAGAAGAAGAGTCCTGGCTGCTGTCCGTCCACTTCGAAGTCGCAAAAGAAAACCTGTAAGGAGCTAAAAAATGGAACAAATCACCGTAGTAATTGGCGATCGCCTGGGTAAAGGGCAGAAAGTTGCCGCTGGCGCGGAAAAAGCCGGAGCTCGTGCAGTCGTGGTACCGGGCGTTGCCGCTGATATGAAGCTGGGCGACATGATGAAAGCAGAGAACGCCACCTTCGGCATCTCCTTCTGCGGCAGCGGCGGCGCAGGCGCCATCACCGCGCAAAATAAATATGGCTACAAAGCGAAATACGGCATGCGTTCCGTTGATGAAGGCGTCACCGCTATCAACGAAGGCTACAACGTTCTGGGCTTCGGCTTTATGGATAAAGAAGAGCTGGGCGAGCGCCTGGTAGAAGCCTGGAAAAAGAAATACGGCGCCTGAGTATGAAAGAGCAATTCACCACCACGGTGAGCGTTACGGGCAAAGGCGAGAGCAAGACAAGGGCGTTCGCCGATGCCCTGAACCACGTGCAGGCGGCGGTGATGAAAACCTCGCCGCACATCTTACTGCGTATTGAGCCACAGGATGTGGAGGTTGTTCATGCGCGTGAAGCGGTGCGCAAAGAAGCGTTTTTATTCTTCTTTTTGCGCCGTGAACGACGGACCTACAGCGTGGAGCTGAACGTCACCGTCAACGTGACCGCCATTAATCTCGATAAAGTGGATTTCGTCACGCAAACCTGATTTTCACCATAGGGTTAAACTATGTTCCTGATAATTTTAATAAAATCGCTCATTATCGGCGGCCTGGTCGGCGTCGGTGTGGGCGCCGGAGCGGCACGTATGTTTCATGCGCCCACCACGCAAGGGATGGGTGCATTTCGTACGTTGGGCGAGCTGAACTCCTGTGAAGGCGATCCGGCTTCCCACTTCTCCTTTGGCCTCGGCTTCTTCTTTAACGCCTGGGCCTCTTCCGTCGCAGCAGGCTCCTTCACCCAGGACGTCGATCACCGCATCATTCCTAACTGGGGCGCCGCGGCGCTGATGCTGAAAAACCGCAACGTCGGCGAGACGCTGCACGATCCGAAGAAGATGGCGATTGCCTGCGGCGTTATCGGCATGTTCGTGGTCTCCTTCCTTAACCTGACCGCCTCTTCCGTGCCGGAAGCGCTGCAGGTCACCGCCGTTAAGGTCCTGGTTCCCGCTGCTAACCTGCTGGTTAACACGGTGATGCCGGTTATCTTCTGGCTGGCGGCTATTGATGCCGGCAAAAAGTCGGGCTTCTGGGCCACCATTTTCGGCGGCGCCGCGCAGCTAATTATGGGTAACGCCGTTCCGGGTCTGGTGCTGGGCATCCTGATCGGTAAGGGCGTCGAAGAGAGCGGCTGGCACCGCGTCACCAAAGTGATGATGTCCGCCATTGTTGCGCTGTTCGTGCTGAGTGCCTTCTTCCGCGGCTTCGATATTAAGACCCTGGAGTCCTTCCACCTGGGCGTACCGAACTGGCTGGATCTGATTCACAATTCGCTCAGCGGCAAATAACAGGAGCCTCTCAATGGAACAGAATAAAGGTTTTTGGTATGCCGACTGGTCGTTCCCGATCTTCGTTGGCCTGCTCTCCTCCGGCGTCTTCGCCGGGACACACATGTATTACCTCTACGGCATCGGCGCGTTTAACGAAGTGGCCTTCGTGGCCATGCTGAAAGCGGGCATTGATACCGGCGCCTACGGGGCGGTCGCGGCGTTTGGCGCCAGCTTCCTGTTTGCGCGCATCATTGAAGGCTCGCTGGTGGGGATCCTTGATATCGGCGGCGCGATTCAGACCGGTATCGGCCTCGGCGTGCCGGCGCTGCTGCTGGGCGCGGGCTTCGTCTTCCCGGTGGCTAACTTTGCCGCCTCGCTGGCTACCGGCCTGGCGCTGGGCCTCGCCGTCGGCTACATCATCATCCTGGCGCGTAAGTTCACCATTAATCAGAGCGACTCCACCTACGGTGCCGACGTCATGATGGGGGCGGGTAACGCCTCTGGCCGCTTCCTTGGGCCGCTGATTATCCTCAGCGCGATGACCGCATCGATTCCTATCGGTATCGGTTCTCTGGTGGGCGCCCTGCTGTTTTACATCTGGCAGAAGCCGATCACCGGCGGCGCCATCCTTGGCGCGATGATCCTCGGTTCCCTTTTCCCGATTGCTATTGGTTAAGTCCTGCGGGCGCGCGAGCGCCCGCTTTAACAGGAGAGACCCATGTTTGATTTACTCCTGCGCCGTGCGCGCCTCGTCGACGATACCCTGACCGATATCGCCATTCAGGACGGGAAGATTGCGGCGCTGGGCGAGATTAGCGCGCCTGCGCGCAAAACCGTTGAGCTGGACGGCCGCTGCTACGCCAGCGCCGGCTGGATTGATTCCCACGTTCACTGCTACCCGAACTCGCCGATCTATTACGACCAGCCGGACAGCGTGGGCATTGCCACCGGGGTGACCACGGTGATTGATGCCGGCAGCACCGGCGCGGACGATATCGACGACTTTTATCAGCTGACCCGCAGCGCGGCCACCGAGGTCTTTGCGCTGCTCAACATCTCCCGCGTCGGGCTGATCGCCCAGAACGAGCTGGCTAATATGGCCAACGTCGATGCCGATGCGGTAAGCCAGGCGGTGAAGCGCCACCCAGACTTTATCGTCGGCCTGAAGGCGCGCATGAGCAGCAGCGTGGTTGGCGACAACGGCATTACTCCCCTCGAGCGGGCGAAGGCGATGCAGCGCGAAAACGGCGGCCTGCCGCTGATGGTGCACATCGGCAACAACCCGCCGAACCTCGATGAAATTGCCGACCTGCTGAGCGCGGGGGACATCATCACCCACTGCTATAACGGCAAGCCGAACCGCATTCTGACCGCGTCCGGCGAGCTGCGCGCCTCGGTGACCCGCGCCCTGAAGCGCGGCGTGCGCCTTGACGTCGGCCACGGCACCGCCAGCTTCAGCTTTGAGGTGGCGCGCCGGGCAATAGCGCTGGGCATTCTGCCGCAGACCATCAGCTCCGATATTTACTGCCGCAACCGTATTGACGGCCCGGTGCGTTCGCTGGCGCTGGTGATGTCGAAGTTTCTCGCCATCGGCATGTCGCTACCGCAGGTGGTGGAGTGCGTTACCGCCGGCGCCGCCGACGGGCTGCGCCTGACGCAAAAAGGGCGCCTGGCCGTGGGCTACGACGCTGATTTAACCCTGTTTGCTCTGCAGCATGCGCCGACGGTACTGGTCGACGCCGAAAAAGAGAGCCTGCAGGCTGACACTATTCTGGTGCCGCTTGCCGCGATTCGCGCAGGCAAGGGCTATCTGACCGAACAAGGGAGCGCGGAAAATGCCTTCGATTTTTGAAAAGTACAATTTAAAACAAGTGATTAATACATCAGGCCGCATGACGGCGCTGGGCGTATCCACGCCGCGCCCTGAAGTGGTCGAAGCCGTGATGAGCGGCATGAACCACTACTTCGAAATGAAAGACCTGGTCAATAAAACCGGCGAGTACATCGCCAACCTGCTGGACGTCGAAGGGGCCACCGTTGTCTCCTGCGCCTCCGCGGGGATCGCCCAGTCGGTAGCGGCGGTACTGGTGAAAGAGAGCAGCTGGCTGCTGGAGAACCTTCACGTCACGCCGATCGAAAACAACGAAATCGTCCTGCCGAAGGGCCATAACGTCAACTTCGGCGCGCCGGTGGGATCGATGGTGGCGCTGGGCGGCGGCAGGCTGGTGGAAGCGGGTTACGCCAACGAGTGCTCCGCCGATCAGCTGGCGGCGGCGATCACCCCGCGCACCGCGGCGATCCTCTACATCAAATCGCACCACTGCGTGCAGAAAAGCATGCTCAGCGTTGAGCAGGCGGTGGTGGTGGCGCGTAAGCACAACCTGCCGCTGATCGTCGACGCGGCGGCGGAAGAAGATCTGCAGTGCTACTACAGCGCCGGCGCCGACCTGGTAATTTACAGCGGCGCCAAAGCGATTGAGGGCCCAACCAGCGGCCTGGTGATCGGTAAAACGCAGTACGTGGAGTGGGTCAAACGCCAGTCAGGCGGCATTGGCCGGGCGATGAAGGTCGGTAAAGAGGGCATTCTTGGCCTGACCTGCGCGATTGAACACTACCTGACGGCGCGCAAGGAGAGCGGCGATGAGATGGTGGCGAAGATGACGCCGTTCATTAACCAGCTCAACGCCCTCAACGGGGTGAGCGCGCGGGTGGTCTGGGACAGCGCCGGTCGCGATATCGCGCGGGCGGAAATTAAGTTTACTGAAGCCGTGACCGGCATCGCCACCGGCGAGCTGGTTGAGGCGCTGAAGCAGGGCGAATACGCCATCTACTTCCGCGGCTATAAGGCCAACGAAGGCATTATTGAGGCCGACGTGCGCAGCGTTACCGCACAGCAGCTGGAGATCGTCTCCCGCCGCATCGGCGAAGTTCTGAACAAGGAGAAGAAAGCATGAAACTGACCCCGAATTTTTACCGCGATCGCGTGTGTCTGAACGTCCTGGCGGGCAGCAAAGACAACGCCCGCGACATCTACGAAGCGGCGGAAGGTCATGTTCTGGTCGGCGTGCTCTCTAAAAATTACCCGGACGTGGCGAGCGCGGTGGCCGATATGCGTGAATACGCCCGGCTTATCGATAACGCGCTGTCGGTGGGCCTCGGCGCGGGGGATCCAAACCAGTCGGCGATGGTCAGCGAGATCTCCCGCCAGGTGCAGCCGCAGCACGTCAACCAGGTCTTTACCGGCGTCGGCACCAGCCGCGCGCTGCTGGGGCAGAGCGAAACCGTCGTCAACGGCCTGGTGTCGCCGACCGGCACGCCGGGGATGGTGAAGATCTCCACCGGCCCGCTGAGCAGCGGCGCCGCGGACGGAATTGTGCCGCTGGAAACCGCCATTGCGTTACTAAAAGATATGGGCGGCAGCTCAATCAAATACTTCCCGATGGGCGGCCTGAAGCACCGCGATGAGTACCTCGCCGTCGCGCAGGCCTGCGCCCGTCACGATTTCTGGCTGGAGCCGACCGGCGGGATCGATCTGCAAAACTACGGCGAGATCCTGCAGATCGCGCTGGACGCCGGCGTCAGTAAAATCATCCCTCACATCTACAGCTCTATTATTGATAAAGAGAGCGGCAACACCCGTCCGGCGGACGTGCGTCAGCTGCTGGAGATGACCAGGGCGCTGGTTAAATAGTCATTGCTCTGCCGTCCCCCGAACCTCGCCGCAAGGGCGGGGCGGGGGATGGCCACTCACACCTCACCGAACCATCAAGGAGTCACCATGCCTGCCGCTCGTCACCTGCTTGTTGCTTCACTTTCCCTGCTCGCCGCCAGCACCTGCGCCCAGGCGCAGTACGCCTGGGTCGGCACCTACAACCCCAACGGTGAAGGCCTGTATCGCTTTACCGTCGAGGCGAAAACCGGCGCGTTGAGCAACAGAACGCTGGTCAGCTCCCTGCCCAACGTCGCGCAGCTCACCGTTTCGCGCGACGGCAAAACCCTGTACGCCGCCAGCGAAGTGGAAAAGGGCGTGGTGCAGGCGTGGCGCGTGGGGGCCAACGGCGAGCTGAGCGAGCTGAATCAGGTCTCTTCCGGCGGGGCCGGGCCGGTTTATCTCTCCCTGACGCCGGACGGTCGCCATCTGCTGGTGGCAAACTACGTTAGCGGCACGACCGCCGTGCTGCCGGTGCAGGAAGACGGTCGCCTGGGCGAGGCGGTGGACGTGCATCAGGATCAGGGACCGGCCGGCGCGGCGCGCCCGGCGGCGGCGGTTGAGGGCAGCTTCGCCATTAGCGACCATAACGGCCCCCACGCCCATATGATCTCGGCCGATCCCAGCGGAAAATACGTTTACTCCACCGATCTGGGGCTGGATCGGATCTATCAGTACCGGATGGACGGCGCCAGCGGCAAGCTGACGCCCAACGATCCGCCGTTTATCGCCGCGTCTTCACCGGGCGCCGGGCCGCGTCACTTTGTCTTCACGCCGAAGGGCGACGGACTGTGGCTGATTAACGAAGAGTCCTCTACGCTAACTTTCTATCACCTTGATAAGACCAGTGGCCTGCTGCGCGAGGGCAAAACGATCTCCGCGCTGCCGAAGGGCTATAAAGGCACCAGCTTTGCCGCCGGCCTGGCGCTGAGCGCCGACGGCAGACAGCTGTACGTGGCGAACCGCCTGCATAACAGCATCGCCCACTTTAGCGTGATGGCGGACGGTAGCCTGAGCCATCAGGAAGATATCTGGACGCGCGGGGACTACCCACGAACGCTCACGCTGGATAATCAGGGGCAGTGGCTGTACGTCATGAACCAGCGTAGCGATAATATCACCCGTTTCAGCGTGGCGCCCGAAAGCGGCAGGCTGACCTTTGCCCCGGACTATACTCCGGTAGGCAGCCCGTCACAGATGGTGATATCCGCTCAACCTTGAGCCGTAAAGATGAAGGAACTGACATGCGATTCCCCAACCAACGTTTAGCGCAGCTGTTTAGCCTGCTGCAAAACGAAACGCTGCCGCAGGATGAACTGGCGCAGCGGCTGTCAGTTTCTACCCGTACCGTACGCGCCGATATCACGGCGCTTAACGCGCTGCTGCTGCCCTACGGGGCGCAGTTTATGCTTATCCGCGGCAGCGGCTATCGGCTCAACGTTGACGACCCGACGCTATACCAGACGCTGGCGGAGACCACCCCGAAGGCGCAGCATATTCCGCGTACCGCGCAGGATCGCATCAACTTTTTGCTGATACGCTTTTTGACCTCGGCCTTTTCGCTCAAGCTCGAAGACCTTGCCGACGAGTGGTTCGTCAGCCGCGCCACGCTGCAGAGCGATATGGTGGACGTGCGCGAACGCTTCCAGCGCTACCAGCTAACCCTCGAGACGCGCCCGCGCCACGGCATGAAGCTATTCGGCAGCGAAGTGTCGATTCGCGCCTGCCTGACCGATCTCCTGTGGGAGCATGCGCAGCAGGGCGGACTGCCGCTGCCGGTGGATAAAGGCGGTCTGAGCGCCGAGGGTTCCGCCCGGCTGGCGCGCGAGCTGCAGGAGATCCTCACCCGCCACCACGTCCGTCTGACGGATGAGGGCGAGCGTTTTATCCGCCTCTACAGCGCGGTGGTGGTGCGTCGCGCCAGCGAAGGCTATCCGCTGGCGGAATTTAGCGCTGAAGACGTGGCGCAGAACGTGCGCGATGCCGCCCGGGAGCTGGTCGGGATGCTGCAGCAGCTGGCGGGGAAGGCGCTCTCTGCGGCGGAAGAGGAGTGGCTGTGCGTGCACCTTGCCGCCCGCCAGGTACAGGACGTCGATCCGGGCACCATCAGCGCCGACGACGACGAAGCGCTGGTGAACTACATCCTGCGCTATATCAACACCCAGTATAACTACAACCTGCTTGATGACGCCCAGCTGCACGCCGATCTGCTGACCCATATTAAGACCATGATCACCCGGGTGCGCTACCAGATAATGATCCCCAATCCGCTGCTGGATAACATCAAGCAGCACTATCCGATGGCGTGGGATATGACCCTGGCGGCCGTCTCCAGCTGGGGGAAATACACCCCCTATGCGATCAGCGAAAACGAGATCGGCTTCCTGGTGCTGCACATCGGCGTCGGCCTCGAGCGCCATTACAATATCGGCTACCAGCGCCAGCCGCGCGTGCTGCTGGTGTGCGATACCAGCAACGCGATGGTGCGGATGATCGAGGCGACCCTGCAGCGCAAATATCCGCAGCTGGAAATTGCCGCCACCCTGTCGCAGCGCGAGTACGAGCTGCTTGAAGCCGTTGCCGAGGATTTCGTGATTTCCACCGTGCGCATCGGTGAAAAGGATAAGCCGGTGGTCACCATCGCCCCGTTCCCGACGGATTATCAGCTGGATCAGATCGGCAAGCTGGTGCTGGTGGACAGAACCCGCCCGTGGATGCTGGATAAGTATTTCGACGAGGCCCATTTCCGGGTAATCGACACCCCCATCGATCGCCAGACGCTGTTTGCCGAACTGTGCCAGCAGCTGCAGGAGGAGGGGTTTGTTGACGCCGGTTTTTATGACTCGGTTGTCGAGCGTGAGGCCATCGTCAGCACCATGCTCGGCGACGGCATTGCGCTACCCCACGCCCTCGGCCTGCTGGCGAAAAAAACGGTGGTCTACACCGTGATTGCCCCGAACGGTATGGTCTGGGGCGACGAAACCGCCCACATCATCTTCCTGCTGGCCATCAGCAAGAGCGAGTATGAAGAGGCGATGGCGATCTACGATATTTTCGTGACTTTCCTGCGCGAACGCGCGATGGCCCGTCTTGCCGCCACCGGCAGCTTTGACGAATTTAAAACCGTGGCAATGGAGTGCGTCAGCCGCTTTTAAGCGCGGCTAGCGCAGGTGATGCACCACCTGGTTGCTGCTGCCGCGCCAGATAAGCATCGGGTCTTTTAGATCCTGGACGAACTTGCCGTCGACCAGCACGTTAATCAGGTCGACCACCGCCATCTGCGCGTCGTTGAGCTCCTCAAACCTGTAGCCCGTCCACATCCAGATATCCTTCCCGGGACACTCGGCGCGAATGCGCTGCACCAGCGCGAGGATCGCCGATACGTTCTGCGGATGCAGGGGATCGCCGCCGGAGAGGGTGATCCCCTGACGCTGAATGCGCGTGTCGTTGAGGTCGGCGATGATGCGGTCGGCCATTTCGGTGGTGAACGGCAGGCCGGAGTTGAGCCGCCACGTGCTCTTGTTGTAGCAGCCGGGGCATTCGTGGACGCAGCCTGAGACGAACAGGGTGCAGCGGGTGCCGGGGCCGTTGACGATATCTACCGGATAGTACTGATGGTAATTCATTGTTTCCTCTTCACATTTGACGCTGTAGCGGCGTTGGCTGCGCTCGTGCTCCCAGGTTACTTACTACAGTAAGCTCCCCGGGACTTGCTCGCTTGCCGCCTTGCTACAACGCCAACTGATTTGAGGAAACCCATATAGTGGCGGTAGCCCTGGATAAAAAGCGCTTTGCGGCGCGATCCGGGAGCGGCTCCTGAATGGTCAAACGGCTACTGATTGATCCCCTCTCCTCGTTGGGGAGAGGGGGAGGGGCTAAACCGCTCGGAATTAACCGAGCTGCCCGTTGCCAAGGTGCTTAATGCGGCGCTTCACCTCTTCCTGCTTGCCGGCGTTGAACGGACGGGCGTCCGGGCTGCCGAGATAGCCGCACACGCGGCGGGTGACCGAGACGCGGGCCGCGTCGTGGTTACCGCATTTCGGGCAGGTAAACCCTTTGCTGGTGCACTCGAACTCGCCGGTAAAGCCGCACTCGTAGCACTCGTCGATGGGCGTGTTGGTCCCGTAGTACGGCACGTGCTGATAGCTGTAATCCCAGACGTCTTCCAGCGCCTTCAGGTTGTGCTGAATGTTCGGGTATTCGCCATAGCAAATGAAGCCTCCGTTAGCCAGCGGCGGGTAAGGCGCTTCGAAGTCGATCTTATCGTAAGGGTTCACCTTCTTCTCGACGTCGAGGTGGAAGCTGTTGGTGTAGTAGCCCTTATCGGTCACGCCGCTGATGACGCCAAACTCGGCGGTATCGAGGCGACAGAAGCGATCGCACAGGTTTTCACTCGGCGTGCTGTAGAGGCTGAAGCCGTAGCCGGTCTCCTCCTTCCACTGCTCCACGGCGTCGCGCATGCGCTTGACGATGGCGATGCCTTTCTCGCGCAGCGCGTCGCTATCGTACATATGCTGGTTGCCGGAGAGCGCGTTGATGGTTTCGTGAATGCCGATATAGCCCAGCGAAATCGACGCGCGGCCGTTTTTAAAGATATCCGCCACGTCGTCGTCCGCCTTCAGGCGTACGCCGCAGGCGCCTTCCATATAGAGGATTGGTGCGACGCGGGCCTTCACCCCTTCGAGGCGCGCAATGCGCGTCATCAGGGCCTTACGCGCCAGCTCCAGGCGGCTGTCGAGCAGTTTCCAGAAGGCGGCTTCGTCGCCCTTAGCTTCCAGCGCGATCCGCGGCAGGTTGAGGCTGATGACGCCGAGGTTGTTGCGGCCGTCGTGAACCTGCTCGCCGTCCTCGTTTTCCCACACCCCGAGGAAGCTGCGGCAGCCCATCGGCGTTTTAAACGAGCCGGTGACCTTCACCACCTGATCGTAGTTGAGGATATCCGGATACATGCGCTTGCTCGCGCACTCCAGCGCCAGCTGCTTGATGTCGTAGTTGGCGTCGCCAAACCGGTGGTTCAGGCCGTCGCGAATGGCGAAGACCAGCTTCGGGAACACCGCGGTTTTGCGGTTTTTACCGAGGCCGGCAATGCGGTTGCGCAGAATCGATTGCTGAATCAGACGCGATTCCCAGCTGGTGCCGAGGCCAAAGCCAAAGGTGACGAACGGCGTCTGGCCGTTGGCGGTGTGCAGGGTATTTACTTCGTATTCCAGCGACTGGAAGGCGTCGTAGCACTCTTTCTCGGTGCGAGAGCGGGCATACTCTTCGGCGTTCGGGATCTGCCACTCTTCGGCGATTTTACGATGCTTCTTGCAGCTCTCGGCCACGAACGGCGCCAGCACTTCGTCAATTCGGTTGATGGTGGTCCCGCCGTAAATATGGCTGGCGACCTGGGCGATAATCTGCGCCGTAACCGCCGTGGCGGTAGAGATAGATTTCGGCGGCTCGATCTCGGCGTTGCCCATTTTAAAGCCGTGGGTCAGCATGCCCTTGAGGTCAATCAGCATGCAGTTAAACATCGGGAAGAACGGCGAGTAGTCGAGATCGTGATAGTGGATCTCGCCGCGTTCGTGCGCCTGCACCACGTCGCGCGGCAGCAGGTGCTGGCGAGCGTAATGTTTGGCGACAATCCCGGCCAGCAGGTCGCGCTGGGTGGGGATCACCTTACTGTCTTTGTTGGCGTTTTCGTTAAGCAGGGACGAGTTGGTTTGCTCTACCAGGCCGCGAATCTCCTGGTTCAGGCGGCCGCGTTTTTCACGCTCGATATCGCGATCGTGGCGATATTCAATATAGGCGCGAGCCAGCTGCTTCCACGGACCGGACATCAGCTGGTTCTCAACGGCGGTCTGGATCTCGTTAATATCGACCTGAGCCCGGTTTTGCATTTGCTGGCTAACGACTTCTGCGACGGTGGCGCAATAGTCTGCGTCATCGACTCCCGCTGCTTTAGCTGCACGCAGAATTGCTTCTTTAATGCGCTCTGACTTAAACGGCATTTTGCAGCCATCTCTTTTCATCACATGCGGTGTCATGATCACTCCATACTTTATAGAACAGGTTATCCACAGAGGCGGAAGGTATACCGAGGTCGCGAGGCGCTATAGCTGCCGCCGTTTTCCTGCGGTTCCGGCCCGTTTTATCCACATCCCACCACCGCCTGAGTACGATGGGCTGTGTCGACATAATAGACGATTAATACAATATGTTGGGCCGGGACGCATTTTAAGTTCTATATGTAGTGATTTGCATCAAAGATGTTTGCGATTTTATTGATGCAGGACAAAGTAAAAAGGTGAGAGTACGGATGATGGGCGCTTGCGCTAAATGTAAATTTATCTGCTTAAAAAACAAGCATAAAAATGTCGTGACGCCGCCCGAGCAGGCGGCAGGCGGCGCGGCTCAGGCAATGAGCGTATCGTTCAGCAGATCGACCAGCAGCAGCAGGGCGTAGCGGGCCAGCTGCGGGCTATCGGGGAGCGGAATAATCCCGGCGGCCATGTTGGCCAGGGCGTGGTTTTCCGGCGCCAGGGCGATGATGGTTACCCCCTGGGTTCGCGCCTGCAGGGTCGCGCTTTGCAAAATATTGTCCGCGCCGGCGGTGACCAGCACCAGCAGCAGGTGATCGTCGCTCAGCGTCGAGGCCGTCATGCGCATCAGGGCGCTGTCCTGGCACAGGTTGATAGCGATGCCGGAGGGCAGCAGCTGGTGCTGCAGCAGCGTGGCGAGGGCAACATCCTGGGCGCCGAGCGCGAAGCAGTGCACGGCGCGCGCGGTCAGCAGGCGGGATTTGAGCTTCTCGACCGCCGCCTCCGAGGTCTGCGCCAGCTGCCGGGTCAGCGTATCGCCAAGATAGCTCAGCCTGTCGCGCCAGGCGGCGGGCAGGGCGTGGCTGTTCGGGCTCACCCAGCTGGTCCGGCGCTCGCTGGCCTGCGCCAGCTGCTTGCGCAGATCGCGAATATCCTCGCAGCCAACGGAGCGGGCGAAGCGGGTGATGGTGGCCGGGCTGACCCCGGCGCTGGCGGCCAGTTCATCGATGGACGCGCTGGCGGTAAAGCTCAAATTTTCCAGAATAAACGCCGCAACCCGCGACTCCTGGGTGCTAAAACGCACCAGCCCTTGCTGCAACTGACCTACGATATCCATCCTGACCGTCCCTTTCCCCAGAACATCACGTTGAAAATATTTTTCACTTACCGTCTGTGCCTATTTATAGCACCAGCCCAAGGTATTTCCTATGGTTTCGCCGGTAATCGGGCAAACGGTGCGAGCAATAATGATCAAAAATTACGTTTCGATCACATCGGTGAAAATTATTTTCAGATAGCCTTCACTTTCACACAATCTTAACAATATATTCGCTGAGGCCCTAACGGGCGAAGTCATAAATCCATCTGGGGGAGAGGTCATGCAACGAATCGTTCTGTGCTGTGCAGCAGGTATGTCAACCAGCATGCTGGTCACGAAGATGAAAGCCGAGGCGCAGCAGCGCGCGCTGTCGCTGGATATTTACGCGGTGGCGGTCGCGGAATTTGAGCGCGAGCTGGCCAATGCCGACGTGATCCTGCTGGGGCCGCAGGTGAAGTATGAGGCCGGACGCCTGAGCGCGCTGGCCGCCCCGCACGGAAAAGCGGTCGCGGTGATCGATATGGCCGACTACGGCATGATGCGCGGCGCGGCGGTGCTTGATAAGGCGCTCGCGCTGCTTAATTCCTGATTTTTCTCTTATATCCCTGAACCATCACGCGCGCTCACGTCGACCGCGCGCGGCTCTCTGCATGCCGAAAGAGGTCTCTATGCAAGCACTAAAAATTGCCGTCATTGGCGGCGGCAGTAGCTATACGCCGGAGCTTATTGAAGGAATTATCGTTCGTTATGAACAGCTTCCGGTTACGGAGCTGGCGCTGGTTGACGTTGAATCAGGCAGGGAGAAGGTGGAAATTATCGCCGCGCTGACGCGGCGGATGCTGACCCGCAAAGGGCTGGAGCACGTCATCGTCAGCATCCACTTTGCGCTGGACGAGGCGATCCGCGGGGCCAGCTTCGTCCTGACCCAGCTGCGCGTCGGCCAGCTGGCGGCGCGGGCCGGCGACGAGCGCCTCGGGCTGAAGTACAACCTGCTGGGCCAGGAAACCACCGGCGTGGGCGGATTCGCCAAAGCGCTGCGCACCATCCCGGCGATCCTTGAGGTGGCGCGCAAGGTCGAGCAGCTGGCGCCGCAGGCGTTTATCCTCAACTTCACCAACCCGGCCGGGATTGTCACCGAAGCGGTGAGCCGCCACAGCAAGGCGAAGATTATCGGCCTGTGCAACGTGCCGATTAATATGCAGCACATGATTACCGGCATGCTGGGCGCGAAGGCGGAAGAGGTTAACCTGCGCTTTGCCGGGCTCAACCATATGGTGTGGGTGCATAAAGTGATGCAGGGGCACGAAGACGTGACCCGCAAGGTTATCGATATGCTGTGCGATGGTCAGGCGCTGTCGATGAACAATATCAAAGAGCTGCCGTGGCCGGCGCCGTTCCTGCGCGCGCTGAACGCTATTCCCTGCCCCTATCATCGCTACTTCTGGCTGACGCCGGCGATGCTGGCGGAGGAGATCGCGGCGGCAAAAACCAAGGGTACCCGCGCCGAGCAGGTGATGAAGGTCGAGCAGGAGCTGTTCGCGCTGTACGCCAACCCGGCCCTCGATGAGAAGCCGGAGCAGCTCAGCTTCCGCGGCGGCGCTTACTACTCGGAAGTGGCCGTGGAGCTCATCAACGCGATTCATAACAATCTCGGCAAGGAGATGGTGGTGAACACCCGCAACAACGGGGCGATTCACGGCCTTGACGATGACGCGGTGGTGGAAACCAACAGCATTATTGATGCCCAGGGCGCCCGGCCGCTGACCTTTGGCGCGCTGCCGCCGGCGATGAACGGCCTGACGCAGCAGGTGAAGGCCTTTGAGCGGCTGACCATTGAAGCCGCGGTACACGGCTGCCGCGATAGCGCGCTGCTGGCGTTGGTGACCAACCCGCTGGTGGGCAACGTCACCGACGCGCAGGCGCTGCTGGACGAAGTCTTAACCATCAACCGTCAATGGCTGACGCAATTTAACTGATCGTTATTTCCTTTGGGGATCGTCTTATGTCGAACACAACGTGGATTGAACGTTACGTCATGCCTGCGGCGCTGAAAATCGCCGGGCAAAAGCACGTCCTGTCGGTGCGCGACGGCATTATTCTGAATATGCCGTTTATGCTGATTGGCTCATTTTTCCTGATTTTCGCCTACCTGCCCATTCCCGGCTATGCCGATATGATGAGCGGCCTGTTCGGCGACGTCTGGCGCGATAAAATTCTTTATCCGGTCAAAGCGACCTACGACATTATGGCGCTGATATCGAGCTTCGGGATTGCCTACCGGCTGGCGGAGAAGTACCGCACGCTTGATCCGCTGACCGCCGGGGCGATGTCGCTGGTCGCCTTCGTGATGACGATCCCGCAAAGCACGCTGTTTACGCCGGTGCACGGCGCGGCGGAAGTGGTCAAAGGGGTGATCCCGGTCGGGCTGGTAGGCAGCCAGGGGCTGTTTGTTGCCATCGTGATTTCGCTGCTCTCCACCGAGATTTACCGCTTTGTCGCCAGCCGCAACCTGGTTATCCGCATGCCGGACGGCGTGCCGCCGGCGGTGGCGAAATCGTTCCTCGCGCTGATCCCCGGATTCTGCGTGCTGGCGGTGGTGCTGGCGCTGCGCCTGATCGTCGAAGCCTCACCGTTCGGCGACATTAACAGCATGATCGCCACCATTATCGGCATCCCGATGCACCACGTCGGCGGCACGCTGCCGGGGATGATCTTCTCGGTTATCCTGATCGGCATTCTGTGGACGCTGGGGCTGCACGGCGATGCCATCGTGCTGGTGTTTATTCAGCCGGTGTGGCTGTCGAATATGTCGGAAAACCTCACCGCGTTTCAGAACGGCCAGCCGATCCCGCACATCATTACGCAGCAGTTTTACGATCTGTGGATTGCCCCCGGCGGTACCGGGGCGCTGCTGGGGCTGGTGCTGTTTATGCTGTTCAGAAGCCGCAGCCAGCAGATGAAGCAGCTGGGGAAAATCGCCGCGCCCGGCGCGCTGTTTAATATCAGCGAACCGATGGTGTTCGGTATTCCGCTGGTGATGAACCCCTATTTCTTCCTGCCGTTTATCCTGACGCCGGTTCTGCTGGTGATTGTCTCGTACACCGCGATGGCGACCGGGCTGGTCGCTCCGCCGGCGGGGATTGCGCTGCCGTTTACCACGCCGATTTTTATTAGCGGCTATCTGGCAACGGGCGGGCATATTTCCGGCACCATTCTGCAGGTGGTGAACCTGACGATTTCGCTGGTGGTTTACTATCCGTTCTTCCGGGCGTGGGATCGCCTGAAGGCGAAAGAGGAGCACGCCTCGACCCGCCAGGAGGCCAGCAGCGCGCTGTCAACGGCCGACAGAGTCTGACGACAAAGGCGCGGCGCCAGCTCGGGCTACTCTAACGTAGCCCGCTCAAGCGCTGCGCCAGCCGCGGCGCCGCCTTACTCCTGCAGCCACCACACGGCTTCAAACGGACGCAGGGTCATGGCCGCCGGGCGATTCGCCGCTTCCGCGTAGTTGCTCATCAATACCCGCCAGTCGCCCTTCATCTCATCCGGCTGCCAGTTCTGGAATTCACGGCTCAGGTTAGCCACCACCACCAGCGTTTGCCCCTGCCACTGACGGCGATAGCACCACAGAGACGGATGCGCCGGGCAAAGATCGAGATAGTCGCCCCAGGTCAGCACCGGCGTGCTTTTGCGCAGCGCGATCAGCTGCTGATAGGCATAGAACACCGAATCAGGATCGGCCAGCGCCGACTCGGCGTTGATGTGGCGATAGTTATCGCACAATGCAATCCACGGCTCGCCTTCGCTGAAGCCGCCGTTCTCGCGGCCGCTCCACTGCATCGGCGTCCGGCTGTTGTCGCGGGATTTGCTGGCCAGAATCGCCAGCAGCTCGTCGGGCGCCTGCCCCTGGGCGGCACGCTCAATAAACATGTTGTGGCTTTCGACGTCGCGATAGTCGCTGATTCGCGAGAAGTGCGGATTGGTCATGCCAATCTCTTCCCCTTGGTAGATATAGGGGGTGCCCTGCATCCCGTGCAGCACCATCGCCAGCATTTTGGCCGCCGGAACCCGGTATTCGCCCTCGTCGCCGAAGCGCGAAACGATGCGCGGCTGATCGTGGTTACACCAGAACAGAGCGTTCCACGCGCGGTTGTGCATCCCCTGCTGCCAGTGGCTGAACAGCGCCTTCAGCGCCACGTAGTCAGGACGCGCGAGGCTCCATTTTTCGCCGCCGGGATAATCCACCTTCAGGTGGTGGAAGTTAAAGGTCATCGACAGCTCCTGGCCCTCCTGCGCCGCGTACTGCTGGCAGTGCTCCAGGGTGGTGGAGGACATCTCCCCGACCGTCATCAGATTGCGCGGAGTGAAGACGTCGCGGCTCATCTCCTGCAGGAATTCGTGCACGCGCGGGCCGTCGGTATAGAAGCGGCGGCCGTCGCCCTCGGCATCGGACGGGAAGGTCTGCTCTTTCGAGATCAGGTTGATAACGTCGAGGCGCAGGCCGTCAACGCCGCGGTCGGCCCAGAATTCGCAGACCTTTTTTAGCTCCGCGCGCACGGCCGGGTTTTCCCAGTTGAGGTCCGCCTGCTCGGCGGCGAACAGGTGCAGATAGTACTGACCGCTTTCGGCGTGCCACTGCCAGGCGTTGCCGCCGAATTTGGAGCGCCAGTTATTCGGCGGGGTGGTGGGTTCGCCGTCGCGCCAGATATAAAACTGGCGGTACGGGCTCTCTCTCTTTAACGACTCGCGGAACCAGGCGTGGGCGGTTGAGGTGTGGTTAAGCACCATATCCAGCACGATGCGGATGCCGCGCGCTTTCGCCTCGGCCACCAGTTCGTCAAAGTCATCCAGCGTGCCGTAGGTCGGATCGATGGCGGTGTAGTTCGCCACATCGTAGCCGTTATCCACCTGCGGCGAGACGTAGAACGGGGTCAGCCAGATGGCGTCCACGCCAAGCTTGTGCAGGTAGTCGAGGCGCGCGGTGACCCCACGCAGATCGCCGGTACCGCTGCCGGTCGTATCCTGGAAACTCTTCGGATAGATTTGGTAAATAACGCCGTTTTGCCACCAGAGGGGAAGGGTATTCATAGTGCTTTCCTGCTACAACGAGGGGGCGCTTTCGCGCCCCGGAAGGAAGATAAAATCAGACAATCTGCAAGGTGCCCTGGCGGAATTTGCGCTGGTACACGAAGGTCGTGAGAACAATCGGCACGACGACGGCAATAGCCATTGCCAGGCCGTAAACCTGCCAGTAGGTCGGCTGAATGGAGAGGATGCCTGGCAGGCCGCCGACGCCGATCCCGTTCGCCATCACGCCGTTCAGGCCGCACAGCAGCCCGGCGAGGCCGGAGCCGATCATCGCGCAGAGCATCGGGAAGCGGTACTTCAGGTTGATGCCGTACATCGCCGGCTCGGTGACGCCAAGGTAGGCGGAGATCGCCGCCGGGACGGAGATTTCACGCTCATTCTGCTTGCGGCTGGCGATAATAATGCCGACTACCGCCGAGGCCTGGGCAATGTTGGAGAGCGCAATCAGCGGCCACACCGGCGTACCGCCCATGCTCTGAATCATCTGCATATCGATAGCCAGGGTGGTCTGATGGACGCCGGTAATCACCAGTGGCGCATACAGGAAGCCGAACAGCGCGGCGCCAATCGGCGCGAAGCTACCGGTCATCAGATGGCGTACCGCAAAGGCCACGCCGTCGCCGATCATGCGGCCAAACGGGCCGATAAAGGCGTGAGCAAGGAACACCGCCAGGATCAGGGAGCACACCGGGACGATGACCAGGTAGAGGTAGTCAGGCACGATGCGCTTCATGCGCGTCTCGATAAAGCCCAGCGCCAGACCGGCCAGCAGGGCCGGGATCACCTGCGCCTGATAGCCCACTTTGGCGATGGTAAACAGGCCGAAGTTCCACACTTCCGGTACCTGCTGGCCGAGCATGTAGGCGTTCATCAGCTGGGGAGAAACCAGCGTGACGCCCAGCACGATGCCGAGGATCGGCGTGCCGCCCATTTTCTTCACCGCTGACCAGCAGATGCCGACCGGCAGGTAGAAGAAGATGGCTTCGCCAATCAGCCACAGGAAGTCATAGATTGTTTTCAGCGACGGGTGCATTTGCGCCAGCGTCTGGCCGTTGCTCATCGGCAGATCGCCGATTACGTTGCGAAAGCCGAGGATCAGGCCGCCGCTGATCAGCGCCGGCAGCAGCGGGAAGAAGATCTCGGCAAAGTGCGAGATCAGCTGCTCGTGCCACTTCATGTTCTGCCGCGCGGCCTGTTTGGCCTGCTCTTTATCCGCAGAGGCCTGGCCGGTGGTGGCCAGCAGCGCCTTGTAGTAGTCGTCCACGTCGGTGCCGATCACCACCTGGAACTGCCCGGCGTTGGTAAAGCAGCCCTTCACCATGCGCAGCTGTTCAATATCTTTCGGCCTGGCGATGGCCGGGTTATTTAACACAAAGCGCAGACGGGTAATACAGTGGCTGACGGTGGCGATGTTGTCGCGCCCGCCTACCAGTTCGATTAATTTATCGATGTCCTGCTGATTTACTTTACTCATTGTGAGGCCTCAAAACAGAGGGAAGAGATTGCGTAATGAACTGAGACGAATCCTAACCGCTCCGCTTCGTTTGCAAAATGGGAACGTTCCCGAAACGCAGCCACGATCACATAAATCCTGCTGACGGGACTAAATCAGCGCCGCGGGAATGACGATTTGACGAGGGTTAGCATTGCCGGCGATCTGTTCGATCAGCTGCCGTGCCGCCTGGCGTCCGGCCTCGGCGTAGCCCGGATCGACGGTGAGAATTTCCGGATGCAGGAACTTCATCAGCGGCGTGCTGCCGACGCTGGCGATCTGCAGGCTGTCGATGCGCTGCTCCTGCAGATACTTGCTGGCGCCAAGGGCGAGAGTATCGGTGGCGCACAGCAGGGCGCTGGTGTCGGCGCCGAGGACGCTGGCGACGTTTTCATAGCCCTGCTTCATCGCCAGGCCCGGCAGCGCGGCGGTGGGCGTGAGGCGGTGCTGCTGGCAGAAATCGAGGTAGGCCTGATGGCGGCGCTGGCCGGTGGTGACGTCGCTGTGCGGCACCCCGAGGAAGCTGATATGGCGATGGCCGCGATCGTAGAGGCGCTGCATCAGCATCCTCACCGCCCCGTCGTCGTCGTAGCAGACCGAGGCAAAGCCCGGCGCGTCGCGGGCCAGCAGCACCAGCGTTTCGCGCCACGGCGTGAGCATCTCTTCGGTAATGCCGGTAAAGCCAAACAGCACCACGCCGTCGACATGGCGGCGGGCGAGGATCCTGAGATGCTCGCTAACCAGCGCCGGGGAGAACTGGCTCTCCATCATAATCGGATCGTAACCCTGCTCGTAAAAAGCGGGCAGCATGGTCTGAACGGCGAGGTTTTCCGACAGCGAGTCCAGACGGGTGACGATAATCGCCACCACCTTATCGCTCTGACCGCGCATCGCGCGCGCGGAGCGGGAGGGCGAGAAGCCGTGCTGCTGCATAACCGCTTCCACCCGCTCGCGGGTGCGCTCGTTGACGCCGCTTTCATTGTTGAGCACGCGCGATACCGTCGATTTCCCGACGCCGCTCAAGCGCGCGATATCTTTGATGGTCAGCCGGTTTTGCATGCAGGGTTCTCGCGATGGTCCGATTAAATTGAGCCTAATGCTACTCAACCAGACCGCAATGAGCAAAGTCTGGTTTACGTCCGGTTTAGTTACGCGGGTTTACCATAGCCATAATTGCCACAAATAGATCGCTGGCCGCGGTATAATCCGCGCCGTTTTTACTCACTTACCGGAGATTTTATGGACCCCGATCCCACTCCTCATCCTCGATGGAGTTATATCTCTTTCCGGTAAGCCTGCTTAGCACTGCTTTACCGGAAGCGTAAAGCAGTGACGTCCTTGATGTCCCTGCCATAAAAAAATAATGCCTGACAGGTATGTTTTACCGTGCCCGTCGATTTTGCTGCGTTCGCTGTGCGAGCGCGGAGGGACTGTTTATGTTGAAAAATTTTACCCGGCAGCTGTTTGCGCAGCTTAGCCGCCACCTGCCACACCGCCTGGTGCAGCGCGATCCGCTCCCCGATGCCCGCAATCTAGCCAGCGCGCCGATCCCTGACTCGCTGGGCAAGCGCTGCCTGAACGTGGCGGCCATGGATGAAAACGAACTCTGGCGCGCCTTCGACAGCCACCCGGAAGGGCTCAACGCCGCCGAAGTGGCGCAGAAAGTTGCGGCGCACGGCGACAACCAAATCCCCGCCCAGAAGCCTTCGCCGTGGTGGGTGCATCTGTGGACCTGCTATCGCAACCCCTTCAACCTGCTGCTGACCGTGCTGGGCATCGTCTCCTACTCTACGGAGGATCTGTTTGCCGCGGGCGTGATTGCGCTGATGGTCGGGATCTCCACGCTGCTCAACTTTATTCAGGAAGCCCGCTCCACCCGGGCAGCGGATGCGCTGAAGGCGATGGTCAGCAACACCGCCACGGTGCTGCGGGTGGTCAACGAACAGGGCGAAAGCCGCTGGTGCGAGCTGCCTATCGACCGGCTGGTGCCGGGGGACATCGTTAAGCTCTCGGCGGGAGATATGATCCCGGCGGACCTGCGCATTCTCCAGGCGCGCGATCTTTTTGTCGCCCAGGCCTCGCTGACCGGCGAATCGCTGCCGGTGGAAAAAGTGGCCCGCAGCCGCGACCCGCTGCAGAGCAACCCGCTGGAGTGCGATACCCTGTGCTTTATGGGCACCAACGTGGTGAGCGGCACGGCGCAGGCGATCGTGTTCGCCACCGGCGGCGGCACCTGGTTCGGCCAGCTGGCCGGGCGGGTGAGCGAGCAGGAGAGCGAACCCAACGCCTTCCAGAAGGGCATCAGCCGCGTCAGCATGCTGCTGATCCGCTTTATGCTGGTGATGGCGCCGGTGGTGCTGCTGATTAACGGCTTTACCAAAGGCGACTGGTGGGAAGCGGCGCTGTTCGCCCTATCTGTGGCGGTTGGCCTGACGCCGGAAATGCTGCCGATGATCGTCACCTCGACCCTGGCGCGCGGGGCGGTGAAGCTGTCAAAACAGAAGGTCATCGTCAAACACCTCGACGCCATCCAGAACTTTGGCGCGATGGATATCCTGTGTACCGATAAAACCGGCACCCTGACCCAGGATAAAATCGTGCTGGAAAACCATACCGACGTTTCAGGCAAAGTCAGCGAGCGCGTGCTGAACGTCGCCTGGCTTAACAGCCACTACCAGACCGGACTGAAAAACCTGCTCGATACCGCAGTGCTGGAGGGCGTGGAGCTGGACGCCGCCCGTCAGCTTGCCGAGCGCTGGCAGAAAGTGGACGAGATCCCCTTCGACTTTGAGCGCCGCCGGATGTCGGTGGTGGTGAGCGAGCAGGAGGGCGTCCATCAGCTTATCTGCAAAGGCGCGCTGCAGGAGATCCTCAACGTCTCGACCCAGGTCCGCTACAACGGCGACATCGTGCCGCTGGACGAGACCATGCTGCGCCGTATCCGCCGGGTAACCGACACGCTGAACCGTCAGGGGCTGCGCGTGGTGGCGGTGGCCACCCGCTATCTGCCGGCGCGGGAAGGGGACTATCAGCGGGCCGACGAGTCGGACCTGATCCTCGAAGGCTATATCGCCTTCCTCGATCCGCCGAAAGAGACCACCGCCCCGGCGCTGAAAGCGCTGAAGGCCAGCGGCATTACCGTCAAAATCCTCACCGGCGATAGCGAACTGGTGGCGGCGAAGGTATGCCATGAGGTGGGTCTGGACGCGGGTGAGGTGGTTGTCGGCAGCCAGATTGAAGCGCTCAGCGATGATGAGCTGGCGGCGCTGGCGAAACGCACCACCCTGTTTGCGCGCCTGGCGCCGCTGCATAAAGAGCGCATCGTGACGCTGCTCAAACGCGAGGGGCACGTGGTGGGCTTTATGGGCGACGGGATTAACGACGCCCCGGCGCTGCGCGCGGCGGACATCGGGATTTCCGTCGATGGGGCGGTGGATATCGCCCGCGAGGCGGCGGATATCATCCTGCTGGAAAAGAGCCTGATGGTGCTGGAAGAGGGGGTTATCGAAGGGCGTCGCACTTTTGCCAACATGCTCAAGTACATCAAAATGACCGCCAGCTCGAACTTCGGCAACGTCTTCAGCGTGCTGGTAGCGAGCGCATTTCTGCCGTTCCTGCCGATGCTGCCGCTGCACCTGCTGATTCAGAACCTGCTGTACGATGTATCCCAGGTAGCGATCCCGTTTGATAACGTTGACGATGAGCAGATCCGTAAGCCGCAGCGCTGGAACCCGGCCGAGCTGGGGCGCTTTATGGTCTTTTTCGGCCCGATTAGCTCCATCTTCGATATCCTCACCTTCTGCCTGATGTGGTGGGTATTCCACGCCAACGTGCCGGAAGCGCAGACGCTGTTCCAGTCGGGCTGGTTTATTGAAGGGCTGCTGTCGCAAACGCTGATTGTGCATATGATCCGTACCCGACGCATTCCGTTCGTCCAGAGCCGCGCCGCGTGGCCGCTGTTTGCGATGACCCTGGTGGTGATGGTGGTCGGCATCGCGCTGCCGTTCTCGCCGCTGGCGGGCTATCTGCAGCTGCAGGCGCTGCCGCTGAGCTACTTCCCGTGGCTGATTGCGATTCTGGCGGGCTACATGACGCTGACCCAGATGGTCAAAGGCTTCTACAGCCGCCGCTACGGCTGGCAGTAACCCCGGTTTTCTCCGCCCCTCTCCCGCTCAGGGGAGAGGGCATTTATCTTAAACTTCATTAAGTTGTGAAGCGCGTCATCTCATTTCCTTGACGCTCTTTTTGGCGCATGTTAACCAAATGTTTTGCTTTTTTTTGGCCCGTCATCAAAAGGAAAACTCATGCTTAACACCCTGCGCTATGGAGTGCTTACCAGCGGATTAATTCTCAGCGGCCTGGCCTGCGCCGCCCCGGCGGGCGATCTGCCGCTTATGCCCTGGCCGGCTCACGTCGAGCGTCCACAGGCGCAGGGCGCGCTGGTGCTGAATAATCAGCTGACGCTCAACGTCAGCGGCGACGATTTGGGGGATGCCGCCAGCCGCTGGCGCGAGCGCATCGCCCGTCAGACCGGCTGGACGCTGCAGCCGCAGCTGGCGCCGGCGAAAGCGCCGACGATTAACGTGGTGATTGCCAAAAAGGTCCCGGCCATTCCGCGCCCCGACAGCGATGAAAGCTACCAGCTGAAGGTGAGCGCCGAGGGCGTGACCCTCAGGGCGAATACCCGCTTCGGCGCGCTGCGCGGGATGGAAACCCTGCTCCAGCTGATCCAGAACGGCGCGGAGAATACCGCCATTCCTTACGTTACGATCGACGATGCGCCGCGCTTCCCGTGGCGCGGGCTGCTGCTCGACTCCGCGCGCCACTTTATGCCGCTGGACGCCATCAAGCGGCAAATTGACGGCATGGCGGCCGCCAAGCTCAACGTCTTCCACTGGCACCTGACCGACGATCAGGGCTGGCGCTTTGCCTCCACGCGCTATCCGAAGCTGCAGCAGCAGGCCAGCGACGGGCTGTTCTACACCCAGGCGCAGATGAAAGAGATCGTGCGCTACGCGACGGATCGCGGCATCCGCGTGGTGCCGGAAATTGACATGCCCGGGCACGCCTCGGCCATTGCGGTGGCCTACCCGGAGCTGATGAGCGCGCCGGGACCCTATCAAATGGAGCGCCACTGGGGCGTGCTTAAGCCGGTGCTTGACCCGACCAAAGAGGCCACGTACGCCTTTGCCGAAGCGATGATCGGCGAGCTGGCGGCGATCTTCCCCGACCCTTATCTGCATATTGGCGGGGATGAGGTTGACGACAGCCAGTGGCAGGCGAATCCGGCGATCCAGAAGTTTATGCGCGGCAAGGGGCTGGCGGACAGCCACGCGCTGCAGGCGTACTTCAACCGCCGGCTGGAGACGATCCTCGAAAAGTACCATCGCCAGATGGTGGGCTGGGACGAAATCTATCACCCCGATCTGCCGAAAAGCATTTTGATCCAGTCGTGGCAGGGGCAGGACGCGCTGGGGGAGGTGGCGAAGCACGGCTATCGCGGGATCCTCTCTACCGGATTTTATCTCGATCAGCCGCAGTACACCGCCTATCACTACCGCAATGAAGTCGTCCCGCAGGGCCTGAACGGCGTCGACACCATCACCGATAACGACAGCGCCCAAAGCTGGAGCTTCGTGATGCCGCGGCTGAAGGGGAGCGCGGTGGAGGGCAGCTTCACGCTGATAAAAGGCGACAGCGGCTGGCGCGGGTTTATTGATTTTAAAGGCAAATCACGTCGGGCGGTGCAGGATATCGCGTGGCTGAACGATAACCAGATAACCTTCAGCGTCGATACCTGGATGGGGGAAACCCGGCCGGTGCTCACCGTCAACGACGATAGGCTTGGCGGCTACTTCCTGCTGGGCAACGCCCGCTATCCGGTGAGCGGGCAGCGGCTGGACGAGGTGCCGGAGGGGATCCAGCCGGTGGTTCCCGATGCCGAACAGCAGAAGAACCTGCTCGGCGGCGAAGCGGCGCTGTGGGCGGAAAACGTGGCGGCGCCGGTGCTGGATATCAAGCTGTGGCCGCGGGCCTTCGCGGTCGCCGAGCGCCTGTGGTCGGCGCAGGATGTCAAAGACAGCGACAATATGTACCAGCGCCTGCAGGCCATGGACGGCTGGTCAACGGTCTCGGTCGGCCTGCAGCAGCACGGCCAGCAGCTGGTGCAGTTCACCCGGTTGGCAAACGGCGGCAGCACCCTGGCGCTGCAGATCCTCGCCCAGGCCATCGAGCCGGCGCACTATTACACGCGCCAGCACCTGAAATTCCAGGCCAATAACTATCATCAGTTTGAGCCGCTGAACCGCCTGGCCGACGCGCTGCCGCCGGAGAGCGACACCGTGCGCAGCCTTGACCGCTGGGCCGAAAGGCTGATTAGCGACGCGGAAGATAACGAAAGCGCGGACGCGCTGCGTCACGTCTTCACCCGCTGGCAAAATAATACCGCCGATGCGCTGGCGCTGACGGAAAGCAGCTATCAGCTGGCGGCGATCGGCCCGGTGGTGCAGCAGGTTGATAAGCTGGCGACGCTGGGGCTGCGGCTGACGGACCTGGTGGCCCGTCAGGGCACGCTGGATGATAAGGAGTATGCGTCGGTGCAGGCGCAGCTGGATGAGGCGGCGAAAACCCAGGATGAGCTGGTGATTGCGGCGGTCTACCCGCTGGAGAAACTGCTGCGGGCGACGAAGGTCGAGTAGGGGAGATATCACAGGCCGGCCTTAGGGCCGGCACTGTGGCAGAGGCGCTTTCCCGCTAGTCGTCCCGTATTTCCATCCGTTGGAAGATTCACGTTATGGGTCAGCGATCGAATTTCAATAGCACCGATGCGGTTGGTCACCAGGGACGAGCCGACGAGTGGAGAACCATTGGCATCCACTAACCAAAGCCAGGCTGGATTAGACATAATATAAATCCCTTAGGTATATTTATTCAATATTTACCGGATTTATTTATTTGAATTTATCAAATAAGCTGTCCTTATCTCTTCGGATTTCAGCTGCTGGCAAACATCATTGTATCGAGGTATTAAACAGCTTGCGTACCAGCTGGCTCTTTCAATTCCCGAATAAATATCCGATGCAACGCCTCCCGCAGCCTGCAGCGTGGTTGTAAATCCTTTATCGGCATGGATTGCTAACTGGCGGTGACTCTGAAATTTTAACCTTAAAAGATCGGCAGCATGCATTCAGCGTTCCCTCGATGAGCGATGTTGAATACATAATACGCAGATTGTTCGAGCAGTCTACTTAATAATAATGGAATTCCGTGCGTCAATAATTATTAATGGAATGTTTTAATTGTTTTTGTTAAAAGATAGATTAATTAATTTATTTTTAATGATATATATATATTAACGCTTCCCGGCGCTAAATGAGTTAAATCGCTTTCGCTGCGCTTAATCGCCTATTTCGGTAACGAAAGCTGACAGAAGGTCGTGAGGCTTTAGAATGGAATATGCGTTCCCTGACGGCTGCTCAACCCGCGGCCGGGAGATAACCCTCTCCGCGGCGGAGAGGGCTGAACAATCAGCGGCGAATCGCGATCGCTTCAATCTCAATCTTCACGTCTTTCGGCAGACGCGCAACTTCGACGCAGGAGCGCGCCGGGAAGGTCGCATCATGCTCGGTGAAGAACGCTTCATACGCGGCATTCACGGTGGCGAAATCGTTCAGGTCTTTAACGAATACGGTGGTTTTAACGATATCGCCCACTTTCAGGCCTGCTGCTTCAACGATAGCCTTTACGTTGTCCAGAGACTGGCGCGCCTGAGCGGCAACATCTTCCGGTACGCTGCCCGTTTTAGGATCAACCGGGATCTGGCCGGAAGTGATGATCATGCTACCCAGATCAACACCCTGAACGTACGGGCCGATAGCTGCGGGTGCATTTTCCGTCGCGATAGTTTTAGACATGAGTTCTCCTGAATAACAGCTTAATTAAGAAGTGACGCGAAATCCTTCGGGTTGCATCGACGCGGCAGGAGGCGAGTCGCCGTGGGCGCTCACGCCGCCGACAAGGAAGCAGCTTGAAGGATAGCGCGTTAAGGACCCGGCCATTATAGGGAGCCAGGTTGCCAATACCAACCTCAATTAGTTGGCCAGAACCACATTATGTGAAAACTCTTTTTCACAATATTTGCACTTCAGCGCGATGTCATGTTCACGTTTTTTCACCGCAAAACTGGAGGAAACGGGCTCGGCGTGGCTGATACAGTTGCTGTTCGGGCACACCAGCACGCTGTTAATCCGCTCCGGCAGATTAGGGCGCGACTTGCCGACCACTTCGTAATCGTCGATGCGGTTTACCGTCGCCAGCGGGGCGTACAGCGCCAGCTGGTTGACCTGCTCGTCGGTCAGGAAGGTGTTCTCGATTTTAATCAGATCCTTGCGGCCCATTTCACCTGACGGCAGATTCAGGCCGATGGTGATGCGCTGGTCGGTTTCGGTCAGCTTGAACAGCGTCAGCAGCTTAAAGCCCACCTGCGCGGGGATGTGGTCGATGACGGTGCCACGCTTAATGGCTTCTACCTGCAGTTTATTATCGTGTGTCATGGTCGTTTCCCCTTACAGAGCCAGCTCGCTATTCAGTACCAGTGCCAGTAACGCCTGGCGTGCGAAGATGCCGTTGCCGGCCTGCTGGAAGTACCAGGCGTGCGGCGTTTTATCAACATCGGTGGTGATTTCGTCAATGCGCGGCAGCGGGTGCAGCACTTTCATATTGTCGCGGGCGCCTTCCAGATCGGCGGCGCGCAGCACAAACTGCGCCTTCACGTTGGCATATTCCGACGGGTCGAGGCGCTCTTTCTGGACGCGGGTCATATAGAGAATATCGACCTCCTCCATGACCTCATCTATGGCGCTATGGACGCTCCAGGCAATCCCTTTCTCATCGAGCATATCGAGGATGTACTGCGGCATGGCCAGCGCGTCAGGCGCGATAAAGTAGAAGCGGTTGCCGTTAAATTTCGCCAGCGCCTGGGTCAGGGAGTGCACGGTACGGCCGTATTTCAGGTCGCCGACCATCGCCACGTTGAGGTTTTCCAGGCGGCCCTGGGTTTCCTGGATGGTGAACAGATCCAGCAGGGTTTGCGTCGGGTGCTGGTTAGCGCCGTCGCCGGCGTTGAGCACCGGAATGCCGCCGGAGAATTCGGTTGCCAGGCGTGAGGCGCCTTCCTGCGGATGACGCATTACGATGGCGTCAACGTAGGTGCTGATGACCGAAATGGTGTCGGCGAGGGTTTCGCCCTTTTTGCCCAGCGAGGTGTTGCTGCTGTCGGAGAAGCCTACCACGCTGGCGCCGAGGCGGTGCATCGAGGTTTCGAACGACAGACGGGTGCGGGTAGAGGCTTCAAAAAAACAGCTGGCGATAACCTTGTGCTTCAGCAGTTCCGGCTGCGGGTGCGCTTTCAGTTTTGCAGCGGTCGCCAGGACCAGTTCAAGGTCTTCGCGGCTGAGATCGTTTATGGAAATGATATGTTTTTGATATAGCGGGTTAGCCATGTTTATCTCCTGACGCCTGGGCAAAAAAAAAGCCCCTTAAATAAGGGGCTTCGAGAATTCATTGAGCAACGGAAAGAAAAACGCTACGCCAGCGCCTGTTTTCAGACGCGGTAAGACAGAATGTCGTACGCAATAGACCATGCTTCCTCCCGGCAAATCGACCGGCATTATACGCAGCTCAAATTTCGGATCAAGCGATTAGTCCACAAACAGGTAAACGTTTGCTTCAATATCGCTGCGCCAGCGCAAAAAAGCGTTAAAAAGTGGTGGTATGGCAGTCGCAAGGGGCGTATAAAAACCAGAAATGAAAAGCTGTTTTATATTTGAGGGTTATTATGATCGTCGGCAACATTCACCATCTGCAGGCCTGGCTACCGGAGCCGCTGCGTCACGCTATCGAATACGTTAAGGCTCACGTCACCGAGCAGACGCCGCTCGGTAAGCACGATATTGACGGCAACAACCTGTTTTATCTGATTTCGCAGGATACCACCGAAGCGCTCAGCGAGCGCCGCGCCGAGTATCACGCGCGCTACCTGGATATCCAGATTGTGCTGCAGGGCGAGGAGGGGATGACCTTCAGCACCCGGCCTGCCGGGACGCCGGATATCGACTGGCTGGCGGATAAAGACATCGCGTTCCTCGCCGCCGGCGAGGAGGAGAAAACCATGATCCTCCGCGCGGGAGATTTTGTGGTGTTTTATCCAGGGGAGGTGCATAAGCCGCTGTGCGCGGTGGGCTCGCCTGCCAAAGTGCGCAAAGCGGTGGTGAAGATGCTGATGGGCTAAGGGCCATCACTCCCCGGTTGCGCAGTGCTTGCCGGGGAGAGGGGGCGGTGCGGTGGCCCGGATAAGGCGCACGCGCCGCCTCCGGGAGTCTCCGCGGGTTATTTACTCAGGGTCGCGACCATCACCGCCTTGATGGTGTGCATGCGGTTTTCGGCCTGATCGAAGACGATGCTCGCCGCGGATTCAAACACCTCGTCGGTGACTTCCATCCCGCCATGCAGGCCAAACTCGGCGGCCATCTGCTGGCCAAGCGCGGTCTGATCGTCGTGGAACGCCGGCAGGCAGTGGAGGAACTTCACCTGCGGGTTGCCGGTCAGCGCCATCATGCTGCTGTTCACCTGATACTCACGCAGCTGGGCGATACGCTCGGCCCACTTCTCTTTGGCTTCACCCATAGATACCCAAACGTCGGTATAGATAAAGTCTGCGCCCTTCACGCCGGCGGCGATATCTTCGGTCAGGGTGATGTTGCCGCCGTGCTTTTGCGCCAGCGCTTTGCACTCGGCCACCAGGCTCTCTTCCGGCCAGCAGGCCGCCGGCGCGACGAGGCGCAGATCCAGCCCGGTAAGGGCCGCTGCTTCCAGCATCGAATTGCCCATGTTATTACGCGCGTCGCCGGCGTAGGCGAGGGTCATCTCGTTGAACGCTTTCCCCGGCAGGTGTTCCTGCATGGTCAGCAGATCCGCCAGCAGCTGGGTAGGGTGAAATTCGTTGGTCAGGCCGTTCCACACCGGCACGCCAGCGTATTGGGCGAGGGTTTCAACCACTTCCTGGCCGTGGCCGCGGTACTGAATACCGTCATACATCCGGCCCAGCACGCGAGCGGTATCTTTAATGGACTCTTTATGGCCGATCTGGCTGCCGCTTGGCCCGAGGTAGGTCACGCGCGCGCCCTGATCGAATGCGGCAACTTCGAAAGAGCATCGTGTGCGGGTAGAGTCTTTTTCGAAGATGAGCGCGATGTTTTTGCCGGCGAGATGCTGGATTTCAATGCTGTTTTTTTTATCGGTTTTGAGTCTGGTCGCCAGCTTGAGCAGGGCGGTGATTTCTGCAGGTGTAAAATCAAGCAACTTCAAAAAATGCTTCTGATAAAACGTCGACATGGTTCCCTCGCATGGCTTAAGCCACTTATTGAATTAAAATTCACTTTATATGTATGAATATTCATTTGCAACCCCGCCGCACAAATCTTTCGCGCAAAGGTGGAGGCAATCACGGCGGTATGTGACAATAGAAGTAACTGCCGCACATTATGAGGAACGAGCCATGGCAAACCCGGAACTACTGGAAGAACAGCGTGAAGAAACGCGTCTGATTATCGAAGAGCTGCTCGAAGACGGCAGCGATCCGGACGCGCTGTACACCATTGAGCATCATCTCTCCGCCGACGACTTCGAAACGCTGGAAAAAGTTGCGGTCGAAGCCTTCAAGCTGGGTTACGAAGTGACCGAGCCGGAAGAGCTGGAAGTCGAAGAGGGCGAAACCGTTATCTGCTGCGATATCCTGAGCGAGAGCGCGCTGAAGGTTGAGCTGATTGATGCTCAGGTTGAACAGCTGATGACGCTGGCAGAAAAGTTTGGCGTCGAGTATGACGGTTGGGGCACCTACTACGAAGACCCTAACGGTGAAGATGGCGACGAAGACGATGACGAAGATTTCGTCGATGAAGATGACGACGGCGTACGCCACTAAGCCGCTGATGGATACGGCGGTATCTGCCGCCGTATAGCAAGGAATCTCGATGGACTACCCGCAAATACTCTCCCCCGTACTCAACTTCCTGCACTGCACCACCCCGCAAGCGTGGATTGATGAAGCCCGTAAGCCGGAAAACCTGCCGCTGCTGCTCACCGATCATATGGTCTGCGAGCTGAAAGCGGCGCAGAACGCCATGCTGCTGGTGCGTAAATATGTGGCGGATAAAGAGGGCGCCGACGAGCTGCTGGCCTGCCTGAAGCCGTACGAGGACTTTACCTACCGCTGGGGCCCGGAGCCGGATTTCGTCGCGCTGCATAAGCGGATCAATAAAAGCACCATGCCGCATACGGACGACCCGTGGGGACGCCAGCTGATTGACAGCATGGTGCTGCTGATTAAAGAAGAGCTGCACCACTTTTGGCAGGTGCGCGAGATCATGCTGGCGCACGATATTCCCTACGTCAAAATGACCGCCAGCAGCTACGCCCGCGGGCTGCGCCGGGAGGTGCGGTCCCATGAGCCGGTGATGCTGATCGATAAGCTGATCTGCGGGGCCTATATCGAAGCGCGCTCCTGCGAGCGCTTTGCCGCTCTGGCGCCGTGGCTGGAGGAGAGTCTGCAGAAGTTCTACCTGTCGCTGCTGCGCTCCGAAGCGCGTCACTTCGAGGATTACCTGCGCCTGGCGCAGCAGATTGCCGGGGAAGATATCAGCGAGCGCGTGCGCCAGCTGGGGGCCGCGGAAGCTGCGCTGATCAACGCGCCGGAGGCGGAGATTCGCTTCCATAGCGGAGTGCCGGTGGCGGCCTGAAGTGGGGTTCCCGGAGCAACGGGAAGAGGGCGGGTCCCCGGTAAGCGCAGCGCGGCCGGGGAAGCGTAAACAACAAGACTAACTACAGCGTTTTAAGCATCCGCACTTCGCAATCCACGTGGCCGGTATGGCCCAGCGGTCCGTCAATATGCTCGAAACCAAGGTGCTCGTATAACCCCACAGCTTCCTTGAGGAAGGCGGTGGTTTCCAGATAGCAGCGCCTGAATCCCTGCTCGCGGGCATGATCCAGCGCGAGCAGCGCCAGCTTTTTCGCCAGCCCCTGTCCACGGGCGGAAGTCATAAAATACATCTTCTGCAGCTCGCAGATATCGGGCTCGCTGTGGGCCAGCGGCGCTACGCCGCCGCCGCCGACGACCTGACCATCCTGCTCCACCACCCAGTATGCGGAACCCGGCTGGCTATAGAGCTGGAAAAGCTCATCCAGATTAGGGTCGGCTACCGTATAGCCTTTATCGGCCGTCAGCCCATATTCGGCTGAAACCTGGCGAATAACGCCGGCGATAGCCGCATTGTCTTGCGCGGTGATCCGGCGCAGCGACACCGTGATGGTCGCGATGGTATTCATACGATTACTCATAGCAAAAATGGCAGATGATGCTGTTGTTAATAACATCGGAAAAGGGGGCAGCGCAAGCGCTGTTCAACGCGACGGACGTTTGTGCTGCAACCTGGTCGTTAGCGCGTGGGAATACGCGGTGATTGGGCCCCTTGCCCGGTCAGGCAAGGGGCTGAGGGTTACAGCGCGGCGATGACGGCCTGCTGTTCAACCAGCTTGGTTTTCGCTTCCGCGTAACCTTCCAGCTTTTCACGCTCTTTAGCAATGACCGCTTCCGGTGCGCGGGCGACAAAGCCTTCGTTGGAAAGCTTGCTTTCGATGCGGCCAATTTCCGCTTCGACTTTCGCCACTTCTTTCGCCAGACGCGCCAGCTCGGCGTCCTTGTCGATAAGGCCGGCCATCGGGATCAGCAGCTCGGCGCCGTCGATGATCTTGGTGACGGAAACCGGACCTTTATCATCGGCAGCCAGCACGGTGATGCTTTCCAGGCGCGCCAGGTTCAGCAGGAAGCTGCGGTTGTCGTTTACGCGACGAATGGCATCGTTGCTGCAGCCGCGCAGCAGAAGCTCCAGCGGTTTGCCTGGGGCAATGTTCATTTCCGCGCGAATGTTACGCACGGCGATGATGGCCTGCTTCAGCCACTCGGTATCGGAAGCCGCGGCTTCATCAACCTGGGATGCATCGTACTGCGGGAACGGCTGCAGCATGATGGTATCGGCGGTTACGCCGCAAATGACCTTCACGCGCTGCCAGATGGTTTCGGTGATAAACGGAATGATCGGGTGCGCCAGGCGCAGCAGGCCTTCCAGCACGGTGACCAGCGTATTGCGGGTGCCGCGCAGCTCGGCGTCGCTGCCGCCGTTCATTACCGGCTTGGTCAGCTCCAGATACCAGTCGCAGAACTGGTTCCAGGTGAACTCGTACAGAATGCCCGCGGCGATATCGAAGCGGAAGTTATCCAGCGCTTCGCGGTACGCTTTGATGGTCTGGTTGAATTCAGCCAGGATCCAGCGATCGGCCAGAGAGAGCTCCATGGCGCCGCCGTTGAAGCCGCAGTCCTGATCTTCGGTATTCATCAGCACGAAGCGGCTGGCGTTCCACAGCTTGTTACAGAAGTTGCGGTAGCCTTCCAGGCGCTTCATGTCCCAGTTGATGTCGCGGCCGGTTGAGGCCAGCGCCGCCAGGGTGAAGCGCAGGGCGTCGGTACCGTGCGGCTCAATGCCGTCCGGGAACTGTTTTTCGGTGCGCTTAGCGATTTTTTCCGCCAGCTGCGGCTGCATCATGTTGCCGGTACGTTTCTCCAGCAGGTCGGCCAGGGAAATACCGTCGACCATATCCAGCGGGTCAATCACGTTACCCTTGGACTTGGACATCTTCTGGCCTTCGTCATCGCGGATCAGGCCGGTCATGTAGACGGTCTTAAACGGAACCTGCGGCTTGCCGTTTTCATCTTTGATGAAGTGCATGGTCATCATGATCATGCGGGCAATCCAGAAGAAGATGATGTCGAAGCCGGATACCATCACGCTGGTGGGGTGGAACTGACGCAGCGCGTCGGTGTTTTCCGGCCAGCCGAGGGTGGAGAAGGTCCACAGCGCGGAGGAGAACCACGTATCGAGAACGTCGTCGTCCTGGCGCAGCGCGACGTCTGCGCTCAGGTTGTTTTCGCTGCGCACTTCTTCTTCTGTGCGGCCAACGTAGACGTTGCCTTCGTTGTCGTACCATGCCGGGATGCGGTGACCCCACCACAGCTGACGGGAGATACACCAGTCCTGAATATCGCGCATCCAGGAGAAATACATGTTTTCGTACTGCTTCGGCACGAACTGAATGTCGCCGTTCTCAACCGCTTCCACCGCCGGTTTTGCCAGCACGTCGGCACGAACGTACCACTGGTCGGTCAGCATCGGCTCGATAACCACGCCGCCGCGATCGCCGTACGGTACGGTCAGGTCGTGCGGTTTAACCTCTTCTAACAGGCCCAGCGCGTCGACGGCGGCAACCACCGCTCTACGCGCGGCAAAGCGTTCCAGATTCTGGAACTGGGACGGGATGGCGTTAGGGTAGGCGTCAGATTCGTTGCCTTTGGTGTCGTACACCTCCGCGGTTTCGCGGATATCGCCGTCAAAGGTCAGGATGTTGATCATCGGCAGGCCGTGACGTTTACCGACTTCGTAGTCGTTAAAGTCGTGCGCCGGGGTGATCTTCACGCAGCCGGTGCCCTTTTCCATATCGGCGTGTTCGTCGCCGACGATGGGAATGCGGCGGTCAACCAGCGGCAGAATAACGAATTTGCCGATCAGGTCTTTATAGCGCGGATCTTCCGGGTTAACGGCCACGCCGGTATCGCCGAGTACGGTTTCCGGACGGGTGGTGGCCACCACCAGGTAATCTTTACCGTCGGCGGTTTTCGCACCGTCGGCCAGCGGGTAGCGGATGTGCCACATGGAGCCTTTAGACTCGCGGTTTTCCACTTCGAGATCGGAAATCGCGGTGCGCAGCTTCGGATCCCAGTTGACCAGGCGCTTGCCGCGGTAGATCAGGTCCTCTTTGTACAGGCGGACAAAGACTTCCTTCACGGCGTTGGAGAGGCCTTCGTCCATGGTGAAGCGCTCGCGCTCCCAGTCCACGGAGTTGCCCAGGCGGCGCATCTGACGGGTAATGGTGCCGCCGGATTCCGCTTTCCACTGCCAAATTTTGTCGATAAAGGCGTCACGACCGTAATCGTGGCGGGTTTTACCCTCTTCGGCGGCAATCTTACGCTCAACCACCATCTGGGTTGCGATACCCGCGTGGTCGGTACCGGCCTGCCACAGGGTATTTTTACCCTGCATGCGCTGGTAGCGAATCATGGTATCCATGATGGTTTGCTGGAAGGCATGACCCATATGCAAACTGCCGGTGACGTTCGGCGGTGGGATCATGATGCAGAAGCTCTCCTGGCTTTCATCACCATTCGGTTTGAAATAGCCCTGCTTTTCCCAGTGCTCGTAAAGCGGCTGTTCGATATCTTGTGGGTTGTATGTCTTTTCCATTATTTCCAGGTTGCCGTGTTCAGGTTGAAACCAGCCATGCGGTACGCTTTGTAGCGTTCGCGCGCCAGTTGTTTCAAAGAGTCTTCGTAAGGGACAAAGTCTATCACTTCTGTGAAAGCGGTGGCAAAATCTGCAAAGTTTACCCGCAGACTGATCAGGATGTCCCGCGGGCTGCTGTTGCGCTTTTGCGGCCAGGCGACCTCCACCGGCGCGCCGCCTCTGGGGCCTTCTCCCGCCAGATTATGCGGAACAAAACTCTCCGGTGGCCGCGTCCACAGCGCTTCGTCGAGGCGAACCGCCTGCTGCTCATCTTCACAGGCGATCAGCACGCGCTTGCCGCTGCGCCAGCGCTCCGCGGCAATTTCACACACCAGCTGTTCGACGGCGCTCAGGCCGTCCTGCTGCGCGTCGTTGTCCAGCAGATAAAAGGTTGCGTTCTTCATATCTCTACCCGTTGTCTTTCCCGTTGCCTCTTGGTTGGCTGCCTTTGGGCACCCCCGGCCGCAGAGTGAACTATGCTGGCGGAAGTGTGCGCCGCTCTGCCGCCGCGATGCAACTCGAAATCCATAGGGTACTGAATTCTAATTGCTCGAACTTACGGGCCGGATAAGCGTCGCGCCATCCGGCCTGCAAGATTACTCTTCGCCGGTAAAGCCGGCGCGGTTGAGCAGGAACTGCGACAGCAGCGCCACCGGACGACCGGTCGCGCCTTTGGCTTTACCCGAACGCCATGCGGTGCCGGCGATATCGAGGTGCGCCCAGTTGTACTTGCGGGCGAAGCGCGACAGGAAGCAGCCGGCGGTAATGGCTCCGCCCGGACGGCCGCCGATGTTGGCCATATCCGCAAAGTTAGACTCCAGCTGATCCTGGAACTCGTCACCCAGCGGCAGACGCCACGCGCGGTCGCCCGCCAGCTCGGATGCGCCAATCAGCTCATGGGCCAGCGGATTGTGGTTCGACATCAGACCGGTGATATGGTGGCCGAGGGCAATCACGCAGGCGCCGGTCAGCGTCGCCACGTCAATCACCGCTTCCGGTTCGAAGCGCTCAACGTAGGTCAGGACGTCGCAGAGCACCAGGCGGCCTTCAGCATCGGTATTCAGCACTTCAACCGTCTGGCCGGACATGGTGGTCAGGACGTCGCCCGGGCGATAGGCGCGACCGCCGGGCATGTTTTCACAGCCCGCCAGCACGCCGATGACGTTCAGCGGCAGCTGCAGCTCGGCCACCATACGCATCACGCCGTACACCGCCGCCGCGCCGCACATGTCGTACTTCATCTCGTCCATGCCTTCGGCAGGCTTGATGGAGATACCGCCGGAGTCGAAGGTCAGGCCCTTACCGACCAGCACGATCGGGCGCGCATCTTCCGCCGGGTTGCCTTTGTACTCAATCACCGACATCAGCGATTCGTTCTGCGAGCCGTTGCCGACCGCAAGGTAGGAGTTCATTCCCAGCTCGCGCATCTGCTGCTCGCCGATCACGCGGGTGACGACGTTTTTGCTCCAGGTATCCGCCAGCTGGCGCGCCTGAGAGGCGAGATAGGCCGCGTTGCAGATATTCGGCGGCATGTTGCCGAGATCTTTTGCCGCTTTGATCCCTGAGGCGATAGCCAGACCGTGCTGGATTGCGCGCTCGCCGCTGGTCAGCTCGCGGCGGGTGGGCACGTTGAAGACCATTTTACGCAGCGGACGACGCGGTTCGCTTTTATTAGTCTTCAGCTGATCGAAGCTGTACAGCGTCTCTTTCGCGGTCTCAACGGCCTGGCGAACTTTCCAGTAGTTGTTACGCCCTTTGACGTGCAGCTCGGTGAGGAAACAGACCGCTTCCATCGACCCGGTATCATTCAGGGTATTAATGGTTTTTTGAATCACCTGCTTGTACTGGCGCTCATCCAGCTCGCGCTCTTTGCCACATCCAATCAGCAGAATGCGCTCTGACAGAATATTTGGCACATGGTGGAGCAGCAGCGTCTGGCCTGGCTTACCTTCCAGTTCACCGCGACGCAGCAGGGCGCTGATATAGCCGTCACTGATTTTATCGAGTTGTTCGGCAATGGGGGAGAGGCGACGCGGTTCGAAGACGCCGACCACGATACAGGCACTCCGCTGCTTCTCCGGGCTACCGCTTTTTACACTGAACTCCATGCACTACGCTCCTGAATCTTAAAGACAACGACGGTGGCTACGGATAGAATTGAAAGCTTTCGTAACTCATGTCCGCTGTTGTGGTGACTTCGTGTTAATCTTAACGTTATTACGGCCTTGGTTCGTCAGAAAAAAACCTGATACGCAGAACCGATGAGTCATTTAATCTTAGCGATGATTTCGACGACCAAAGAGAATAAATGACGTTTAAGCCATGAAACAAGCAATTTTCCTGCAATAAGACGGGTTTTTACGGGCGTATTTATAGTGATAATCATAAGATATCTGGTTCGTGAGACGCTGAAAAGCCAGTTGGCGATCCTATTCATCCTGCTGCTCATTTTCTTTTGTCAGAAACTGGTCAGGATCCTCGGCGCTGCGGTAGATGGCGATATCCCGACAAATCTGGTGCTCTCGCTGTTAGGGCTGGGCATTCCGGAAATGGCGCAGCTGATCCTGCCCCTGAGTCTGTTCCTCGGGCTGCTGATGACGCTGGGCAAACTCTACACCGAAAGCGAAATCACGGTGATGCACGCCTGCGGCCTGAGCAAAGCGGTGCTGGTGAAGGCGGCGATGATCCTCGCGCTGTTCACCGGCGCGGTCGCGGCGGTCAACGTGATGTGGGCGGGGCCGTGGTCGTCCCGGCATCAGGACGAAGTGCTGTCGGAAGCAAAAGCGAACCCCGGCATGGCCGCGCTGGCCCAGGGCCAGTTCCAGCAGGCCAGCGACGGTAGCGCGGTGCTGTTTATTGAAAGCGTTAACGGCAAGCGTTTCCAGGACGTATTCCTCGCGCAGCTGCGGCCGAAAGGCAACGCTCGTCCGTCGGTGGTGGTCGCCGATTCGGGCGAACTCTCGCAGCGGAAAGACGGCTCGCAGGTGGTGACCATGAATCAGGGTACCCGCTTTGAGGGCACCGCCATGCTGCGCGATTTCCGCATCACCGACTTCAAAAACTATCAGGCGATTGTCGGCCATCAGGCGGTCACCTCAGATCCCGATGATACCGAACAGATGGATATGCGCACGCTGTGGCATACCCAGACCGATCGCGCGCGCGCCGAGCTGCACTGGCGCTTCACGCTGGTGGCGACCGTCTTTATCATGGCGCTGATGGTGGTTCCGCTGAGCGTCGTCAACCCGCGTCAGGGCCGCGTGCTGTCGATGCTGCCGGCCATGCTGCTTTACCTGGTCTTCTTCCTGCTGCAAACCTCGATTAAGTCGAACGGCGGCAAAGGTAAAATGGACCCGATGATCTGGATGTGGGGCATCAACCTGCTCTATTTCGCGCTGGCGGTGCTGTTGAACCTGTGGGATACGGTGCCAATGCGTCGCTTCCGTGCCCGTTTTAACAAAGGAGCGGCGTGATGCAGGCGTTTGGCGTACTTGACCGTTATATCGGTAAGACGATTTTCAACACCATCATGATGACGCTGTTCATGCTGGTTTCGCTGTCGGGCATTATCAAGTTTGTCGATCAGCTGAAAAAGGCCGGGCAGGGCAGCTACGACGCGCTGGGCGCCGGGTTATACACCCTGCTCAGCGTGCCGAAAGACGTGCAGATATTCTTCCCGATGGCGGCGCTGCTCGGGGCGCTGCTTGGCCTCGGCGCGCTGGCACAGCGCAGCGAGCTGGTGGTGATGCAGGCCTCAGGCTTCACTCGTCTGCAGGTGGCGCTGGCGGTAATGAAAACCGCTATCCCGCTGGTTCTGCTGACGATGGCGATGGGCGAATGGGTTGCGCCGCAGGGCGAGCAGATGGCGCGTAACTACCGCGCTCAGCAGATGTACGGCGGCTCGCTGCTTTCTACTCAGCAGGGCCTGTGGGCGAAAGACGGCCACAATTTTGTCTATATAGAACGGGTTAAAGGTAACGACGAGCTGGGCGGCGTGAGCATTTACGCCTTCAACGATGCGCGTCGCCTGCAGTCAGTTCGCTACGCCGCGTCGGCGAAATTCGACAGCGAGAATAAGGTCTGGCGCCTGTCGCAGGTTGATGAGTCCAACCTCACCGACCCGAAACAGATTACCGGCTCGCAGATGGTCAGCGGCACCTGGAATACCAAGCTGACGCCGGACAAGCTGGGCGTGGTAGCGCTGGATCCCGACGCGCTGTCGATTAGCGGCCTGCACAACTACGTCACCTATCTGAAGTCCAGCGGTCAGGACCCTGGCCGCTACCAGCTCAATATGTGGAGCAAGATCTTCCAGCCGCTGTCGGTGGCGGTAATGATGCTGATGGCGCTGTCGTTTATCTTTGGTCCGCTGCGCAGCGTGGCGATGGGCGTGAGGGTGGTGACGGGGATTAGCTTCGGCTTTATCTTCTACGTGCTGGACCAGATTTTCGGCCCGCTGACCCTGGTCTACGGCATTCCGCCGATCATCGGCGCGCTGCTGCCGAGCGCCAGCTTCTTCCTGATAAGCCTCTGGCTGATGATGCGAAAAGGCTAGCGCACTTCCCCCTCTCCGCCGCGGAGAGGGGGCATTAACCTACCGTTTTCGCCCGCCGAGTAAACTACCCAGCATCCCTCTTACTATCTGATTCGTCACCTGACGCACCGCGCTTTTGGCCGCCGTTTGCACAATACCGTCGTGCTTGCCGCCGCGCGGGCCGGTGGTGCCAAACAGAATATCCTTCAGGCCGCCGAGCAGGCCGTCGTCGGCGCTGCTCTGCTGGCCTTTGGCCGGCGGCGCATCCTGCTGTTCGGTGGTGGCCTGCACCCCTTTTTGCAGCATTTCAAACGCCGACTCGCGATCGATCTCTTCCTCGTATTTTCCGTACAGCGCGGAGTGGTTAATCAGCCCGTTACGCTCGTCGTCCGTCACCGGCCCCATCCGCGAGCAGGGGGCGATAACCATCACCCGCTCTACCACCGACGGGCTGCCTTTTTCGTCGAGGAAGGAAACCAGCGCCTCGCCGGTACCCAGCTCCTGAATAGCCTGTTCGGTACTGAACGCCGGATTGGCGCGCATGGTTTGCGCCGCCGTTTTTACCGCCTTCTGATCCTTCGGCGTGAAGGCGCGCAGGGCGTGCTGCACCCGGTTGCCCAGCTGGCCGAGCACCGCGTCGGGGATATCCGCCGGGTTTTGCGAAACGAAGTAAACCCCCACCGCCTTGGAGCGAATAAGGCGGATAACCTGTTCAATTTTATCGAGTAAAACCTGTGGCGCATCGTTAAAAAGCAGGTGCGCCTCGTCGAAGAAAAAGACCAGCTTCGGTTTGTCCAGATCGCCGGCTTCCGGCAGGCGCTCGTAGAGCTCCGAGAGCATCCACAGCAGGCTGGCCGCGTACAGCTTCGGCATCTGATACAGCTTTTCGGCGCTGAGGATATTAATCACCCCTTTGCCGCTGGCATCAACGCGCATCCAGTCCGCGATATCCAGCATCGGCTCGCCGAAGAAGTGCTCCGCCCCCTGCTGCTCAAGCGTCAGCAGGCCGCGCTGGATAGCTCCCACCGAGGCGCTGCTGATGTTGCCGTACTGGTTCTGGAAGCTTTTCGCGTTATCGCCGATGTACTGGGTAATGGCGCGCAGATCTTTAAAGTCGAGCAGCAGCAGGCCGCGGTCGTCGGCGATGCGGAAAATGATATTCAGCACCCCGGACTGGACCTCGTTGAGGTTCAGCAGGCGCGCCAGCAGCAGCGGGCCGAGGTCGGAAACCGTGGCGCGAAGCGGGTGGCCTTTCTCGCCGAAAATATCCCACACTACCACCGGGTTAGCGTGCGGTTGCCAGTCGGTGACGCCGATTTTTTCCAGCCGCGCCTGCAGCTTTTCGCTGCTCTGGCCCGCCTCGGCGATACCGGTGAGGTCACCCTTCACGTCAGCCATAAAAACCGGCACGCCGATTTCGGAAAAGGACTCCGCCAGCTTCTGCAGCGTGACGGTTTTACCGGTCCCGGTAGCCCCGGTGATCAGGCCGTGACGGTTGGCCATTCCGGGGAGTAGATGCAGCTGTTTTTCCAGCGTACGCGCAATCAGCAGGGGTGAGCTCATGGTCGATTCCTCCATTTATCCTGCGTCGATTATAGGCAACCTGGCCGCAAAAAGACGCAGGGAATCGCCACTTTAGGGCAGAGTCGGCGTTTATTTTCTTCAGGCGCAGTGCTGCTGGATCAGCGCGATGCTCTGCTCTACCTCACGACGGATATCGTCTTCACGCCAGTTTGCCAGCTCCGGCGCAAACGGCTCGAAGGCGTAAACGCCCTGATAACCGCGCGCCTCGAGGTTTTTGACCTGCTCGCAGGTTTGCAGCCTGTCGCGCGGCGTCAGCATGATGCGCTCATCGTCGGTGAGCTCCTCGCGCGGGCGGGTATCCTCGACGCCGGAGAGATGGACCAGGCCGATAGCGTCGATCTCCAGCTGGCTAAACGCCTCATCCGCCTGCGGGTAGAGATGGTGGTGGAAGGTATCGATCAGCAGCTTAAACGGCACGCGGGCATCGTGAATAAGCGTTTGCGCCTGCGCCGCCGAGCGCAGCGAGCTTTGCGGAAAGCCCAGCGGCTCAACCAGCCCGTGGATGCCGTAAAAAGAGAACAGCGGCGCCAGCTCGCGAAGCGCGCTCAGCGTCTCGTCGGTGGAGACCGCGCTGCCGTCGTTGAGCGGGCAGAGCACCAGCGACTTCGCGCCAACGGCCTGCGCCTCCTTCAGCAGGGATTCGGTCAGGCTGCGCACCTCCGGCGTACGGCAGTTGAAGGGATAAACCGCATTGATGGTCAGAATCTCAATATGGTAGCGCTCGGCCAGTTCGCGCACCTGGCGGGCGCTGAGATCGTCGGTCACCTTTCCGCCAGGGAGATCGTTGCGCAGCTCGACCTTGTTCAGCCCGAGGCTGTTCACCAGGCGAAAGAAGGACTCGATATTCAGCGAAGGGGCGATCTTGCGATTAATGCAGAAGCGGTGCAGGGCAATGGTCATTTTACTCTCCGGGAACAGGATGAAGTGGCATCGTTCGATTACCCTCTAGTCAAAACGTTTATTCCAAAATAGGCAATGAGTGAAATGGTGATTGTTTGAGCCGCCTCGCAAAATAGCGTGCGCAAAAGGGACGATGCGCGTCGGGCCGAAGCGCCGCAGCGTCTGTTTCCGTGCGATCGCGCTTTCTTGCAGGAACAGAAGCGTTATTGCTTAAAATTGCGACCATCATCACCAAATTAGAATTTCATTTTATATCTGTGTTGAAATATAAATTTCATTTTACTACGGTTATAGCACAGCAAAATCGGAGATGGGCCGCAGCGTTGGCCTTCCACACCATGAGGCGAGAACATGACGATCACAGGAAACTTTATTGGCGGGCAGACCGTTACCAGCAGCAGCAATGAAACGATGCCGGTGTTTGACCCGGCGACGGGCAAAGTGGTGCGCGAAGTCACGCTCTCCACCGCCGAGGAGGTCTCTGACGCCATTCAGGTCGCTCGCGACGCGTTTGAAAGCTGGTCGCGTACTACGCCCCTGCGCCGCGCCCGGGTGCTGTTCAACTTTAAAATGCTGCTGGAACAACATGCCGAAGAGCTGGCGGGGATCATCGTTAGCGAGCACGGTAAGGTGTGGTCGGATGCGCTGGGCGAGCTGACACGCGGCCTGGAAGTGGTTGAGTTTGCCTGCGGGATCCCGCACCTGATTAAAGGTGAGTATTCATCCGACGTCGGTACCGGCGTCGACAGCTACTCCCTGATGCAGCCGCTGGGCGTGGTGGCGGGGATTACGCCGTTTAACTTCCCGGCAATGGTGCCGATGTGGATGTTCCCGCTGGCGCTGGCCTGCGGCAACAGCTTCATCCTCAAGCCGCCTGCGCTGGCCCCTACCGCGGCGGTACGTCTTGCGGAGCTGCTCAAAGAGGCGGGCCTGCCGGATGGCGTCTTTAACGTGATCCACTGCAGCAACGAAGATGCCGAGCAGCTCTACACCGACCCGCGCATTGCGGCGGTCAGCTTTGTCGGCTCCTCCGGCGTGGCGGAGTATATCTACAAAACCGCCAGCGCTCACGGGAAGCGCGTGCAGGCCTTCGGCGCAGCGAAAAACCATGCGATCGTGATGCCGGATGCGGACCTCGATGCCACGGTGAACGCGATTATGGGCGGCGCGTTTGGCTCGGCGGGAGAACGCTGCATGGCGCTGCCGGTGGTGGTTGCCGTCGGCGATGAAACCGCAGACAAGCTGATTGCCCGCCTCCAGCCGCTGGTGCAGGCGCTGAAGGTCGGCCCTGGCTGCATGCGCGGCAAAGAAGAGAACGAAATGGGCCCGGTAGTTTCCGACAGCCATCAGAAAAAAGTGCTGGGCTATATTGATAAGGGCGTCAGCGAAGGCGCAACGCTGGTAGTCGACGGCCGTAAGCCGCGGGTGCCGGGTTACGATGAAGGTTACTATGTTGGCGGGACGCTGTTTGATAACGTGACGCCGGAGATGACCATCTGGCGGGAAGAGATTTTTGGGCCGGTGCTGGGGATTGTGCGCGTCGCCGACTATCACAGCGCGCTGGAACTGGTGAACAGCCACGAGTTTGGCAACGGCAGCGCCGTTTTCACCAGCAGCGGTCATACCGCGCGTGAATTCGTCCATGACGTGCAGGCCGGGATGGTCGGGGTCAACGTGCCGGTGCCGGTACCGATGGCGTTCCACAGCTTTGGCGGCTGGAAGCGCTCGGTCTTCGGCGCCCTGAACGTCCACGGGCCGGACGGCGTGCGTTTCTACACGCGCATGAAAACCGCCACCGTCCGCTGGCCGGAAGGGCAGCAAACCGTATCTGAATTCAGCATGCCGACGTTAGGCTAATCGGCGAAGGAGAGCGCCATGTCGTTACTGGCTAAATCGCAAAAAGAGGGGCAGATCCAGCACATTACGCCGCAAAGCGCCGGCTGGCGCTATATCGGCTTTGACGTCTGGATGCTGAAAAAAGGGCAGAGCGTGACGCTGGAAAGCGGCGAACGCGAGCTGTGCCTGGTGCTGGTCGCCGGGCTGGCCTCGGTCAAAACGACGAAGGCCGATTTCCCGGACCTCGGGCAGCGGATGTCGCCGTTTGAGCGCACGCCGCCGTGGTCGGTCTACGTGCCGCCGCAGGATAAAGTCGAGGTTACCGCCGATTCCGATCTCGAGCTGGCGGTCTGCAGCGCGCCGGGTAAGGGGAGCTTCCCCGCGCGGGTGATTCGCCCGCAGGACGTTGGCGTTGAGCATCGCGGCAAAGGGCGCAATCAGCGCCAGGTGCACAATATTCTGCCGGACAGCGCGCAGGCTGACTGCCTGCTGGTGGTCGAGGTCTACACCGATGAGGGTGCCACCAGCTCGTGGCCGTCGCACAAGCACGATACCGCGCTGCCTGGCCGCGAGACCCAGCTGGAGGAGACCTACTATCACCGCTTCGACCCGCCGCAGGGCTTTGCCTTCCAGCGCGTCTATACCGATGACCGCAGCCTGGACGCCTGCATGGCGCCCTACAACCACGACGTGGTGATGGTGCCGCGCGGCTATCATCCGGTGGCGGCGATTGCCGGCTATGACAGCTACTATCTGAACGTGATGGCCGGGCCGGATCGCCGGTGGCTGTTTAGCTGGGAAGAAGATCACGCGTGGATCAATAGCCCCGACTATCCTCGCCACGACTGATACGCCGTGAACGCGACGCAGGGCCGGTTAGATTTGCTAACCGGCCTTTTTTATTGCCTGAGCGTTCCCGGCTGCGCGGCCCTGGTCGATAGCAGGTTGTCTGGACGGGCGGGGCGAATTTGCACAATGTCGCCTGACTGGACGGGATGACAAGGCGTGCGGCGCTAGCCCGGATAAGGCGTTGACGCCGCCGTCCGGGAGAAGAGAGTACGTCTGGTCGTGGTCGTGGTCGTGGCCGTGGTCGAGCGGACGGGCGGACGGGCGGACGCGCCGCCTCCGGGGAGGCGGTGCCTCAGGCCTGCTGCTGCTGGGCCTGCTGATCTTTGCTGCTGTTGAGGGCCAGCGAAACCGCCAGCGTCTGGGCGAGACACAGCGAAGCCACCTGCGAGCGGAACCCGTCAACCTGGGCCTCGCGCACCACGAAGCAGACGTCGCTGAAGGCCGCGAGCGGGCTGACCTGGCTGTCGGTAATAGCAATCTGCCGCGCTTTGCGCTGAGCGCCGAGCTCAACCAGCTCAACCACCTCGCGGGCGTAAGGCGAGAAGCTGACCGCTACCACCACGTCTTTCGGGCCGACCAGGCTCAGCTGCTCGGTAAACATGCCGCCGAGCCCGTCGATCAGGAAGGCCTTGCGGTCAAGATGGCGCAGGGCGTAGGTCAGATAGGAGGCGACGCTAAACGAGCGGCGCAGGCCGATAACGTAGATATTCTCCGCTTCCGCCAGCAGGGCTACCGCGCGCTCAAGATCGTCGCCCGAGGTCTGCATGGCAAGCTGCTGCAGCGCCTGGGTGTTGACCATGGTAAACATATTGAGAATTTCGGTCGGCGTTTCCGGCGGCGAGCTCTCATCGTTGGTGGTCTGACGGAACAGGCGCGCGCGCTCGGTATAGTTGGCGGTCTCTTCCATCAGATGCTGTCTGAACATCTGCTTCATTTCGTTAAAGCCGCTGAAGCCAAAAGCATTAGCGAAACGAATCAGGGTGGATGGCGGAACGTCGGCCTGCTGGGCGATAGAGGCGACGGTATCGAAAGCCACGCTATTGCTGTTATCCAGAATATAGCGCGCCACCTGTTTTAAGCGTTTGCTTAACGTATCGTAGCGACGCCTGATCTCATCCTGCAGGATGGTAAGTTGGGTTGGATTATTGGCCATAAATTGCGCTCTGATGAAATGAAAGAAATATAACTTCCAGTGTACCAAATGAAGCGAATTTTTCATTTTTTGCGATGAAATACGCGATTCATTTCACGAAGAAAGCGAAAAAAGCCCGCACCGGAGGGGGAAGGTGCGGGCTGAGCAGGATTAGCCGCGGGCTTCGCGCCAGTAGCCGATAAGCGCCAGGTAGTTGCGTTTCACCTCATCGATCAGCGCCTCATCGCTAAGCTCGCCCTGCATCCAGCGGCGCGAAGGCTGACCAAAAATGGTGCGGCCGACGGCAAAGCCTTTGATGATAGGGTGGTTCGCGGCTTCGGCGAATCCGGCGCGCAGGCGATCGGGCGGCGCGTCGAGGCCAAGGATCAGGATCCCGCGGCACAGGCTATCTTCGCGTTCGATCAGCGCGGCGATCTTCTCCCAGTTTGCGCTGGAGAGCGGCGGCAGCTTCCACCAGTCGGGCTGGATACCGAGCCGGTAAAAATGTTCCAGCATGGCGTAATAGTGGCGCTCGTCCTTATCCGGGCCGCTCTCCGGCAGGATAACTTCCAGCAGCAGCTCGTGCCCGGACTTATTGCAGGCCTGCCAGACCTCCAGCAGCAGCGCATCCTGCTCGGCGCGCAGCGCCACCGGGTCGGCCGGATGATAGAAGACCAGGCACTTAACCACCTGTTCCAGCGGCCAGTCGATCAGCTGAGAGCCGATATTGCCGTGCTCAAGACGCAGCGGGCGAGAGCCCGGCAGCTCGATTGGCCGCCCGATCCACCAGCCTTTGCCGGTAATGGCGTTCAGCGCGCGCTGGCCGTAGGTGCCATCGGCGAGAATACCGCTGCGCCGATCGAGCCCGGCCTCCTGCGCTGCCGCTTCGGCGGCGGCCAGCAGCAGCAGCTTGAGCTGCGGGATGCAGGCCGTATCGCGACCGGTTTCCTGCACCAGATCCGCCAGCTGCTTGCGGTGGTCAAAGGCGAAGATGCACAGCTCAGGCCACTGCTGGCGGCGGCTGGTCACCCGATGGAGATGGTTCAGACGGGCGTCGAGATCCGGGCGCGGGACCGATTCCGCGCGCAGCAGATAGTCATCGAGCTCCACTTTCGTCGGCATCGCCGGCGCGCAGCCGTGGCGAGAGACCACCAGCGCCCCGCAGGCGTTAGCGTAGCGGCAGGCCTGCTCCCAGCCCTCGTCGTTCAGCCAGCCGCGCAGCAGGCCAGACATAAAGGCATCGCCGGCGCCCAGCACGTTGAGCACCTCCACCCGCACGCCCTGCTGCAGTGGCACGCTGTCCCAGCTGTCGGGGATCTCGCCTTCCAGCACCACGCAGCCCATCGGACCGCGCTTGCACACCAGGGTGGCTTTGGTGGCGTGGCGGACGTTTTTCAGCGCCGTCAGCGTATCGGTGCTGCCGCCGGCAATATGAAACTCTTCTTCTGTACCGACCACTAAATCGAACAGATGTAGCACTTCCTGCAGCTGACGGGTGACGGAACCGGAAGCAATGAAACGCGTTTCACCATCGCCGGGCGAGGTTAATCCCCAAAGAACCGGGCGATAGTCGATATCCAGCGCCGTCCGCAGGCCGTGGTGGCGGGCGTACTCCAGCGCTTTCAGCACCGCTGCGCGGGTGTTGGCATGCGAAAGGTGCGTGCCGGTGATCGCCAGCGCCCGGGAGGAGGCGATGTACTCTTCCTTAATATCTTCCGGCGTCAGCGCCATATCGGCGCAGTTGTCGCGGTAAAAAATAAGCGGGAAGGTTTCCTGATCTTTAATCCCCAGCATCACCAGTGCGGTAAGGCGCTGCTGGTCGGTTATCAGGTATTCGGTATCAACCCCGGCACGGCTTAGCGTTTCACGTAAAAAGCGGCCATTGTGCTCATCACCCACGCGGGCAAGCATCGCCGATTTTAACCCCTGAATGGCGGTGCCAAAGGCCACGTTGCCCGAGGAGCCGCCCAGATATTTAGAGAAACTGGCGACATCTTCCAGCCTTGCGCCAATCTGCTGGGCATAGAGGTCGACAGCCACCCGGCCAATACAGATGACGTCGAGCCGCTTTACTGCTGCATTCATAGCTACGGTTTCCTTTTGCATGTCTGCTGTACGGAAGGGTCGATATCGACGAGGTCTCCACAAACAGCCTGAGAGTGAACGATTCCCCTTAGTTTGAGAAATAAATATTTCATTTGCAAATTGGATCGAAATTAAAAAACCAAAAGTGTGAGGGATCTACCACTCTGCGGCGCCGGGCACCATTATACAAAGGTTTGCTGGCGCCGGCTGCTCTTGCGTGAAAAAGGGTGAGTAATAAACATCTTTATACCTGATTTTTAAAAGGATATTGGTATGTGGCGTGACGCAGAATGGGAGGCGGGTTGCGCGCCGATGTCGATGAAACGAGTGAAATGCGCCGAGAGTTTGATCCTTCTCGCAAAATGAAATGTTTTTTCTGTATTTATGTTTAATGAAAAAAATGTTTGCCTATAATCCAACAGTATTCCAGTGGCCGTTAACGATTTGTCTGGACCTCTTCCGGTATCGCCGCAGGGGCAAAAGCGCTAACCCACACACAAATACTGAACAATAAGGATTGTGCAACATGGGCAAACTGAGACTGACAATGGCGCAGGCGCTGGTGAAGTTCCTTGATAACCAGTATCTGGAAGTCGATGGCGAAGAGCATAAATTCGTCAAAGGTATTTTTGCCATCTTCGGCCACGGCAACGTGCTGGGGCTGGGCCAGGCGCTGGAGCAGGACAGCGGCGAAATGCGGGTATTCCAGGGGCGTAACGAGCAGGGGATGGCGCACGCGGCGACCGGCTTTGCCAGACAGTCTCTGCGCCGGCAGATCATCGCCTGCACCTCCTCCGTGGGGCCGGGCGCCGCCAACATGATTACCGCCGCGGCCACCGCGACCGCCAACCGTATTCCTCTTCTTCTGCTGCCCGGCGACGTGTTTGCGACCCGTCAGCCTGATCCCGTCCTGCAGCAGGTTGAACAGAGCTATGACCTGAGCATCAGCACCAACGACGCGTTTCGCGCGGTGAGCAAATACTGGGACCGCATTACGCGCCCGGAGCAGCTGATGAGCGCCTGCATTAACGCGATGCGCGTCCTGACCGACCCGGCTGAGACCGGCGCCGTGACCCTCTGTCTGCCGCAGGACGTTCAGGGCGAAGCCTGGGATTATCCGCTCTCTTTCTTTGCCCGACGCGTGCATCGGCTCGACCGTCGCCCGGCCAGCGCCGCGCAGCTGGCGGATGCGCTGGCGGCGATTAAGGCCAGCCGCAAGCCGCTGATTATCTGCGGCGGCGGGGTGAAGTACGCCGGTGCCGGCGAGGCGCTGTCCCGCTTTGCCGAACGCTACGGCATCCCCTTTGCGGAAACGCAGGCCGGGAAAGGCTCGGTGGTCTCCTCCCATCCGCTGAACGTTGGCGGGGTGGGCGAAACCGGCTGCCTGGCGGCCAACCTGCTGGCGAAAGAGGCCGATTTAGTGATCGGTATCGGCACCCGCTTCAGCGATTTCACCACCGCGTCAAAATGGCTTTTCCAGCATCCCGGCGTGCGCTTCCTTAACGTCAACGTCAGCAATTTTGACGCCTGGAAGCTCGACGGGATCCCGCTGCTGGCCGATGCCCGCGAAGCGCTCACCGCGCTGGACGACGCCCTGGCGGGCGAATCCTGGCAGGCAGAATGGGGAGCGCAGATCGACAGCGTCCAGAGCCGCCAGCTGAAAGAGACCCAGCGCGTCTATCAGGCGGTATGGCAGGACGAGTCCTTCGTCCCGGAAATTGACGATCGCCTGGATCGCGATGTGGTGTACCGCGAATTCCGCCAGATCACGGATTCAACCTTAACGCAGTGCAGCGTGCTCGGCGTGCTGAATGAAACGCTGGCCTCCGATGCGGTGATCGTGGCGGCGGCGGGCAGCCTGCCCGGCGATCTGCAGCGCGTCTGGCGCAACCGGGGGACCAACACCTATCACGTTGAGTACGGCTACTCCTGCATGGGCTATGAGGTGAATGCCGCGCTGGGCGTGAAGCTGGCGCAGCCGCAAAGCGAGGTCTATTCGCTGGTGGGCGACGGCTCATTCATGATGCTGCACTCCGAGCTGGTCACCTCTTTACAGGAGCGCGCGAAGATCAACATCGTGCTGCTCGATAACATGGCCAACGGCTGTATTAACAACCTGCAGATCGAGCACGGTATGGACAGCTTCGGCACTGAGTTCCGCTACCGCTCGGCGGAGAGCGGGCGGCTGCAGGGCGGCCTGGTGCCGGTCGATTTCGCGACCATCGCCGCGGGCTACGGCTGCAAAACCTGGCGCGTCACCACCCTTGATGAACTGCGCCATGCGCTGGACGCCGCGCGTCGTGAAACGGTCAGCACGCTGATTGATATTAAAGTGCTGCCGAAAACCATGGTGCATAAGTACGGCAGCTGGTGGAACGTCGGCGTGGCCCAGACGGCGCTGTCCGAGCGGATCCGCAAAGTCGCAGAGCAGATTAATGAAAAACGCGCTGAGGCGCGGGATTACTAAAACAGAACACCCACCCTGAACCCTACAGAACCGCGGGAGAACACTATTATGTCACTCAGATTAGGCGTTATTGGCGCAGGCGCCATTGGTAAAGAGCATATCCGTCGCTGCACTCAGGTATTACAGGGGGCCACGGTGGTGGCCGTTTCGGACATCAATGCCGACAACGCGCGGGCGGCGGTTGCGCTGCCCGGCGTTCACGCCGAAGTCTACGCCGACGGTCACGACGTGATTAACGCCAGCGACGTTGACGCTATTCTGGTGACCTCATGGGACCCGACCCACGAAGAGTACACCCTCGCGGCGATTGCCGCCGGCAAGCCGGTATTCTGCGAAAAGCCGCTGGCGATGAGCGCCGAAGGCTGCCGCCGCATTGTCGATGCCGAAATAAAAGCCGGCCGCAGGCTGGTGCAGGTCGGCTTTATGCGTCCGTACGATGAAGGCTACCTGGCGCTGAAAAAAGTGATTGATGACGGCGATATCGGCGCGCCGCTGATGCTGAAGTGCGCGCACCGCAACCAGAGCGTCGGCGAGAACTACACCACCGATATGGCGATCACCAACACCCTGATCCACGAGCTGGACGTGCTGCGCTGGCTGCTGAACGACGACTATCGCTCGGTGCAGGTTCGCTTCCCGCGCGCCACTTCCCACACCCACGCCCGGCTGAGAGATCCGCAGATCGTCTCGTTTGAAACCAAAAAAGGCGCCCTGATCGACGTCGAAGTTTTCGTCAACTGCCAGTACGGCTACGACATTCAGTGCGAAGTGGTGGGTGAAACCGGGATTGCGCGCCTGCCGGAACCCTCGGCGGTGCAGATGCGCAAAGCGGCCAATCTGTCGACGCCGATCCTCACCGACTGGAAAGATCGCTTTATCAAAGCCTACGACGTCGAGCTGCAGGCCTTTATCAACGACGTGCGGGCCGGCAGGCTGCAGGGCCCGTCGGCGTGGGATGGCTATGCCGCCTCTGTCGCCGCCGACGCCTGCCTGCAGGCGCAGGAAAGCACCGGACCAGTCGCGGTCGCGCTGCCGGAGTGCCCGGCTTTCTATCAGCGCTAAGCGCGGCTGCGTCTGTGCAACCTCTGCAAACAGGACTCGATGATGAAAATTGCCTTTGATGTGGATGTGATTAAAGACCTCGGGATTAGCGGGATGGTGCATCAGGTCGCGGAGTGGGGCTACCGCTATATTGAGCAGTCGCCGCATCCGCAGATTAACCCGTTTTATAAGCACCCGCGCGCCGGTCGCGAAGTGATTGCCGAGTACAAGCAGGCGCTGCGCGACACCGGCGTTGAGCTCTCTTCATTCATCTGCGTCTATCGCTGGTCGGGTCCGGATGAAGCGCGTCGCCAGGCGGCGGTGAAAAACTGGAAGCGGCTGATCGAAGTCGCGGTGGAGATGGGCGTCCAGGTGATCAACACCGAGTTCTCGGGCGATCCTAACCAGCCGGAAATTTGCGAAGAGATGTTCTATCGCTCAATGGAGGAGCTGCTGCCGATCTTTGAGCGCGAAGGTATTCGCGTTGAGATCCAGGCCCATCCGTGGGACTTCTGCGAAGAGAACAACGAAACCGTCGATATCGTGAAGTCGTTCCGCAGTGAAAACGTGAAGTACGTGTACAGCGTGCCGCACACCTTCTTCTATGACAAAGGGATAGGCGATGTGGAGAAGATGCTGCGCTACGCCGGCGACGATCTCTCCCACGTGCTGATCGCCGATACCCGCAACCATACCAGGCACTGCCGTTACATCGTTAACCCGCCGGGCGTTGATGCCGCCGTGCACCAGCACGTGGGCGTCGGCGAAGGGGACGTAGATTTCAACGCGCTGTTCCGCACGCTGCGCGAGATGAAATTTGCCGAACGGACGTTCAAAGTCGGCGGCGAGCCGATTGTGGCCGCCTCCCTGTTCGGCTACCCGGAGAAGATGAAGTACCAGGCAGTGGAAACCCGTGAACTCATCGAACGTGAATTGCTGCGTCGTTAAGACGCGGCGGCAGGAGCAACCTAATGAACAAAGATAATATCAAACTGGCTATTGCCCCGATCGGCTGGACTAACGACGACATGCCGGAGCTGGGCAGCGAAAACACCTTCCAGCAGATCGTCAGCGAAATGGCGCTGGCGGGCTTTAGCGGCAGCGAAGTCGGTAGTAAATATCCCCGCGATCCGGCGGTGCTGCAGCCGATGCTGGCGATCCGCGGTATCCAGATCTGCAACGCCTGGTTTAGCACCTTTTTTGCCGACGGGCAGCGCGAAAAAACCATTGATGAATTCGTTAACCATATGAATTTCCTCCATGCGATGGGGGCGAAGGTGATCGGCTGCTCCGAGCAAAGCGGCAGCATCCAGGGGCTGGACAAGCCGATCCTGGCCGACGCCAAGCCGTGCTTTAGCGAAGAGGAGTGGCAGCGGGTTGCCGAGGGCTACAACACCCTGGGGCGCCTGGCCGCGGAAAAAGGGATGCAGGTTTGCCTGCACCACCACATGGGAACCGGCGTTCAAACGACGGCAGAGATCGATAAGTTTATGTCGCTGGTGGATGACGGCGTCTTCCTGCTGTACGACACCGGCCATGCCTGGTACTCCGAAGGCGGCGCGGAGCCGATGCTGGCGATCCTCAAAAAATATCTGCCGCGTATCAACCACGTGCACCTGAAGGACGTACGACCGGCGGTGATTGAGCAGGTGCGCCGCGAGGGGCTTTCCTTCCTCGACGGCGTGAAGAAGGGCACCTTTACCGTGCCCGGCGACGGCGCGATCGATTTTCGTCCGGTATTTAAGCTGCTGGATGATTTTGGCTACAAGGGCTGGATGGTAGTGGAAGCCGAGCAGGATCCGGCGCTGGCCAACCCCTTCGAATATGCGCTGAAGGCGCGGAAATATATTCGCGAAACGGCAGGAATTTAATCGTTGCTTCACTTCAGGCCATGCAGCAGCGTGGCCTGCTTTTTCCCGGCGCCGTGCGCTAATCAAATAAACACGTCAGTGAGGCCATCGCCTCTGCATTCAGACCAGAGCGGATCTCCCCCTACAAGGCAGGTTACTGGAGTCTTTTATGTCAAAGGAACAATATCTCACCCTCAACAGGGCCTCGGGGCCCAATAGCGACGCCCCGACCACGCCGTTTGTGAAAGTCGTTGCGCTGATAGCAACGCTCGGCGGTTTGCTGTTCGGCTACGATACCGGCGTTATCTCCGGCGCATTGCTGTTTATGGGCAATGAGCTGCATCTCACCCCGTTCACCACCGGCCTGGTGACCAGCTCGCTGCTGTTCGGTGCCGCGTTCGGCGCGCTGCTTTCCGGCTATATGGCCAGCGCGGCGGGTAGAAAGAAAATCATCCTCTGGCTGGCGGTTATCTTCGCCATTGGCGCCATCGGTACCGCGCTGGCGCCCGACGTTAACTGGATGATTTTCTTTCGCCTGGTACTCGGCGTGGCGGTTGGCGGCGCGGCGGCAACCGTGCCGGTCTATATCGCCGAAATGGCGCCGGCGAACAAGCGCGGGCAGCTGGTGACGCTGCAGGAGCTAATGATTGTATCGGGCCAGCTGCTGGCCTATATCTCGAACGCTGGCTTCCACGCCGTATGGGGCGGGGAGAGTACCTGGCGCTGGATGCTGGCGGTCGCCACGCTGCCCGCCGTGCTGCTGTGGTTTGGCATGATGTTTATGCCGGATTCGCCGCGCTGGTACGCGATGAAGGGGCGCCTGGCGGAAGCGCGTCGGGTTCTGGAGCGCACTCGCCGCAAAGAGGACGTCGAGTGGGAGCTGATGGAGATCAGCGAAACGCTCGATGAGCAGCGCAGTCTCGGCAAGCCGCGGTTCCGCGAAATTATGACTCCGTGGCTGTTTAAGCTGTTTATGATTGGTATCGGTATTGCCGTTATTCAGCAGCTTACCGGCGTAAATACCATTATGTACTACGCGCCAACGGTGCTGACGTCGGTGGGGATGAGCGATAACGCCGCGCTGTTTGCCACCATTGCCAACGGGGTGGTGTCGGTATTGATGACCTTTGTCGGCATCTGGATGCTGGGTAAAATTGGCCGCCGGACGATGACCATGATCGGCCAGTTTGGCTGTACCGCCTGCCTGGTGTTTATCGGCGCGGTGAGCTATTTGCTGCCGGAAACCGTCAACGGCCAGCCGGACGCGCTGCGGGCCTATATGGTGCTGGTGGGCATGCTGCTGTTCCTCAGCTTCCAGCAGGGCGCGCTGTCGCCGGTGACCTGGCTGCTGCTGTCGGAGATCTTCCCCACCCGCCTGCGCGGGATCTTTATGGGCGGGGCGGTGTTCTCAATGTGGATCGCCAACTTCATGATTTCGCTCTTCTTCCCGATCCTGCTGTCGTGGATTGGCCTCTCCGGAACCTTCTTTATCTTCGCCGGGATCGGCGTGTTTGGCGCGCTGTTCGTCATTAAATGCGTGCCGGAAACCCGCAACCGCAGCCTCGAGCAGATTGAGCACTATCTGCAGGACCGGCTTGATACCAGCGAAGAGCGCAAGGCCGCGCGTAAGGTGTGGGCCGAATCCCAGGCGGATAAGGCCTAAGCCAGCGTTAATCCAACGAATCCCGCCAGGCCCGGCGCCTGGCGGGGAGACGGGCCCGCTCTCCTGCAGCCCCGCGATCCTGTAGTCCGCACCGGCGCCGCGCGCTATCTTCGGCATTTTCCCCGCCCGTATTGCGCCTGATGAAAGCAGAGTTTGCCGCGTATTGAGGATTTTCTCCGCCTCCGCTGCGCTGACCGGGGCGATAGATCAGCGCCGTTGCAGCATTATGTGATCCAGCCTGAAAAACCGGCACTTACGTCCGCAACCCCATTTACCTTCCCTTTCCCGGCAGCATAGTATGATCGTTAAATAAACGAACGCTGTTCTACAATGTAGAACAAAAATAGCGAGCAATGCTTCAGCAAGGAGATCTCATGCAGCAGACCGTGCAGTTCTCGGGGATTATTCCGCCTGTTTCCACCATCTTTACCGCCGACGGCCAGCTTGATAAGCCGGGCTTCGCGGCGCTTATCGACGATACGATCGCCGCGGGCGTTGACGGCCTGTTCTTCCTCGGCAGCGGCGGGGAGTTCTCGCAGCTCGGCACCGAAGAGCGTAAAGCGGTTGCGGCATTCGCTATCGGCCACGTCGATCGGCGGGTGCCGGTTCTGATTGGCACCGGCGGCACCAACGCGCGGGAGACCATAGCGCTCAGCCAGCATGCGCAGGCGGAAGGGGCTGACGGCATTGTGGTGATTAACCCCTACTACTGGAAAGTGTCGGAACAGAACCTGATCCGCTACTACCAGCAGGTGGCGGACTGCGTGACGCTGCCGGTTATTCTCTATAACTTCCCGGCGCTCAGCGGCCAGGACCTGACGCCAGCGCTGGTCAAAACCCTGGCGGATTCGCGCAGCAATATCATCGGCATCAAGGACACCATCGACTCCGTAGCCCATCTGCGCAGCATGATCCTGACCGTAAAGGCGGCGCACCCGAACTTCTCGGTGCTCTGCGGCTACGACGATCACCTGTTCAATACGCTGCTGCTGGGCGGTGACGGGGCGATCTCGGCCAGCGCTAACTTTGCGCCGCAGCTGTCGGTTAAGCTGCTGCAGGCCTTCCGCGACGGCGACCTGGCGCAGGCGGCGCACTATCATCAGACGCTGCTGCAAATCCCGCAGATCTACCAGCTCGATACGCCGTTCGTGAACGTCATTAAAGAGGCGACGGTCCTGTGCGGCCGGCCGCTGTCAACGCACGTGCTGCCGCCGGCCTCGCCGCTGAATGAGGCGGGCAAGGCGCAGCTCAAAGCGCTGCTGCAACGGCTCAAGCTCTGCTGATACGGAAAAAGACGATGACCATCGACAAGATTTTCACCCCGCAGGACGATGCATTCTATGCGGTCACCACCCACGCTGCTGGCCCTCAGGGCGCGCTGCCGCTGACGCCGCAGATGCTGATGGAGTCGCCGAGCGGCAACCTGTTCGGCATGACGCAGAACGCCGGCATGGGCTGGGACGCCAACAAGCTGACGGGCAAAGAGGTGCTGATCGTCGGCACCCAGGGCGGCATTCGCGCCGGCGACGGTCGGCCGATCGCGCTGGGCTACCATACCGGGCACTGGGAGATTGGCCTGCAGATGCAGGCGGCGGCAAAGGAGATCACCCGCAACGGCGGCATTCCCTTCGCCGCCTTCGTCAGCGATCCGTGCGACGGGCGCTCCCAGGGCACCCACGGGATGTTCGACTCCCTGCCGTACCGCAACGACGCGGCGATCGTGTTTCGCCGCCTGATCCGCTCCCTGCCTACCCGGCGGGCGGTGATCGGCGTCGCCACCTGCGACAAGGGGCTGCCGGCAACGATGATCGCCCTGGCGGCGATGCATAATCTGCCGACGATCCTCGTACCCGGCGGGGCGACGCTGCCGCCAACCTTTGGCGAGGATGCCGGAAAGGTACAGACCATCGGCGCGCGCTACGCCAACCACGAGCTGTCGCTGCAGGAAGCGGCGGAACTCGGCTGCCGCGCCTGCGCGTCGCCGGGCGGTGGCTGCCAGTTTTTAGGTACCGCCGGCACCTCGCAGGTGGTGGCGGAGGCGCTGGGCATGGCGCTGCCGCATTCGGCGCTGGCCCCGTCCGGGCAGGACGTGTGGCTGGAGATCTCCCGCCAGTCGGCAAGGGCGGTGAGCGAGCTGGATAATCGCGGCATTACCACCCGCGATATCCTGACCGATAAGGCTATCGAAAATGCGATGGTGCTCCACGCTGCGTTTGGCGGCTCGACCAACCTGCTGCTGCATATTCCGGCCATTGCCCACGCGGCGGGCTGCACCATTCCCGACGTTGACCACTGGACGCGGATCAACCGCAAGGTCCCGCGGCTGGTCAGCGTGCTGCCCAACGGCCCGGACTATCATCCGACGGTGCGCGCGTTCCTCGCCGGCGGCGTGCCGGAAGTCATGCTGCACCTGCGCGATCTTGGCCTGCTGCACCTGGACGCCATGACGGTCACGGGCCAGACGGTCGGGGAAAACCTCGACTGGTGGCAGGTCTCTGAGCGTCGGCAGAAGTTCCGCCAGTGCCTGCTGGAGCAGGACGGCGTCGATCCGGATGACGTGATCCTGCCGCCGGAGCGCGCCAGGGCGAAAGGGCTCACCTCGACGGTGGCCTTCCCGGTGGGCAACATCGCGCCGGAAGGGTCGGTCGTCAAAGCCACGGCCATCGACCCGTCGGTGGTGGGCGACGACGGCGTGTATCGCCACACCGGCCGGGCGCGGGTATTTGTCTCGGAGGCGCGGGCGATCGGGGCGATTAAAAACGGCGAGATTGAGCGGGGCGATATCATGGTGGTGATCGGCGGCGGGCCGTCCGGCACCGGCATGGAGGAGACCTACCAGCTCACCTCGGCGCTGAAGCACGTGTCGTGGGGCAAAACGGTTTCGCTGATCACCGACGCGCGCTTCTCCGGCGTCTCGACCGGCGCCTGTTTTGGCCACGTCGCGCCCGAGGCGCTGGCGGGCGGGCCCATCGGCAGGCTGCGCGATAACGACATTATCGAGATCGTGGTTGACCGCCTGGCCCTGACCGGCAGCGTGAACTTTATCGGCACGGCGGAGGCGCGCCTGACGCCGGAAGAGGGCGCCCTGGCGCTGGCGGCGAGAGCGCCGCATCCGGATCTGCACCCTCACGATTTTTTACCGGACGATACGCGCCTCTGGGCCGCGCTGCAGTCGGTGAGCGGCGGCACCTGGAAAGGCTGTATTTATGATACCGATAAAATTATTGAGGTTATTAACGCCGGTAAAAAAGCCCTCGGCTTATAAATAATTAAGCGTTAATTTTAGCCTGCGGAATATATTCCGCGGGCGAATTTTCATTGGCCTAAAAAGGTTATTTTTAGAGGGTTTTATTATTTAATAAGCCATTAAAAATAAAAGCTAAAAATATTTTTTCAGTTTTCTCTTTATACCGACCGCAATCACAAAAACCAAAAAACATAATTCATAAATTAAAAATGGTCATTGCCGTAAAAACGAGCAGTTTATTACACTCTGTTAACACGAAAACGTGAATTAGGCACACGCATCACGGGTGTTTTCCTGACGACGCAGCGGGTATTTTTTTGCCCTCTTCAGGCCCCTGACGTTTGCATCATTCCACTCTTTGGGGTTGGGGATAAATATGCAATTAACCATGAAAGATAAAATTGGCTACGGGCTGGGTGATACCGCCTGCGGCTTTGTCTGGCAGGCAACGATGTTCCTGCTGGCCTATTTCTATACCGACGTCTTTGGGCTCTCCGCCGGGGTGATGGGCACGCTGTTTTTAGTTTCGCGCGTGCTGGATGCCGTCACCGATCCGCTGATGGGGCTGCTGGTGGATCGCACCCGTACCCGCCACGGTCAGTTCCGCCCGTTCCTGCTGTGGGGGGCGATCCCGTTTGGCCTCGTCTGCATGCTGACCTTCTACACGCCGGACTTCTCCGCGCAGGGTAAAATCATCTATGCCAGCATCACCTATATCCTGCTGACGCTGGTGTACACCTTCGTCAACGTGCCCTACTGCGCGATGCCGGGGGTGATCACCGCCGATCCGAAAGAGCGCCACACGCTGCAGTCGTGGCGCTTTTTCCTTGCTGCCGCCGGATCGCTGGCGATCAGCGGTATCGCGCTGCCGCTGGTGGGGATCATCGGCAAGGGCAACGAGCAGGTGGGCTACTTTGGCGCGATGTGCGTGCTGGGGCTGACCGGCGTGGTGCTGCTGTACGTCTGCTTCTTTACCACCAAAGAGCGCTACACCTTTGAGGTACAGCCGGGCGCCTCGGTGATGAAAGATCTCCGGCTGCTGTTCGGCAATACCCAGTGGCGGATCATGTGCACCTTCAAAATGATGGCGACCTGTTCCAACGTGGTGCGCGGCGGGGCGACGCTCTACTTCGTCAAATACGTAATGGATCACCCGGAGATGGCGATGCAGTTTCTGCTGTACGGCAGCATCGCCACCATGTTCGGCTCGCTGGCCTCGTCGCGCCTGCTGGGGCGCTTCGATCGGGTGAAGGCCTTCAAAGGAATTATCGTCGTCTATTCGCTGTTAAGCCTGCTGCTGTTCTTTATCCCTGCCGAACATATTGCGCTGATTTTCGCGCTCAACATCGTTTTCCTGTTCATCTTTAACACCACCACGCCGCTGCAGTGGCTGATGGCCTCCGACGTGGTGGATTACGAAGAGAGCCGCAGCGGCCGCCGCCTCGACGGCCTGGTGTTCTCCACCTATCTGTTCAGCCTGAAGATTGGCCTGGCGATCGGCGGCGCGGTGGTGGGCTGGGTTCTCGCCTTTGTGAACTACTCCGCCAGCAGCAGCGTGCAGCCGGTGGAGGTGCTCACCACCATTAAAATCCTGTTCTGCGTGGTGCCGGTGGTGCTCTACGTCGGCATGTTCATCATGCTCTCACTTTACAAGCTGAGCGATGAGCGCGTTGAGGCCATCAGCCAGCAGCTGCTTAAGCATCGCGCGGCGCAGAGTGAAGACGTTCCCGGCGCCGCGGCCGCCGCATCCAATTAAGAGGGAGACAATATGTATACGATTACTAACCCGATTTTGACCGGCTTCAACCCCGACCCGTCGCTGTGCCGGCAGGGCGAGGATTACTACATCGCGACGTCCACCTTTGAGTGGTTTCCGGGCGTGCGCATTTACCACTCGCGGGATTTGAAAAACTGGTCGCTGGTCAGTACGCCGCTGGACCGCGTGTCGATGCTGGATATGAAAGGCAACCCTGACTCTGGCGGTATCTGGGCGCCGTGCCTGAGCTACGCCGACGGCCTGTTCTGGCTGCTGTATACCGATGTGAAGATCGTTGATTCGCCTTGGAAAAACGGCCGTAACTATCTGGTGACCGCTCCGTCCGTCGAAGGCCCGTGGAGCGAGCCGATTGCGATGGGCAACGGCGGGTTTGATCCGTCGCTGTTTCACGATAGCGACGGCCGCAAATACTACATCTATCGCCCGTGGGGGCCGCGCCACCACAGCGATCCGCACTGTACCATCGTCATGCAGGAGTACTTCCCGCAGACGCAAACCCTGTCGCCGACGCGCAAAACCCTGTTTACCGGCACCGACCTGCGCTATACCGAAGGGGCGCACCTGTACCGCAAAGAGGGCTGGTACTACCTGCTGGTGGCGGAGGGCGGCACCAGCTACGAGCACGCGGTGGTGGTGCTGCGGGCGAAAAATATCGACGGACCCTACGAGCTCTCTCCTGAGGTGACGCTGATGAGCAGCTGGCACCTGCCGGAGAACCCGCTGCAGAAAAGCGGCCACGGTTCGCTGCTGGAGACGCATACCGGCGAGTGGTATATGGCGTACCTCGTCAGCCGCCCGCAGCGCCTGCCCGGCGTGCCGCTGCTGGCGTCCGGCGGGCGCGGCTACTGCTCGCTGGGGCGTGAAACCGGCATTACGCCCGTCGCCTGGCGCGACGGCTGGCCGGTCATTGAGGGCGGCAAGCACGCGGCGCTGACGGTGCCCGGCCCGCAGATGACGGAAAGCAAAGCGGCGACAGAGCCGGCGTGGTGCGACGAGTTCGACGGCGCGGCCCTCGACCCGGAGCTGCAAACCCTGCGCATTCCCTTCGATGAGACGCTCGGCTCCCTCAGCGCCCGGCCGGGCTATCTGCGCCTGTACGGCAACGATTCGCTTAACTCCACCTTTACCCAGTCCACCGTGGCGCGGCGCTGGCAGCACTTTGCCTTCCGCGCCGAAACGCGGATGGAGTTTGCGCCGGAGAACTTCCAGCAGAGCGCCGGTTTAACCTGCTATTACAACACCAAAAACTGGAGCTACTGTTTTGTCGACTTCGAAGAGGGGCGGGGCAGAACGCTGAAGGTGCTGCAGCTCGACCACAACGTGCCTTCCTGGCCGCTGCACGAGCAGCCGATCCCGGTGCCGGACGAGGCGCAGAGCGTGTGGCTGCGGGTGGACGTCGACCACCTGGTGTACCGCTATAGCTATTCGTTTGACGGCGAGAACTGGCACCAGGTGCCTGTCGACTATGCGGCGTGGAAGCTGTCGGACGACTATATCGGCGGCCGCGGGTTCTTTACCGGGGCGTTCGTCGGCCTGCACTGCGAGGACATCAGCGGCGACGGCTGCTACGCTGATTTTGACTACTTCCGCTACCTGCCGGTAGAGGCGTAGGCCATCAGGCCGGGTAGCCCAGCGCTTTTGACAGCTGGTGCCCGGCCTCTTCCAGCTGCAGCCGGTAGCGGGTGAGCTCGTCGTCATCCACCCGTGAGGTAAGGGTGGAGAGACTCAGGGCGGCAATCACCCGCGATTCATGATTCCACACCGGTACCGCCACGCAGCGCACGCCCTGCTCGTTCTCTTCGCTGTCCAGGGCGTAGCCCCGGGCGCGGGTTTGCGCCAGGACATCCAGCAGCGCCTCGCGGGAGGTGATGGTCGCGGGCGTGAAGGCGGTGTAGTGATAGCCATCGAGCAGGGGATCCCGCTCGGCGTCGCTCAGCCAGGCAATCAGCACCTTGCCGATGGCGGTGGCGTGCACCGGCAGGCGGCGGCCAATGCGCGAGTAGGCGATGGCGGCGAGCCGGCCTTCGATCTTCTCTATATAGACGCCTTCGCGGCCGTCGAGAATACCGAGATGGGTGGTCTGCCCGGTATGCTGCGAGAGCTCCGTCAGCCAGCCCTTCGCCTTCTGGCGGATATCCATTGAGCCCACCACAAAGTGGCCGCGCTCCACCAGCTTCATGCCGAGGCGGTATTTGCCGTTTTCCGGGTTCTGATCGATATAGCCGTGCAGCTGCAGGGTTTTGAGCAGCGAATGGAGCGTGCTTTTGCTCAGGCCCATTTGCTTGCTGATGTCGGTGATTTTGAGCTCCTTCGCCTGGTCGTTAAACAGATCGAGGATCGTCAAGGCACGTTCAACAGACTGAATAATAGGCATTATGTACGACCATTCGCGCGGGGAGAGGGTGAAAAAGTACCTTTTTTACGCTGAAAAATCAAACGGCTGGGGTGAAAACTCCTCGTCGCCCCGCTCGGCGCGGTGCGACCGGGCGGGCGACGAGGCGGGGGTTTACTTTATCTCGGCGAGCGCGGTTTTATCCACGTAGGGCTTCATCAGGGCATCGGCCTCTTTCTGCGCGGCCTCGACCGCCGCTTCCGGGGTGACCTTCGCATCGTTGACCACCGCCGCCAGCTGGTTCTCCATCGCCTTGCGTACCGCGACGGTCTCCCAGGTGGAGTACCACGGATGGGCGTATTTCAACTGCTCCAGGGCGATGGCCGCGCGCGGGTCCTGCTGCAGATAGGCCTTCATTTCCGGCGTATCGTAGGCCGCTTTACGCGGGGAGAAGTAGCCGGTGAAGCGGCTCCACTCGCCGTTGACCTGCGGGCTGACGAGGTAAGTGAGGAACTGGTAGGCCGCCTTTTTCTGCGCGTCGGAAATGCCTTTAAAGCTCACCAGGCTGGCGCCGCCTATCGGTACCGCGCGCTGCTCTTTGGCCGGCAGCATCGCCACGCCGAGCTCGAAGTCTTTGCTGTTCTCGCGCATAAAGCCCAGCGCGCCGGTGCTCAGCATCGCCATCCCGAGCTTGCCGGAGAAGAACGACGCGCTGATCTGCTTCGAGTTCAGCACGCCGGAGGGCATCACCTTGTCCTGATAGACCAGGTTCTGCCAGAAGCGCAGGGCGCCGATGGTGGTCGGGGCGTTGTAATAGACTTCGCCAGGATAGTCTTCGTTAAAGTACTTCCCGCCGTTGGCGCGCACCAGCGCCGAGAAGATCCAGCCGCCGTAGTCGTCGTTGGTGGACGGCAGCATAATGCCCCACTGGCCTTTGCTCTCGTCGGTCAGCTTTTTGGCATCCGCCAGCAGTTCGGCCCAGGTCTGCGGCGGCTGCTTGATCCCGGCCTGCTCGAACAGGGTTTTGTTGTAGTAGAGGATCGGCGTCGAGTTATGGAACGGAATGGCGTAAGTGGTGCCCATCACCTGGGCGTTTTTGTGCATCGCCGGCCAGAACTCTTTGACCAGGAAATCTCCGGCCTTCTGGTCGCCGTATTTGAACAGCTCGTCCATCGGCAGGATCTCATCCTTGAGCGCGAGGTCGGTGGTGAAGTTGGCGGACATGATCACCAGCGCCGGCGGCTGCCCGGCCTTCTGCGCCGACTCGGCTTTGATCTTGGTGGTGTCGTAGTTGCCGGTAAAGACCCCGCGCACTTCGACGTCCTGCTGCGAGTCGTTAAAGGCCTTGATGACGCGGGTCATCTCCATGGTCAGCTTGCCGTCTACCGGCGCCGGAAACATGAAATCGATCTTCTCTTTCGCCAGCGCTGCGCCGCTTAGCGCGAGCGACAGCCCGACCGCTGTCAGAGTTTTAAGCATGGTCAATCTCCTGGAGTAAGCGCCTGATGAGCGGGCGCTAAATTATGCTGTTTCTCAGCATGAAAAAGATGAATATCCCCGGGCGAGAAGCCGAGGATCAGCGAATCGCCTTTCTCCGGCACCGCGCCGCGATGGCGGCGGCTAAAGCGCAGGGTGCCGATGGGGGTGCTGACGTGGAGCAGGTAATCGGCCCCCATCAGCTCTCGTTGCAGGACGGTGGCACAGAGGCGCAGGTGGCCCTCCTCCACGCGATCGCTGATGTGTTCCGGGCGAAGGCCTAGCCAGACGCGGGACTCGTCGCGATAGCCCGGCGGCAGCGGATGGCGCAGCTCGCCGAGCCGCACCTCGCCGTCGGCGCAGGGCAGCGACAGCAGGTTCATCGCCGGAGAGCCGATAAACCCGGCGACGAAGAGGTTGGCCGGGTGGGCGTAGAGGTGCTCCGGGCGCCCGACCTGCTGCACGTGGCCGGCGTTCATCACCACAATGCGGTCGGCCATCGACATCGCCTCGGTCTGGTCGTGGGTGACGTACACGGTGCTGGTTTTCAGCTGCTGGTGGAGGTTCATAATGCTGTCGCGCACCTCGCTGCGCAGGCGGGCGTCGAGGTTGGAGAGCGGCTCATCCATCAGGAACAGGCGCGGATTGCGCACGATGGCGCGGGCCATCGCCACCCGCTGGCGCTGGCCGCCGGAGAGCTTCGCCGGCTTGCGATCCAGCAGGGCGTCCAGCTGCAGCATCTGCGCGACGTTATCCACCCGCGGCTGCCAGCTGGCCTTCTCCTCTTTACGCACCTTCATGCCGAAGGTGATGTTGTCGCGCACCGACAGATGCGGAAACAGGGCGTAGTTCTGGAAGATCATCGCGAAGTTGCGCTCGCGCGGCGACATATCGGTGATGTTCTGCTCGTGGAGCCAGATTTCACCGTCGCTGACCCGATCGAGCCCGGCCAGCAGGCGCAGCAGGGTGCTTTTGCCGCAGCCGGAGGGGCCGACCAGCACCACGAACTCGCCTTCGTGAATATCCAGCGACAGGGCACTGAGGGCCGGCTTGCCGTCGAAGCGTTTGGTGATATTTTGCAGACTCAGCATCGTGATTAGCGCTCTTGCGTCGGGCAGCTGATGTTTTCGTCATACAGCCACGGCCCGGCATAGTGCGCCAGCGAGTGCTGGTAGCTCACCCACTGCTCGCCCACCTGGCGATGCATCAGGCAGGAGGCCGGCGACAGGTCGTAGTACGGGCGGGTATCTTCGTGGAAATAGGGCACCTGATGGACGGTTCCCGGCACGGTGGAGATAATCGCCTGGCGGTGCTGGGTCATCGTCAGGCTATGGTTATGGCCGCAGAAAATGCGCGTCAGCGACGGGAAGCGCTCCACCAGCGCCAGCAGGCGATAGCCGTTTTCACAGGCGATGGGGTCCATCTGGGCGTTACCCAGCGGCAGCGGTGGATGGTGCATAAACACCGTCGCCGGCTTGTCGCCGCCGTCGAACAGCTGGGCTTCCAGCCATTTAATGGTTTCATCGGTCAGCCAGCCGCTGGAGGTGCCGTCGCGGCTGGAGTCGATAAACAGCAGGCGGGTGGCAAAATCGTCCACCGCGTAGCGCATGTTCTGCGGGTCGCTGCCGAGCTGCGGGCACAGCGGATGCAGGTATTCGAGAAACAGCGCTTTGTCGTCGTGGTTGCCGGGAATGAGATACAGCGGATAGTTCAGGCCGCTGAGGATCTGGCGGGCCGCCTCGTACTCCTCCGGGCGACCGCAGTTGACGATATCGCCGCTGATCACCACCGCGTCCGGACGCTCCTGCAGGGCGTTGAGCTGGGAAACCACGTCGGCGTTGGCGGCATTAACGTCGATAAAACCGTACAGCTTCTGGCCGTGGCTGCGGAAGTGGGTATCGGAAATTTGCGCTAACAGCATCAATAACTCCTTATTTGATCCCGGAGAAGCCGAAGCTTCGCAGGAACTGTTTCTGGAAAAGGATGAACGCCAGCATCAGCGGCAGGCAGACCATCAGCGTCCCGGCGCCGATGGTGCCCCACTGGCCGCCGGATTCGGCGCCCATGGCGAAAGAGACCAGCCCCACGGTCAGCACCTGCTTATCGGGATCGTTGAGCATCATCAGCGGCCACAGGTATTCGTTCCAGTGGTAGGTAATGCTGACGGTGGCGAAGGCCAGCACCGATGGCCAGGACATCGGCAGCAGCACGCGGAACAGCACCTGCCACCAGCGGCAGCCCTCCATCAGCGCCGCCTCCTCCAGCTCTTTGGGGATGGCGAGGAACGCCTGGCGCATCAGGAACACGCCGAACGCCGAGGTGAAGTAGGGCATCATCACCCCGGTGAGGGTGTTGAGCAGGCCGAAGGTTTTAAGGGTCAGCATGTTCGGCACCATCATCACCACCGGCATGATCATCAGCTGCACCAGGAACAGCAGGAACAGGGTCTGCTTGCCGCGGAACTCGTGGCAGGCGAAGACGTAGCCGGCGGTGGTGATGGTCAGCAGCTGCACGAAGAAGGTGCCGAAGGTGAAGATAAGGGTGTTGGCATAGAGGCTCAGCCAGTCGGCGCTGGCCCAGGCGTCGCGGAAGTTATCGAGGGTCAGCGGCAGCCTGGGCAGCAGCGAGGCCATATCCTCGCCGAAGGTGGTGGCGCTGAACGAGGTTGCCAGCATCCAGATAAACGGGCTCACCCACAGCAGCGCCAGGCAGCACATCAGCACGCTGAGGGTGAAGGGCTGCGAACGACGCAGGCGCAGCCACAGCGGGCGCGATGCGGCCGGTGAGCGCACGGCCAGCGGCGAGATTTCAGCGCTCATGGTGGGCTCCTTTCTCCAGTAGTCTGAGGTTAAGCAGCGAGAAGGCGAACAGCCCGGCCAGCGTCAGGAAGGTGGCGGCGGAGGCTTTGCCGAGGTCGTGGGTATCCCACGCCAGGTTCTGGATGTAGTAGAGCAGGACGGTGGTGGCGTTGTCCGGCCCGCCGCGGGTCATCACCGCCACGTGGTCAATCTGGGTAATGGAGTAGATCAGCGCCGTGGTGATGACGAAGCTGAGAGTCGGGCGCAGTAGCGGCAGGGTGACCTTAAAGAACACCTGGCTGCGGGTGGCGCCTTCCATAATCGCCGCTTCGCGGGCCGAGGCCGGGATGCTCTGCAGGCCGGCGAGGAAAAACAGCATGTAGTAGCCGGCAAACTTCCACACCCCGATCAGCGCCAGCGCCAGCAGGGCGGTGTTGCTGCGCCCCAGCCAGTTGTTGTTCATCGGGCCGACGATCTTCGCCAGATAGTGGTCGAGCAGGCCGAGGCCGGGCATAAAGATAAACAGCCACAGCGCGGCGGCGCTGACCATCGGGATAATCATCGGGAAGAAGAAGGCGGTGCGCAGCCAGCGGTTGACGCGGTGATTTTCGCTCAGCGCCACCGCCAGCAGCAGGGCCAGCGTCACGCCGGGCACCACCGTCAGCAGGATATAGAGCAGGTTGTTGACCAGCGACTGCCAGAAGACGCTATCGGCGAACAGGCGGGTGAAGTTATCGAGGCCGACGAACTGCGCGCCGTCGCTGACCATCCGGGTATCGAACAGGCTGTCGTAGACCGATCGCCCCAGCGGGAACCAGGTAAAGAGCAGTAAAAACAGCAGCGAAGGTGACAGTATCAGCCAGGGGAGCCAGCTTTTTCTCATAACGGCGACGTCTCAATCGGGCATTGTCGAAGCACGGATTGTGAGAAGCTTTGACTGCAAAAGTATGGCGGGAAGATGACTATTTAATGACCGGGGGCGCAGCTGCCGGGCAGACGGGCCGCCCGGCGGAGAGGTTACACACCGGCGCTCAGGCAGCGTACATGCGGCCTGAGCGCGGCGGAGATCGTCAGAAGTCGGCTTTCAGCACTACCCGATAGCGGGCCTTGCCTTCGCGCACGTGCTTGAGCGCTTCGTTGATTTGCGACATCGGGAACAGCTCGGTGGTTGGCGCCACTTTGCTGCGTCCGGCGAACTTCATCAGCTTGCGCAGCTCGGACGGGTTGCCGGTCGCCGAACCGGAGATGCTGCGGTCGCCGCCGATCAGGGTGAAGGCGGGAACCGGGAACGGCTTCATCACCGCGCCGACGGTGTGGAAGTTGCCGCCCCAGGAGAGCGCTTCGAAGTACGGCTGCCATTCGAGATCCACCGCCACGGTGTTGATGATCAGGTCGAACTGACCGGCCAGCGCTTTTAAGGCTTCAGGATCGCGGCTGTTGACTACGCGATCGGCGCCCATCGCCAGCACTTCCGGCTCTTTTGCCGGGTTGGAGCTGAAGGCGGTGACCTCCGCGCCCATCGCGCGCAGCAGCTTGATGGCGATGTGGCCGAGGCCGCCGATGCCGATGACGCCGACGCGGCTGGTGGCGGTGACGTGATGCATCAGCAGCGGTTTAAAGACGGTGATGCCGCCGCAGAGCATCGGGCCGGCGGATTCGATATCGATGCTTTCTGGCAGCGGGATCACCCACTGCCAGTCGGCGCGCAGCTTATCGGCAAAGCCGCCGCGGTTGATGATGGTCGGCACCGAGCCTTCCAGGCAGTTGATCTGGTTGCCGCTGATACAGGCGTCGCAGTGTCCGCAGCTGCGCGCCGTCCAGCCGATGCCGACCTTCTGACCGACCTTCAGCCCTTTCTCCTGCGCCGCACTGCCCAGCGCCGCGACGCGGCCAATGATTTCATGCCCGGCAACCAGCGGGTAGCTCGACATGCCCCATTCGTTGTCGATCATCGACAGGTCCGAGTGGCAGATGCCGCAGTACTCTACCTGGACCTCGACATCTTCCGGCCGGAGTTCACCGGCGTCGTATTCCCACAGTGACAGATCGGCGCCCGCTTCTTTGGCGGCGTAGCTTTTAATTATGCTCATGACGGTTTCCTTGGGTTTGGCGTAGATAAGAAGGAAGTGTAGAGCATTGGGGGTGGCGCCGCTTGGCAGAAGGAGGTGTGGGGGGAGGGGCGAGAAACGAAGAGCGGCCAGGGTTCCCCCCGGCGGCGAGGGGAAGGGAGACCAGGCTCAGGCCTTCAGCAGCAGCGCATTCAGCCAGGTTTCGCTGCGTTCCGGGCGCTTATCCAGGGTTTGCCACATCCGCGTGATGTCGATATCCAGCAGAGCGGCGACCAGCGCCGTGAGGCCCGCTTCATCGAGGTCGGTAAAACGTCGCCCCTCTTTTTCGCGCTCGCCGGTCCCGTATTTAAACGAGACGTACCAGACGCCGCCGGGTTTAAGCGCCGTCGCCAGCCGCTGCATCACGCCGGGAAGCTCATCGCCAGGCACGTGCAGCAGCGATGCGCAGCACCAGATCCCATCGTAGCGCGCGGTTTCGCTGATGTCGGTAAAGCTGCGCTGGCGGACCGGCAGCCCGCTGTAGCGCGCCGCCCGCGCCACCATTTCTGAGGAGGCGTCAAAGGCCTCAACCCGATAGCCCATCTCGGCGAAAGCTTTCGCATCGCGCCCGGAACCGCAGCCAGCATCGAGGATCAGCTCCGGCGGCGTTAGCGCCTCAACGAAGGGGGCGTACAGGGAGGACATATCGACAGCGACGGTGGCGGTAAAAAAGCTGTCGGCGTTGTGTTGGTAGTAGTTGATGGTCATCAGAAGATATCCGGCCCGGCGGCCTGGGGCTCCCATTCATGAAGCAGCGTAATACGCGCGGTATTCCAGGCGTTGTTTAAAAAATCATGCCTGCGCGCCGGCGTGCTCCCGGTCTGGCGGATGAGCGTTTCGCGCAGCGGCAGGTGGCTGGTAATAAAATATTCGTTCCTGTCGCGCAACCGGTAGAGTAATTTTTGCGACGGCACCCGCATAAACTTGCCCCGTTCGCCGCGGTTGCAGCTCCGGCAGGCGAGGACCAGATTCCAGACGCCGTTGATATTGCCCACCTCATGACGGGCGCTCCATGGGATAAAGTGGTCGACGTCGGCCAGATTCTCGTCGCCGCTATCGAGGCTAACCGGCGCGTAGCAGTAGAAGCATCGTCCTTTTTGGTAGCCGTTGAGGCTGTCGCGACAGCTGGAGATGGCTACCCGACGGGCATTGCTGGTGCTGAATAGCTGCTGTTCGGCCGCATCGTACTCGATGGCGATTAGGCTGCGGGAGACGTTCATCGCCCACGCCTGCTCGACCAGCCGCCAGCGGGCCTCGGTTTCATGGATCAGGTTCGGGTACTGCTGGCGCTCGGTCAGCTGGTAAAAGCTGTCGGTCAGGCGGATGCCCTTATGCGTCTTGCGCTCGTCGATAAAAAAGCGCGTATCGATTTCGCCCTGATTGACGTTGTGAAACTTATCCAGCACCACGCTAAAGCCGAGCTTCACCGTGGCGGCGGTGAGCCGATCCTGGTTTATCTCCCGGCGGTTAAAGCTGTCGCAGGTATTAAGGAACTGGCTTCTGGCGGAGGTGATCTGCTTCGGCGCCTGCTGCAGATGGCGGCACAGATGCTGGCTGAAGGGCAGCGCCAGGTCTTCGAGCAGGATCAGGTCGCTGCCGTCGCGGCGGACGTCGTACAGGGCGTGGGCCAGCGCGAACTTGTAGGAGGCGACGTTCTTGCCAAACAGAATAATGCCGCGCCAGTAGTTCTCCAGCGTGGGTTCGATCTGATAGAAACGCATAGCGGGCACCCTGTTATTGGGAAAGTATCGGCGTTATTACGCGAACCAATAACAGGATCTGATAACAAATGGCTGAAAATGTAAACCGCCCTGAAGCGTTTGCAGGTTTTTGCGAGCAGGTTCGGAGATAAAGGTCTGAGAGAGCAGGGGAGCGCGCGGGTTAGCGCGGCATAAGGCGGGTTACGCTGTTTTTTTCGACACTTAGCGTCGCCGGCATACGCTGTTGCTTGCATGGCAGCCAACGACAGGTATAATCCACAACGTTTCCGTATCCCTTCTGTGCCGGAGTGGCGAAATCGGTAGACGCAGTTGATTCAAAATCAACCGTAGAAATACGTGCCGGTTCGAGTCCGGCCTTCGGCACCATCGGAACATCAATAGACGTCAACGGACGTCTTTTTTTGTGCCTGAAATCCAGTATCCGCAAGGCTTTGCCCCGCTTTTCAGTCAACCGACGTCAATCTGAGTTACCCCACATCAACATGCTTGTGAGTATAGAACCGAGTATATATGCTGGTTCGATAATGCTTATATACTCACGGCAGCATATGGAAGGAATACCATCATGGCCCTGACTGATACCAAGGTGCGTTCTGCAAAACCTGAGGCAAAGGAATACTCGCTCGTCGATGGCGACGGCATGTTTTTGCTGATACACCCTAACGGCTCCAAATACTGGCGCTTTCGTTTCCGCTTTGGCGGTAAACAACACCTGATGGCTTTTGGTGTTTATCCCGAAACGTCACTGGCTGATGCTCGTCAAAAAAGGGAAGAGGCCAGGAGGCTTGTTGCTGCCGGTGTCGATCCTCGTGAGCATAAGCGTGCAGTAAAAGAAGAACAGGCTAAAGAGGTCATCATATTTGAATCTGTTGCCAGAGACTGGCACGCTAGCAATCAAAAGTGGTCTGAGTCGCATAGTGCTCGTGTTCTTAAAAGTCTGGAAGATAATCTGTTCGATACGATTGGTAAGCGGAATATCGCTGAGTTAAAAACCAGAGATTTACTTATTCCCATCAAAGCCGTAGAGATGTCTGGACGTCTTGAGGTGGCAGCGCGTCTACAACAACGAACAACAGCAATTATGCGATTTGCCGTGCAGAGCGGTTTAATCGATTACAACCCCGCACAAGAGATAACTGGAGCGGTCGCCACAGCTAAACGTCAGCATCGTGCTGCACTAGAACTTAATCGTATACCTGAACTACTTCATCGGATCGACACATATACCGGCAGACCACTAACACGCTTAGCTGTGGAACTGACGTTATTGGTATTTATTCGATCTAGTGAACTGCGATTTGCTCGTTGGTCAGAAGTCGATTTTGAAACTGCTATGTGGACGATATCCTTCCAGCGTGGGTTAAGTACTTCGGACAATGGGCGATTATGGCTGAGCAAGTAAGCGATAAAACCATTGAAAATGGCGCGGTCGATTCCTTGTGTATCAAGGAGCATTTTGACGTCGTAGAAATCTCTGGGATGCTGGCGATCTAACGCAGCACATAGCTTGCCACCGTATAAATCGGGCAGTGAGACAACCGGGATCGCGGCAAAACCAAATTCTTCCTCCACGGCTTCGACGACGTCGCGTTCTTGCGGTGGATATAGTGTTCCCCGGGCAACCGGCGAGACTTCAATTTTAATTTGCGCGTCGTCCGTGGTGACAATGATGCGCATCTCATCGGGATTATGGGTTTGCAGCACTGCACGGATCCCGGCTTGCGCTTCCAGTTCAGCGGCAATACGGGTGAGTGCCTCCCGCACGTTAGGCAACGCGACCTCTCTGCTTTCCAGCGGGATCCAGGCCAGATCGATATCAACGGACAAGCGGGGAAAATCACGGATGAATAAGTTGATCGCCGTTCCGCCTTTCAGCGCAAAACAGGGCTCGTTAGCGACATAGGGTAATGCCCGCACCAGCAGGGCGACCTGGCGGTAGTAGGGAGAGGTTTTATCCATGGTTTATTCCCTTCCTGGTAAAATTTTCGGGCACGGTAATCTGGTATTGCGTGTTCAGCTTGCCATTAACAACGATTTGTCGGTTGCCCGACCCCAGGTCGATTTTGCTGGTATCTACCCGTTTAAACCATGCATGTTCATAGAAACTGGCGAAAAACAGATACAGGCGCTTGGTTTGTACGGACTGGCTGAGCGTAAGCAGCTTCTCCACTTTACGTGGGTTGAGATTGACTAGTCCCTGAAAAAGCTCGGCAGCGTGCTCAAATGAGATTTCCTGAGGTACTGCGCTTAATAGCTCGTAGGCTGCCAGTTCTGGCGTACTGGCGGTTATTCTTTTTCCTTTAACCTCAAGCTCAGTTCGGTATTTTTCATCCAGTTCAGGGAGCTTCAGAGCCGATACCACCCACCACTCAACGCCGGGAAATTCTTTAAACCATTTGGGCAATATCGCTTTGTTTTCAACGCCAAGCCAGCATTGACTCTGCTTAAGCTGTAGGTAATGGGAACGGCCCTGCCAGGAGAGACTGCTCAGTCCGGCCAGATGCACCGGCGCTTCAAGCTGGTTTTGCAGACACCATAGCGCATCACTCCAGTCTGGTTCTCGTCCTGCGCGCGCATAAACGCCAGCCCGCAGTTTTATTAACCAGCCATTTTGCGCGTATTTAAAGGCCAGAGAAGGCGATATGTTGTTCCGGGTTAGCCAGGATTGCAAAACCAGGCTTCCTGGAGAGGTATTTTGCAATAGCCAGTTTATTTTTGATGCCATAGATTCACTCATGGTGTAACTATAATAAAAAAAGTAAACTATTTAGTGAGTGAAAAGTCAATGTACGGCGTCTGTCGCAGCATAAATGTTGCCCGCGAGAGTTGTATCAGTCCACGTCTATTCAAGTCTAATAAAGCAAAAAATCAGTAATAACATCGGTCCGACAGAATCATTCCTCTGGTCTATGCGATCGAGAAATGCATATCGATTTGAGTATAATGAGCTATCTCCCATGGCATGAGTTTACCAGGTGAAGAAGTTACCGAATCGGTTATCAAGGGAAAGCATCATCGAAGCCATTCGCGCCTATGACGCAGGTGTTGCTCACCAGTTCAAGGCAGCGCGGCTGTACGAAGTCGAGTTTGAGGGGCGTCGTTACCCTTCAAAGGCTATCGTGGGGATTGCCGCTTCAATGGTCACCGGCTTTGAGTTTACGCCTGCGGATTTCAGCGGTGGGATCAAATCAAAATGCGTCAAGCTGCTGATGGACCAGGGGTTTCGCATTATTGACGATCATAAAGGCGGCGTTGCTGCAGATGATTCTCTGTTCCCCGATGAGCTACTGTCGCAGGACGAGTTCGTTGAAGGGGCGGCGGTTCAGGTGATGGTAAATCGCTATGAACGGGATCGTCATGCCCGCGAGGCTGCGCTGCGCTATCATGGCTACTTATGTATGGTTTGTGCCCTCGATATGTCAAAGAAGTACGGGAACATAGCGAAAGGATTTATCCATGTTCACCATCTGACTCCGCTGTCGGCAATTAAAGAGGATTATCATCTGGACCCAAAAACCGATCTTATTCCGGTTTGCCCTAATTGCCATGCTATGTTGCATCGCCGAAATCCCCCGTTTACACCGCAAGAATTAAAAAGCCTGATGGATGTAGAATAATTATTTTTTGCCTACAAGGAACTTAAAGGTGGCACTGTATAATATTTTTGATAAAAAACTCACAGCCCTGGAAAAAACGTCTTTCACTTCAGAAGGCCTCCAGGAACGATATGATTTACAGGCAGCGATCGAGAAAAATATCGATATTATCGCGCCAGATTGCATGGTGATCGCGGAAGAGTTTTCTGACTGGGAAGATAGCCGTCGTAGAATCGATCTGTTAGCCATTGATAAGCAGGCCAATCTTGTGGTCATCGAGCTGAAGCGAGATGAGATCGGTGCGCATATGGAGCTGCAGGCGCTAAGATATGCGGCAATGATTTCCACAATGAGCTTTACTAAAGCGTGTGAATACTATCAATCCTATTTGCTGAAGCACAATAAAGAGATAAATGCCAAAGATAGCTTACTTGAATTTGTTGACCTTGATGAGAGTGAACTCGTTGATTTTGGTAAGGATATTCGCATTATTCTTGCTTCTGCAGGTTTTAGCAAAGAGCTGACGACTACCGCAATATGGTTAAGGGATAAGGGTATCGATATTCGCTGCGTTCGCCTCACGCCGTATAGCTTTAAGGGCGAAGTTTTCATTAATGCCGAACAGATCATTCCGGTGCCGGAATTAGAAGAGTACCAGGTGAGATTCCGGGAGAAGCGGACAGAGCAAATAATCAGCAGCCAAAAATCAGAAAAAGATTACTCCGAGTATAAATATAATGGCGTGATTTATAATAAACGTAAGCTGGCCCTGGCACTTTTCACTGACTGGATTAGTAAACATAATCCCCAGGATCTTAATACGCTGAAATCTAAGCTAAGCGAAATTCTGATACACAGAACGATCGTCCTGGCCGAACAAATCCCGGAAGGCAGGCAAAACAGGTATCATATGCACGAAGATGCGCTGATCGAACTCCCATCCGGCGAACTGATTGCGATATCTAATCAGTGGGGAATTGGCAATATCGAAAAGGTGATAGATTTTTTGCGGCGGGATGGTTTCATCATTGAGAAGCGCTGATGGCTTAGCAACGGCAAGAGCCTCTGTCTCATATGGCAGAATGCTGCTGGATGTAATGAGGGCTTAGCCTAAGCCCTCATTTGAATTAAGCATTGATATTTACCTTATGCGAGAGGCTTCAACCTCGCTTTCCCGCAATCACCCCAATAAACTCCCGGACCTGTTTCTGCTTCCTCGCTGACAGCTTCTCTACTTTGCGCATCGCTTCTTCCAGCTCCGGTTCCGGCTCAACCGCCGTCAGCACGATGCAGCCCGCCATGACCCGAACCTCTACCTTTGCTCCCGTCGCGAACCCGGCCGCCTCCAGCCACTGGCCCTTCATAACGATAGCCGGAATACGGGTATAATCCGGAAAGCGGCTCGCATAGCTCACGGTAAGCTGGCGCTTATTTTTCACCGGCACTTCTGCATCGAATGAATCTGCAATACAATCGGTCTCAGTCATAATTGCTATTCCTTCTAAATAGTGATTGTGATGAGCGGTGCGGGCGTGCTTCAACACGTTCGCATCGCGCTAAATAACACCTGTAAATTTACCCAGTAATAAAAATAAAGTCCAACTGATAATAAAACTTAATCGGCGCCTTCTGGTCTATTTTAAGAATCATGGAATTAATATTTAATCGTGATGTTTTAAAATAATGAATAAAATAAATGAATGGATTTACTTCCTTATTGAAAATTAAACTATTTAACGAGAAATATTATTATCAACCACAGGGTAAAAATATCAGCCCATGACGCTATCCTGCGAATAAGCCCCTTCACCTCATCGACGCTCAGGAGGATGCCCGGCATCTTCCGGGAATGTCCCGTTCTGCGGCGCGCTGCTTTTAAACGATGTGGCAGCATGAAGAAACAGATGTGTTCGAAGTATGTATTATTGGCGCCCGAAGGCGTGGCGCGAATCGCCATCCGCGGGGGCAGTCCATCCGGTTATCGGCTAATGCCAGTCACCGGATGTATAAAGTGACAAAGGGAGAGGAGACATCCCTGTTCCCGGCCCCGTTAAACCAGTAGCTCCACCTGGCCGCTCTGCAGGCTTTTATGCGCCGTCTCGCAAATCCGACTGGCCTGTAGCCCGTCGTCTGCGCTGGCGGCATACGGAGTATGGGTTTTCACCGCTTTAATAAAGTCATTAATCGGGTCAATACCAAACCCGCTGGCGACGCCGTCGCGGTAGGTAATAAAGTAGCTGTTCGGGGTTTTAACCGTCTGCTGGCCGAAGATCTCCAGCCCGCGGTTTTGTGAATCGGAGCGGATCCAGGCGTTCTCGCACAGCACTGCCATGCGCCCGTCGTTATCTTTCGGGAAAGCGGCGGGCAGGACCCAGCTGTTCTCAATCACCCACGAACTGCCGTCCTCCATCAGGAGGGTGCTTTGCACGCTGTCCCACGTGTCCAGCCCCTTGCTCGCCAGCAGCCGTTTCTGCCCGACCGCGTAAACCGATTTCACCTCCTGCCCGCTGATATAGCGCACCAGGTCGAAGCAGTGCGAGCCGAGGAACCACACCGGCGAACTCTGTGCCGACCAGGCCAGCCATTCGGTCGGAACGGCGATCACGTCATCCATATTGATATAGCCGCGCAGGATCTTGCCGCTTTCTGCCTTCTGTACCTCCATGCGCACGCGGAGCGCCGCCGGGTCCCAGCGCTTGTGAAAGTCGACGCCGACGGTCACCCCGTGCGCCACGGCGGCGGCAATAATCTCCTCGCAGTCGGCGACCGAGGTCGCCAGCGGTTTCTCAATCAGCACATGCTTACCCTGGGCAATGGCCTGCAGCGCAGGTTCCTTATGGAAAGGATCGGAAGTCGCCACGGAAATGATATCCACCTGCTGTTTATCCAGCAGCGCGGGCAGGCTAGCATAGCCCGGAATGCCCAGCTCATTCGCCGCGGCATGGCACCGCTCCACGTTGTTGTCACACACCGCGACCAGCTCCACGTCCGGGTTATGCAGATAGGCGTTGATATGATGTTTGCCGTAAATTCCCGCGCCGACAACGGCCACTTTTAAGTTGTTCATCATGACGTTCCTTTCAGATGTATTAAAACAGTCCCAGGGAAAATACCCAGCCAATCATCACGGCCAGCGGGCCGGTTAGCTGGCGGGAAAGCAAGAAGGCCGATACGCCGCTGGCAATGGTCTCCGGTTTGGCCTCCTGCATCGAGAGGCCGACGGGGACGAAATCGCAACCCACTTGCACGTTAATGGCGAACAGAGCGGGCAGGGCGAAGGCCGGCGAGATATGCCCCAGCCCAATCTGGGTGCCAATCATCACCCCCACTACCTGGGTAATCGCCGCGCCGGGCCCGAGAATGGGCGACAGAAAGGGGATGCCGCAGATCGCCGACAGCAGTAGCAATCCCCACAGCGAGTTCGCCATTGGCGTCAGGGCGTGGGCGATTACGTTGCCCAACGACGTGGCCTGCACGATAGCGATCAGCACCGACACAAAGGCCATAAAGGGGATCACCGTGCGCAACGACACGTCCACCGCCTCGCGGCTGGCGGCAAACAGCAGGGCAATCACGTGGCCGGTCTTATTGCCGAGCTTTTCCACCGCCAGAATCAGCATGTTGCCGGGCGTGGGGACGGACTGGAGCCTCGCGGCAGGCGGGGAAGGCTCGACAATCGCCGTCTGCGGCTCACTCGCTAACGTCTCCCGGGGGATGCGGGTAATCTGCGCCTCCCGCACGTCCGAAACGTAGTTGCCGGCGTTGATAAACTGCGCCAGCGGTCCGGCCTGGCCGGTGGGCAGCACGTTAATCGTTTTGATCCCTTTTTTGGGATACAGCCCGCAGCGTAGCGAACCGCCGCAGTTGATCACCACGCACAGCGTCTCCTCATCCGGCGGGACGGCCTGAAAGCCGTTGATCACTTCCGATTGCGTAAGCTCACCCAGCCTGCGGGCGACGGGATGGATTTCGCGTCCGGTCAGCGAGACTACCTTCAGGCCGCTGCCGATTGGCAGCGCCAGCCCGGAACCGTAACCCTCGCTGCCGGGAGCAACATTGACAACGTTCATCGCGTCCCCTCCTTAACGGTCATATCCCCTTGTAATGCAACGAGCGCTGGCGCGTTCCCTGCCAGATGCACGGCTCCCGAATGGCGTGGCGTGCTGGCGCCGTCAAAGATGAAGGTCAGGTGCCCGAGTTCCAGCAGAGCCTGTAGGGCATGGCTGCCAACGGCGCTGATAGTGTAGTTTTCGCCGTCGATAACTAACCGATCTCCCGCCAGGAGACGGGCATGCTCGTGCTGGAAAACCGGCCTCAGAGCGAGGGCATAGTCCAGGCAGTCCGCCGGGCCGTCGGCGCGGAAGGTAATCAGTAGGTTATCCGCCAGCCCGTCCGCTACGTGAGGGCCGATGCGTTCGATATGGGCCTGATAGATCATGCTGTACCTCCCGTTGCTTTATGGCGTAAGCGCAGGAACAGATATTCGGTGATCATGCCGCGCAGCAGGCCGATTACGATGGCGGCAGCGATATAGCGTAGCGCCAGCTCGGTTATCGGTAGCCCCAGCGTCTGGATCCCTGCGGCGACGCCGAGCCAGACAAACAGCTCCGAAGGCACCACGTGGGGAAACAGGCTGGTTAGCGGATGGGCGGTGGTGCCCAGAGCGTCTTCATAACCGGGTTTACTCTTTTCGGGCAGCAGCTTGCCGAGCGTCAACGCGCCGGGGCTGCTCATAAAAAACCAGCCGAGGATCGGCAGCAGGCCATAGGTCAGAATGCGCGAGCGGCCAAGCAGCGTCGCGACCCGCTCCATGCGCTGCTGGCCTACCAGCTTCATCAGAAAGTTGATGGCGAGCAGCAGGCAGATCAGCATCGGGATTATCCCGCTCATCATGTCGAGAAAGACCTTCCCGGCGAGCTGGAAGATATCGATAAAGCTTTCAGCAAGGGTAACCAGAAACATGGCGACCTCCTTGCGTAAGGCGAGTGAGCAGTGCGGCAGCGGTGGTGATTTTCATAAGTAAAGTTCCCTGTGGTGGTTAAGGTTACAAACGAAACTCATTGTTTTAACGGGGTTATATTTGGATTCCCCTGGAAGCTAATGCAGTTGCCTTTGTGATGTACCTGAGTTACGGAACGGCCAGGATCCCGATGTTTCACGCCTAATAAATAAGCTGGCGGCTATTTTTCTTCTTTTCTTCGGTCATAGCGCGTGAGCTACCGTAATGCGCTCTGTTTTTTTCTGGGGAGCGTTGGATAATAAATTATCCCATTTTGGGATATTCATGGAAGCGATCAATATTCGATTTTGGGATATAGATCGAGAAAAACAACATGCCTTCTATTTATTCTGAAGAATATCAAATGGTTATAAAATTATTGCGCACAGCAAGGAAGGAAAAGGGGTTAACTCAGGTAAAGCTGGCCCAGGCACTGGGGCGCCCACAATCATTTGTCGCCAAAATGGAGAGTGGCGAGAGGAGATTAGATGTCGTGGAATTTGCACATATTGCTGTCTTGCTTTCTATTGATCCGGCTAATATATTAAATATTATTATGTCGAAATATGGAACATAAGAGTTGAATCATTTTTCGGGTCTTAAATTATTGGTGCTAGCTGGGGAGTAATTGCATATTGCTAGCTTTATTTTAGCCAGGGATAAGGACCCCATAATAAGAGGGCTGTTATTAAAACGGCATTGAGCCGCGCGATAGGGAGGCTCGGCTGAAAAATAGTATTCAAGCCTAATATACAGATAGCCATTATTGTTCTGCCGGGCTTCACGAAACAAACGGCGCCTGTGCGCCGTAATGGTGGGGTCGGTTAATCGCGGGTTTGCACCCAGAACGCGTGAATCAGGCCGGGAATATAGCCCAGCAGCGTCAGCACAATGTTAAGAATAAATGCCCAGCCGAAGCCTTTACCCAACAGTACGCCAAGCGGCGGCAGAATAATCGTTAAAACAACTCTCCAGAATCCCATATACGCTCCCTATAAGAAAAATAACCGTTTTACCTGATTAAGCTTAGTAATTCTGCCCGAGACTGCCAGTTTGCCCGGCGGTTTTACTCTCCTTTACGCTGAAGGCGGGCGGTAACCGGCGACGGAGATAGCGTCCTTTATTTATCTTAGCGCGGGCTGTGCGCGCAGTTCCTGAGGATGACTGCCGAAGCCTTCCCCCGCAGCGCGATGCCGATAGCGCTTTGCATTGGGTTCTGTACATCCTGCAGATAGACGTCATTTCCCGGATTTATTCGCATGGAGGGCGCAGTCGATGCCCACGATAGAGAAGGTGATAGCGTCCAGCCTCGCCGCCTTAATCGCTCCCGACGCTATCTTATTGTTCCGTCCGAGCGCGCCGCTGATTTGCCGTGGTGTTTTGTAACCCCTTCGCCACACGATAGTTCGTTAATTATTTCCCCCTCCCAAAACGGATTGCCTTATTGTGAACAAAAACTACCATCAATTCTCGTGGCTGAATATCTGGCTTGTCGGCTTTATAATCAGTGCCTGTATATAGTCGCAGAGTGTTTTAAACTCGAATACCTGTTTGGTAAATGAAATGCTTGCCATGTGTAAGTCAGGTGTTTTAGAACGGTTAAAACCTGGCGTGGTCTCGTAACAATCTGATCTTAATATATCAATCTTATTGGCCACTCTTTTCAGGATATAGAAGCAGGCGACTATTTTCAGAAGGTTATCGGATGTTTTGATATGTTTCTACCGACATCGCGGTCTGTGGTGCAATACTCCAGCTTTGTTTATCATTTGCGTTCATCATCTCATGCGTTTCAGCCGTCCCGACTGCCGGCGAAAAGTAAGCGGTTAGAGTAGAATCTGGCTAAATATCCCGCTGGCGGGGAAGAAGATGATGCTACGTGATACGAGTTGTCAGGAACGGTGATTAATAAACTAATCATTCTGATAACCTTTTAAAGACTTTTTGGAAGGCATTAGTATTTATAATTAGTTACACCAATGCTAACCTGGAAACAAGTTGATAGTCAGTCAATGGATGTTGCTGAAATAAATAGATATCCCTCGCATTTTGCGTATTGCGATATGGATTTTTTACACCGGAACATAGTTAAATTCCGTTTGTTAATCTTTATTTGTTCGGTTAATATTTGCGCGAAAAATTTTCTTCATTCGCCGAATATCTAACTCACTGATTTCAAAGACACTGGTAGCTAAGGGTGTAGTAATATGGATCGCTCAGATAACATCCAAAGCTTTATTATTGGGGAGAGGGCTGCATTCGTCCCTTCCCAGCGGGTGATTGTTGATAAGCTAAATGCAAAAGAAATTAAGCTACATCTTCCTGCGAGCTGCTGTCTGGAAAAGTTACTCCGTCACCAGGGCGAGATAGTTTCTCAGGAAGAGCTGATCCTCTGCGGATGGGGAAGCAAGCGCAATGCCGGGGTGAGCCATAACACTTATTACCAGTGTATTTTACATCTCCGAAAGTCCCTTGCAGTTTTAGGGTTTTCAGATGTTATTGATACGGTGCCAAGGCACGGATTGAGGTTTAATAATAGCGTAAAAGTAGCATATCTGTATCCGGATGAAGATATTGAGCTACAAATTGACAACAGTGTAAAAACCGACCTTGACGGCAAAGAGGCCCTGGCTCCGAATAATATCGCGGGTGAAATTCCAACCCTGGCAGAGGTTGATGATACTCTGGAGGTGTTTGATAGCACGCCCGAGGTATTACACGATCCGGCGGTAGATGAAATCAAGCCAGCAGAGAGTTCGGTAAATAGTCATGGCAATAACAGAGGTAAATGGTTAAGGAATGCAGGGATAGTCGTCATTGTGGTGATGGCTTTAGTGAGTATTTTTAATCATCACTATAGCGCCGGCGGCGATGCTTTTGCTGACTATATCAAAATCTCTTCCGATGGCTGTACTCTATTTTCGGCAGACCGCAATTATTCACCCGCTGAGATTAAGGAAATCCTCAGGGCACTAGGGTTATCCTGTGCGAATAAAGAAGTGGTTTATTTTACTGCGTCGCCAATGAATACACGCTTAAACTTAATGTATTGCCCCGTATACGATAAAAACAATCAAAACTGCCGCTCGCTGACGGTAATGAAAAACATGAAGGTAAAGTAATGCGAACAAAGATATATTACCTGGCAGCTTTACTGATAGTGAGTGTATTTGCGGCGGTCTATTTTTTCAATTCGGATGATTCAAATAATAAAATTGTATGCCAGAGTCGTCATACCTTGCTGCATGATGGTTTTCGTCTGGACTCAAATTTTGGTTTCACCCTGGGGAATGATAAAGGCGAACTCACGGTGCACGCCATCGCCGCTGAGAATGGCGTGCAGTCGCAGGTTGGCAGAGTCATTAATTTTACATACGTGAAAAATAATGATGTTTACATACTTAAAAATCAGTATGTCGAGTACCTGAGTACCGATAACAGCAAAGGCAGCAATGTGGATTTTCATTTTCCTGCATTCTTTTATGAAGCAGGAAAAGAGCTTGCGCTGAAGATTGAGTACGATAAGTATAAAAATCCTGTCATCTACTTACATAATATGCCGGTGTTCTACTGTAAGAAATATAATCACGTTTAAATCATCCGGCAGGACTCTGCCTGTCATGGCCGGTTACGCAAAAAACGCCGTGGCCTGCAAGGACGATGACGATCTCAGAGACCTTTTTGCTTATGACATACGTAGGCTGGCAAGGTCGAGAATATAAATAAATAGCTGTTTTGTTGCTCAAGTATTTTCACGTAAATATCCTTTTGGGGATAAACGAAAAACATAGGTTCATATTTCTCTAACCAGCTGTTGTTAACGGTTTCATCAGGGAAAACGACATTGTTAACCGAGTGCAGGTGATAAACGTTGTTGCGCTTTTCAATGTTGAAAAATATTTTTCGATTGAATTTGTTTGCCCCATTAGTAATGGAACGGCCATTCATGCTGAGCATGCCGCTATCTTTGCTAATTCTGTAAGTTAACGAGACATAGAGGTTCTCGTCCGCGTGGTGCTGAACAAAGGTTGCTTTGCATGTGAATTCAAGCGGCTGATAGCGCTGCCACAACGAATAACCCGCCAGTATTAAAGTTAAAAATAAGCATACACAAAGCACATACACCGATACACGGTAATGTCTCATTCTAATGATCCTCAATAAAATAGTTTGAAATACAGTAGTTAGGGCTGGACATGGGTTTATTACAGCGAATCACCGAAGCCCTGGGCAGCATGGCGTATCTGCTGATATATACCCATGGGAACTTTTGGCAGTCAGATTTGAACTGAACGCCGTAGTTAAGCGCTTTCGTTCGTTCATCGGCGCTATGAATATCTTTATTGAGGAACAGATGGCAGCCATCGGTGTTGACGGTGAGCTGATAGTTTTCGAAGTAACGCTGATCCTGGAAGTGGGCCACAATGACCTTGAGATCCGTCAGCAGAATAGAAAAGATAAGAATCGAGATGAGCAAAAAAAGTTTACTGAGTCTGCCGGCGTCTCCCTTTTTCAGGTACAGCGGATCGGGAATGTCGGGGACTGATGCCGGTATATCAGCAACGGACTCGACGGTTTCGTGCGGGCTGCTGGCATGGCCAGAGTCCGCTTTGTTCAGCTCTTCATAAGATGCGGGCAATGCTGCGTCATCGGCTGCCTGTCCATCATCATTGTCTGGTGCTGGCGGGTCAGTGGATTCAATGGTCTGAATCTGTGTATCAAGGGCCAGCGTTAAGCCAATACGCGGTATCGTTGTGATGGGGTCGCGGGTAAATCCAATCTCTTTCATTCCCTTTCTGAGTAGACAAATGTTTTGATAGTAGGTATTTGCTGAGACTACGAGCCCGAGTTTTTCCCAAACGTTATACATAAACTCTTGCTGCGTCACAATTGTGCCGGATCTCTCGATTAATAATAATAAACAACGGCTTGCCGGAGAGTTCAGAACGACCATATTCGTGGGGATGATAATATTTCTTAACTTGCGGGTCGTTGGGTGGAATTCAACAGTATTGTTAATAACGTAATATCTATGCATTAATTATATATAACTCATTCAGCAGCAGGTAAGATTTATCCGGCGGATGCAGATAAAATTAAGATATTTTCACATTTAGATAAAAGTATAAGTGATAGATTAAGCACTGCATACTCTGGCTCCTGGCGAAAAGTCTTATTTATATAATTGCTTTGAATCAACTAGCCTGTCCGGGCGGGCTATCGCGGGCAGGACATTCTTTCCCTCAATAACATAAGCGAATCATCGGGTTGCCATTACGCGTCTGCATGAACCTGACGGCAGATTGTCTGATGTCAGATTAAATTAAGAGCGATCCCGTCATGATTTTTACTTGATGTTTTAATTCGTCGATGTAGCGAAATGGCGGCATAACGTTTTTGCCATTATTCAATAAAGTATTCGGAAATACACGCAGTCGATTGCGCGAAGGGTTTATTGCAGCGGATGATCGATGTTCTCGGGAGGTCTGTTGTTGTCGTCACGTATACCCAGGGATAGTTCCGGCAATCGCGGGTGATATGTTCGCCATATTTGCTGAGCACTGCTTTTTTCAGGCTGTCGGATGCCGGTTCTGCCGAAAAAACATGGCAGCGTTGTTGGGTCGAGGTTATCGTTTCATAGCCAGAAAAATAGCTTTCTTTTATACCCGCCATGTATGAGAAAAGCGCGGCCATCGCCACGATGGCTGCCGCCAGAAGAACGCCATTTTTTAGCGTGAGAACCGGTCTGCGTCTCTTAATGCTGACAAGAGTGGCTGGCAAGGGTTTGTTGCCGTCTCCCGACCATGCCGGCTCATTTTTTAAGCTATATTCGTCCATAATCGTCGATGCGAGTTCGATCTCCTTGTGGCTATTGTCTTTAACCACCGCGATCGATGTATTGTGGAGCGGTTTCTTGGTGCTTCCTGAGTCAGGGGATGCGTCCGTGACTGATTGACGGATTTGCGTGCCGGAGGCCAGAGTCAGCCCGATCCGGGGAAGGGTAATGATCACATTTTCCTCTAACCCGGCATGGGAAAGACCTCTGCGGAGAATCGAGATATTCTGGTAATAGGCGTTGGCGGTGACTCGCATGCCGCTCTGTTTCCAGACGATATTCATAAAATCCTGCTGCGTGACGACGTCGCCCCCATGATTAATTAATAACAGCAAACAGCGTCCGGCGGGTAAATTAAGCGTGACCTTAAGATCTGGATTGTGGATATTACGTAGGGTACTTGTCGCCGGCTGGAACTCTACGCATTCATTAATGATATAATTGGTGCGTAAGTCTGTTATTAATTTATGTAATTTATTGCTGTCGTTCGCCATTTTATTTATCTCCTGGTAAAAGACAAGCATAAGCACGTGAACGTAATAGCTGTAAAATGAATTTTGTTATTATTATATTATTTAAACATACTCGTTCGTGACGTTAGGTGAAGGCTCGCTAGCCGTTTCGCTCTGAGCCTGTCAAAGGAACGCTCAGGCCAGATATGTAAAAAAGCTGCGATGAGTCAGGCTGGCAGGGCGGTCTCCTGAACTTCAGGGCTGGCCTAAGGATAAGGGCCCCGCTAGTCGTTTTGTTTCCTGAGTCGGGCTGTTAACGGCCGAATGCGGAGATTCGTGTAGCAGGCCCTGCCAACGTTATTCAAAATACCCGTATCTACCCCAATCGTTTAAGCCCTCTTGCTGAGGGCATTTTATACTCTGAATGCCAGGGATTAATCTTCCTGGATAACGACCTCGAGAACCGCTTTAACCGGCCCGTCTGTAATAGCAGGATTTATCATGTAATAATCAGCGGTAAAGCTGATGTCCTGATTAAGGCTAAGGGACGGAATAGTGTAGGCATCGGTATCGAAAAATTTCACCGGAATATTATTTTTTTTCAAAATGATCCCAACGTTGTTGGCGCCTCCGGCTCCTGCTGTATTTTCCAGTACTCCTGGATCGGCGCCAACCGCTTCCCCTTTGGGGTTAAACCAGTAGGTGAGTTTCTGACCTTGCAGCTCAGTTGGGCAGGTAATATTCATGTCAATTTCTTTACCTTTGCCGGTTGTCGCCCCGCGAGCAAGCGCCAGCAGATCGCTTTTGGCAATTCTTTGCAGATGGACCGTACTCGGCCCTTTAAGCGAAATATTGCAGCTCTCATTACGAAAGGATATTGCTCTTGATGTTTTGGGGTTGACCCAGTAGATAGCGCCTTTTCTTGCATATGCCGGGTCGGCCGGGTCTGCCACGCGAAACTCAATTTCGACGTTGATGTTGGTCGCCCCGCTGGTATCGATGGGGCCCGTTTTAACTAACCAGGCAGAAAAGTACGGCGTTGCGAGAAACTGCGCGGATTTATCATAAGGCGTTGGCCAGGTTCCTGCCTTTCCGACGATCTGTTTACCGACTCGGCTCGAGAATATATCGCTGAACTGAATACCGATACCGTCAACGCCGGTTTCATAAACCGGCATGCCGCGAAGGCTCATCCCCGGAACCTCTGGCCTGCTCACGGCGACGATATAATTTGCTCCCGGTCCGCAGGTATAGAGTCGGTGATGTAGATTCATCCCGCCTATCGTTCGGCTATAAAGGATTGCACCAACCGGAAGAGTCGGATCGGCTGATATCTTGGGGTACAGCGTCATACCCTGACGTTCTTCTACGCCACCATTAGGACCCTCTTTACCCGCAGAATCGGTATAAGAGCATAGCCGTGCAGCCGAAACCCCGCCGCAGAAAAATATTCCGGCCAGCAGTACAATCATTTTTTTCATTTCACTCATCTCGTTATGATTATTATCGACACAGGGCTTCAGTCTGGCTGACTCCGGCGTTTTTATTCTGGCTGGCAGGTAAGGTATAGATGGCGGTACATTTCTGGCCCGCATTTTTACCCCAGCTGACCGTCAGCGCACCCGTTGGCTGCAGGCCGGTCATATAAACCATGCCTGCGTCGCTCACGATGCTGGCCTGGGATTTAGCCGCCCCGGCAAGCGTGGCCATCGCGCCAAATGGCACCTCCCGGCCTGCTGGCGTTTTAAGCCGAATAAATGCCCGCTGCCCAATATTCCCGGCATAGTTTGCGCGCACGATGGCGCCACGGGTGGGAACAACCTGCTGCGTGGTCTGCATCAGCTCCATGTCGTCGCCAAAGGATGTGCTGTCCAGAGTGATATCGGTACTGCGGTAGGGGGTAATATAGGGAACGATGGCGTAGCCGCGACTGTCGGTGACGATCGTTGAATCCGAGCTGAGCCTGACGTTGTCCAGACCTGGGGCCTGGATTAGCACGGCCGCATTGCTGATATTCTGGCCAAACGTTATTCCGTTCGCATGCGCGATCAGGCTACCGCTGGCGCCGTAGTCGAAGCGCCGGCTGTTGTTGTCGTAGCTGTAGCCTGCGTTGATGCTGCCGCGCGAGCCGTTATAGGTTCCCCTGAGGTCGCCGCTATAGTGCTCACGGTTGCTGTAACCCTGCTGGATGTCCCAGGCGAGATTATTGTTTTCCAGCCCGATGCCGCCTAAAGAAACGTACTGATCCGTAGAACCTGGGCTACTTTCGGTGATCTGATAGCTGGCATAGGTATTTGGCAGCCAGTTGCTCAGAGGTATGGAAATGGTGAGCGCGAGGCGCTGATCGTTTCGCACCTCATGGCTGGAACTGTGTGTACCCCAGGTATAGCGGTTATAGCTATAGCCCAGATAGTAGTTAACACCCCGCCAGCCGCCGTTATAGCCGAGGCTCAATGATTTATTGGTACGCTTGTTATCCCAGTAATCTTCGATGAGGGCGCTGATGGACAGGCTACCTCGCGATTTACCCAGGCTCTGGTTAAGCGTCAGGTTAGTACGATTGCGTAAAGAGCGCGCCGAGTAATAACGTCCGTCATCGGAATAGGTATTAAGCACTTCGGAAAGGGTGTTAAACCCTTTTGTCGAGTAGCGATAGCCGGCAATAGTGAAATTGGTTCCGGTTTCGATAATATTTTTACCGTAGCGTATGCGCCACGACTGGCCGGACGTTTTATCGTCATAGCGTTTTTTTGACCATGCCTGGGTCACGTCGGCTGACAGGGCGCCCAGGTTGGCGAGGTTATACCCCATTCCGCCAGAAAGGGCCTGATATTTTGCCGATGCCTGCATACCGCCAAAAATGGTGGCGCTGGTTGATAAGCCGTATTTGGCGGTGGCCTGTGTAAAAGGGGGTTCATCAATGCTGCCGACGTAAGGGCGGTATCTCCCCGAGGTGATTTCATATTCGAACTGGTTCTCCCTCAGCATCACCGGCAGAGCCGCAAAGGGCACGATAAAGTTCTGTCTCGAGCCATCGGACTCTTCAACCGTAACATACAGATCGCCACTCCCACCGCTGGGGTACATATCCGTAATTTCAAACGCGCCCGGCGCGACGTAGGTCTGGTAAACCTGATAGCCATTCTGTTTGATCACCACCCGGGCGTTGGTTTTAGCAATACCGCGGATCACCGGGGCGTAGCCGCGCATGCTCTCCGGCAGCATGCTGGTATCCGTCGCCAGCTGCACGCCGGAAAAGGGGACGCTATCAAATATGCCGGATAGAGAAGAGCTTTCACCGATGATCAGGTCGCTGCTGATAGAGCGCAAGCTGCGCTGCAGATAAAGATAGGCGGAATCAAAATGAGCTGATTCCCCCTTACTTTTGTTCCACATGCTAAGGTTCCTGATGCGCCAGGGGCCTAGGTTTATCCCGGATTCCAGATTCAGGCCGTAGTATTCATTATCGCTTTTATAATCCTGCGAACCGTTAAACTGGTAGTTCACAAACATGGCGTTTATGCCGTCATCAAACTTTTCCGGCGGGATGTAGTCGTTGGCTACCGTGCTCATCGCGGCCTGAGGGGTGGAAATATCCAGGCGCTGGGCGGTGAAATCGAACACTGTTTTGCTGTCTGGAATAATATCGAAGTTGGCGCAGCCTTGTTCGTTCTCTTTTAGCTCGGGAAATGATTTAACTCTGACGCCATACCGGGAGAGGGCCTCCAGCGTAAAGCAGGGGGTTAGGTTTAGCTGTTTATCAAGCCTGCTGCTGCGCTCGGTCGCGACAAATTTAACGTTTTTGGTTTCCAGGTAGCGACCATTAAAGACGACGTCAACCCGGTAGTCGCCCGGAGCCTGAGCGTTGACCGACTGATAAATTGACAGGTCGGGGACGTTGGAGGCGTCACCTCCATTGGCTGATGTAATAAATGCGGGATCAAAGAATTCACGCGCATTCACCGTAGTGTGAATGCTCGCCGTCATTATAGTAATAATCGCTATGCAGAGCGTAGATAGCCTGAAGTGATCTTTGTGTTCTATTGGCATAAAAACATCCATTTATAAATGCGAACTGTTTATGGCAATATCGATGAATAGAGGGAACCTGCACCTCCATAATCATTGACTATTTTCCACGTTACTTTGGTAGCATTGCCGTTATCTTTTAGCGTTATAGCTTTTGAGGAGAAAGGCTCAATAAATTTAATTTGTGCCTGATATTCACTGGCGCCAATCTGGACATTTCTGAAATAAAAGAAAAATGGCGTTGGGTTTTTTATGGTGAGCTGCTTTCCGGCCCTGCGCCATTCTATTTTCTCGGCTTCGGTATTATTGGACAGCTCGGCTAGCGCCTTCGGTCGGTAAATAAGCCGCATGCGATGGCGAACGGCGAGCTGTATAGTATTGTTGCTCGCATAGGTATCATCCGACGGCGGGATGGCCATAATATTGAAAAAATAGGATGATTCACGGTCAGTGGGGGCATTGACGTTGCCAGTGGAGAATATACGGACGGTATTTTTCTGTTTCATCTCCAGGCGAAAAAGGGGGGGCGTGACCATAAATGCAGGAGGTTTTCCCTCTGCTGCTTCAACCCACGACTTGATCAGGTAAGGCATTTCGTCTTTATTATCAATCTGCGCAGATATCTCACGAGCGCCTTCTTTATAAAGATAGCGAGTTGATTCGATAACAATACCTGCATGCGCAAAGCCGCTCAGTATCATGGCGAAGGCAATGATTGCCTTGATCATCATCTGGTACATTAGATTCCTTCAGCATTTAATTAAAAGGGCCTGCTGAATGAGCAGGCCCCTTAAAAATTAATTAGAGGGTGTAATCAATGGTAAAGGTTGCAACACCTTTAACCGGGCCTTCAGTAACCGGGTTTGCCGCGTTGACTTTCACGTAGCCAGCAAGATATTCCAGGTTAGTTGCCTGCTGCGGGGTATAGGCTTCAGCAACCGCAGTGCCATCGAATTTGATACGAGCGCTGTTGCTTACTTTCTGAATACCAATACCGATGTTTTGAGCGCCGTTATCGGCAACGTTGTCCAGAATCTCAGGAGCTACAGAGGATGTACCGGTGACTTTCACGCTCAGACCGGTAATGTTGCTTTCATCCGCGCCGCCGATAGCACAGTCTTTAACCTGGAAACCAAACTTCTGGTTTTTAAATAAGGTATTAACAGACTGACCGGTTGCTTCAGCAGTGGTCACGGTCATTAACTTAACGATACCGTTGTTGAGGGTACCGGTCGGCGTCACGACGCAGGAAGTCTGAGAGTCTGCTACTTCACCCAGAATAGTAACTTCAGCCTGGTTCGTTGCCAAAGCCTGAGCACTGAAAGCGGTAGCGGCAGTAATAACCATAGCCAGAATTGTTTTTTTCATCCGTTTAATCCATTCATTTAAAGTTAAAATATTGAGTACCGGAAAAGAGACCGTGTATATAGACTTCAGCAACTTCTCCCGTATGTATCCATATATACTTACTCTGCAACCCTTACGGCTTGTATGGGTAAGTGCCGCTATATTAATCCTGGTCTGTTAAAATACTCATCTGAATTTTTTTCAATAAAACTTAATACAGGTAAAACGTTAAGCAGCGAGCAGGGGAAATGGCTTTCCTGGACGATGGGGAGCGTACTCATGGCGGGCGCTGCCGGGGCGATATAGGTGGGAAAACATCCGTTGAGATAAGTTATGAGGTTAAACAAAGTTAATATCTATAAAGATTGAGTGCGGTTTGATTTGAGGCGCTGAGTCAGCGTCGCTCTTCTTTTAGGTAAGATAGTAGTGAAACGCTTATAATAATCGTGGCCGCGTGATTATTATTATTCATGGCAGTCGTAATATCCTTGTTATCGACAGCGGTAACGCTTTGCAAGCTCTGGTGCTCAGAAAATAAAAAATGAGATAGCTACCAGTGAGCGTTAAAGTTCATCATCCATGGGCCGCTGAGTCGTTGATGCTTTGGTTTTCTCCTTGGTTAATTTAATTCTATGTTGTTGTTAATTATCATAAATTTCACCTTATTTTTTGTGATTCAGAAAAAATAATAGTGCCCAGTCCGGTGCCCTTCGCGACAGGTCATCACAGCCGACGCTGGTATCAGCACCGCGGTATGAGGATGCTGCCCTCTATATGATCGAAGGCTGTAGAGAACAGGTTAAGTTCGGATAACGATACTCTTTGATAACAATCACTTTTCTTATTCATATTTTTATTTCTTATTTAGATCTGAAGCCTGGATTATTCATGAAACTAAAGTTGTTTTTTTACAGGAAGTGCCGAAAATAGCCTCCCATCAACACAGCATATGTGATTGATAAATTTATACCATCTGGAATATACAAATTAAATATATAAGGAATTGTGATGAAAGTACTTTCTCTTGAAGAAATGAATGCCGTTTCGGGTGCCTACTCCTGGAGCAGCCCGTGGGATATTTTTGGCAATATCGGTGAAGCGGTAGTCAGCGCAACGCTTGGCGCAGTTGCCGGCTTTGCTGGCGGGGCCGTTATTGGTGGTACGCATGGCGGCGACGGCGGCGGGCTCTTGGGTGTTGGTTCGATTGGTCAGGGTGTTGGCATGATCGTCGGCGGTATTATCGGCGGCATTACCTGCGGTATCGGCGGCGCGATTGTGGGTTACGATGATACCTGGAAGTATACCCAAAAGCTGGTCGAGGGTTACCTCGACGGCACCTTTAAACCATGATTTTGAATTAATTCCTCTTCTGGCCCGATGCGTCGGGCCTTTTTATATCAGGTCAGGTACTCATGGGTAAAAGATTGTTCAGACAGGAAGCGATAGAGCATCAGCGAAGCTACTGGAAAGGACGCGTGATTTTGTTCGGCGGCGTTTCGCCGCTGATAGTTTCCGCCTGCTGTATCGCTTTTTTAGCTGTTATCATCGCCATGCTTTGCTTTTTTAAATATACCAAAAGAATTGATGTCGCCGGCGAGGTGATCACTTTGCCTCATCCTCTTAATATCTCCTCACCGCTGTTGGGTTCGATCTCGAAACAGTATGTCCAGGTTGGTGATGTTGTTAAGAAAGGCGCCGTGTTATTTGAGCTGGATGTGTCCAAAAACACCGACGTCGGCAACGTCAGTGATACCAATGTTTCGATGGTGAAAGCCAAGATTGTCAATGCTGAAGATATCATCCAAAAACTAAAAGCTAACAAAGATGATTTTATTGGCACCACGCGTCGCCAGATTCAGCGCTATGAGCGCTCCCTGGATGAAACCGAGAAAATGCTGACGACGGCCAAAAAAGGGCTTTCACATATTGAGACATCGCTGAAAAACTACAGCAGCTACCTGCAGCGGGGGTTGATCAATAAAGATCAGTACAATAATCAGCACTCTCTTTTCGTCCAGCAGCAAAATGCATTTCAGTCGTTATCATCGCAGAAAATGCAGATAGAACTGCAGCTCACCCAGACCCGGAGTGATTTAACGGTAAAGACCGCTGAGATTGATAATCAGATTACTTCACAATATAGCCAGCTGAGAGATCTGCAAACTCAGCTGATTGAAAACAGCGCGAGCGGAAGAATTTTAGTGAAGTCGACGATTGATGGCCGGGTGGAGTCGATAGCCGTTACCCGTGGTCAAATGATCGAGGCCGGGAGCAGCCTGGCTCAGGTTAAGCAGCTTACCGGCATTAACTATTATTTACTGCTGTGGCTACCCGATAACAGTTTACCCTATGTCAAAATCGGCGATACCGTGAATATCCGCTACGATGCGTTTCCTTCAGATAAGTTTGGTCAATTTTCTGGCAAGGTGATGTCAATCTCATCAATGCCGGTTACTCGCCGGGAATTATCTGACTATGGCAATAGCCAGGCCAACAGCAATACGACACCCACGCTCTACAAAGCAATTATCAACGTTAAAGAAAAAGAGTTTATTTATAAGAACAGAACGCTTGTGCTATCGAATGGCCTTAAGGCGAAGAGCATTGTTTTTACCGAGGAGAGGCCGCTGTATCAGTGGCTGTTCTCACCAGTATATAAAGTAGTTCAGAGCCTTAAGGGTCCCAAAGATGAATAAAGATGTGCTTGATTCAATTTTTAGAAGGATCAACTTTTCAATCAGGAACAAAGTCCCGGTAATTATACAGTCTGAATCAACGGAGTGCGGTAATGCCTGCTTAGCAATGATTTGTGGGTTCTACGGCAAAGATATCGATCTGTTCAACTTTCGCAATACCTACGGCTCCTCATCCCACGGAACGACGTTAAACGCCCTGGCGACGGTTGCGCAGAAGGCTGGCCTGAAAACGCGGGCATTATCCCTGGATATTGCAGAGATCGGCGAGCTCCGTCTGCCCTGCATACTGCACTGGTCATTAAATCACTTTGTCGTGCTGGTTGCGGTAAAGGGTAAGCGTTTTGTTATTAACGATCCGGCGCTTGGGCGACGCGTGGTTCATCGTAAGGAATTATCAGAAAACTTCAGCGGCATCGCGCTTGAGGCGTGGCCGGATAGCGGCTTCGTTCAGGAAAAGCAGCGCTCGCGGCTAAAGCTGCGGGAGTTAATGCACAACATTGTTGGCCTGAAGTCAGCGCTGACGAAAATATTGATGCTGTCGGTAGTCATTGAAACGGTGAATTTGCTGCTGCCAATGGGCACGCAGGTTGTTACCGACCATGTTATTACCGCACATGATGAAAACCTGCTGCTGGTCATCTGCGTCGGGCTAATGTTTTTTACGATTTTTAAAACCTGGGTCAGTATGCTGCGCGCGTGGGTTTCGCTAAAGCTGAATACGCTGACCGACGTGCAGTGGAAAACGAGCTTTTTCGATCATCTGATCGGCCTGCCGCTCGCTTTCTTTGAGAAGCGCCAACTGGGGGATATACAGTCGCGGTTTGCTTCTCTGGATACCATCCGCTCAACCTTTACCAACAGCATCGTTAGCGGAATTATTGACTCCATCATGACCATCGGCCTGCTTGTGATGCTGAGCCTGTACGGCGGCTGGCTGGTGTGGGTTGTGCTGGGGTTCACCCTTTGCTACGCCGCGATGCGCGCGATCACCTATAAATTTTATCGCGCCATCAATGAAGAGCTGATCGTCAAACGTGCGCGTTCGGGCTCGCATTTTATGGAGACGCTGTACGGCATCGCGACGATAAAATCGCTTAACCTGAAAAACAGGCGCTCCCAGCACTGGCTGAATACCAATATCGATGTCAGCAACGCCGGTCTGAAGCAAACGCGTTTCGATATGCTGTTTGGCGGGATTAATACCTTCATTAACTCGGCCGATCAGGTTGTCATTTTATGGCTGGGCGCGCAAATGGTTATGGATAACACGATGACCATCGGTATGTATATGGCGTTTAACGCCTATCGCGGCCAGTTTGCGCAGCGCGCCGCGTCGCTTATCGACCTCACGATGCAGCTGAAAATGCTGTCGCTACATAACGAGCGTATTTCTGAAATTGTCTACAGCGAACCGGAGGCAGAGTCGCCGGTAAGAAAGATTTTTGCCGATGACATTGGCGTTTCTTTAGACGTGCAGAATTTGGCCTATCAGTATGACCTGCTGTCAAAACCCGTATTTTCTAACGTCAATATCAGCGTGGCCGCTGGAGAGTCCGTCGCGCTGATCGGCGCGTCAGGCATCGGTAAAACAACGTTACTTAAAGTCATGTCTGGCCTGCTGACGCCCGAGCGCGGCGATATATTTATCGGCGGTTTTGATATTAACAAAATCGGCATTAATAACTTCCGCAGCAATATCGCCTGCGTATTACAGGAGGACCGCCTGTTTTCCGGGTCTATTGCCGATAACATTTCGGGCTTTGATGAGGAGATGGATCGGGCGCTGCTCGTTGACTGCGCCATGAGATGCAATATCCATGAAGAGATCCAGCGCATGCCGATGGGCTATGAAACGATTATCGGCGAGCTTGGCGCCGGGATCTCCGGCGGTCAAAAGCAGCGCTTGCTCATTGCCCGGGCGCTCTATCAAAAGCCGAAAATTTTATTTATGGATGAGGCTACCAGCCATCTCGATATTAATAATGAAAAGATGGTCAACGCGGCGATTGAATCTTTAAACATCACCCGAATTATTATCGCCCACCGTCCTTCAACCATCGCCAGCGCCGATCGAATTATTGATTTAGCGAAACTGACCTCGTTGCCACAGCAGCTTACTACGGAGACTATTTGATGAACATCTTAACGGGTATTAATAGCGGAATAATTAAATCCCCCAACGCGGTGCTGGCGTTAGCCCTGAAGATGCAAAGCGTCGTGAGTGCGGAAGCGCTGGTGTATCTCCCGCCCGATCGGGTTCAGGACCTGGTATTTGCGGTTTTCAGCGGCTACCGCAGGCTGCAAATGCTGTTTCGCGAGGACCCCGAGAGCATCAGAGCCCGCACCATCGCCGATACCGAGCGGTTAAACAACCGTACGCTCACCGTCACGCTTGAGGAAATACAGAACCCCAACGTCGCGCTGCGGGTGACCGATTTCGCGATGAAAGATGGCCAGGAGAAGGTCACCTTTCTGTTCTTTTTGCAAAATGATGAGGTGATATCCGTCGATCTGACGGTTACGCAGATGGAGTTTCTGCTCAACCTTTTGCTGGCAACGATACATAAGACCGGGGACGCGGCGTTTATTTCCCTGGCCCTGCAGGCAAACGATTTTATTCCGTTCTATACCGTCAATTTTGCCAATATCGACAGCAGCGGAATTAACTACAATAAATTTAACGTGCCGGCGTGGAAACTCTCCGCCTTCAGCGATTTTTATTCGCTGGTTATGATCGGCGACGACGGCGATATTCCGTGCGGGGCCATCATTAAAGCGCTGCCGGGGCTTGAAGCGAGCCGGATTAAGGCGATCGGCGAATTATTATTAAATAATAACCCGCTGCTGGCTCCTTACCGGCAGCGAACGCTGGCCTTTGCGTGTGAAAAAATTGCTCCCGAAGTGAGAGAAGAGGAAATGGAGAAACTGCTGCGGGCGCATATCCAGCATCGAACCACGCAGATGTCGCCATCAACGTGCTAGCGCCTCCTGGCAGAGTGCGCGAGCGAGGGCGAGCGGGGCGGATAGCGATCTGGCCCGCTCGCCGCCCGGTTATGCCCGCTGCGCCGGGCGTCGGTGCCGGTACAGCCACATCAGCTTATAGGCCGCCGGAATGATAAACAGCGACAGCAGCGGGGCGGTGATCATCCCGCCAATCATCGGCGCGGCGATGCGGCTCATCACCTCCGAACCGGCGCCGGTACCCCATAAAATCGGCAGCAGGCCGGCGATAATGACCGCCACGGTCATCGCCTTTGGCCGCACGCGCAGCACCGCGCCGCGGTACAGCGCCTCGTCAAGCTTATCAGCGCTGAAGGTTTCCGCGTTTTCCAGCGACGGCTCCGCTTCAATGGCGTGGCGCAGGTACATCAGCATCACCACGCCAAATTCCGCCGCCACCCCGGCAAGGGCGATAAAGCCGGTACCGGTCGCCACCGACAGATGGAATCCCATCCAGTAGAGGAACCAGATGCCGCCGACCAGCGCGAACGGCACGCTGGCGATGATCAGCAGCGCCTCGCCAAAGCGACGGAACGCGAGGTACAGCAGGACGAAAATGATCATCAGCGTCATGGGGACCATCAGCTTCAGCTTCTGGTTGGCGCGTTCGAGCAGCTCAAACTGGCCGGAGTAGGAGACGCTGGTCCCCGGCTTCAGCTTCACGCCCTGGGCGATGGCCTGCTGCAGATCGTGCACCACCGACACCATGTCGCGATCCCTGGCGTCGATATAGATCCAGCTGGTCGGGCGGGCGTTCTCGGTTTTCAGCATCGACGGGCCGGTTACCACTTTGACCTGCGCCACGTCGCCGAGGACGATTTGCTGCTTCAGCGGAGTGAGGATCGGCAGCTGGCGCAGGGCCTCCGGGCTGTCGCGGTAGCTTTGCGGGTAGCGGATGTTGATCGGGTAGCGCTCGACGCCTTCTACCGTTTCGCCCACCATCGCGCCGCCGATGGCCGAGGAGACGAACAGCTGCACGTCGCCGACGCTCATGCCGTAGCGGGCGGCCTGCTCGCGGTTGATATCGATGTTGAGATAGCGCCCGCCGACCAGCCGCTCCGCCAGCGCTGAGGTGACGCCCGGCACGGTGCGGGCCACCGCTTCAATCTGCTCTGCGCTCTCATCGATATCGGCGAGGTTAGTGCCGGAGACCTTAATGCCGATCGGGCTCTTGATCCCGGTGGAGAGCATATCGATCCGGTTGCGGATCGGCGGCACCCACAGGTTGGCGAGTCCCGGCAGGCGCACGGCTTTATCCAGCTCTTCGACGATCTTCTCCATGGTCATCCCCGGGCGCCACTGATTCTGCGGCTTGAGCTGAATGGTGGTCTCGACCATCTCCAGCGGGGCGGAATCGGTGGCGGTCTCGGCCTTACCGGTTTTGCCGAATACGCGGGCCACTTCCGGCACCGTCATGATCAGCTTATCGGTCTTCTGCAGCATATCCGCCGCCTGCGAGGCGGAAATTCCCGGCAGGGTTGACGGCATATACAGCAGATCGCCTTCGTTGATCTGCGGCAGGAACTCGCCGCCCACCCGGCTGAGCGGCCAGATGACCGTCAGGATCGTTAGCGCCGCGACCAGCAGGGTCGCCTTCGGCCAGCGCAGCACCTTCAGCAGCAGCGGATGATAAATGCGGATCAGGAAGCGGTTGAGCGGGTTGCTGCTCTCCGCCGGGATCCTGCCGCGGATCCAGAACCCCATTAGGATCGGGATCGCCACGATCGCCAGCAGCGCCGCCCCGGCCATCGACCAGGTTTTGGTAAACGCCAGCGGGCCGAACAGTTTTCCTTCCTGCCCTTCGAGGGTGAAAATCGGGATAAACGACAGGGTGATAATCAGCAGGCTGATAAACAGCGCCGGGCCGACCTCCACCGAGGCGTCAGTGATGATTTTCCAGCGCGTGTCGTTATCGGGCCGCTCTCCGGGATGCTGATGATCCCACTCCTCCAGCCGCTTGTGGGCGTTTTCTATCATCACGATGGCGGCATCGACCATCGCCCCCACCGCAATCGCAATCCCGCCCAGCGACATGATGTTGGCGTTCAGCCCCTGGAAATGCATCATGATAAAGGCGAAGCACAGGCCGAGCGGGAGAGAGATAATGGCGACCAGCGCCGAGCGTAGGTGCCACAGGAACAGGGCGCAGACCAGCGCGACGACGATAAACTCCTCCAGAAGCTTCATGCTGAGGTTGTCGATGGCCCGGTCGATCAGCTGGCTGCGGTCATAGGTGGTGACTACTTCAACCCCTTCCGGCAGGCTGCTCTGCAGGGATGCCAGTTTGGCCCTTACGGCCGAAATCACTTCGCGGGCGTTCTTGCCGGAGCGCAGGATCACCACGCCGCCGGCCACTTCGCCTTCGCCGTTCAGTTCGGCGATGCCGCGGCGCATTTCCGGGCCGATTTGTACCCTGGCGACGTCGCGCAGATAGACCGGCACGCCGCTGTCGCCGGTTGCCAGCACGATGTGGTTAAAGTCATCGAGGCTTTGCAGATAGCCGCTGGCGCGCACCATATATTCGGCTTCCGCCAGCTCGACGGAAGAGCCGCCGGCCTCCTGGTTGGAGGCATCCAGCGCCGATTTCACCGCCGCCAGGGTAATGCCGTACTGGGTCAGCTTCAGCGGGTCGACCACGACCTGATACTCTTTGACCACGCCGCCCACCGAGGCCACTTCCGAAACGTCCGGAATCGTTTTTAGCTCATATTTTAAAAACCAGTCCTGCAGCGAGCGCAGCTCGGCGAGGTCGTGCCTGCCGCTGCGGTCGACCAGCGCGTACTCGTAGATCCAGCCGACGCCGGTGGCATCCGGGCCCATTTCGGCGCTGACGCCGGCCGGAAGCTTGCCCTGCACCTGGTTGAGGTACTCCAGCACCCGCGAGCGCGCCCAGTAGGGATCGGTGCCGTCGGCAAAAATCACGTAGACGTAGGAGGCGCCGAACTGCGAGAAGCCGCGCACCGTTTTGGCTCCCGGCACCGAGAGCATGGTGGTGGTCAGCGGCCAGGTGACCTGGTTTTCGACGATTTGCGGCGCCTGGCCGGGGTAGCTGGTCTTGACGATCACCTGCACGTCAGAGAGATCCGGCAGGGCATCCACCGGCGTATGGACGATGGTCCACGTCCCCCAGATGCTGAGGAACAGCGCCCCCATGATCACCAGAAAGCGGTTGGCCACCGAGCGACGGATAATCCATTCAATCATTTGTCATCTCCTCAGTGCGCATGCGCCGCGCTATTCGGTACGTTCGGCGTCGCGGCGGTCGGCTTTGCGCGCATCCGATCCAGCGCGCCGGAGATATTGGCCTCGGAATCAATCAGGAACAGGCCGCTGGCGACGACCTTCTCTCCTTCATGAATGCCGGAGCGGATCGCCGTCATATCGCCGGACTGCTGGAAGACCTCGACCGGTTTCGGCACGAAGCGACCATCGCCGTCCACGGTGATAACCCGCTGCTCCGCGCCGCTGTCGATCAGCGCTTTCGACGGGATCAGCAGCATCGGCTGACTCTGCGCGTTCAGCTTCAGCCAGGCGGTCATTCCCGGCTTCAGCGCCTCGTCCGGGTTATCGACCTGCAGACGCAGCTGCAGCGTGCGGGTAGCCGCATCCACGCCGGGCAGCATGCTCCATTTGCTGATGGTGAAGGCTTTGTCCGGCCATGCCGGAACGGAAAGGACAAACTGCGAGGCGTCTTTAATCAGCCAGGCGATAGATTCCGGCACCGAGGCGCTAATCCACACCGGGTCCATGCCCTGAATTTTGGCCACCACGTTATCTTTGGCGATGTTCATGCCGGTGCGAAGATCAAAGGCGGTAATCACGCCGTCAATCGGCGCTTTAAGGGTGAAGCGGGTCTGAATTTTGCGCGTCGCCTTCAGGCGGCGGATATCCTCATCCGGCATTCCGGCGAGGCGCAGCCGCTCGAGGATCCCCTCCACCTGGGTGGCGGTGCCGCCGGTTTCCTGCAGCAGCAGATATTCGCTCTGCGCCTCGACCCAGTCGGGAATGGTCAGGTCGATAAGCGGGGTGCCTTTCTTTATCTTATCCCCGACGGTCAGCGGGTAGACCCTGTCGATAAAGCCCGCCGAGCGCGCCTGGACGATGACAAACTGGTACTCGTTATAGCTGACGTTGGCCGGGAAGGTCCGGGCGTAGCTGAGCGGGCCGCGGACGACGGCGGCGGTTTTAACGCCCAGATTCTGGGTTTGCGTCGGGTCGATGCGTACGCCCGGCGCGGCCGAAGGCGGCGCCTCTTCATCGGCGTATTTGGCCACCAGGTCCATATCCATAAACGGCGATTTCCCCGGCTTATCAAAGCGCGTATTGGGGTACATCGGGTCATACCAGAACAGGACTTTACGCGCCTGCCCGGCGGCAGGCTCCGCGTCGCCCGCAGGGTGAGCGGGGGCAAGCCCGCTATAATAGAGGCCCGCCGCAATCATCCCGCCAAGAGACATACTGCTGATAATGAGCGCAGCGGTTTTAAGTTTTAGAGAGACCATCGTAATGCGCTCCGTGAACACCTTATTAGTTAACGTGGATATCCTGTAATAAGGAGAGGTTGCCCTGCTGAATAAAGGTGAAGGCGACCTTATCGCCGGGCTTAACCGCGTTAAGCTGGGTTTGCGGAGTGATGGTGAAGCGCATGGTCATCGGCGGCCAGTTCAGCGCCGGGATGGCGTCATGGTCGATGGTGACTTTTTTACTCTCCATATCAATGATTTTGACTTCGCCGGTGGCGCTGATGGCCTGCGCCTGCCCGGCGGCGGGCGCGGCGGGCATCATTTCGCCATGCTGGTGTCCGGTGGCTTGGGCGCCGGAGACCGCTGCGGACAGAAGAAGACCAAAAATGACCGTTTTTGCGACATGATTCATGATTAACACTCCTGATATTCAATAATGGGTTATTCGAGCCAGCCGCCGCCGAGGGCGGTAAAGAGCTGAATTTCGTTCACCTGGCGGGCGTAGTTGAGATCCAGCAGGATCTGCTGCGTGGCGAACAGCGAACGTTCGGCGTCCAGCACTTCGATATAGCTGACCGCGCCGTGTTGATAGAGCGTTCCGGCGCGCTGGCGGGTGATTTGCAGGGAGGCGAGATAGCGCTGCTGGGCGCTGATTTGATCCGCCAGGCTCTGGCGCAAGGCCAGGGCATCGGCCACCTCTTTAAAGGCGTTCTGGATTTTCTGTTCGTAATTCACCACCGACTGCTGCTGGCGGATTTCGGCGACGTCGAGGTTGGCCTGATTTCGCCCGGCGTTGAATATCGGCAGCTCGATTTTAGGGATGAAGTTCCACATCCCGCTGGCCGGATTAAACAGGCTGGAGAGGTCGGCGCTGCTGCCGGAAAGCGAACTGGTTAGCGTAATCGACGGGAAGAAGGCCGCCCGCGCGGCGCCGATATTGGCGTTCGCCGCCCGCAGCCCGTGCTCGGCCTCTAAAATATCGGGGCGCTGGAGCAGGATCTGCGAGGAGAGGGCGGGCGGCAGCCTGAGGCTGTGAATATCCCCCGCGCCGTCGGCCGCGTCGTCCGGCAGGCGCTGATAGCTGCCCAATAGCAGCTGCAGGGCGTTATTGGCCTGCGCCAGCTCGCCTTCGCGCCTGGCGATATCGGCGCGGGTACTTTCAATCACCCCGCGCGCCTGCTCCAGCGCCAGCACGCTGCTGCTGCCGGTCAGCAGCTGTTTCTCTACGAAAGCATAGGACTGGCGGTAGTTTTGTAACGTCTCGCGGGCCACGGCGAGCTGCGCTGCGGCCAGGCGCTGGTTGAAGTAGCTTTGTGAAACGTTAGCAATCAATAAGATGTGTACCGCGCGCTGGGCTTCTACGCTGGCGAAAAAGGTCTGCCGCTGCGCTTCACTCATGTTTTTCAGGCGGCCGAAGAAGTCGAGATCGAAGCTGAGGTTCAGCCCGGCCTGATAGTCGCTGCTGGTGGTGGTATCGCCTTTAAGCTTCCCGCCGTAGGTGGTGCTGGCGGAGGCGTCGAGCTGCGGATAGCGGTCGGCATCGGTCACGCCGTACTGCGCCCGCGCTTCCTGCACTTTCAGGGTCGCCATGCGCAGGTCCCGGTTATTGCCAAGCGCGGTGACAATCAGCGATTTAACCTGCGGGTCGGCGAAAAACGCGCGCCAGCCGGTCTCCTGATAGCCCGCAGGCGGCGTCACCAGTTGGTTCTGGCTGAGGGAGAACTGCTGCGGTACCGGCGAGGTCGGCTGGCGGTAGTCCGGGGCTAAGGAGAGACAGCCCGTCAGGATAAAAATAACGCTGAGCGAAATAAGCTTTAACTGGCGCATAGTGGCAGGTTTATCGGCTATCAGGGAATGCCCTGTACTTTACGCAACGGCGTCTGTTTGACGCGTGACGGGAAAATGACAAAGCTGTCATTTTCCTGAGAATTCATTGCTATCCGGTTGGGCTCCTCTAAAATTGAAAGCCCGCACAATCGGCGCGTGAAGGAGCAGGTGATGAAGATTTTGATCGTCGAAGATGAGATGAAAACCGGTGAGTACCTGACGAAAGGGCTGACGGAAGCCGGTTTTGTTGTCGATCTGGCGGATAACGGTCTGAACGGCTATCACCTGGCGATGACTAGCGATTATGACCTGCTGATCCTCGACATCATGCTGCCGGATGTGAACGGCTGGGATATCGTCAGAATGCTGCGATCCGCCGATAAAGGCATGCCGATCCTGCTGCTGACCGCGCTGGGGACCGTTGAGCATCGGGTGAAGGGGCTGGAGCTCGGGGCCGATGATTATCTGGTCAAGCCCTTTGCCTTTGCCGAACTGCTGGCGCGGGTGAGGACGCTCCTGCGCCGCGGGGCGGCGACGATCGTTGAGAGCCAGTTCCAGGTGGCGGATTTAACGCTCGACCTGGTCAGCCGCAGGGTGACCCGCGCGGGCGCGCGCATCACGCTGACCAGCAAAGAGTTTACGCTGCTGGAGTTCTTTATTCGCCATCAGGGGGAAGTACTGCCCCGTTCGCTAATCGCCTCCCAGGTTTGGGACATGAATTTTGACAGCGACACCAACGCCATCGACGTGGCGGTGAAGCGGCTGCGGGGCAAAATCGATAATGATTTTGAACCTAAGCTTATCCAGACCGTGCGCGGCGTCGGCTACGTGCTCGAGGTGCCGGATGGCGATTAAGCTGCTGCGGCGCCCGTTTTCGCTGGCGACGCGGCTGACCTTTTTTATCAGCCTGGCGACGATAGTGGCCTTTTTCGCCTTCACCTGGATAATGATCCATTCGGTAAAGGCGCATTTTGAAGAGCGCGACGCCCACGACCTCAGGCAGTTGGCCACCACCCTTGAGACGGTGCTCAACCACGCCGACTATCCTCAGGCGCGGCGGCTGGAGATCTTAAAGAACGTGATCGATGGCTACGCCAACGTCTTTATTTGCCTCGATGACGGCAGCGGCCAGACCCTTTTCCAGTCACCGAACGGCCCGGATCTCAGCCATATCATGAGCACGCCGGGCATTGCCGCCAGGCTGCAGGATGGCAACGTTATCTCGTGGGTAGATCCGCATCCGCGGGCGTTAACTCACGATAACCACCAGATGCAGACCCGCTCCTGGCGGCTGATTATGCTGCCGCTTGGCCGCGCGGCGGACGGCAGGCCGGCCTACCGCCTGCTTATGGCCCTGTCGATCGATTTTCATCTCCACTATATTAACGAGCTGAAGGCGAGGCTGATTTCGGCGGCGACGATTATCAGCATCCTTATCTTCTTTATTGTGCTGTTCGTGGTCTATCACGGGCATAAGCCGATTCGCCGGGTCAGTCGACAGATTCAAAACATTACCTCCCGCGACCTCGACGTGCGCTTAAACCCGCAGTCGGTGCCGATTGAGCTGGAGCGGCTGGTGCTGTCGTTTAACCATATGCTGGAACGTATCGAGGATGTGTTTACCCGTCAGTCCAACTTTTCCGCGGATATTGCCCATGAGATCCGCACGCCGATAACTAACCTGGTGACCCAGACGGAGATCGCGCTCAGTCAGACCCGCAGTCAAAAAGAGCTGGAGGATGTGCTGTACTCCAATCTGGAAGAGTTCTCGCGGATGTCGCGGATGGTCAGCGATATGCTGTTTCTGGCGCAGGCCGACAACAATCAGCTGATCCCGGAGCTAAAAGCGCTGAATCTGGCCGATGAGGTCAGCAAGGTCTTCGACTTCTTTGAGGCCTGGGCCGAGGAGCGGGAAGTGACCCTGCACTTTAGCGGCAGCGCCTGCTGGGTGGTGGGCGACCCGCTGATGCTGCGCCGGGCGATGAGTAATTTGCTCTCTAACGCCATTCGCTATACGCCGGGCGGCCGGGCGGTCACCGTTCACCTGACGGAGGCCGATGCCCGGGTTCAGCTGATCGTTGAGAATCCGGGAGCGCCGATACCTACAGAGCATCTGTCGCGGCTTTTCGACCGCTTCTACCGCGTCGATCCCTCCCGCCAGCGTAAAGGCGAGGGGAGCGGCATTGGCCTGGCTATCGTTAAATCGATCGTCACGGCGCACCGCGGCAGCGTGGCGGTAGAGTCCGACGCGCGCTCAACCCGCTTTATTCTGACGCTGCCAAAACGGGCGTAATAAAAGCGGGTAATAAAAGCAGACCATAAAAAGAAGCCTGGCGGTGCCAGGCTTTGGGAGGCTTACTCTTCGAAGTACCAGTAACCCTGGTTGATAAGGCGCGTTAGCTCGGCGATAAAGTCCGGGTTATGCAGCCCCTTGCCCAGCTCATCTTTACTCAGCGAGGTGTAGCGGCACAGCGCGTCCAGCGCGTCGATATCGGTGATTGCCAGCGCTTCGCTGTTCACAAAGAAGCTGTCGCCGATATGCAGCACGCGCAGGCCGCTCAGGCGGGCCAGCGTTTCGCCGCCGTTGAGGGCATCAACAATCTCTTCTTCTTCATAAGGCGGCTCGGCCGGCGCGATGTCCAGATCGTGACGCGGGGTGGTGGCAAAGCGGCCGAACCACTGGGTAAAGTCCTCCGGCTGGCTAATCATGTCGATCATCATCCCGCGCAGACGGTCGAGCTCATACTCTTCAACCCGGCCGGGATGTTCGCGGCAGGTCAGGTCCGGATCGCTGTAGTGCTCGCTGCCGAGATCGTTTTCCAGCGCGTAGTCGGCAAAGCTGCTGATCAGGTCGCGACCGTTCGGCCCGCGGAAGCCAACGGAGTAGTTGAGCGCCGTTTCGTGAGTGATGCCGTCGTGCGGGAATCCCGGTGGAATATAAAGGATATCGCCTGGCTCGAGGTCTTCATCAATAATCGGTGGGAAAGGATCGACGTGCAGCAGCGCCGGGTGCGGGCAGAACTGACGCATCGGCAGCTTGTCGCCCACGCGCCAGCGGCGGCTGCCCATACCCTGAATAATGAAGACATCGTACTGGTCGATGTGCGGGCCAACGCCGCCGCCCGGGACCGAGAAGGAGATCATCAGGTCATCAAGGCGCCAGTCAGGCAGCACGCGGAACGGGCGAACCAGCTCGGCGGCAGGCATATGCCAGTGGTTGACCGCCTGCGCCAGCAGCGACCAGCCGGTTTCGCCCAGGCCATCAAAATGTTCGAACGGCCCGTTGCTGGCCTGCCACTGCTCGTTCACCAGGCTGACCAGCCGGCTGTCGACTTCCGGTTCCATGGCCAGACCCGCCAGCTCGTCCGGGGTGATCGGATCGACGAAGTTTGGGAAAGCATTCTTTAATACTACCGGCCGCTTTTGCCAGTACTTCTCTAAAAACTCGGGCCAGTTAATGTTCAGTTGATAAGCCATAGATTCACACCAGTAAGGAGAAACGGTCCTGATTATAAAAAGGTGTGAACCGAGGGCGCCTTGTCGTGAGTCAAAGCGGCTGCTTAATCCGCCGTTTATGGCTCCTCTACGCCAGCGGCCGCCGTCTGCGTGCGGGACGCCATACATTTTTTGAAAAAACTGCCTGGAGATGGGAATAGGCCGCAGGCCGCGCCAGTACTGGGTTTCAGCGGTATCAGCTATTCGTGAGATGGAAGGGAAAGTTCAAATAATGAGCGCTTGATAGGTTTTTTGTATTTTAAGGCTTGCCATACCAAAAGAACTCCCTATAATGCGCTCCCACTGACACGGCAAATGTGAACAACTTCACAGATTAAGCCGGTTCAGTTGAAGAGAAAAATCCTAAA
>NZ_BJNO01000008.1 GCF_006539725.1 Klebsiella terrigena | reverse complement strand
TCCGTGGATGCGCACTATACTCTGCTAACGTTTTGATGCAACCCTTTTTCAGCTAAATCGATAATTTTGTAATGAATGGTGTAGAAAGAACCGTTTTTAGCGCGTTTTTTAGCCGATTTTGTATTTGTGCTGCTTTATCGCATTTCAATAGCCCTGGCGGTTTGTTATCTTCCCTCATCACGAACCGGTACTAAGCGGCAAAAGAAGAGATACCATGAAAGGATGTTGGGCAAAGTATGTGGCAACCGGAGCAATACTGGCGATGCTCGCCGGCTGCTCCTCGAAACCGACCGATCGCGGTCAGCAGTATAATGAAGGAAAGCTTACCCAGCCGTTTTCACTGGTTAACCAACCTGATGCGGTCGGCACGCCAATTAACGCGGGCGACTTCTCCGAACAGGTCAGGCAGATCCGCAGCGCCTCTCCGCGCCTCTATAATAGCCAGAGCAACGTCTATAACTCCCTGCAGCAGTGGCTAAGCGCCGGCGGCGATACCCGCACGCTGAGCCAGTACGGCATTGACGCCTGGCAGATGCAGGGCGCCGATAGCTACGGCAACGTGCAGTTTACCGGCTACTACACCCCGGTGGTGCAGGCGCGCCACACCCGCCAGGGTGAGTTCCAGTATCCTATTTACCGCATGCCGCCGAAGCGCGGCAAGCTTCCGTCCCGCGCCAGCATCTACGCCGGCGGGCTGAGCGACAGCTATATCCTGGCCTACAGCAACTCGCTGATGGACAACTTCATTATGGATGTCCAGGGCAGCGGCTATATCGATTTTGGCGACGGCTCGCCGCTGAACTTCTTCAGCTATGCCGGGAAGAACGGCTGGTCGTATCGCAGCATCGGTAAAGTGCTTATCGATCGCGGTGAAGTAAAGAGAGAAGATATGTCGATGCAGGCGATCCGCGAATGGGGTGAAACCCATAGCGAAGCCGAAGTGCGCGCGCTGCTCGAAGAGAACCCGTCCTTCGTCTTCTTTAAACCGCAATCCTTCGCCCCGGTGAAAGGCGCCAGCGCAGTACCGCTGATTGGCCGCGCGTCGGTCGCCTCTGACCGCAGCATTATCCCGCCGGGAACCACCCTGCTGGCGGAAGTCCCGCTGCTGGATAATAAAGGCAAGTTTAACGGTCAGTACGAGCTGCGCCTGATGGTTGCGCTGGACGTCGGCGGCGCGATTAAAGGCCAGCACTTCGATATCTATCAGGGTATCGGTGCGGATGCCGGGCATCGCGCGGGCTGGTATAACCACTATGGCCGCGTTTGGGTGCTGAAAAACGCCCCGGGCACGGGCAACGTCTTTAGCGGCTAACACTCCTTTCTCCGCTTCCCCGACGGCACGCGCGCGTCGGGGAAGCGGCCATTTTATTCTGAGGTTATATGTCTGTTGTAATTAGCGACGCCTGGCGCCAGCGTTTTGGTGGGACGGCGCGTTTGTATGGTGAATCAGCGCTGCAGTGTTTTGCCGACGCGCACGTCTGCGTCGTAGGCATCGGCGGCGTCGGCTCCTGGGCCGCAGAAGCGCTGGCACGAACCGGGATTGGCGCCATTACCCTTATCGATATGGACGACGTCTGCGTCACCAACACCAACCGGCAGATTCATGCCCTGGGCGGCAACGTCGGGCTGGCGAAAGCCGAGGTGATGGCGGATCGCATCCGGCTGATCAACCCTGAATGTCAGGTGACGGTGATTGACGATTTCGTGACGCCGGAGAACGTGGCCGAATATATGGGCGCGGGCTTCAGCTACGTGATTGACGCTATCGATAGCGTGCGGCCGAAGGCGGCGTTAATTGCGTACTGCCGTCGCTATAAGGTGCCGCTGGTGACTACCGGCGGTGCGGGTGGGCAAATTGATCCGACCCAGATTCAGGTGGCGGACCTGGCGAAAACGATTCAGGATCCGCTGGCGGCGAAGCTGCGCGAGCGCCTGAAGGGCCAGTTCGGAGTGGTCAAAAACAGTAAGGGCAAGCTCGGCATCGACTGCGTGTTCTCGACCGAGGCGCTGGTTTATCCCCAGGCCGACGGCAGCGTATGCGCGATGAAAAGCAGCGCGGAAGGCCCCAAACGAATGGACTGCGCGTCGGGCTTTGGGGCGGCAACGATGGTTACCGCCACCTTTGGTTTTGTCGCCGTATCGCATGCGCTGAAGAAAATGCTGGCGAAAGCCGGGCGTCAGGGCCAGGCGCTTTAGCTCGGGTTAAGCCTCGCGGGCCGCGGCAAGCACCGCGGCGCCCAGCGCGGCGAGGCCCTGGCCGCGAGAGGCGCTCAGCTGCGCGCGCAGCCCCAGCTCGTCGAACAGCGCCAGCGGATCGCGCGCCTGCAGCTCGGCGGCGCTTTTCCCCTCAACGGCCGTCAGCAGCACGGCCAGCAGGCCGCGAACGATCCGCCCCTCGCTGTCGCCAAAGAAATGCAGCCGACCGTCGCGCACGCTATACCCCAGCCAGACGCGGTTTTCACAGCCGGCAATCTCCGTCGTGCGGGCTTTAACCTCGTCCGCCAGCGGCGGCAGCTTTTTGCCTAACACAATCAGCTGGCGGTACTTATCTTCCCACTGGCTCAGCGGGGCGAAGGTTTGCCGCAGCGTCGCTTCAGTGATAGCGGTGCCAAACGGATGGTTCTGCGGGTTGGGAGTCGTCATTAGTCCACCAAAATTTCCAGAGCGCGGTCAACGGCATGCACCAGCGCGTAAACGTCATCCTGCGTATTATAAGGCGCAAACGAGGCGCGCAGGGTGCCGCTAACGCCAAGCGCCGCCAGCAGCGGCTGGGCGCAGTGCTGCCCGGCGCGAAGCGCGATGCCGGACTCCGCCAGCAGCGTCACCATATCGCCGTGGTGCACGCCGGCGAAATCAAACGCCAGCAGGCTTGAGCTTTGGCAGCGGAAGGAGCGGAAGCCCGGGCGTTTCGCCAGCTCGTCTTCAGCCAGCGTCGCCAGGCTGCGGCTCCAGCTTTCGGCCTGGGCGATATCGGTCTCCTGCAGCCACTCCAGCGTCGCGCTCAGGCCAATGACGCCGGCGACGTTTGGCGTGCCGGCCTCCAGCCGATAGGGGACGGGCTGGGTTTTAAACCCGTCGAACGTGACTTCGGTAATCATTTTACCGCCGCCGAGCCACGGCGACATGGCGTTCAGCAGTTCGCTTTTACCGTACAGCGCGCCAATCCCCGTCGGGCCGTACAGCTTATGGCCGGAGAAGGCGTAAAAGTCGATATCCAGATTCTGGACGTCGGCCGGGAAATGCACCGCGCCCTGCGCGCCGTCGACCATCACCACCATTCCCGCCTCGTGCGCGAGGCGGATCGCCAGCGCCAGATCCGGGCAGCCGCCGGTCACGTTAGACATCTGGCCAATGGCCAGCACCCGGCTGCGCGGCGTGATCAGGGAGGGCAGGCTCGCCACGTCAGGCAGGCGATCGGTGCCGATGGGCAGCTTCACCACCCGGGCGCCGGTTTGCTCGGCCACCATCAGCCAGGGAACCAGATTGGCGTGATGCTCCGCTTCGCTGACGATGATTTCGTCGCCGGGCCGCAGGCGCGGGCGAACGTAGCTCTGCGCCACCATGTTAATGGCTTCGGTAGTGCCGCGGGTCCAGACGATATCTTTGCCCGACGGCGCGTTAAGCAGCGCCGCGACGCGCTTGCGGGCGTCTTCATAACGTTCGGTCAGGCGCTGGGCGGCGGCAAACTGGCTGCGGTGCACGTTACCGGCGCTGAGGCGATAGAACCGATCGCTGGCCTCGATGGTGGCCAGCGGCTTTAGCGCCGTCGCCGCGCTATCAAGGTAAACGCCGGCATCGGCCAGAGCCGGAAACTGCGCGCGAAACTGAGCGGGATTGAATGCGTTCATGGAGCTCCTCGTTGCAATACGACGATCGTCGCGCAATTTATCCGTCAGGGCAAGGCTGACAAGCACCGGATAAGGAAGAGAGGGGAAATTCAGGGCAAAAAAAAGCACCGCGCGTTGCGGTGCTACATTAAATCACTATGGACAGACAGGGTAAATGTACAGGAAGTGAAAAGGGGGTAGCTTAGCCACCATGGTCCGCAAAGACAGACCAATTGCAAACACAACAACACAACATCACAACCGTAAGCCAAAAGCTTGTTGGAACACGCATTCCAAAAAAAGCTCTTCGTTCCGGCTCAGGAAGTGCGGCCACTATAGGTATTTGCTGGTAGAACCTCAACGGACAAATTATAATGGCTCAGATAAAAAAAACTAATAGGTTAAACGTTGTTTCCTGTTTGTTAAATTGCCTTAACATCTAAGCCAGAATAACCATGTCAAAGCGATTACCACCTCTGAATGCATTACGTGTTTTTGATGCAGCCGCACGTCATTTAAGCTTCACTCGCGCAGCCGATGAGCTTTTTGTGACCCAGGCCGCAGTAAGTCACCAAATCAAGTCACTAGAGGACTTTCTTGGGCTGAAGCTGTTTCGGCGGCGCAATCGATCGCTGCTGCTGACGGAAGAGGGCCAGAGCTATTTCCAGGATATTAAAGATATTTTTTCGCAGCTGACGGAGGCGACGCGTAAACTGCAGGCGCGAAGCGCAAAAGGGGCGTTAACGGTCAGCCTGTTGCCCAGTTTTGCGATTCAGTGGCTGGTCCCGCGCCTTTCAAGCTTTAACTCAGCTTATCCGGGAATTGATGTCAGAATCCAGGCGGTGGACCGTCAGGAGGACAAGCTGGCGGATGACGTTGACGTGGCGATTTTCTACGGTCGCGGCAACTGGCCGGGGCTGCGCGTCGAAAAACTGTACGCCGAGTATCTGCTGCCGGTTTGCTCGCCGGTGCTGCTGACCGGTGACAAAGCGTTGAAAACGCCTGCGGATCTGGCGCAACATACGCTATTGCACGATGCTTCCCGTCGCGACTGGCAAACTTATACCCGCCAGCTGGGTCTAAGCCATATTAACGTCCAGCAGGGGCCGATTTTCAGCCACAGCGCAATGGTGCTGCAGGCGGCCATTCATGGACAGGGGGTCGCGCTCGCCAATAACGTGATGTCCCAGTCCGAAATTGAAGCCGGCCGTCTGGTCTGTCCGTTTAATGATGTTCTGGTCAGTAAAAATGCCTTTTATCTGGTTTGTCATGACAGTCAGGCTGAACTGGGTAAAATAGCCGCCTTCCGGCAGTGGATACTGGCGAAAGCGGCAAGTGAACAAGAAAAATTTCGTTTTCGTTACGAACAATAAATGATTGTAGGGTAATAACATGACCAGCCGTTTTATGCTGATATTCGCCGCGATAAGCGGTTTTATCTTTGTTGCTCTGGGCGCCTTCGGCGCGCACGTGTTAAGCCGGTCGCTGGGCGTTGCGGAAATGGGCTGGATCCATACCGGCCTTGAGTACCAGGCCTTCCATACGCTGGCCATTTTTGGCCTGGCGGTGGCGATGCAGCGCCGCATCAGCATCTGGTTTTACTGGAGCAGCGTCTTTATGGCGCTGGGAACCGTTTTGTTCAGCGGCAGCCTTTACTGCCTGGCGCTGTCGCATTTACGCCTGTGGGCGTTCGTTACGCCGGTGGGAGGCGTCAGCTTCCTCGCCGGTTGGGTCTTAATGTTAATTGGTGCAATTCGTCTGAAACGTAAGGGCGTTGTTCATGAATAAGGTTGTCCTCTATTGTCGCCCCGGGTTTGAGAAGGAGTGCGCAGCAGAAATTACCGATAAGGCATCCCGCCTTGAGGTGTTTGGTTTTGCCCGCGTGAAAGATAACGCCGGGTACGTGATTTTTGAATGCTATCAGATGGAAGATGGCGACAAGCTGGCGCGCGAACTGCCGTTCAGCTCGCTGGTCTTTGCCCGCCAGATGTTTGTGGTCGGCGAACTGCTTCGAGACCTGCCGCCGGAAGATCGCATCACGCCGATTGTCGGCATGCTGCAGGGCGTGGTGGAGAAGGGTGGCGACCTGCGGGTTGAAGTGGCCGATACCAATGAAAGCAAAGAGCTGATGAAGTTCTGCCGTAAGCTTACGGTTCCGCTGCGCGCGGCCCTGCGTGAAGCGGGCGTGCTGACCAGCTACGAAACCACGAAGCGTCCGGTGGTGCACGTATTCTTTATCGCTCCGGGCTGCTGCTATACCGGCTACTCCTACTCCAACAACAACTCCCCGTTCTATATGGGGATCCCGCGGCTTAAATTCCCTGCCGATGCGCCGAGCCGCTCTACGCTGAAGCTGGAAGAGGCGTTCCACGTCTTTATCCCGGCCGATGAGTGGGACGAGCGCCTGGGCAACGGCATGTATGCGGTGGATCTTGGCGCCTGTCCCGGCGGCTGGACCTATCAGCTGGTGAAGCGCAACATGTGGGTTTCGTCGGTCGATAACGGCCCGATGGCGCAGAGCCTGATGGATACCGGACAGGTGACCTGGCTGCGTGAAGATGGCTTCCGCTACCGCCCGACCCGCAGCAACATCTCATGGATGGTGTGCGACATGGTGGAAAAGCCGGCTAAGGTTGCGGCGCTGATGGCGCAGTGGCTGGTCAACGGCTGGTGCCGCGAGACTATCTTCAACCTGAAGCTGCCGATGAAAAAGCGCTATGAAGAGCTGTCGCGCAATCTGGCCTACATCCAGGAACAGCTGGATGAGCACGGCATTAACGCGCAGATTCAGGCGCGCCAGCTGTATCACGATCGTGAAGAAGTCACCGTTCATATTCGCCGCCTGTGGGCTGCGGTTGGCGGTCGTCGCGACGAGCGCTAGCTTCGCGTCGTCTCCCGGGTAGCGGCACCGCTATCCGGGCTCTCCTCTCCCTTCTCCTGCCGGCTATTTTGCCGCGATGGGCTCATCAGAAATGATGTGCGTCACGTCATCGAGATGGCCAATGCTGGCCTCGCCCGAGCGATTAAACTTACTCTTATCGATCAGCAGCAAAGACTGCGCCGCCCGCTTGAGCAGCAGGGACTTGAACTCGGCGTTAACCGTATTTGAATCCCAAAGCGCGCCGTTGCTGTCGATGCCCTCGCAGGAAAAAACGAACAGATCGATCTCCAGCGATCGGAGCTGTGGGATAAGCGAAGCGCTGACGTAGCAGCCGTATTTGCGCTGCAGGGTGCCGCCGGAGCAGGTGAGCTGGATATGCTCGCGCTTGCTCAGCTCCTGGCAGATGGGCTGGCTGTTGGTAAACACGTGCAGGTTGACGTCCGGGAGCTGACGGGCCAGATACCAGCAGGTGGAGCTGGCGTCGAGGGCGATAACCATCCCTTCTTCTATCCAGGCAAGGGCCTCGCGGGCGATATCGGCTTTGTGGGCATAGTGGCTTTTGAGGCGGATGTGGAACGGATCGCCGCTGTCCTGGCTCTGGCGATGAATGATTTTGACGCGCCCGTGGTTACGCAGCACTTTGCCCTGCGACTGCAGCTCGCTGAGGTCGCGACGAATCGTCTCTTTACTGACCGCGAGCTGCAGCGATAGGGCTTCGGTCGTCAGGCTGCTGTGGTTGATCAGCAGGTCTATTATCGCCTGCTGGCGTGCCGCTTTCATTTTCTCTCACCCTGTCAGTCAATAAACGCCCGCATCAGGCGGGCGCTCCGGCATGAGATTACGGCGTTACTCCTTTTTTTAAAAGAATATTCCCGTACTTCGCGCGCTCCCCTGTGATAACGATCGCAAAGGCTTTTTGCGCCCGTTCGTAGAACGTAAAGCGATCGATGCGGATGACTTCCGGGCACGGCGACTGCCGGGAGAGCGCATCGCGATAGCGGCGCTCAACGTCGGGGTCGAGCGCGTCGCCCGCCACCGCCGCCATCATCACCAGCGGCGGCGCGTAGCCGTCGAGCTCAAACAGCGGCGCGATCGCCTGCAGGAGATCGCTGACCAGCAGCCCGTCGGCGCGAATGACCTGCGGCCCCATACTGTGGGCCGGGAAGTGGGCGTCGGAAAAAATAATTTCATCCCCGTGGCCCATCTCGGCCAGGATCTTAAGCAGCTCGGGGGAGATGAGTGGCGAGATAGTTTTTAGCATGTCATACCTCATCTATCAGTTCAGGTTCGGTTTGTGGGTAAAAGTAGCGGTACCGGTAGTGCACCTCGGCTCTGGCCAGTTCCGGGCTGGCAAACTCGCCGGTGCCAAACCAGCCGTACATCGCCGCGCCGGCAACGGTGGTTTCCGCGTCATCGAGCACCTTAACCGGCATATCCAGCGCGTTGGCTTTAATTTGATTCCACAGCGCGTTACGGCTGCCGCCGCCCACCAGCAGGAGCTCGCTGGCCTTAAAGCCGCCGATTTTCTCCAGGCTGCGCAGGTGGCTCTGCAGCTGGGCGGTTAGGCCCTCCAACGCGGCACGATAAAAATGGCCGCGGGTGGTATTCAGCGTTACGCCCTGCCAGCCCGCGTCCCGACAGGCCAGCAGATCGCAGCGCATCTTCACGCCTTCGGCGCCGGCGGGAATAAGGCGCGCTTCCTCAATCAGCGTGTGCCACGGCGTCTCCGGCGTCCACAGCAGCTGACGCACCCACTCCAGCACGCCGGACGCCAGCCACTGCATCCCGGGGTTGGTCAGGCCGGGCTGGCTGTCCAGTTCGCAGGTTGAGCCGGGGTACTGGCTTAGCAGCGGGGTGTTAACCCCGGCGCTGCGCACCATCAGGATTTCCCAGGTGCCGGAGGAGAGCACCGGTTCGTCCTGCTGGGCGCCGGCGCCAAACAGCGCAAACTGCGTATCGTGCCCGGCGGAGAATACCGGTATCCCGACGGGGAGCTGCAGCAGCGCGGCGGCGTCGGGCTGAAGGGTGCCGATTTTGTCTCCCGCCTCTACCAGCCGCGGGAACAGGCGGCGCGGGATCCCCGCCGCCTGCAGGATCTCGGGGCTAAACTCGCGCCGGTGAATATCCAGCATCTGGCCGGTACCCGCCATGGTGATATCGGTGGTGAACTCGCCGGTTAAGCGGTGGTTGATAAGCGATGAGATAAACAGCCAGGCGTGCGCCTTTTCCAGCAGCTGCGGGTGGTTCTCTTTCAGCCATACCAGCTTATATAAGGTATTGAAGCTGAAGGCCCCGACGCCGGAGATCTCCTGCAGCCGCTGGGCCGGCATTATTCTGCCGATGTCGCGCATCACCGCCGCGGTGCGCGGGCATTTCCAGCTGATCGTCGGGTAGAGCAGGGCGCCGCGCTCATCGACCAGCGCCCCGTCGACGCCAAAGGTGGTGACCGTAATACCGCGAATGCGGCAGGCGGCGAGCTCAGCCGCGAGCGTCTGGCAGCAGCTGGCGAAGCGCTGGAGGATCGCCTCCAGGGACCACTGGTGCCAGGCGCCGTTTTCCGCCGCGACGTCGCTGGCGTTGGGGGTCGATGCGCGGGCGACAATCTTCCCCTGCCGATCGACTGCGATGGCCCGGACGTTGGTTGCCCCGCAATCGAGGACCAGAATAACCTCTTGTTTCATCATTGCTCCTGAAACAAAAAAAGCCCTTTCGCGATGAAAGGGCGGAACGTATTAACGTTTGTACAGCGGGCCATAGTTCTGGCAGGCGCGGTAGTCCTGACCTTCGGTATCCATCCCGTGCGCTGACCAGGTTGAAGGGCGATAGATTTTCGCCTCCTCCACGTTATGCATGCAGACCGGAATACGCAGCATGGCGGCGAGGGTGATAAAGTCCGCGCCGACGTGGCCAATGGTCAGCACGCCGTGGTTTGCCCCCCAGTTCGCCATCACCGAATAGACGTCACTGAACGGGCCCTTGCCGGTCAAACGCGGCGCAAACCAGGTGGTTGGCCAGGTGGAGTTGGTGCGCGCATCCAGCTGGTCGTGCATCTCTTTCGGCAGCTCGACGCTCCAGCCTTCGGCGATTTGCAGGACCGGCCCCAGGCCCTTAATGATGTTGACCCGGGTCATGGTAAACGGCACGCCGCCTTCGGTGAGGAAGCGTGAGGAGTAGCCGCCACCGCGGAAATACTCGTGGATCGCCGGGCACCACTCGGTGGCCGCGAGGCAGGCGTCGGCCTCCTGCTGCGAGATTTCCCAGTGCGGTTTCATGGTCGGGTTGCCGGCGGCATCGCGCTGTTTACAGGAGCCGTCCAGCGCCGCAGAGCCGGAGTTGATCAGGTGGATAATGCCGTGCTGCGCCAGCCCGGTAAGCGGCTGACCCGTCACCCGTTCAACTGCATCCGGTGACCAGTAGGTCCGGACGTCGGCAAAGATCTGGGCGGTGCCGGTGAGCTGGTGACCCAGCAGCATTGCCACCCCGTTGAGGCTGTCATTTTCGGTCGCGACAACCAGCGGCTCGCGCACCCCGTTCCAGTCAAACGAGCTGTTCAACAGCGCCTCGGCGGTATCGCCGTTCGGGTATTGATCGGTCCAGTGGCGCTGGCCCTGGAAACCGGCGGCAATGGCGTTATAGCCCAGCGACTCTTCCACCAGCCCTTTGTCCGCCAGCTTCGCGTTGCCCTGCATCATGTCGCGAATGCATATCGCCATCAGCAGGCTCTCTTTCAGAACTGCCCGGCTCTGCTCGGCATTGCGTTTGTACTGCTGTGCGTTCTGGTCCTCGCCGTAGCGGAAGTTTTTATCCGCCCACGCCAGCGCCATCTCCAGCTCCACCTCATCATAAATTTTCTGGTCGATGCGCCGACGCAGCTCGGTCATATCGACCGCCTGCACCTTCATGCCGAGCCAGGATTCGAAGAAGTTATGATCGACGATGGAGCCGGCAATCCCCATGGATACGCCGCCGACGGAGAGATAGCTTTTGCCCTTCATGGCGGCAACCGCCAGCCCGGCGCGGGCGAAGCGCAGCAGCTTTTCTTCGACGTCCGCTGGGATCGCGCTATCGTCCGCGTCCTGAACATCGTGACCATAGATCGAGAAGGCCGGAATGCCCTTCTGACTGTGGGCGGCCAGCGCGGCGGCGAGATAGACCGCTCCCGGGCGCTCGGTGCCGTTAAAGCCCCAGATGGCTTTCGGGCGCATTGGGTCCATATCGATGGTTTCGCTGCCGTAGCACCAGCAGGGGGTGACGGTAATGGTCACGCCGACGTTGTGGCGGCTAAACTTCTCTTCGCAGGCCGCAGACTCCGCCATACCGGCGATGCAGGTATCCGCAATGACGCACTCGATCTGCGCGCCGCAGGCGTGGCGAAGCTTTTCGCCGATCAGCGCGGCGGTGGCCTGCGCCATGCTCATGGTCTGCTCTTCCAGCGACTCGCGTACGCCCATGCGACGTCCGTCAATGACCGGGCGAATGCCTATTTTCGGTAAGCTGATTTTTTTCATTCCAGACTCCTCACGTTATGCGGAAAATGTTCAGTGGGTTGCCGTTTGTGAACGGAAACGGGCAAAAATAAAGATGATGGCGAAGCACAGCGTCGGGACCAGTTCGGCGGTCGGGATATTGCCCGCGGCATCGCTGACAAAGCCCATCACCGGCGTGACGATGCCGCCGCCGATAATGGTCATGACGATAAATGACGAACCGTATTTGGTGTCCTGCCCCAGGTTTTTGATCCCCAAGGAGAAAATGGTCGGGTACTGAATCGACATAAACGCGCTGCACAGCGTCAGCGCCAGCAGGCCGATATGGCCGCCGCTGAGCGCGGAGATCAGGCACAGCACCATCGACAGCAGGGCATAGGCGGCGAGCACTTTATGCGGGGCAAAACGGCTGATAAGCCAGGTACCGCTAAAGCGGCCGATGAAGAAGCAGACCATGGTGCCGGTCAGGTAGTTCGCGGCGAAGCCGGGCGTCATGCCGGGGATCTCTTCGATAGCATAGCGAATCAAATAGCTCCAGCAGGCGGTTTGCGCGCCAACGTAGCAGAACTGCGCCAGAACCGCCCAGCGCCAGTGGCGAATGCGCACCAGCCTGGCGAAGGAGGCGCTCAAAGAGCTCTGTTCGCTATCAACATGGTCGTCGCTTTGTAGAGAAGGAAATTTTGTCAGCGCGATCAGCACGGCAACCAGCAGCACGATCGCCACGATAATCATGTACGGCGTCTGAACCGATAGCACCAGGCTGTGCTTATAGGCGCTGAGCTGCTCGGGCGCCATTTTATCGAGCACTTCCTGAGATTGATGCGGCACGTTAGACAAAATAAGACTTTGCCCAAAGACGACGGCAATAATGGCGCCAAAGGAGTTAAAGGTTTGCGCCAGGTTGAGGCGGAAATGCCCGCCGCTTTCCGGGCCAAGGACCGTAACGAAAGGGTTAGCGGCGGTTTCAAGACATCCCAGTCCTGCGGCAATAATAAAAAGACCAATCAGAAATAAAGTGTAATTCATTATTTCCGCTGCCGGCCAGAATAGGGCCGCGCCGAAAGCGTAGAGAAATAGCCCGGTAATTATTCCGGCCTTATAGCTGAGCTTTTTCATCAGTATCCCGGCGGGGACCGGAATGACGAAGTAGCCGAAATAAAAGGCTGATTGAATCAGCCCGGCCTGAAAGTTGGTTAAGGTAAAAGCCTGCTGGAACTGCGGCAGTAAAATATCATTTAAGTTATTGGCAACGGCCCACAGGAAAAATAGCGAGCACAGCAGGGCGAATGGAATTATATAGCGCTTACTCTGTCCGACATCTATCGCACGAAAACTCTGCGTTTGTATTGTTGTATTTCCCATAGCATCCTCATCAGTTCAGAAGCGTGTCCAGCATCTTTAGCATGCGGCTGGTTACTCTCTCCAGCCGGTAAAGTAAGGTGAGTTCCGGTTAAGCGGCGGTGAATAAAATGCTCTCGTGAATGAACTCATGAACTCATTTTCAAATAAACAACGTCTTTTAATATGATGGCGGTCACATTTGACCCAGAGACAATGGCTTTATGTGATTAGCATCACTTTAATTTATCTAAAATAATGACCGTTTGAGATTATTTAATTTAAAAGCCACAGCGGTGCTGCCCGATTTAATTTATTGCTGCGCAAACGGGCAATTGTTAATGAGCAACTGAAATGCCCGTTTTAAACAACAAGAATAATAACGGGCAGTTTTCTTTGAGGAAAATAACCGGCGCTGTGTTTATTCGCGGTGATTAATTGATGGCGGTCACAGAATACGCTGATGTCAATTCCATTCTGGTTATTCAATATGATGATGGTGAGTAAATACCTGATTAATTCGACAGAGCCGGGATGAGGTTTGCGAGGATTCTGTTGGTCCGTTTTGAAACACTGAGAGAGGTAAATAATGGAACGAAATACGCTGGCGCGGCAGATTATTGATACCTGCCTGGAAATGACCCGGCTGGGGCTGAATCAGGGGACCGCAGGCAACGTGAGCGTGCGCTATGAAGGCGGCATGCTGATTACGCCGACGGGTATCCCCTACGAAAAGCTCACCGAATCCCACATCGTCTGGATTGACGCCAGCGGCCAGCATGAGCAGGGCAAGCTGCCGTCAAGCGAGTGGCGCTTTCATATGGCGGCCTACCAGACCCGCCCCGACGCGCAGGCGGTGGTGCATAACCACGCGGTTCACTGCACCGCAGTATCGATCCTTAACCGGCCCATTCCGGCGATCCACTACATGATTGCCGCCGCCGGCGGCAACTCCATTCCCTGTGCACCCTACGCCACCTTCGGCACGCGCGAGCTCTCTGAATACGTGGCCGTGGCGCTAAAAAACCGCAAGGCGACCCTGCTGCAGCATCACGGGCTGATTGCCTGTGAAGAGAATCTGGAAAAAGCGCTGTGGCTGGCGCACGAGGTGGAGGTGCTGGCGCAGCTGTACCTCAGCACGCTGGCGATTATCGATCCGGTGCCGGTACTGGACGACGAAGCGATAGCCATCGTCCTGGAAAAATTCAAAACCTATGGGCTACGTATCGAAGAGTGATCCCGCACGGCAAACAGGAGACGGGCGATGGCGAACAGAATGATTTTGAACGAAACGGCGTGGTTTGGCCGAGGGGCGGTAGCGGCATTGGCCGATGAAGTGAAGCGTCGGGGCTATGGTAAGGCGCTGATTGTCACCGATAAGACGCTGGTGCAGTGCGGCGCGGTTAGCCGGGTGACGGACAGCATGGATGCCGCCGGCCTGGCGTGGGAGATCTTTTCCGGGGTGATCCCCAACCCAACGATTGCGGTGGTGCAGGAGGGGCTGCGCATCTTCAGGCAGAGCGGGGCGGATTATCTGATCGCCATCGGCGGCGGCTCGCCGCAGGATACCTGTAAGGCGGTGGGGATCATCAGCGCTAACCCCGAATTTGCCGACGTGCGTAGCCTGGAAGGGCTATCGCCAACCCGCGCGCCGAGCGTGCCGATTATGGCTATCCCGACCACCGCCGGAACCGCGGCGGAGGTAACGATCAACTACGTGATCACCGACGAGGAAAAGCGGCGTAAATTTGTCTGCGTCGATCCGCATGATATTCCCCAGGTCGCGTTTATCGATGCCGACATGATGGACGGGATGCCGCCGGCGTTGAAGGCCGCCACCGGCGTTGACGCGCTGACCCATGCCATTGAGGGCTACACGACGCGGGCGGCCTGGGCGTTAACCGACGCGCTGCATCTGAAGGCGATAGAGATTATCGCCGGCGCGCTGCGCGGCTCGGTGGCGGGCGACAGCCGGTCCGGCGAGGCAATGGCGCTGGGGCAGTATATTGCCGGAATGGGGTTTTCCAACGTCGGCCTCGGGCTGGTGCACGGCATGGCGCATCCTTTAGGCGCGTTTTACAACACCCCGCACGGCGTGGCCAACGCCATTCTGCTGCCTCACGTGATGCGCTACAACGCCGCGTACTGTGGAGGCAAGTTTGCCGATATCGCCCGGGCGATGGGCGAGAAAGTTGAAGGCAGAAGCGAAGAGGAGGTCCGCCAGGCGGCGGTAGAGGCGGTGTGTAAGCTCAATCGCGACGTGGGGATCCCGCCGCATCTGCGCGATGTCGGGGTGCGTAAAGAGGATATTCCGGCGCTGGCGCAGGCCGCGCTGGATGACGTTTGCACCGGAGGCAACCCGCGGGAAGCCAGCCTGGCGGAGATTATCGAGCTCTACCATAGCGCCTGGTAAACGCTGCCGGAGGGTTAAGGGCGATGCTGGCTATCGCCCTTTTCGGCTAAACGGCGGCCGCCAGCTATACCGACTATGCCGTCAGCCGCAGCTGCTGCAGATTGCCATCGAGCTGTAAATCGGTCTGCAGACGGGCGATTTCGCGGCAGGTGAACGCCATCTCTTTATGCTCTTCCAGCTTCTTGCGCCATTTCTCCGCGACCTCGTCGAGACGGGCGTAAATCCCCTCCAGATCGGTAAACTCGGTTAAGAGCTGGGCGGCGCTTTTGGGGCCGATACCCGCCACGCCCGGCACTTTTGAGCTGCTGATGCCCGCCAGCCCCCAGTAATCAGGCAACTGCTGCGGAGTCACGCCAAACTCGTTGGCAATAAAAGGGGCGTCCAGCCAGCGCTTCTGGAAGTAGTCGCGGATGCGAACCGTGGGCGAAAGCAGCTGGCAGTAGCCTTTATCGGTGGAGACGATGGTGGCCTGGTGCCCGGCCTGGGCGACCTTCATCGCCAGGGTGGCGGCGAGATCGTCGGCTTCGCTGCCCGCCAGGGCCCAGCAGCGTATTCCGCGCTGCTCAAACGCCGCGCGGATCGCGGGCATTTCGGCCTCCAGCGTCTCCGGCATCGGCGCGCGGCCGGCCTTATATTCCGCCAGGCGCTGGTGCCGCCAGCTGTGGGCGCGATCTTCATCATCAAATACCGCCACCGCGTGCGTTGGCTGACTATGGACGATCAGCTGCTCCAGCGCGTGCAGGCAGGTGTCAACGCAGGGCGAACCCTGCACCGCGTGAATGCGGCGAATCAGATTGAGCGCGTCGACGATTAACAGATGAACGGCCACAGGTCTCTCCTTATCATTTATGCCGGCAGATGAGCGGTCCACCGGCCTGGTCGGGCGCCGTGCCCGAGCCGTGTTCTCATAAATGTAAGGGTATCATTGCCGTGTACAGTAGGCTATCGGCGCGGGGATAATCGGGAATGCGCCTCGCAAAGCGGCCTAATCGGCGTGCAGCAGCAGGCTCAGGTCGCTGTGGGCCGCTTCGCCGTACCACACCGCTTCGCGCACGGAAACCGGTTTGCCGATCAGCCCGAGGGCATAAAAGCGGTCGGCGATGGTCTGCTGGGCGCGGATGACCTTCAGATCCATCATCCGCGGGCGATGGCTGCGCCGCGCGAGGGCGAGGGCCAGCGAATCGACGTTAATGCCTAATTCGGCGGCAAGCAGCCCGGCGGCCTCTTCGCGCCGGCTATCGATAAACTGCCCGGTTTGCGTCAGCTCGTGCAGCAGACGCTGCATGATGTCGCCGTTGTGGTTGACGTAATCGCGGCGCGAGAGATAGAACTGATGGTTGTGCACCCGGCCCTCGCCGCTGGCGACCACCCGCAGCTCCCCGGTATGCTCGGCGTCGCTGAGCAGCGGGTCCCACATCATCCACGCGTCGACCGCCAGATAATCGCTGGCGGTGAGCGGATACTTCGGCGGGATGTAGACCACCTTCACGTCGTTGAGGCCCAGCCCGGCCTCTTCCAGAATCTGCAGCAGCAGCCAGTGCACGTTTGAGCCCTTATTCAGCGCAATACGCCTGCCGCGCAGATCGCCGAGCGTGCGGATCTCGCTATGCTGCGGCACCACCATCGCCACGCTTTGCGGCGCCGGCGGCTCCCACGCGACGTACACCAGCTCGGCGCTGCTGGCCTGGGCAAAGACCGGCGGCGCTTCGCCGGTAGTGCCGAAATCGATCTCATTGCAGGCGAGGGCGTGCAGCAGCTGCGGCCCGGCCGGGAATTCGCTCCACAGCACGCTGACGCCGAGGCTGGCGAAGGCGCTTTCGAGGCTCTGACGGGCCTTTAAAATGCCGAGATTGCCGAAGCGCTGATAGCCGATGCGCAGCTCGCGGTCGACGGACGCGGCATCGGCCAGCCGGCGCGGCGCCGACTCCACCCGGCGGCGGCTTTTAATTACGCCAATATTGGCCAGCTGGGTGCGCAGGGTGTGGCGGCTTATCCCCAGCAGGGCGGCGGCCTGGCTCTGATTGTCGTCGCAGTGGGCCATGGCGCCGCGGATCAGCGCGCCGGTCATGCGCTCCCACAGCGCGTCGCCGGGCTGGGCGAGCTGCTGGTGGATAAAGTCGTCCAGCTCAATATCCGTCGCCGTCAGCGGCGCGGCGTGCAGCGTGGTCAGGCGCAGCTGGGCCGGCGTAATCTCCTCCTCTCTGCTGAGCAGGACCGCGTTATGCAGCGTGTTTTCAAGCTCGCGGATATTGCCGGGCCACGGGTAGTCCATCAGCCGGTCCAGCGCCTCCGGTGCCAGATAGCGGGTCGGGCGTCCCAGCCGGCGGGCGTAGAGCGACAGGAAATGGTTGGCCAGCAGGGGAATATCCTGGCGGCGCTGGCGCAGCGGCGGCAGCGGGACGATGGCGATATTCAGGCGGTAATAGAGGTCTTCACGAAAGCGGCGTTCGCGGATCGCCTGCGCCAAATCCACGTGGGTGGCGGCAATCACCCGCACGTTGACTTTGACCGCCTTGCGCGAGCCGACGCGGGTAATCTCACGCTCCTGCAGCACGCGCAGCAGCTTCACCTGCAGCGGCAGGCTTAACTCGCCAATCTCATCGAGCAGCAGCGTGCCGCCCTCGGCGGCCTCAAACCAGCCGGGATGGCTCTGCACCGCGCCGGTAAACGCCCCTTTCTCGTGACCGAAGAGCTCCGCTTCCGCCAGGCTCTCGGTGAGCGCGCCGCAGTTCACGGCAAGAAAAGGCTGCTGGCGGCGGCTGCTGTGGTGATGCAGGTAGCGGGCGACCACCTCTTTACCGGTGCCGGTTTCACCGACGATCAGCACGGTGGCCTCGGTGGGCGCCAGTTTATCCAACAGGTTCTGAAAGGCCTTTGACGCCGGGTCGATCAGCACCGGGGTATCGGCCGGGGGTTCAGGATTAAGCATGGGAGTCCTCCGCTAAATAACGCCTTGAACTTATCCTCTGTCGGCGGTGATAAACACGGGCAAACCCTGTGGTTTTGTTGCAAACGCGGCAGCCTCACCCCATCCGCTGACGCATTTGCAACAGCCTGGCGGGCGAGTGATTTTATTAATACTTTGATTTTATTGCCTTAAATTTCATTGCCGCGTTGGCACGATTATCGCTAACACCTATATAACCAAATTTAAACAACTCTTCGATGAATATCGAATATGGTTATATAGGAAATGGATAATGACGCAGAAAGCTAGCGATAAGATCAACGTGTTTTGGTTTTTACCCACCCACGGCGACGGCCGCTATCTGGGCACCACCGAAGGCGGACGTCCCGTTGATTTAGCGTATTTACAGCAGGTTGCGCTGGCCGCCGACAGCCTCGGCTACTACGGCGTGCTGATCCCCACCGGCAAAAGCTGCGAAGACTCCTGGCTGGTCGCCGCCGCGCTGGCGCCGTTAACCCGCCGCCTGCGCTATCTGGTGGCGGTACGTCCGGGGCTGCAGCCGCCGACGCTGGCGGCGCGTATGGCGGCAACCCTTGACCGCCTGTCGGAGGGCCGGCTGCTGATCAACGTGGTCACCGGCGGCGATCCGGTGGAGAACAAGGGCGACGGAATTTTCCTCGACCATAGCCAGCGCTATCAGGTGACCCGCGAGTTTCTGGACGTTTACTCGCGCCTGCTGAAAGGCGAGAAGGTGGATTATCACGGCGAGCATATCCAGGTTGAAGGGGCAGAAGTGCTCTTCCCGCCGGTGCAGGAGAACGGCCCGCCGCTCTACTTCGGCGGCTCTTCGGAGGAAGCCATTGACGTTGCCGCTGAGCAAATCGATAGCTATCTGACCTGGGGCGAGCCGCCGGCGCTGGTGGCGGAGAAGCTGGCCATCGTGCGCGAGCGCGCCGCCGCCCGCGGCCGCACCCTGCAGTACGGCATTCGCCTGCACGTGATCGTGCGCGAAACGGAAGAGGAGGCCTGGGCCGCCGCCGATCGCCTGATTGCCCATCTGGATGACGACACCATCGCCCAGGCGCAAAAAATATTTGCCCGCATGGATTCCGCAGGCCAGGCGCGGATGAGCGCCCTGCATAACGGCTCCCGCGACAACCTGCGCATCGCCCCGAACCTGTGGGCGGGCGTTGGTCTGGTGCGCGGCGGAGCGGGCACGGCGCTGGTCGGCAGCCCGCAGCAGGTCGCGGATCGCATTCGCGAATATCAGGCCCTCGGCATCACCAACTTTATCTTCTCCGGCTACCCGCATCTCGAAGAGGCCCACCGCTTTGCCGACCTGGTCATGCCGCTGCTGCCGCTTGCCGGCAGCGCCCAGCCGAAAGCGCGCAGCGTGAATACCGGCCCGTTTGGCGAAACCATCGGCGGCGATAAGCGGCCGGTTAAACAGGTCAGCGCCAGCTGAGCGGGAGGTGGACATGCTTTTCTGCCTCCAGAGGGGGATTGCCGATGAGCGCTGAACCGCAGGTGGTCATTATCGGCGGCGGGTTCAGCGGCGCTGCGGTGGCGATTGAGCTGCTGCGCCTGGCGCCAAACGGGCTGCGGGTGACGCTGCTGGAGCCGCGCGCGGTGCCCGGTGCGGGGGTGGCCTACTCCACCGCCGAGCCCTCCCATCGCATCAACGTCCCCGCCGCGCGGATGCAGCTGGCCGGCGAGGAGGAGGGCGCTTTCGACCGCTGGTATCGCGACCAGCCGGCGTTCGCCGACGACCCGCAGGCGCGGCGTGAGGACGGGGCGCTCTATCCGCAGCGCGGCCAGTTTGGCCGCTACGTCAGCCAGCGTTTTGCCGAGGCGCTGCGGGCGAGCGACGGACGGCTGGTGCACCTGCGGGAAGAGGCGCTGAGCTATGGCCAGCGCGGCGTCACCACCGCCGGCGGCCGGCTGCTGCAAAGCGATCTGCTGATCCTTGCGGTGAGCCATCCGCCGCCGGCGCTGCCGCGCCTGGCGGTCCCGTTTCGCGACCATCCGGCGCTGATTGCCAACCCGTGGCGTGCAGATGCGCTTGCCGACGTTGTGCCGGATGCGCGGGTGGCGGTGATGGGCACCGGGCTGACCATGGCCGACACCATCGCCACCCTGGCGCGGCTCGGCCATCGCGGCCCGGTGACGGCATTTTCGCGCCACGGCCTGCTGCCCCGCGGGAACATCAGCGGCGCCGCCGAGCTGTGGCCCGGCGACTATCGCGAGGGCTCGCTGCGCCTGCGGCTGCGGCGGGTGCGGGAAGATATTCGTCACGCCGCCGAGCAGGGCCAGCCGTGGCAGGTGGTGCTGGACGCGGTGCGTAACCAGGGGCAGAGCATCTGGCAGGGGCTGAGCCTGGCAGACCGCCAGCGCTTCCTGCGCCATCTGCGCAGCTACTGGGATGTGCATCGCTACCGCATCGCCCCGCAGGTCGCGGATGTGCTAAGCCAGCGCCAGCGCGACGGTAGCCTGAAGGTGCTGGCGGCAAGGCTGACGGCGCTGGAGGGCGATGCCGGTCGGCTGACTCTGACCCTGAGCCCGCGCCGCGGCGACCCTCAATTGCTGACCGTCGATCGCCTGATCCTCACCACCGGCCCCGCGCACGGCGGCCTGACCGACAGCCAGCCGCTGCTGCGCGACCTGGCGCGGGACGGGCTGATCCGCGCCGACGCGCTGGGGCTCGGGCTCGATGTCGATTCGCGCTCAAGGGCGATCGGCCGCGAGGGCACGATGACGCCAAAGGTGCTGATTTCTGGCCCGGCGGCGCGAGGACGTTTTGGCGAGCTGATGGGTCTGCCGCAGGTCGCCGACCATGCCGCCGCGGTGGCGGCTGAAGCGCTGGCGACGCTGGGGCTTGATGGTTCTTTCGTTATTCATGATTAAGCGTGCGCCCCCTGTCGGGACGCGCCCTGGAGAAGTGCTATGTCATCACAACGCGAAATTCGTCTTAATGCTTTTGATATGAACTGCGTCGGCCACCAGTCGCCGGGGCTGTGGACCCACCCGCGCGACCGCTCATGGCAGTACAAGGATCTGGACTACTGGGTTGACCTCGCGCGCCTTCTCGAGCGCGGTAAGTTTGACGGCCTGTTTATTGCCGACGTGCTGGGCATCTACGACGTGCTGAACGGCAGCGGCGATGCCGCCATTCGCCAGGCGACGCAGGTGCCGGTGAACGATCCGCTGGCGCTGATTACCCCGATGGCGCTGGTGACGGAGCATCTCGGCTTTGGCCTGACCGCCTCGCTGTCGTTTGAGCATCCCTATCCGTTTGCCCGCCGGCTGTCGACCCTTGACCATCTGACCAAAGGCCGGGTGGGCTGGAATATCGTGACCTCGTACCTCGAAAGCGGGGCGCGCAACATCGGTCATCAGGCGCAGACCGATCACGATGCGCGCTACGACTACGCCGACGAGTATCTCGACGTGGTCTATAAGCTGCTGGAAGGCAGCTGGGAAGACGGGGCAGTGCTGCGCGATCGCGAGCGGGGGATCTTCAGCGATCCGCAGAAAATCCACCCGATCAACCACCAGGGCAACTTCTTCTCGGTGCCGGGGATCCACCTCTGCGAGCCGTCGCCGCAGCGCACGCCGGTGCTCTATCAGGCCGGGGCATCGAGCCGCGGGAAGCAGTTTGCCGCCGGGCACGCCGAGTGCGTGTTTGTCGCCGCGCCGTCAAAAACGCTGCTTAAAAAGACGGTGGCCGACATTCGCCGCCGCGCCGAGGAGGCCGGACGCGATCCGCGCAGCATCCTGATTTTCAATCTGCAAACGGTGATCGTCGGCGAAACCGACCGCGAGGCGCAGGCCAAATGGCAGGAGTATAAATCCTACGTCAGCTACGAGGGGGCGCTGGCGCTGATCTCCGGCTGGACCGGGATCGACTTCGGCCAGTATCAGCCGGATCAGGTGCTGAAATATCTGCATACCAACGCCATTCAGTCGGCGGTTGAGGCCTTTTCCACCGCCGATCCTGACCGTCAGTGGACGGTGCAGGCGCTGGCCGACTGGGTGGGCATTGGCGGCTTTGGCCCCCTGATCGTCGGCAGCGCGGAAACCGTGGCCGACGAGCTGCAGTCGTGGGTCGAGGAGACCGATGTCGATGGCTTTAACCTCGCCTACGCGGTGACCCACGAAACCTTCCGCGACGTGGTGGAGCTGCTGATCCCCGAGCTGCAAAAGCGCGGCGTCTTCAAGCAGGAGTACCGCGAAGGCACCCTGCGCGAAAAACTGTTCGGCGCCGGGCCGCGGCTGGTGGCCCCGCATCCGGGAGCCGGCTACCGGCGCGGCGTGCGCATCGACGCCGGGGCGGGGGAGAAGGTGACATGATTGAGATAGACGACCTGCATAAAAGCTACTGCACGGCGGGCGGGCGGGTCAGCGAGGTGCTGAAAGGGCTGTCGCTGCGGGTGCCAACCGGCTCGATCACCGCGGTGGTGGGGCCAAGCGGCGCGGGTAAATCGACCCTTGCGCGCTGCATCAGCCTGCTGGAGCGTCCCGACAGCGGCAGCATCCGGGTTAACGGCAACGACCTGTCGCTACTCCGCGGCGAGGCGCTGCGCCGCGAGCGGCGGGCGATCGGCACCGTTTTCCAGTCCTCGGCGCTGCTGAACCGTAAAACGGCCTGGCAAAATATCGCTCTGCCGCTGGAGTACCTCGGGGTAGTGGAGCGGGATGTCAAAGCCCGGGTGGGCGAACTGCTGGAGAGCGTCGGCCTGAGCGATAAGGCCGACGCCTGGCCGGCCCAGCTCTCCGGCGGCCAGCGCCAGCGTATCGGCATCGCCCGCGCCCTGGCGCTGCGTCCTTCGGTGCTGCTGGCGGACGAGGCCACCTCAGGCCTGGACCCGCAGGCCACCGCTGCGGTGCTCAATTTGCTTAAGCGCCTGCGCGATGAGTACCGGCTGGCGATCGTGCTGATTACCCACGAGATGGACGCGGTACGCGCGGCGGCGGATGCGGTTGCGGAAATTCGCGACGGCACGATCCTCCAGTTCGGCGAGGTGAAAGAGCTGCTGGCGCGCCCGGACTCTCTGCTCGGCCAGCAGCTGCTGCCGCTCTCTCCGGTGGCGGCCCATAGCGATCTGCTGCTGCGCCTGAGCTATCGCTGGGATGTGCCGGTGGCCACCGACTGGATCAGCCGCCTGAGCCAGCAGTTTGCGCTGCAAATTGACCTGCTCGGCGGCCACGTTGAGGTGATAAACGGCCGGCTGGCAGGGCGGCTGCAGGCGGGGGTGCGCTTTCAGGGCGAGCGTCTGTCGGCAGGTAGGATGCTGGCGCTGCTGGCGCAGCTCGGCATCGCGGCCGAGGTCCTCGACGGCGCGCCTGAGCTCAAGGAGGCGGTATGAAACCTTCGGTAATCAGCCAGGATACGCCCTGGAGCGAGATCCATACGCTGCTGCTGCCCGCCTACGGTGAAACCTGGCTGATGGTGGCCATTGTGATGCTGTTTGTGGTGACCCTCGGCGGAGCGGTCGGGGTGGTGCTGTTCAACGCTTCGTCACGGGGGCTGTTCCCGCACGCCGCGCTCTACCGGGTGCTGAACTGGGTGGTGAACATGGGGCGCTCCCTGCCGTTTCTGGTGCTGATGGCGGCGATCATTCCCTTCACCTTCTGGCTCACCGGGACCACGATCGGCATTCCTGCCGCGGTGGTGCCGATGATCGCCGCCGGAGTGCCGTTTTTTGGCCGGCTGGTGGAGAACGCCCTGCGCGAGCTGCCGGCGGAGGTCACCGCCGTCGGGATCGTCTGCGGCGGCTCGCGCTGGCAGATTATCCGCAGCGCCCAGCTGAGCGAAGCCCTGCCCGCGCTGGTGGCGGCGGTAACGCTCAACCTGGTGTCGATGATCGAATATTCCGCCATTGCCGGCACCATCGGCGCGGGAGGGATCGGCTATCTGGCGGTGGTGTACGGCTACCAGCGCTTCGACAATCACATCATGATCGCCACCATTATCGCGCTGATCGCCACTATCCAGCTGATTCAATTTTTCGGTGACCGTCTGGTCAACAAACTTCGCCACACGCAGGGGATCTCTTCATGACAACAGAACAGTTTGAGTTACGTAAGGCCCGCCGCTGGCCGTGGCTGGCGGCGCTGGTAGTGATTGTGGCGCTGGCCGCCGCCTTCTGGTGGTGGCGGGGGCAGGCTCAGTCGCAGCAGGTGGTGTTCGGCACCACATTGAAAATTCACTATGAACCGGCGATGGCCGGCGAGCAGCGGATCATTGAGTACATCGGCGAGCATATCGCGCCGGACTATGGCCTGAAGCTGGAGGCGGTGGGTGTACAGGATCCGGTGCAGGCGGATCGCGCGGTAGCGCAAGGGGAGTACGCCGGAACCATCTATCAGCACCAGTGGTGGCTCAAGCAGGTGGTGGACGCCAACGGCTTCGCGCTTTCCACCACGGTGCCGGTGTTCCAGTGGGCCTTTGGGATTTACTCCGATCGCTATAAGTCGGTCAAGGATCTGCCGAACGGAGCGACGATCGTGGTGCCGGACGATGGCGCCAACCAGGGGCAGGCGCTGTGGCTGCTGCAGCGCATCGGCCTGATTACGCTCGACCCGGCGGTGGAGCCGCGCACGGCGAAGCTGAAAAATATCGTCGGCAACCCGCATCAGTTTAATTTCAAAGAGCTGGATCTGCTCACCATGCCGCGGGCGCTCAATTCGGTCGATGCGGCAATCGGCTACGTCTCGCAGTTTGATGCCGGAAAGGTGTCGCGGGACCGAGGCATTCTATTCCCGCCGGCACCGCGCACCTTCGCGTCGCAGCTGGTCATCGGCACGCCTTATTTGTCGCAGGAGAATATCGTCAAATTAAAGCAGGCCTTTTCCGGCCCGCGCATCCAGACCTGGCTGAAAAACACCGACGATCCGCTGGTGAAAGACGTGCTGGTGCCGGTTTCCGCTGAATAATCTGCGCTGATGAGTATCTCGCAGGACGGGCGAAGGCCCGTCCTGATGCTGTCGTTTTATTTAATTAACTTATTGAATATATTGATTTTTATATGCGTTTTTGTTGGTTCCCCTTTATCAAGGGTCGGCCTATAACTGCGATCACCTGCACAACATAATAAGGTGAAAACATGAGTACGCTGTCTGTTGATAATCCCGGCGTGGCCTCCGCGCCGGTGAGTAGCGTCGGGGACGTGGCGCGGCTAATTAATTCGGGCAAGGATCGGGCTAAATATGCGCGGATGATTGTCTTCCTCGCTCTCGGCGGCGTCTTCCTTGACGCCTATGATTTAACCACGCTCTCCTACGGCATTGATGACGTGGTGCGCGAATTTCAGCTGTCGCCGCTGCTGACCGGCCTGGTCACCTCATCCATTATGGTCGGTACCATTTTTGGTAACCTGATCGGCGGCTGGCTGACGGATAAATATGGCCGCTATTCGGTGTTTATGGCCGATATGCTGTTTTTTGTCGTCTCGGCTATCGCCGCGGGGCTGGCACCCAACGTCTGGGTGCTGATCGGCGCCCGTTTCCTGATGGGCATCGGCGTCGGTATCGATCTGCCGGTCGCTATGTCCTACCTCGCTGAATTCTCCCGTTTTACCGGCAAAGGCAACAAGGCCTCGCGCCTCGCCGCCTGGTGCCCGATGTGGTACGCCGCCTCGACGGTCTGTTTTCTGATTATCTTCGGGCTCTATTTTGTGCTGCCAAAGGAGCATCTCGACTGGCTGTGGCGCGCCTCGCTGCTGTTTGGCGCGGTTCCGGCGCTGCTGATTATCGCCGTGCGCAGAAAATTTATGAATGAATCGCCGCTGTGGGCGGCAAACCAGGGAGACCTGACCTCGGCGGTACGTATTCTGCGCGACTCTTACGGCATTGCCGCCCATGAGGCGCCGGCCGAACGCCCCGCGCCGCCGCCGAAGGTGAGCTTCCGCGTGCTGTTTGAAAAGCCGTACCGCGAGCGCACCGTCGTTGCCGGGGTGATGAATATCTGTATCTCCTTTGAGTACACCGCCATCGCCTTTTTCCTGCCGTCGATCCTCGCGCAGTTTCTCGGCGCCGGCGTGTTTGAAACCATCTCCGCTTCGCTGGGGCTGAACGCGCTGTTTGCCTTTACCGGCGGGCTGCTGGGGATGCATCTGGCGTGGAAATATCCGTCGCGCCACGTGGCGATTGCCGGCTTCGCGCTGCAGTTTATCGCCCTGATTGTGCTTGCGCTGGTGGGCCAGCCGCAGGCCACCGTCGGCGTGGTGCTGGCGATGGCGATGCTTGGGCTGTGGCTGTTTGCCGAGGGCTTTGGCCCCGGCGCGCAGCTGATGATCTATCCGGCGCTCTCCTATCCAACCGCGATTCGCGCCACCGGCGTCGGCTTCAGCCGGGCGCTCTCCGGGATCGGCAGCGCGCTGGCGCTGTTCGTGCTGCCGCTGCTGCAGGCCTCTCTCGGCACGCAGATGTTCTGGGTGGTATCGCTGGCCGCCCTTATTCCGATCTTCTTCCTGCTTGCGGTTCGCCACGAGCCGACGCGTCACGACATTGACGACAGCCACCATTAAGGAACAGATGATGACACTACTTTCTACCGGTACCGATTATGAACAGCTGGCGGCGGCCTTTCGGCCGATTTTCTCGCGCATTGCGCAAGGGGCGGCCAGCCGCGAGCAGCAGCGCATTCTGCCCGAGGAGCCGATTCGCTGGCTGAAGGAGGCGGGATTCGGCACGCTGCGCATCCCGCGGGAAAAGGGCGGCTGGGGGGCGTCGCTGCCGCAGCTGATTGCCCTGCTGATTGAGCTGGCCGAGGCTGATTCAAACCTGCCGCAGGCGCTGCGCGCCCATTTTGCCTTTGTTGAGGACCGTCTGAATCAGCCGGACTCCGCGCAGCGCGATCGCTGGTTCCAGCGTTTTCGCGACGGGGAGCTGGTGGGCAGCGGCTGGACCGAGATCGGGGCGGTGAAGCTGGGGGAGGTGAATACTCAGGTGACGCCGGACGAGCGCGGCTGGCGGCTAAGCGGCGAGAAGTTTTACAGCACCGGAACGCTGTACGCCGACTGGATTGACGTCTTTGCCCGCCGCAGCGACAACGGTGGCGACGTGATAGCGTTGGTCAGTACCAGGCAGAGTGGGGTGGAGCGCGAGGACGACTGGGACGGCTTTGGCCAGCGTCTGACCGGCAGCGGCACCACCCGCTTCCGGCAGGCGCAGGTTGAGCAGGAGCACGTCTACGATTTTGCCGAGCGTTTTCGCTACCAGACCGCTTTCTATCAGCATATCTTACTGGCGACGCTGGCGGGTATCGGCCTGGCGGTAGAGCGCGATGCCGCCGAAGGGGTGAAAAAACGCTCCCGTATGTACAGCCACGGCAACGCCGCCGTGCCGCGCGACGATCCTCAGGTGCTGCAGGTGGTCGGGCAAATCAGCAGCTGGGCGTGGGCGACCCGCGCGGCGGTGCTGCAGGCGGCGGAGTCTTTACAGCAGGCCTATATCGTTCACGCCAGCGGCGACGAGGCGCTGATTGCGCAGCGTAATCGTCTGGCGGAAGTGGAGGCGGCGCAGGCGCAGGTGATTGCCAGCGACTGGATACCGCGGGCGGCGACCGAGCTGTTTAACGCCCTCGACGCGTCGGACACCCGGGTCGACAAAGCGCTCGATCGCCACTGGCGCAACGCGCGCACGGTGGCCTCGCACAATCCGGTTATCTATAAAGCGCGCAACATCGGCAGCTGGCTGGTCAACGGCGAAGCGCCGACCTTTATCTGGCAGATAGGTAACGGCGAGAAAACGCAGGAGTAAAGAGAGCGGCGACGGAAAGCCGTCGCCGGTAAACACTACTTATCCTGCGACCAGGTGGCGCTGCGCACGTCCACTTTGACCGGCAGCAGGCCAACGCGGGTGAAGGTATCCGCCAGCGCCTGCTGTTCGTTATAGACCGCGGGCGTCATGCGCTCGGCGCCGTAGGGCAGGCGGGCCAGCGCCTTCAACCAGATAGCCTTATCCAGTCCGGTGGAGGTCGACAAAATCCCGGCGGCATCGTCCTGATGGGCGTTGGCCCAGTCGCTCAGCTTGCCCAGCTCATCAACGACCTGCTTCGCGGTATCCGGATAGGATTCAGCAAATTTACGGCTGGCGAGATAGAAGGTGTAGTGCGGCACCAGCCCTTCGGCGTTGCGGATCTGCCGCGCCTTAGCGTTGGTTTCAACTTCGGCAAGGTACGGATCCCAGATAACCCAGGCATCAATGGCACCGCGCTGGAAGGCGGCGCGGGCGTCGGCCGGAGGCAGATAGACCGGAGTGATATCTTTATAGCTCAGCCCGGCCTTTTCCAGCGCGGTGACCAGCAGATAGTTGACGTCCGAGCCTTTATTCAGCCCCACGCGCTTGCCTTTCAGGTCGGTGACGCTGCGAATAGTTGAGTTTTCCGGCACCACGATGGCTTCGGTTTTGGGGTTCGCCGGGGAGTGGGCGAGATAAACCAGATCCGCCTGCGCCGCCTGAGCGAAGGCCGGCGGGGCGTCGCCGGTGGCCGCCAGGTCGATGCTGCCGACGTTTAGCCCTTCCAGCATCTGTGGACCGGCCGGGAATTCCACCCAGCGCACGGCGATCCCCTCTTTTTTGAAGGTCTCATCGAGGGTGCCGCGATATTTCAACAGGGCGAAAATATTGGCCTTCTGGTAGCCAATGTTGACGGTTTCCGGCGTCTTAGCCAGCGCGGAAGCGGACAGACCGAGCAGCAGCGGCAGCAGGGCCAGATGGAACCTTTTTGACATGATTTGTTCTCCTGTAGCGGTTTCCCGTAAGGTAGCAAATCGTCCTTATAACCAATAAATAACTAAATTTTAATTTATATAACCGAAATGGCTTTCAGGCGGGGATGCGGAGAGAGTCCCGGCGAACGATCGTCCGCCGGGAGAGGCATTAATCGCAGGTCACGATTTTCATCGCCAGGCCACCGCGCGACGTTTCGCGGTACTTGGCGTTCATATCCTTGCCGGTTTCGTACATCGTCTCGATAACCTTATCGAGACATACGCGCGGTTCGCTGGTGCGGCGCAGCGCCATCCGGGCGGCGTTGACGGCCTTCACCGCGGCGATGGCGTTACGCTCGATGCACGGCACCTGAACCTGGCCGGCAACCGGGTCACAGGTCAGGCCGAGGTTGTGCTCCATACCGATTTCGGCGGCGATGCACACCTGGCCAGGGCTGCCGCCCAGCAGTTCGGTTAAGCCGGCCGCTGCCATTGAACAGGCGACGCCAACTTCGCCCTGGCAGCCCACTTCGGCGCCGGAAATCGAGGCGTTCATCTTATACAGCGAGCCAATCGCGCTGGTGACCAGCAGGTAGCGCGCCAGCGAGTTGGCGTTAACCTTGCGGATAAACTTATCGTAGTAGGCCAGTACCGCAGGCACGATCCCGCAGGCGCCGTTGGTTGGCGCGGTGACCACGCGTCCGCCGGCGGCGTTCTCTTCGTTCACCGCGAGGGCGAACATGTTAATCCAGTCAACGACCGCCATCGGATCGCTGTTGGTATTGTCCTGGCTGACCAGCATCCGGCGTAACGCCGCGGCGCGGCGCGGGACGCGCAGCTTGCCCGGCAGCACCCCTTCGGTGCTGATGCCGCGCTCGATACCGCCGCTCATCACGTCCCAGACGGCGGAAAAGTGCTGCTCCAGCTCTTCTTTGCTGTGCAGCGCCAGCTCGTTTTGCATCATCAGGCCGGAAAGCGAAAGCCCGCTTTCGCTGCAGTGTCGCTGTAAATCAGCCGCGTTTTTGTAGGGATAAGGCACGGCCACCGGCGCGTCGTTGCTCTGGCCGAAGTGCTGCTCGTCGACGATAAAACCGCCGCCGATGGAGTAGTAAGTCTGGGTGTAGAGCACCTTATCGCCGCCGAGGGCAGTAATGCGCATGCCGTTTTCATGCAGCGACAGATTGTCGGCATGGAAATTCATGCAGCGGTCTACCGGGAAGTCGACTTCCTGCTGGCCGTTTGCCAGCATCAGGCGCCCGTGGGTGTTGACGTCCTGAATAAACGCCGGAATGGCGTCAATGTCGACGCTATCGGGCATGTTGCCTGCCAGGCCCATAATAATCGCAATGTCGGTATGGTGGCCTTTGCCGGTCAGGGAAAGGGAGCCGTATACGTCGACGATGACGGTGGTGACGTCGGCAAGCTGCCCGCGTGCGATAAGGTCGTCGGTGAATTGTTTGCCCGCTTTCATTGGCCCCACGGTGTGGGAGCTGGAAGGGCCGATGCCGATTTTAAAGATATCGAATACGCTGATCATGGTGCACATCCAGAACTGTCGGAAAGCGCGCCGCCGGCGGGCGGCGCGAGGGGGAGATTAGCTGAACAGGGAGTAGAAAATAGCGGAGATAGCAATCAGGCCCATCAGCACAACGAAGACGTTGCTGACGTGGCCGCTGTATTTGCGCATCGCCGGGACTTTCTGAATCGCGTACATCGGCATCAGGAACAGAATCATCGCGATAATCGGGCCGCCGAGGGTTTCGATCATGCCGAGAATGCTGGGGTTCAGCGTCGCCACAATCCAGGTGGTGACCAGCATGAACAGCGCAGTGATCTTGTTCAGCTTGTTGATTTCGATGGATTTACCTTTACCGCGCAGGGATTTAATCACCATGCCGTTAAAGCCTTCACGGGCGCCGAGATAGTGGCCGAGGAAGGATTTAGTGATGGCAATCATCGCAATGATCGGCGCCATCCAGGCAATCAGCGGGGCGTTAAAGTGGTTCGCCAGGTACGAGAGAATCGAGATGTTCTGATCTTTCGCTGCCGCCAGGTCCGCAGGGGAGAGGCTCAGTACGCAGCTGAAGACGAAGAACATCACCGTAATCACCATCATGATGTGAGCGCGAGCGAGGATGCTGGAGCATTTCTTCTCAGCGTCCTGACCGTACTCTTCACGCTTCGCCACGGCGAAGGAGGAGATGATCGGCGAGTGGTTAAACGAGAACACCATCACCGGGATCGCCAGCCACAGAGTCATCCACAGGCCGTTGCCGGTAGAGGTTGCGCTGCTCAGGGAGAGGGTTTCCAGCGCCGCGCCGTTCCACTCAGGGATCAGATAGAGTGCCAGAATCATCAGGGCGACCACAAACGGGAAGACCAGTACGCTCATCGCTTTCACAATCATCTGCTCGCCGAAGCGAACGATGGTCATCATCCCGACGATCAGGATCAGCGACAGAATAGCGCGCGGCGGCGGCGTTATCTGCAGCTGGTGCAGCATAAAGCTCTCGACGGTATTGGTAATCGCAACGCTATACACCAGCAGAATCGGGTAGATAGCAAAGAAGTAGAGCAGGGTAATGAGCTTACCTGCGCCAACGCCAAAGTGTTCTTCTACGACTTCGGTGATGTTTTCTCCCGGATTCTTACCGGACAGCACAAAACGGGTCATCCCGCGGTGGGCAAAGAAAGTCATCGGGAAAGCCAAAATAGCCATGATGATCAGGGGGATCATACCGCCGACGCCGGCGTTGATCGGCAGGAACAGAACGCCCGCGCCGATAGCCGTGCCGTACAGGCCCAGCATCCACATGGTATCTGTTTTACGCCATCCGCTGCGGGTTTCGCCCGAAACGATAGTGCTGGTTTGCGTGGTTTCCATCTGTATCTCCTGGAGGAAGCGACAAAAAATAATAAATAAAATCAATTAAGTAGTATTAAATTCGTTTGTTTACGGTTTTTTAGTGATTTTCTCCGTAACAAGTGGGGCGGAAAGATACATTCATATTGGAAATCTATCAGTGATCGCGATCTCAATTGCAATAATCCACTTTCAGGGTGGATATTTTTAGTCCAACAGTCTGTTTCTGATGTTCAGCCAGAGATTTGTGGTGCGAAGGCTAACATTCGCAGCATATGAGATAAAAGCGTGGCAGCGTAATAACGAGGTTTGCGCTGTAAAAATGGGATGTTCTCGATGTTTTAGCTCTCAAATATCTTTTTTGTGGTGATATTTATTGCTGTTTTTGGAAAGGCAAACGATTGGCTTTGTAAAAAGCTACAAAACATTCACAAAGAAAATAGATTTCAGAAAGGAGGCGCGGGAGAGCCGGGGTCAGCAGATTATCGTGCTGGAGAACGGGAGAACGGGAGAACGGGAGAACGGGAGAACGGGAGAACGGGAGAACGGGAGAGCGGGAGAGCGGGAGCGGAGGTGCGCTGGAGAGCAGGAGAGCGGGTTGGATTGCCCGGGCAGGGCGTTAGCCGCCGCCCGGGAGGGTCAGAACAGGGCTCAGGAGCCTATTTCATAGCAAGGGATATAGGCGCTGCCGCCCGGTAGCTTCATGCGGTGCTGGGCGACAAAGCCCTGCAGCAGATCGTCCATCCGGCGCATTATCTCCGCATCGCCGTGCAGCTTATACGGGCCGAATTTTTCAATCGCCTGGATGCCGACCTCTTTGACGTTCCCGGCGACGATCCCGGAGAAGGCGCGGCGCAGATCCGCGGCCAGCACTTCTACCGGCTGGTCCGGATAGAGCTTGAGGTTGGCCATGTTCTCGTGCGTCGGATCGAACGGCATCTGTAGGTCCGGCGAAATACGAATCGACCAGTTAAAGCTGTAGGCGTCGTCGGTTTCCCGGCGGCTCTCTTTGACCAGCGGCATCGCTTTCTTCAGCTGACGCGCCACTTCGCTGGCGTCGTCAATGATAATCTTGTAGTGGCGACGCGCCGATTCGCCCATGGTGTGGACGATGAACTCATCCAGCACGCGGAAATAGTTCTCGCTCTCTTTTGGTCCGGTGAGGATCAGCGGCAGCACCTGCGCCTTGTTGGCCGGGTGCATCAAAATGCCCAGCAGATAGAGCAGCTCTTCCGCCGTACCCACCCCGCCCGGGAAGATAATGATACCGTGGGCGATGCGCACGAAGGCCTCAAGGCGTTTTTCGATATCCGGCATGATGATCAGTTCGTTCACCAGCGGATTCGGCGGCTCGGCGGCAATAATCGAAGGTTCGGTCATGCCGATAAAGCGGCTGTCTTTGTAGCGCTGCTGGGCATGGCCAACCGCGGCGCCTTTCATCGGCGCTTCCATCGCGCCCGGGCCGCAGCCGGTGCAGATATTCAGCTCGCGCAGGCCGAGCTGGGTCCCGACGCGGCGGGCGTAGAGATATTCGGTCTCATTAATCGAGTGACCGCCCCAGCAGACAATCATATTGGGCGCTTCGCCGACGTGCAGGGCGCGGGCGTTGCGCAGAATCGAGAACACCAGGTTGGTGATATGCACCGAACTTTCGAGGTCGAGGTTCGGCAGACGAACGGTATTATGAATCTGCCCGTAAACGAACAGAATGTCGCGCAGCACGGCAAACAGGTTGGCCTGCAGGGAACGGATAATCCGCCCGTCAACGAACGCCTCTTCCGGCGGGTTGATCAGTTCCAGCTTCACGCCGCGTTCGCGACGCAGCACGTTAATATCGAAGTTTTCAAAACGAGACAGCAGCTCTTTGCTGTTATCGGTCAGGCTCCCCGAGTTGAGCACGGCAAGCGAACAGTTGCGAAAGAGTTGATACAGGTCACTGCTGGCGGTGCGTTTAAGCATATCCACTTCCAGCTGTGACAGCATATCCATTGAACCAAGCGGGCTAACATGTGTAATCAAGTGAACTCCTTAACAGGACGATTATCGTCTTCCTGTGATTACAATAGCCCTGCCTGCGGCGTTTTCACAACCTTGCGTACGCGTGAACGCACGCAAAGTGTGAAATATTTTGCCTACTGACGCGCGAGACGGCCGATAGCGGGAACAAAGTCCGCGTTGCTGCGCCACGGGTTGATGTCGAGGCCGCCACGGCGGGTGTAGCGGGCGTAGACGGAGAGCGACTGCGGCTGGCAGAAGCGCAGGAGGTCGTTGAAGATCCGCTCGACGCACTGCTCGTGAAACTCGTTATGGTGGCGGAACGAGACCAGGTAGCGCAGCAGCTTTTCGCGATCGATTTTTGGCCCGCGATACTGGATTTGCACCGAACCCCAGTCCGGCTGATGGGTGATCAGGCAGTTGGATTTCAGCAGATGGCTCACCAGCGTCTCTTCGACGATTTTGTCGCCGGCAGCGTCCAGCAGGTAGTCGGTGCTGAATTCATAGTTATCAACTTCGATATCCTGATCGTCGATGCAGGTGCCGTGCAGATGGGCTACCGGCTGGCCTTCGAGTTCGTCGAGGCGATAGAGCGCAACCGTGACCTCGCCCTGGGCGCAGGCGCTAAGGTCGCGCGTCAGGGTCGCCTGCACCTCCTGCCAGTCGGCAAATCGGGTCTGGTTGAAGCTGTTGAGATAGAGCTTAAAGCTCTTCGACTCTACGAGGTTCACGCTGGTATCGCTCAGCTCGACGTGGCCCACCGCAACCTGCGGCAGACCTTTTGCATTCAGCCAGGAGAGCTCGTACAGCGTCCAGATATCGCCGCCGTGGAAGGGCAGGCTGTCGGCGTGCAGGCCCAGCGGATCGCGGTTCAGGCTGCGCGGCACGCCCTGCAGCAGGGACGCGTCGTAGGTATCACGGTAATCGGTTGATTTACCGAGCGTCAGGCCAGCGAGGGCCTGATGATTCTCATAAGAAGACATGTTTCACCATAGTAAAGCGGGTACACTATTCGCTAAGTGTATCCTGGCTAACGTGAAGAGAGAAACCGGTGGACAATCAGACCGCAGAAGCGCTGCAAGCATTTACCCAACGTTATTGCGACGCCTGGCAGCAGCAGCGCGCAAGCCTGCCGCGCAGCGAAGAGCTTTACGGCATCCCGTCGCCCTGCATCAGCGCGACGGACGCCGACGCCGTTTTCTGGCAGCCGCAGCCCTTTTCTCTCCCCGCCAATATCAGCGCGGTTGAAAGGGCCTTCGATATTGTGGTACAACAGCCGGCTCATAGTTATTATACCACCCAGTTCGCCGGCGATATGCAGGCGCGCTTTGCGGGCGAAACGATGACCCTGCTGCAGGCCTGGAGCCCGGATGACTTCCAGCGCATGCAGGAAAATCTGATCGGCCACCTGGTGGTGCAAAAACGCCTGAAGCTGTCGCCGACCCTGTTTATCGCCACGCTGGACAGCGAGCTGGACGTTATCTCCGTTTGTAACGTCAGCGGCGAAGTCCTCAAAGAGACCCTCGGCACGCGCAAACGTACGACCCTTTCTGCCTCCCTGGCGAGTTTTCTCAACCAGCTCGAGCCGGTTGTGTAATCCATTATGCCGGTCCGTTTGTGAGAGATCTCTTACAATACCTGTAAGAGATCGTCATCATTTAAGTCATTTTTCAACTATTTAATATTTAATAAACTATTTTAATTCATATGGTTAGGTTTTATATGGTCTTTTTTAGTGGTGACTAATCTTAAGAGATTGTCGTATGAAGGGTTGTAAGACGAGGCGGAATCAGTGATCCTATGTACGTCGACAGGAAGTCGCGAAATGAAGTGAACATCAGGATGATGACACTTCTGCAGGACCCGCCGGGAAGGCGTAGCAAGGACAGGCTTCAGGATGAAGCACAGGATAACGCAGGATGGCGTAAAGGACACCTCCAGGATGGAGAACGTGAGCCGCTCATGATGAACGGTGGATCAGGAAGATCGGGATAGACTTAAGGACAGGTAATTTCACATCGGGGTGGTGTGAAAGCAGGACGCACTGGTTTATGGATGAACATGGTCAGGAGACCTCAGGAAAAGTTTTCACGGACGAGCAGGGAGCACCAATGTAGCTGGATTGCTGCGAAACGAACCGGGAGCACTGTTTATACAGTGCTCCCTTTTTTTATTTCTCTTCTGAATTTGCTATTCTGCGCCGGTTTACAACTCATCGAGGTTTCCCCATGACTCTTCACCTCAGCGTGCGCGAGCGCCTGCACGCTATTGAAGCGCTACTGCGCGAAACGCAGTACTGGCAGGAAAACGCGCCGCAAAGCAGCGCTTTTGCCAGCGACAGCCCGTTCTGCATGGATACTATGGAGCCGCTGGAGTGGCTGCAGTGGGTGCTGATCCCGCGTATGCATCAGCTGCTGGACGCTGAGCAGCCGCTGCCGCAGAGTTTTGCCGTCGCCCCTTATTATGAGGTGGCCCTTGATGCCGCCCACCCGCTGCGCGATCGCGTGCTGGCTGAGCTGCTGCTGCTGGATACCCTTTTTGCGAGCGACGACGCCTGATGCTGGAAATTATCTATCAGGACGAGTGGCTGGTGGCGGTCAATAAGCCCTCCGGCTGGCTGGTCCACCGCAGCTGGTTGGATCGCGATGAGAAAGTGGTGGTCATGCAAACGGTGCGCGATCAGATTGGTCAGCACGTCTTTACCGCCCATCGCCTCGACAGACCGACCTCCGGCGTGCTGCTGATGGGGCTATCAAGCGAGGCGGGAAGACGACTGTCGCAGCAGTTTGAGCTGCACCAGATGCAAAAACGCTACCACGCCATTGCCCGCGGCTGGCTGACCGAAGAGGCGCTGCTCGATTATCCGCTGGTTGAAGAGCTGGATAAAATAGCCGACAAATTCGCGCGCGAAGATAAAGGCCCGCAGCCGGCGGTCACCCACTATCGTGGCCTGGCGACGGTTGAGATGCCGGTCGCCACCGGACGCTATCCGACGACGCGCTATAGCCTGGTTGAGCTGGAGCCGAAAACGGGGCGTAAGCACCAGCTGCGTCGCCATCTCTCCCACCTGCGCCACCCGATTATCGGCGACAGCAAGCACGGTGATTTGCGCCAGAACCGCAGCGCGGTTGAAAACTTTGCCTGCGACCGCCTGATGCTGCACGCCAGCCAGCTCTCGTTAACCCATCCGTTTACCGGCGAGCCGCTGGTCATTCGCGCCAGCCTGGACGACGTGTGGATGCGGGCGCTGTCGCAGTTTGGCTGGCGAGGCCTTCTGCCGTTAAATGAAAGGGTTGAGTTTGCAGACGACAGCGGTCAGGATGAACGGATTGAGGTCAATCCAGGGAGATAAAGATGGCAGAAGTCGGAATTTTTGTCGGTACGATGTACGGTAACGCGCTGCTGGTCGCTGAAGAAGCTGAAGCCATTTTGAGCGGCCTGGGCCACAAGGCGAAGGTGTTCGAAGACCCGGAGGTTCAGGACTGGGAGCCCTACAGCGGCAAATACGTTCTGGTCGTGACGTCAACGACCGGACAGGGCGATCTGCCGGACAGCATCATTCCGCTGTACGAAGGCATTAAGGATATGTACCAGCCGCACCTGCGCTACGGAATCATTGCGCTCGGCGACAGCACCTACGCTAACTTCTGCGGCGGCGGCAAGACCTTTGATGCGCTGCTGCAGGAGCAGGGCGCAAAGCGCATCGGCGACATGCTGACGATCGACGCCAGCGAAGACCCGGAGCCCGAAGGCGTGTCCAACCCGTGGGTTGAACAGTGGGCGACCCTGCTCGAATAAGCGGATGAAAAGTGACGCTCTCCCCCTACGTAGAGGGCGTCCCTTCTGAAGGCCAGCGCCGGATAAACGCTCAACAGGATCATACCCGCGCCCGCCCGTCAGGGGTTCAGGCACCTGCCTAAAAACCACTGGCTAAAAGTGGTTTTTTGCGCCTGTTTTCACCGGGTCAAGAGAGACATTTCACACTCCTGCCGTTTGCACCGTCACCGGCAGCGCTAACCGGCGGTTGCTTTTCATTTCCGTGAACTACCCCCCATCTGATTAGGCATAAGCCATAAATCGATTTCAGCACGTCCCGCAAAGCTGTGTATGTGCACGGTGAGCCAGCCATGTCCTCTTTTTATACTTTTCCTGCCAGTTTGAAAAAGCAAAATGCCAGATAAAACGAAAACACTAACACGTCATTCTGACTACCCTACAGGTTGTGCTGTTCAGAATGAACGTAGCTAATTGCTATGATTCAGGAGTGCAACAATGAGTACATTAAGTCAGGCGGCGAGCGGCGCGGAAAAACGCACCAACGCCCGCTACTGGATAGTGGTGATGCTGTTTATCGTCACCTCTTTTAACTACGGCGACCGCGCGACGCTGTCGATTGCCGGCTCGGAAATGGCCAAAGATATTGGCCTCGACGCGGTGGGAATGGGCTACGTTTTCTCTGCGTTCTCATGGGCCTACGTTATTGGTCAGATCCCCGGCGGTTGGCTGCTCGATCGCTTTGGCTCAAAACGGGTCTATTTTTGGTCGATCTTCATTTGGTCGATGTTTACCCTCTTGCAGGGTTTCGTCGATATCTTTAGCGGTTTTGGCATCATCATCGCGCTGTTTACCCTGCGATTCCTCGTCGGCTTAGCGGAAGCGCCATCCTTTCCCGGCAATAGCCGCATCGTCGCGGCCTGGTTCCCGGCGCAGGAGAGAGGCACCGCGGTCTCTATTTTTAACTCCGCCCAGTACTTTGCCACCGTTATCTTCGCGCCGATCATGGGCTGGCTGACCCACGAAGTCGGCTGGTCGCACGTCTTCTTCTTTATGGGAGGACTGGGGATCGTGATTAGCTTCGTGTGGTTGAAAGTGATCCACGAGCCGAATCAGCACCCCGGCGTGAACCAAAAAGAGCTGGACTATATCGCCGCCGGCGGGGCGCTGATCAATATGGATCAGAAGAAAAACGCGCAGAAGGTGCCGTTCAGTGAAAAGTGGGGACAGATCAAACAGCTGATCGGATCGCGAATGATGGTCGGGATCTACATCGGCCAGTACTGCATCAACGCGTTGACCTACTTCTTTATCACCTGGTTCCCGGTCTATCTGGTGCAGGCGCGCGGCATGTCGATTCTGAAAGCCGGGTTTGTCGCCTCCGTTCCCGCCATCTGCGGCTTTGTCGGCGGCGTCTTAGGCGGCATTATCTCCGACTGGCTGATGCGCCGCACCGGCTCGCTGAATATTGCCCGCAAGACCCCCATCGTGCTTGGCATGCTGCTGTCGATGGTAATGGTGTTCTGTAACTACGTTAACGCGGAATGGATGATTATCGGCTTTATGGCGATGGCCTTCTTCGGCAAGGGCATCGGCGCGCTGGGCTGGGCGGTGATGGCGGATACCGCGCCGAAAGAGATAAGCGGCCTCTCCGGCGGTCTGTTCAATATGTTCGGCAATATCTCCGGTATCGTCACGCCTATTGCCATCGGCTACATCGTCGGGACGACGGGCTCGTTCAACGGGGCGCTGATTTATGTCGGGGTGCATGCGCTGGTGGCGGTACTGAGCTACCTGGTGCTGGTGGGAGATATTAAACGTATCGAACTGAAGCCTGTAGGGGAGCGCTAACGATGAATACACAATCGACTCCAGTCGTCACCGATATGAAGGTGATCCCGGTGGCCGGGCATGACAGTATGCTGCTGAATATCGGCGGCGCGCACGGCGCCTGGTTTACCCGCAATATCGTGGTACTCACCGACAGCGCAGGCAACACCGGCATCGGCGAGGCCCCCGGCGGTGAAGTTATCTACCAGACGCTGGTGGACGCGATTCCGCAGGTGCTGGGGCAGGAAATTGCGCGCCTGAACAAGGTGGTTCAGCAGGTGCATAAAGGCAATCAGGCGGCGGATTTCGACACTTTCGGAAACGGCGCCTGGACCTTCGAACTGCGGGTTAACGCAGTCGCGGCGCTGGAGGCTGCGCTGCTGGATCTGCTGGGCAAAGCGCTGAATGTCCCGGTGTGCGAGCTGCTGGGGCCGGGCAAACAGCGCGACGCGGTCACCGTTCTGGGCTATCTCTTCTATATCGGCGATCGCCAGAAAACGGATCTGCCGTACCTGGAGACTACTCCAGGCCAGCACGACTGGTACCACCTGCGGCATCAGGAAGCGCTGAGCAGCGAAGCGGTGGTCCGCCTCGCTGAGGCCGCCCAGGAGCGCTACGGCTTTAAAGACTTCAAGCTTAAGGGTGGCGTGCTGCCGGGCGAGCAGGAGATTGATACCGCTCGCGCGCTGAAAAAACGGTTCCCGGATGCGCGTATTACCGTCGATCCCAACGGCGCCTGGCTGCTGGATGAAGCCATTGAACTCTGCAAAGGTCTGCAGGACGTGCTGACCTACGCCGAAGATCCCTGCGGCGCCGAACAGGGCTTTTCCGGTCGCGAGGTAATGGCGGAATTCCGCCGCGCCACCGGGCTGCCGGTAGCAACCAATATGATTGCCACTAACTGGCGTGAAATGGGGCACGCGGTGATGCTCAACGCGGTGGATATCCCGCTCGCCGATCCGCACTTCTGGACCTTGTCCGGCGCGGTGCGGGTCGCGCAGCTGTGCGATGACTGGGGGCTGACGTGGGGCTGCCACTCAAATAACCACTTCGATATTTCACTGGCTATGTTTACCCACGTCGGCGCGGCGGCGCCGGGCAATCCGACCGCCATCGATACCCACTGGATTTGGCAGGAGGGCGACTGCCGCCTGACCAAAAATCCGCTGCAGATTGAAAACGGCAGGATTGCCGTACCTGACGCGCCGGGTCTGGGCGTGGAACTGGACTGGGAGCAGGTGCAAAAGGCGCACGAGGCCTATAAGACGCTGCCCGGAGGGGCGCGTAACGACGCCGCCCCAATGCAATACCTGATCCCGGGTTGGAAATTTGACCGCAAACGTCCCGTTTTCGGCCGCAATTAATTAGAAAAGGATTCAATCATGACGACGCAATTCTCAACGCCGGTAGTCACCTCTATGCAGGTTATCCCGGTGGCCGGTCACGACAGCATGCTGATGAATCTCAGCGGCGCGCACGCGCCGTACTTCACCCGCAATATCGTGATTATTAAAGATAACTCGGGTCACACCGGGGTGGGCGAAATTCCTGGCGGCGAGAAAATCCGCCAGACCCTGGAGGATGCCGCGGCGCTGGTTGTCGGCAAAACTCTCGGCGAATACAAAAATGTGCTGGGTGCCGTTCGCCAGCAGTTTGCCGACCGCGATGCCGGCGGCCGCGGTTTGCAAACCTTTGACCTGCGTACCACTATTCATGTGGTAACCGGGATTGAAGCGGCGCTGCTGGACCTGCTTGGGCAGCACCTTGGGGTGAACGTGGCTTCACTGCTGGGCGACGGGCAGCAGCGTAGCGAAGTGGAAATGCTTGGCTATCTGTTCTTCGTCGGCAACCGTCAGGCCACGCCGCTGGCCTACCAGAGCCAGACGGATGAGAAGTGTGACTGGTATCGGCTGCGCCACGAAGAGGCCATGACCCCGGACGCCGTCGTGCGCCTGGCGGAAGCGGCCTATGAGAAGTACGGCTTCAACGATTTCAAACTCAAAGGCGGCGTGCTGGCCGGCGAGGAGGAGGCCGAGTCTATCGTCGCGCTGGCGAAGCGCTTCCCGCAGGCGCGGGTAACGCTTGACCCGAACGGCGCCTGGCTGCTCGACGAAGCCATCGCCATTGGTAAACAGCTGAAAGGCGTGCTGGCCTACGCGGAAGATCCGTGCGGGGCCGAGCAGGGCTACTCCGGCCGTGAGGTGATGGCTGAATTCCGCCGCGCGACCGGTCTGCCGACGGCGACCAATATGATTGCCACCGACTGGCGGCAGATGGGGCACACCCTGTCGCTGCAGTCGGTTGATATCCCGCTGGCCGATCCGCACTTCTGGACCATGCAGGGATCGGTGCGGGTTGCCCAGATGTGCCATGAGTTTGGCCTGACCTGGGGTTCGCACTCCAATAACCATTTTGATATCTCGCTGGCGATGTTCACCCACGTTGCGGCGGCGGCACCGGGTAAGATCACCGCCATTGATACCCACTGGATCTGGCAGGAAGGGAACCAGCGTTTGACCCGACAACCTTTTGAGATCAAAGGTGGTATGGTGCAGGTACCTTCGACGCCAGGCCTTGGCGTAGAGCTCGACATGGACCGCGTTATGCTGGCTAATGAGCTGTATAAAAAGCACGGCCTGGGCGCTCGCGACGATGCGATGGCGATGCAGTACCTGATCCCGGAGTGGACGTTTAATAACAAGCGCCCGTGCATGGTGCGCTGAGGACAAACCGGCTCCTGCGGGGGCCGGTCGCTTTTTGCTATCTGGCTTGTGTTCATGTTAAGGACAGCTTATGAAAATAGTCATTGCACCAGATTCATACAAGGAGAGCCTGAGTGCGCTGGGCGTAGCGACCGCGATAGAGCAGGGGTTCAGGGAGATTTATCCCGATGCAGAATACCTCAAGCTACCGGTCGCCGACGGCGGGGAGGGGACCGTCGAAGCGATGGTCGCCGCCACTCAGGGGCATCTGGTGCGGGCTGCCGTTACCGGCCCGCTCGGCGAGCCGGTGAACGCGTTTTACGGCCTTTCCGGCGACGAACGCTGCGCCTATATCGAAATGGCGGCGGCCAGCGGCCTGGAGAGCGTACCGCCGGCGCGCCGTAATCCGCTGCTCACCACCAGCTGGGGGACCGGGGAGCTGATCCGCCACGCGCTGGACAGCGGCGTGAAGCAGATTATTATCGGCATCGGCGGCAGCGCCACTAACGACGGCGGCGCCGGGATGGTGCAGGCGCTGGGCGGCAAGCTGCTGACGGAAGATAATCGGCAGCTAGCGGCCGGCGGCGCGGCGCTGGAGGCGCTGGCGAAGATTGACCTCAGCGAGCTGGATCAACGCTTAACGGATTGCCGCATCGAGGTTGCCTGCGACGTGACCAACCCGCTCACCGGCCCGGAAGGTGCGACGGCGGTATTTGGCCCGCAGAAAGGGGCGACGGCGGAGATGATCGCCCGCCTCGATCGCGCGCTGACGCATTTCGCGCAAATTATTCATCGCGATCTCGGCATTGATGTCCTGCACCTTGAGGGCGGCGGCGCGGCGGGCGGAATGGGCGCCGCGCTCTACGCGTTTTGCGGGGCGAAGCTGCGCCCGGGGATTGAGATTGTGACCGACGCCCTGCACCTCTCGGAGCGGGTGGCGGACGCCGACCTGGTTATCACCGGAGAGGGGCGCATTGACAGCCAGACTATTCACGGCAAGGTGCCGGTTGGGGTGGCTAAGGTGGCGAAAAGCTACAACATCCCGGTGATTGGCATTGCCGGCAGCCTGACTGCGGACGTGGGCGTTGTGCATCAGCACGGACTGGATGCGGTTTTCAGCGTGCTCTATTCGGTCTGCACCCTCGAAGAGGCGCTGGAAAATGCCGCCGATAACGTGCGCATGACGGCGCGCAACGTGGCGGCGATACTGAAAATGGGGCAAAAACTGTAGCCGCGCTCCGCGGGGCCGGGCTGCTGCCTGGGCCCGCAGAGCTGCCGGGGCTAGATGCCCATTAGCTTGCAGGCTTCCCGCGTGACGTTATCCATCTCATCCAGCAGTTCCAGAAGCTCGGGCTCCAGATCTTCGGCGGCGGTTCCCGCGCGCAGCTGGCTCTCGATGGTCTGACACAGCTTCTTCAGCCGCGGCACGCCGCTGTAGCTGCAGCTTCCGTGAAGCTTATGAATCAAATCCAGCAACCCTTCCGGCGCTTCGCCCACCAGCTGCTCTTCAACCTTGTTACGCACCTCTGGCATAAAGGCGATCAGCATCTGCAGCATCTCCCGCGCCAGGTCTGGCTTCATCGCCGCCTGCCGCAGCGCAAGCTGCCAACTGAGGGTCACGTTATGATCGACCGGGGGTTCAACCACTTCGGCCGCCAGCGGGGCGGCGGCGTGCATCCCCGGCTGATAGCGCAGCAGCAGGCTGTGCAGCTTGTCCTCTTCAATCGGTTTTGCCAGGTAATCGTTCATGCCGGCGCTCAGCAGCTTCTCTTTTTGTCCCTCCAGCGCGTGGGCCGTGACCGCGATGACCGGCGTTTGCTGGTGGTGAGGGAGGTGGCGGATGAGCTCGCAGGCGCGAATGCCGTCCATGTCCGGCATCTGAATATCCATCAGCACCAGATCCAGCTGCATCTGCTTGGCCAGCTCTACGGAGCGCTGGCCGCTCTCGCAGAGCGTAACGTTCTGGACCAGGTCCTCCAGCAGCACGCCGATAAGCTTCAGGTTGGCCGGATTATCGTCAACCGCCATCACCGTCATCGGCAGCTTGCTGCTGTCCGTATGCGTCAACATCACCGCGGGCTGCGTCCGACAGGAGGCCGTTAGCGCAGGGAGGAGCCGGGTTGAGGTCAGCGGTTTAAGCAGGCAGGCGGCCACGCCCTCGCGCTTCAGCGCTTCGGCGTTGATCTGCGCGTGGCAGGGGAGCGCGAGAAGTAAATTATCGGCCATCGAACAGGCTTTGGTGAGCTTATCCTTTTGCTGGTTAAGGTCGCGCATGGAAACCGGAATACCGGCCAGCAGAATGTCGTAATGCGCCTCCGGCAGAGCGGAAAACGTCGGGCTGTAGACCACCTCCAGCGGCGTGTTAGCCAGCAGCTCCATCGTGCACTGGGCCGCCGCGGCGTTGGCTTCGATATAGGCCAGCGTTTTCCCCCGCAGGCAGTCGGTCAGCGGGCTGTCGGGAATGGCGTTCGGGTTAAGGTCGAGGCTGATATGGAACCAGAAGGTCGAGCCGCGATTAGGCTGGCTGTGGAAGGAGATATCACCCCCCATCTCCTTCACCAGCCGCTGGGTAATCACCAGCCCCAGCCCGGTGCCGCCGTGACGGCGGGAGATGCTGGCATCGGCCTGGCGGAAGGCCTGGAACAGCCGCGACTGGTCGCGCTCCGGAATGCCGATCCCGGTATCGTGGATTTGAATCTCGATCTGCACCCGGGAGTTGCTGATGGCGCGCTGCTCCACCAGCACGTCGATATTCCCGTGCTCGGTGAACTTGATGGCGTTGCCCACCAGGTTAGTGATGATCTGCTGCAGGCGCAGCGGGTCGCCGATAATATTATCCGGCACGTCATTTTTGATGTTGAGCGTCAGCTCCAGCCCTTTATCGTGCGCCGAGTGCGCCAGCAGGGTCACTACCTCATCCAGCGAATTGCGCAGCAGGAACGGGATGCTCTCGAGAATAAGCTTCCCGGCCTCCAGTTTGGAGAAGTCGAGCACGTCGTTGATGATTGCCAGCAGGTTGTTGGCGGAGCGCTCGATGGTAGTCAGATGATCGCGCTGGGTGGTGTTTAAATCGGTTTTCAGCGTCAGGCGGGTAAAGCCAATCACGCCGTTCAGCGGCGTACGCAGCTCGTGGGACATATTGGCGAGGAACTCTGATTTGATACGCGCGGCTTCCTGAGCGCGTTTTTTCGCCAGATCCAGCTCCACGTTTTGGATCTCCATTTGCTCGAGGGTTTCGCGCAGATCGGACGTCGCCTGATCGATATTGTGCTGCATCTCTTCATGGTAGGCCGCCAGCGACATCGCCATGGAGTTGATGCCGTTCTTCAGCATATCCAGCTCGCCGAGCATAAACCCTTCGACGCGGCTATCCAGCTGCCCGCGGCGAATGCGGTCAACGGTATTCACCATATTGCGGATCGGCCCGGTGACGTCCCGCATCAGCCGCCAGCCGAAAATCAGCGCAATCCCGATACAAAACAGCATCATGACGCTGGAGATAAAAATCTCTTTGTACTGCTGCAGGCGTACCGATTTCAGATCCAGCTCGAGGGCCACGTAGCCCAGCATGTTGCCGGGCATTTTGGCATCGGTCACCGGCGACTCATCGGGCGAATAGCTCTCCGAGATGATAGGGGTACGCAAAATCATCACGTCGCCTTTGCGGGTCACGCTGAGCTGGTGGGGGAACTTTGCCCCTTTTTCCAGCCGCAGCTCGCTGGGGTTAAGCTGAAAATTGGAGGTCACAAAGAGCTTATTTTGCGAATCATAGATCGAAATTGCGCGCACAATATCCGAGTGGCGGCGGTGCAGCACGCTTATCAGCTGCCCGATAGATTCGCGGTTTTGCAAATTCATGCCGTATTCGCTGGAGACCGCCAGAGGCTCGATAATACTGGCTCCGGCGTCTTCCAGCTGCCGCTGCAGGTCGTGATAGCGATGGGCGACGAAGAAAATACTGAGCAGCAAACCAATAAGTACGGTGGGTGCCAGAATAAGAATCATCATGCGAGCACGTAGGCTGTAGTTGGTCATGCGGTTCCGTTATGGGAGAATAAGAGTCAGTATATTTATTGAGACAAATCTCTACGATGGCGCAATTCTACTCTGCAAAACGGCGTGTGACGACGCGCCAGATCATAACCGTTACAGTCAATGACCTCGATCCCTTTGGTCAGGGCGTTGCGCGTCACCAGGGAAAAGCGCTGTTTGTTCGCGGCCTGCTGCCGCAGGAGCAGGCTGAGGTCGTGCTGGTTGACGAGAAAAAACAGTACGCGCACGCCACGGTAAAACGCCGCCTCAACGACAGCCCGCAGCGCCAGACGCCGCGCTGCCCGCATTTTGGCGTCTGCGGCGGCTGCCAGCAGCAGCATGCCAGCGTTGAGCTGCAGCAGCAAAGCAAACGCGCCGCGCTCGGCCGCCTGATGAAACGCGATGTCGATGAGATTATAGCCGCTTCGCCGTGGGGCTATCGTCGACGCGCGCGCCTGAGCTTGAATTATCAGCCAAAGACCCAACAATTACGCATGGGCTTTCGCCAGGCCAGCTCCAACGACATTGTCGAAGTGGTGCAGTGCCCCGTTTTGGTGCCCACTCTTGAGGCATTGCTGCCGGCGGTGCGCGAATGTCTGAGCAGTCTGAAATCCGTGCGTCAGCTGGGCCACGTTGAGCTGGTGCAGGCCGATAACGGGCCGCTGATGGTATTGCGTCATACCGCAGCGCTGCCCGCCGGCGATAAAGAAAAACTGGAACGATTTTCGCAATCTCACGGTCTTTCCCTGTACCTCGCGCCGCAAAGCGAGATACTTGAACATATTAGCGGCGAAGCGCCATGGTATACGTCAGACGGACTACGCTTAGTGTTCAGTCCGCGCGACTTTATTCAGGTTAACGACGGCGTTAATCAGCTGATGGTGCGCACGGCCCTCGAGTGGCTGGATATTCAGCCGCAGGACCGGGTGCTGGATCTGTTCTGCGGAATGGGCAATTTTACCCTACCGCTGGCGCAGCGCGCAGCGCAGGTTGTGGGCGTTGAGGGCGTTCCTGCTCTGGTGGAAAAGGGGCGTGAGAACGCCGCGCTTAACCATCTGCATAACGTCACATTCTTCCATGAAAATCTGGAAGAGGACGTGACGCGCCAGGCCTGGGCGCAGCATGGCTTTGATAAAATACTGCTCGATCCGGCAAGAGCCGGTGCGCCTGGCGTGATGTTACACATTATAAAATTAGCCCCGCAGCGCGTAGTCTATGTCTCCTGTAACCCGGCGACGCTGGCGCGCGATAGCGAACTGCTTTTAGCGGCGGGGTATGAAATCCAACGCCTGGCGATGCTGGATATGTTCCCGCATACCGGGCATCTGGAATCAATGGTGCTGTTTGAGCACAAGCTTGCACAAAATCATACGAATCGCATCGAGGCGGCAGTAGAGTAAATCCTCAGCGGCCCGCTTAGCCCAGAAACTGAGGTGAGCGGACAGGCGCCGACGCGACACGGTTTGCAGGATGACGTGTAAAAGTTGAGGCTTGCCGACTTCGGCAGGCCAGGTCCCTTAAGGAGAGGACAATGGTTGCGGTAAGAAGTGCACATCTAAATAAAGCTGGTGAATTTGACCCGAATAAATGGATCGCGAGTCTGGGAATTTCCAGCCAGCAGTCGTGTGAACGCTTAGCCGAAACCTGGGACTATTGTCGCGAGCAAACGCAGGGGCATCCGCGTGCGGATATCCTGCTATGGCGCGGCGTGGAGATGGTAGAAATTCTCTCCACATTGAGCATGGACATCGATACGCTGCGGGCCGCGATGCTGTTCCCGCTGGCGGACGGTGAGGTCGTCAGCGAAGAGGTGATGCAGGAGAGCGTCGGTAAATCGGTGGTGACCCTGATCCACGGCGTACGCGACATGGCGGCCATCCGCCAGCTCAAGGCCACCCATACCGACTCCGTCTCCTCAGAACAGGTGGATAACATTCGCCGCATGCTGCTGGCGATGGTCGACGATTTCCGCTGCGTGGTCATCAAGCTCGCCGAACGTATCGCCCACCTGCGGGAAGTCAAAGACGAGCCTGAAGATGAGCGTGTACTGGCGGCAAAAGAGTGCACCAATATCTACGCCCCGCTGGCCAACCGTTTAGGGATCGGCCAGCTGAAGTGGGAGCTGGAGGATTACTGCTTCCGCTATCTGCATCCGGACGAATATAAGCGCATCGCCAAGCTGCTGCACGAGCGGCGAATCGACCGCGAACACTACATTGACGAGTTCGTCGGCCACCTGCGCTCAGAAATGAAAACGGAAGGCGTTAAGGCCGAAGTGTACGGTCGGCCGAAGCACATCTACAGCATCTGGCGCAAAATGCAGAAAAAGCATCTCACCTTTGATGAGCTGTTTGACGTGCGGGCGGTGCGTATCGTCGCTGAGCGCCTGCAGGACTGCTACGCCGCGTTGGGGATAGTACATACTCACTATCGTCATCTGCCGGATGAGTTCGATGATTACGTCGCTAACCCAAAACCGAACGGCTACCAGTCTATTCATACCGTGGTGCTCGGTCCCGGCGGCAAAACGGTGGAAATTCAAATTCGTACTCGCCAGATGCATGAGGATGCCGAGCTGGGCGTCGCCGCGCACTGGAAGTACAAAGAGGGTGCTGGCGCAGTGGTGGGCGGCGGCCGCGGTTACGAAGATCGTATCGCCTGGCTGCGTAAGCTGATCGCCTGGCAGGAAGAGATGGCGGATTCTGGCGAAATGCTGGATGAAGTGCGTAGCCAGGTCTTTGACGACCGGGTATACGTCTTTACGCCGAAAGGCGACGTTGTCGATTTACCCGCCGGCTCGACGCCGCTCGATTTCGCCTACCACATCCACAGCGACGTCGGGCATCGCTGCATCGGGGCGAAAATCAGCGGACGCATTGTGCCGTTTACCTATCAGCTGCAAATGGGCGATCAGATTGAAATCATCACCCAGAAGCAGCCCAACCCAAGCCGCGACTGGCTGAACCCGAACCTTGGCTACGTCACCACCAGCCGCGGGCGCTCGAAAATTCACGCCTGGTTCCGCAAGCAGGATCGCGACAAAAATATTATCGCCGGGCGGCAGATCCTTGACGATGAGCTTGAGCATCTCGGCATCAGCCTGAAGGACGCAGAAAAGCATCTGCTGCCGCGCTACAACTTCAACGAGCTGGATGAGCTGCTGGCGGCCATTGGCGGCGGAGATATTCGCCTTAACCAGATGGTCAACTTCCTGCAGGCGCAGTTCAATAAGCCGAGCGCGGCCGAGCAGGATGCGGCGGCGCTGAAGCAGCTGCAGCAGAAGAGCTGGGCGCCGCAGAATCGCAGCAAAGACAACGGTCGGGTGGTTGTGGAAGGCGTTGGTAATCTGATGCACCACATCGCACGCTGCTGTCAGCCGATCCCCGGCGATGAGATCGTCGGCTTTATCACCCAGGGACGCGGGATCTCGGTGCACCGGGCAGACTGCGATCAGCTGGCGGAGCTGCAGTCGCACGCGCCGGAGCGGATCGTGGATGCGGTCTGGGGAGAGAGCTATTCGGCGGGCTACTCGCTGGTGGTGCGCGTGGTCGCCAACGATCGCAGCGGGCTGCTGCGCGATATCACCACCATCCTCGCCAACGAGAAGGTCAACGTGCTGGGCGTTGCCAGCCGTAGCGATACCAAACAGCAGCTGGCCACCATCGATATGAATATCGAAATCTATAACCTGCAGGTGCTGGGCCGCGTGCTCGGCAAGCTGAACCAGGTGCCGGACGTTATTGATGCCCGCCGCCTGCACGGCGGCTAATTTCTCTCCCCTTCACCACCAACCTCTCCCGGCAGGGAGAGGTTGCCTCTGGCTCGGCCCCGGCGCTGCCGGCATCGGGCTGCGGTTTTCTGACTAAACGGGGTGGGTGAGGGGAAATACGCGTAATTTTGCAAGGAATCACCATGACTCAAATCGACCGCCTGCTCGGCATTATGCAACGCCTGCGCGACCCGGAAACCGGCTGCCCGTGGGACAAAGAGCAGACCTTTGCCACCATTGCCCCCTATACCCTCGAAGAAACCTACGAAGTGCTGGACGCTATCGCCCGCGAAGATTTTGACGATCTGCGCGGCGAGCTGGGAGACCTGCTGTTCCAGGTGGTGTTCTACGCCCAGATGGCGCAGGAAGAGGGGCGCTTTGCCTTTGACGACGTTTGCGCGGCTATCAGCGACAAGCTGGAGCGCCGCCATCCGCATATCTTCGGCGATGCCAGCGCCGGTACCAGCAGCGAAGTGCTGGCGCGCTGGGAAGAGATAAAAAGCGCCGAGCGGGCGGAAAAATCCCAGCACTCCGCGCTGGATGATATTCCGCACAGCCTGCCGGCGCTGATGCGCGCGCATAAAATACAGAAGCGCTGCTCGGGAGTGGGCTTTGACTGGACCTCGCTCGGCCCGGTGCTGGACAAGGTGCACGAGGAGATCGATGAGGTGATGCACGAAGTGCAGCAGGCGGTGGTAGATGAAGCTAAACTGGAGGAGGAAGTCGGCGACCTGCTGTTTGCAACGGTCAATTTATCCCGTCATTTAGGCGTCAAAGCCGAAACCGCGCTGCAAAAAGCCAACCTGAAATTTGAGCGTCGCTTCCGCGAAGTTGAGCGCATTGTGAGCGCTCGCGGGCTGGAGATGACCGGCGTGGACCTCGATACCATGGAAGAAGTGTGGCAAGAGGTAAAGCGGCAGGAAACTGATCTCTAACGAGTTTTCGTGATCAAGCGCTATTTGTGTGATTTTTTAAATGACAAGCGCTTGATTTGCGTCAAAAACATTTACCCAAAAGGGGCTATTTTCTCACTCCCTATGTTTGTCATGACCTGGAAAGGAGACGGAGTAATGAAAGTTTGTGGCGCTCGTCGTGTTCGGGTATACTACTTTCCCGTCCTGGTTATTCCATCGTTTCACCCTAACTTCTCAGGTTCAGCATGACAACGAACTATATTTTTGTGACCGGCGGGGTCGTATCCTCTCTGGGTAAAGGCATTGCCGCAGCATCCCTCGCAGCTATTCTCGAGGCCCGTGGGCTTAACGTGACCATGATGAAACTGGATCCGTACATCAACGTCGATCCGGGTACCATGAGTCCTATCCAACACGGGGAAGTGTTCGTTACTGAAGACGGCGCTGAAACCGACCTGGACCTGGGCCATTACGAGCGTTTCATCCGCACCAAAATGAGCCGCCGCAATAACTTCACTACGGGTCGTATTTACTCCGACGTCCTGCGCAAAGAGCGCCGTGGTGATTACCTGGGCGCAACCGTACAGGTTATTCCGCACATTACGAATGCAATCAAAGAGCGCGTGCTTGCCGGTGGCGAAGGTCACGACGTGGTGCTGGTTGAAATCGGCGGTACCGTCGGTGATATCGAATCCCTGCCGTTCCTCGAAGCTATCCGTCAGATGGCGGTAGAAATTGGCCGCGAGCATACCCTGTTCATGCATTTGACCCTGGTGCCATACATGGCAGCAGCCGGTGAAGTCAAAACCAAACCGACTCAGCACTCCGTAAAAGAGCTGCTTTCTATCGGTATTCAGCCAGATATTCTGATCTGTCGCTCCGATCGGGCGGTCCCGGCGAACGAACGTGCTAAAATTGCATTGTTCTGTAACGTCCCGGAAAAGGCCGTTATTTCTCTGAAAGATGTCGATTCCATTTATAAAATTCCGGGCCTGTTGAAATCTCAGGGTCTGGACGATTATATTTGTAAACGATTCAGCTTGAACTGTCCGGAAGCAAACCTGGCCGAATGGGAACAGGTTATCTACGAAGAAGCTAACCCGGCAGGCGAAGTCACCATCGGTATGGTCGGTAAGTACATTGAGCTGCCGGATGCCTACAAATCGGTGATTGAAGCGCTGAAACACGGCGGTCTGAAAAATCGCGTGACCGTTAACATCAAGCTGATTGATTCGCAGGATGTGGAAACGCGCGGCGTTGAAATTCTGAAGAATTTAGATGCTATCCTGATCCCGGGCGGCTTCGGCTACCGCGGCGTTGAAGGTAAGATTGCCACCGCGCGCTTTGCGCGTGAAAACAATATTCCATATCTGGGTATCTGCCTGGGTATGCAGGTTGCGCTGATTGAGTTCGCGCGCAACGTAGCGGGGATGGAGAACGCCAACTCCACGGAATTTGTGCCAGACTGTAAGTTCCCGGTTGTGGCGCTCATTACCGAATGGCGTGATGAAGAAGGCAACGTCGAAGTCCGTACCGAGAGAAGCGATCTCGGTGGCACCATGCGCCTGGGCGCGCAGCAGTGTCAGCTGGACGAAGATAGCCTGGTACGCCAGCTGTACGGCGAGCCGACAATCACCGAGCGCCATCGCCACCGTTATGAAGTCAACAACATGTTGTTGAAACCTATTGAAAATGCGGGCCTGCGCGTTGCGGGCCGTTCCGGGGACGATCAGTTGGTCGAGATCATCGAGGTGCCGAACCATCCGTGGTTTGTTGCCTGCCAGTTCCACCCGGAGTTTACTTCTACACCGCGTGATGGTCATCCGCTGTTCGCTGGTTTTGTGAAAGCGGCAAGCGAGTACCAGAAGCGTCAGGCGAAGTAAAAGAGTTAGAACGGCAATGCACCCATCCGGGTGCATTGTTTGTCTGGAGTTTTAGTTTAACTTGTACTGAGGAAAATCTAATGTCCAAAATCGTTAAAGTCATCGGTCGTGAAATCATCGACTCCCGTGGTAACCCGACTGTTGAAGCCGAAGTACACCTGGAAGGTGGTTTCGTTGGTATGGCAGCAGCTCCGTCAGGTGCTTCTACTGGTTCCCGCGAAGCGCTGGAACTGCGCGATGGCGACAAATCCCGTTTCATGGGCAAAGGCGTACTGAAAGCTGTTGGCGCGGTTAACGGCCCGATCGCTCAGGCAATCCTTGGCAAAGACGCCAAAGACCAGGCTGGCATCGACAAGATCATGATCGATCTGGACGGTACTGAAAACAAATCTAACTTCGGTGCGAACGCAATCCTGGCCGTGTCCCTGGCGAACGCCAAGGCAGCAGCAGCTGCTAAAGGTCAGCCGCTGTTCGAACACATCGCTGAGCTGAACGGTACCCCGGGCAAATACTCCATGCCGGTTCCGATGATGAACATCATCAACGGTGGCGAGCACGCGGACAACAACGTCGACATCCAGGAATTTATGATTCAGCCGGTTGGCGCTAAATCCCTGAAAGAAGCCGTACGTATGGGTTCTGAAGTGTTCCATAACCTGGCTAAAGTTCTGAAAGCTAAAGGCATGAACACTGCAGTAGGTGACGAAGGCGGCTACGCGCCGAACCTGGGCTCCAACGCTGAAGCTCTGGCAGTTATCGCTGAAGCGGTTAAAGCTGCTGGCTACGAGCTGGGCACCGACATCACTCTGGCGATGGACTGTGCGGCTTCTGAATTCTACAAAGACGGTAAATACGTTCTGGCCGGCGAAGGCAACAAAGCGTTCACCTCTGAAGAGTTCACTCACTTCCTGGAAGACCTGACCAAACAGTACCCGATCGTCTCTATCGAAGACGGTCTGGACGAATCTGACTGGGACGGCTTTGCATACCAGACTAAAGTTCTGGGCGACAAAATCCAGCTGGTTGGTGACGATCTGTTCGTAACCAACACCAAGATCCTGAAAGAAGGTATCGACAAAGGCATCGTTAACTCCATCCTGATCAAATTCAACCAGATCGGTTCTCTGACCGAAACTCTGGCTGCGATCAAAATGGCGAAAGACGCTGGCTACACTGCCGTTATCTCTCACCGTTCAGGCGAAACTGAAGACGCTACCATCGCTGACCTGGCTGTTGGTACCGCTGCAGGCCAGATCAAAACCGGTTCTATGAGCCGTTCTGACCGCGTTGCTAAATACAACCAGCTGATTCGTATCGAAGAAGCTCTGGGCGAAAAAGCACCGTACAACGGTCGTAAAGAGATCAAAGGTCAGGCATAAGCCCGTCTTTATCTGATATAAAAATGCCAGTCTGCGGACTGGCATTTTTTTTGTCCGCAGACCGGCGATTATTTAAAGTCGACGGCCATCTGTTGCGGAATAGAAAGCCCGCGGGTCGTTTGCACGCAGCGGTCAATGTAATCGGTAAAGCGCGGCGGTTTGGGCATCCCCATACTCAGCAGCTTATCGTTACTGAAGCGGACGTTAAGCGTGGCGAACGCGCCGTACAGGCGCATGGCTTTGAGCATCAGGCGCTCGTTGCACGGACCAAAGATATCTTTTAGCTCACGGCGCATCTTAACCAGCGTCTCGTAGCTCACCTGGGCATAGCTGTCGCCGACCGGCAGACGCTCCAGCGCTGAGGCCATCGCGCTGTCAATCTCGGCAAACTTGACGCTATTTTCCTCCCCCGCCGAAATATGCACCACTTCTCCACGAGCCAGCGGGCTGTCGAGCAGCATCAGCAGCGCGTCGGCACAGTAATCAACGGGAATAACATCAATCCTGTCCTCCATCGAACACATGAACTTTTGCAGCATCAGGCCCATGCTGAATACCCAGAAGATGCTGCTGGAGGGCTGGCAGCCGTGATGGGTATGGCCGACGACGATAGAAGGGCGGGCGATAGTCAGCGGGAGCGTCGGGCACTCCTGCTGCATCAGCCGCTCGATGGTCGATTTAGAGTGCGTGTACTCCACAAGGTGCTCGGCGCGTTCGCGGAATTCGGCGCTTTCCGCAACCAGAGAATCAGGCTCCGGCGAGCACGACATTGCCGTGCCAACGTGCAGGAAGCGCTGCAGCCCGGAGACCTCGGCCATGCGCTGGGCAAAGCGGAGCGTCCCCTCAACGTTGACTTTCCAGATCAGCGGATTGTTGCCGAACGAGGCGACGGCGGCGCAGTTGAGCACGTGGGTGACGCCGTCGAGGCGCGGATCGGCAAGGAATCCTTCTGGATTCGCCAAATCACCCAGCAGTATGTGCCGGGTACTCAGCGTCGCCAGCGTCTCCTCGGCGATATTGAATTTACGCAGATTGTCTTTAACCCGGGCAAGCGCTGCTTCACCATTATCGGCACGAACTAAAAGCAGCAGATTAACCCCATTTTTTTGATTCAGGATATTCTCTAGAACTGCTCCACCCAGAAATCCGGTAACGCCTGTTATTAATAATGTATTCATGGATACAGTCTCATCATGGTTAGTCGAGTGGATTCTAGGCGGGCTAAACTAAACGGCGGGTAAATGGCAAATGGGCCATTTAGGCCATTCCTTAAGACGGTATTAAGGTTATGAACGGGCGCCGATTGGATTCGACATCAGGCTATTTATAAAGATTCGATCTTTCATGTATCAGTTTGTACATGTATGATTTTAATGGTTATTTTATTTAACGATCGGTTTTTTAAATTTTTATAAAATGTAATACTTAAAACATTTGGTTACATCAAAGGCGTGAATCTAAAAAATAAAATGAATTATTACCCGGCGGCGGAAAGTTTATAAATCTGGCGGCGTGAAGAGGAACAATAACCGCAGTTTTATCTTCTGATGGTTGGCCTTAGGGCTGGGTGGAGTGAAGCGCACGCCATCGCAGCTGAGGACAAGACCTGGGCGTGCAAATCTGCGATAATGATCGTTTAGAACCTAAACAGAGATGATTATGCAGTACCCGATTAACGAGATGTTCCAGACCTTGCAAGGCGAGGGTTACTTTACCGGCGTGCCCGCCATTTTTATTCGCCTGCAGGGATGCCCGGTTGGTTGCGCCTGGTGCGATACCAAACATACCTGGGACAAACTTGCCGATCGGGAAGTGTCGCTGTTTAGCATTCTGGCGAAAACCAAAGAGAGCGATAAATGGGGCCCGGCCAGCGGCGAAGATCTGCTGGCGATTATTGGCCGCCAGGGGTGGACCGCTCGTCACGTGGTGATCACCGGCGGTGAGCCCTGCATCCACGATCTCACCCCGTTGACGACCCTGCTTGAGCATAACGGCTTCAGCTGCCAGATTGAAACCAGCGGCACCCATGAAGTGCGCTGCAGCCCGCGAGCCTGGGTGACGGTTTCCCCTAAGGTCAACATGCGCGGCGGTTACGACGTGCTGTCGCAGGCGCTGCTGCGCGCGGATGAAATCAAGCATCCGGTGGGTCGCGTGCGCGATATCGAAGCGCTGGATGAACTGCTGGAAACGCTGACCGACGACAAGCCGCGGATTATCGCTCTGCAGCCTATCAGCCAGAAAGAGGATGCGACGCGTCTCTGTATCGAGACCTGCATCGCCCGCAACTGGCGGCTGTCGATGCAAACGCATAAGTACCTGAATATTGCCTGATTAATCGCCGGGTAGCTACGTACTACCCGGCGCGTCCACTACGCGTTCGACCAGCTTTGAATCGCGTCAACATTTTCCAGACTACCGTGGGTGACCGCATACGACTTTTTCAAAATCGTATCCGTATAGGTGGTTAATTCCCTGAAAATTCCCTTATTTAACGCCTCATACCTGCTGGCATTCTTCTCTATCGGCATAAAGGTATCTTTTACCCGCACCATATTTTCAACCGCTGCCTGGTATGAGGGATATAAACTCAATCCAACCGCGGCGTTGATTGCCGCCCCAAGGCTGGCGCAGCCGTTAATCACGTTACGCCTGGCCGGCAGGTTAAATACGTCGGCGAAGATCTGCATAAAGAGGTTGCTGTTCGAACCGCCGCCGGTAATGATGATATGTTTAGCAAAGTGATTCATTTCATTGCACATATTGTCATAGTTATTTTTCAGCGTCAGCGCAACGCTCTCCAGAATGGAGCGATAAATCCACGCGTAATCCATGCTGGAATCAAAACCGATCATGATCCCACGTTTATAGGGCTCCCAGGGATTCGTTAACCAGTCCAGCACGGTCATTAAACCGTTGCAGCCCGGTGGCACCGCTGCGGCCTTTTTATTTAACAGATCTTCCGGCGACAGGCCCTGGGCCCCGGCGTCCTTAATCAAGGATTCGCCCAGCATGTCCCGCAGCCAGCTCACCGTCCACATCCCCTTGCGAATACCGTATCCCTCGTACAGCAGCGTCTCGGGAATGGAGGACATAATCGGCCAGTAGGCGACGGGATCTTTCGGCAGCGCTTTGCCATTCATCATCAGGGCGATATAGGTGCCCAATGAGATAACCGCCGTTTCGTCATCCAGCAGCCCTGCGCCGAGCGCCTCAACCGGCTTATCGCTGGTGGTGCAGATAACGGGCAATCCTACCGGGAAGCCGGTTGCGTGGGACGCCTGGCCGGTGAGATGACCCAGAATCGTGCCGGGCATCTGCACATCGAATAGCATCCGGCGTGGAATATTAAACTGCTTAACAACCGCCTCATTGTCGCTCCACGCCCAGGTTTGATAATCCACCGGCCACTGGCCAAAGTAGTTGGCGATATTGTCCTTAAACTCACCGGTTAAGCGGTGCGACAGATAGCCGGAAAATGAGGTGACCCAGGCCACGTCGGGATTGGTGTGCTCATAAGGCCGGGTGACGCGGGCGTCCTGCCAGCTAATCAGCGGTTCCGCGGGCGTACCGTCGGCTTTAAGGAGTGCGCGGCAGCAGCGGATTGAGCCGAGGCCGATGCCGACGATATCCTCTTTCTGGCCGGTAAACCGGCTCATTAGATCCTTCCCGGCGAGGCAAAGCGAGGTCCACAAATCATCATCAGGATGCTCCGCCGTATCGGCGTCCGGGGTGTGCATGGGTTGCAGCAGGCCCTTTCCCTCGCACACCACGTTTCCCTGCAGGTCGTACATCACGACCTTGGTGCTCTGGCTCCCGCCATCGATTCCAATGATGTATTTCTTCGACATTATTATTCTCCTTTAATTTTCACCCTCACTCGCCGACAGTCTCTGCGGCAAGCGATGCCTCGCGTGCCGTCGTGGCGTCGGTGCGGCGTATTTTTCGAAACAGCAAAAAGGTAAAGAGGATCACCATGCACAGCGCGGCCAGGCCCATCAGCCACATGTTGCGATAGGCGTCTGCGGCGGGGAGGGTGTCCTGCCAGTGGCCGACGATCGGATAGACAAAAACGTCGGGCAGGAAGCCAATGACCGAGCAGATACCGACGGTTGTTCCCATAATATAGCCCGGCGTCCTCGCTTCGCCGGGGCAGGCCCAATAGAGCCCGCGCGAAGCGTAGCAGGTGAAGCCCAGCAGCAGAATCAGGCCGATCCCCATCGCCACGGACTGCGGGTTTGAATTGGTGGCCAGCAGAGCGACCAGCGCCAGAACCCCCACGACCGACAGCAGTTGAATGACGCGGGTCGGGGATTTGACTCTGCTGTAGGTGGTAATAATGCCGCCCAGCGGGCCGCAAATCGCGCGGAAGATTTTGTTGATGACGATCCCCATATAGCTCGCGGCCACCAGCGACATACCGTACATTTCCGTCAGGTAGTTAGTGGAGTAGCTGAGGATGGCGTAGATGGTAAAGACGCCAAAGATGACCATGCTGCAGTACCAGGTGGTGCTGATGCGCAGGACGGCGAGGATATCGCTTAGCTGAAACGCTTTTTTCTCTTCCTGCGCCGCGCCGCTGCGCTGGGGGGCGTCGCTGACAAAGAACCAGCACAATATCCCCAGCAGGATGTAAACCACGCTGTAAATCAGGATAACGACCTTCAGGCTGTTGCTATCGTCGGGCGCAAAGCGGGAAAAAGCCCACATGGTAAACACCGCCAGCGACATAACGCCAACGCCGCGCAGCCCCTCCATCCAGCCCATAATTTTCCCCTGTTCGCTATGATCGCCGAGCAGCGAGGCGGCTTTAATTGAAACGGACCACAGCATCAGAATGGTGGTGATGGCAAAGGCAACCTGAATACAAAGCATGGCCCACAGCGGTGGATAGGTTGCCATTATTAAACCGAGCAGACCGGTCACGATCATCGCCGAAGTAATCATTTTGCGGTGCGAGAATTTATCGGCAATAACCCCGCTGGGTGCATAGAGAATAATAGCAGTAATACCAAAGGTGCTCATAATTAAGCCTATTTCGGTATTGCTAAATCCCATAAATTTTGCCATTGGGATTTGATAGATATAGCGTAAATAGGCAAGGTCAAAGCTGACTCCGCCGCTAAAACTAATAATGGCAAGCGTTATCCAACGGCGATATGAATTCTGTTGCATATCGTGATCTCATTTTGAATAGACGAAAAAAAGAGAAAAGTAAGCCGCCTTTGCAGGTGGATTACTTTTCTCTGGTCTCTAGTAATTGCGATTATGAATAACATGTCAGCGTGGGTTTTAGTGTGAGAATAATCACGCTTCGTAGTTTTACGCTTAATTTATGAGTGAAATATTTATCTGTGATTGCGATCACATTAGCTGCCTGAGCGCTGTGCTAAAAAATTAGCTCAGTTACCAGAGACAATGAGAAAGGTAACTTCCCTCTCGTGGGGGAAGTTACCTTTCTTTTTTTTTGCCTAAAGGAATTTGGAGCCAACTATGTCAATCGAATCTCTTAACGCATTCTCAATGGATTTCTTCTCTCTGAAAGGTAAAACGGCAATTGTCACCGGCGGCAATAGCGGACTGGGTCAGGCCTTTGCCATGGCGCTAGCGAAAGCCGGCGCGAATCTGTTTATCCCAAGCGTCGTCAAGGACAACGGAGAGACAAAAGAAATTATTGAAAAACAGGGCGTTGAAGTTGAGTTTATGCAGGTGGATATTACCGCCAAAGGCGCGCCGCAGCGGATCATCGCCGCCTGCTGTGAACGCTTTGGCACGGTCGATATCCTGGTTAACAATGCCGGGATTTGTAAGCTCAATAAGGTGCTGGACTTCGGGCGGGCGGACTGGGATCCGATGATCGATGTTAACCTGACGGCGCCGTTCGAACTCAGCCATGAAGCGGCAAAAATTATGATCCCGCAAAATAGCGGCAAAATTATTAATATCTGCTCGTTATTTTCTTACCTCGGCGGCCAGTGGTCACCGGCTTATTCAGCAACTAAGCATGCGCTTGCCGGTTTCACTAAGGCCTATTGCGACGAGCTGGGTCAGTATAATATCCAGGTCAACGGCATCGCCCCTGGCTATTATGCAACAGATATCACACTGGCTACCCGCAGTAATCCGGAAACCAATCAGCGCGTTCTGGACCATATTCCGGCAAAGCGCTGGGGTGATACTCAGGATCTCATGGGGGCAGCCGTATTTTTAGCCAGTCAGGCATCCAATTATGTTAACGGTCATCTGCTGGTGGTCGATGGCGGTTATCTGGTGCGTTAATTTTCAATCGGTGGTTTCTGTATTTTTATTTATTGTGTTACGTAATATCACTCAATATGCATCGAGGCTGAAATAAAATAATTACCCGTGAATATCGCACCCGAGGTGATTGGGGTTTATGCCGGCCGTTAATAAAGAAGTAGCTTGAGTGATGCCGCGTCTATTCCGAATTAATTATCAGGAAGGTATTACTATGTCTTTATCCCGTGAAGCGATTGTTGATCAGTTAAAAGAAATTGTCGGTTCCGATCGCGTGATTACCGATGAAACCGTGTTAAAGCGCAACAGTATTGACCGCTTTCGTAAATATGCTGATATCCACGGCGTCTTTACGCTGCCGCTGCCCGCTGCGGTCGTCAAGCTAGGCTCCACCGAACAGGTTTCAAGCGTGCTGTCCTTTATGAACCAGCATAAAATCAACGGGGTCCCGCGTACCGGCGCTTCGGCGACCGAAGGTGGCCTCGAAACCGTCGTGGAAAATTCCGTGGTGCTGGACGGCGCCGGGATGAACCAAATCCTGAATATTGATATCGAAAATATGCAGGCAACCGCGCAGTGCGGCGTGCCGCTGGAAATCCTCGAAAACGCGCTGCGGGCAAAAGGCTACACTACCGGGCACTCGCCGCAGTCTAAGCCGCTGGCGCAGATGGGGGGACTGGTGGCAACCCGTAGCATCGGCCAGTTTTCCACGCTCTACGGGGCAATCGAAGATATGGTGGTCGGGCTGGAGGCCGTGCTGCCCGATGGCACCGTCACCCGCATCAAAAACGTTCCGCGGCGTGCCGCCGGGCCGGATATTCGCCATATCATCATCGGCAACGAAGGGGCGCTGTGCTATATCACCGAAGTGACGGTGAAAATCTTCAGGTTCACGCCGGAAAATAACCTGTTCTACGGCTACGTTCTGGATGATATGAAGGTGGGCTTCAGCATCCTGCGCGAGGTCATGGTGGAGGGCTATCGTCCGTCAATTGCCCGCCTGTACGATGCCGAGGATGGCACCCAGCACTTTACTCATTTTGCCGATGGCAAATGCGTGCTGATCTTTATGGCTGAAGGCAACCCGCTGATAGCGAAAGCCACCGGCGAAGGCATTGCGCAGGTCGTTGCGCGCTATCCGCAGTGCCAGCGCGTAGACAGCAAGCTGATTGAAACCTGGTTTAACCACCTCAACTGGGGCCCGGAAAAAGTGGCCGCCGAACGCGTGCAGATCCTCAAAACCGGCAACATGGGCTTTACTACCGAGGTATCGGGCTGCTGGAGCTGCATCAATGAGATCTACGAAAGCGTTCTCAACCGCATCCGCACCGAGTTCCCGCACGCCGACGATATCACCATGCTGGGCGGCCACTCTTCTCATAGCTATATGAACGGCACCAACATGTACTTCGTCTACGACTACAACGTGGTGGACTGTAAGCCGGAGGAGGAGATTGATAAGTACCACAACCCGCTCAACAAGATCATTTGCGAAGAGACCATTCGCCTCGGCGGCTCGATGGTGCATCACCACGGGATTGGTAAACACCGCGTTCACTGGAGCAAGCTGGAGCACGGCAGCGCGTGGCCGCTGCTGGAAGGGCTGAAGAAGCAGTTTGATCCAAACGGTATCATGAATACCGGAACGATTTACCCGATTGAAAAATAAGAGCGATAGCCAAAATAATTCGGCTCACCTGCGGGCCCTAAAATGCCAATCCCCTGGAGCAACGATTGCGATGTGACAGGGGAAAGCAAACGCAGCAGGCGGCTTGAAATCTGACGGCTATATACGGCTTCTCCACCGGGAAGCCGTTTTTACCGGATCATGAAGGGGGAGAAATGAACGCTTCACCGGTGCGAATGGACGACCTGCCGCTAAACGGCTTTCACTGCCGCATTGCCGCATTAACCTTCGGCGCGCATCTGGTTGACGGCTATGTCCTCGGCGTCATCGGTTACGCCATTATCCAGCTGACCCCCGCCATGAGCCTGACGCCTTTTATGGCCGGGATGATCGGCGGGGCGGCGCTGCTTGGCCTGTTTATCGGCAGCCTGATCCTCGGGTGGGTCTCGGATCACATTGGCCGGCAGAAGATATTCAATCTCAGCTTTGTCCTGATTACCGTCGCCTCTTTTCTACAGTTTTTTGCCACCACACCTGAACAGCTCATTGGCCTGCGGATCCTCATAGGCATTGGCCTGGGCGGGGATTACTCCGTGGGCCATACGCTGCTGGCCGAATTCGCGCCGCGCCGGCATCGGGGTATCCTGCTCGGCGCGTTTAGCGTGGTGTGGACCATTGGTTACGTTCTGGCAAGCCTCGCCGGGCACCATTTTATTAGCGAAAACCCGGAAGCCTGGCGCTGGCTGTTGGCCTCGTCCGCGCTGCCGGCCCTGCTAATCACGCTGCTGCGCTGGGGGACGCCGGAGTCTCCGCGCTGGCTGTTGCGCCAGGGCCGTTTCGCCGAGGCCCACGCCGTGGTGCGCCGCTGTTTTGGCCCGCACGTGCTGCTTGGCGATGAGGTAGTGGCGGCAACCAATAAACGGATCGGAACGCTATTTTCACCGCGCTACTGGCGGCGAACGGCATTTAACAGCATCTTTTTCGTCTGCCTGGTGATCCCGTGGTTCGTTATCTATACCTGGCTGCCCACCATCGCGGAAACCATCGGTCTTGAAGATGCGCTGACCGCCAGCCTGATGCTGAATGCGCTGCTGATCGTTGGCGCGCTGCTGGGCCTGGTATTAACCCATCTGCTGGCCCACCGTCATTTCCTGCTCGGCAGCTTTCTGCTGCTGGCGGCGACGCTAATCGTTATGGCCTGCCTGCCGGCGGGCAGCCACTGGACGCTGCTGCTTTTTATCTTATTCAGCACCACGATTTCGGCGGTCAGCAACCTGGTGGGGATTTTACCGGCGGAAAGCTTTCCTACGGATATCCGCTCGCTGGGCGTTGGCTTCGCAACCGCCATGAGCCGGCTTGGGGCCGCCATCAGCACTGGCCTGCTGCCCTGGACCCTGGCGCAGTGGGGAATGACGGTTACCCTTTTGCTATTGGCCGGCGTACTGCTGATCGGCTTTGTAGTGACCTGGCTGTGGGCCCCGGAAACCAAAGCGCTGCCGCTGGTGGCCGCCGGGAGCGGCGATAAAAGACAAGGAGGAGCGAATGAACATTCTGTTGGCGTTTAAGCCTGAGCCGGACGCCGGCATGCTGGCTGAAAAGGACTGGCAGGCCGCCGCACTGGATACCTGCGGGCCGGATGTCTCACTATTGCGCAGCGCCATCGGCGCCGATGAGCAGGCCGCCGCCGCGCTGCTGCTGGCCCAGCGCGGCGCGGGCTGCGGGATGACCTTGACCGCATTAAGTATTGGCGACGAGCGCGCGCTGCACTGGCTGCGCTACTTTGCTGCGCTGGGCTTTGACCAGCGGGTGCTGTTGGAAGTGGCTGCGGATCTGCGCTTCGCGCCCTCGTTTATCGCCGGACAGATTGCCGACTGGCAGCGTAGCCACGGCGGAGAGCTGATCGTGACCGGCTGTCAGAGCAGCGAAGGGCAAAATGGTCAGACGCCTTTTCTGCTGGCGGAAATGCTCGGCTGGCCCTGTTTCAACCAGGTTGAACGCTTTACGCTCGAACCGCCTTTCGCCGTTGTCGAGCAGCGAACGGACGCCGGTATCCGCCGCTGCCGGGTGCGCCTACCGGCGGTGATTGCCGTCAGGCAGTGCGGCGAAGTGGCGCTCCCGGTGCCCGGCATGCGCCAGCGCCTGGTGGCGGCAAAGGCGGATATCGTGCGCCAGGCGGCGACCGCTGAGGCGCAGCCCGACGTACGGTGCCTGCGTCTGACTCGTCCGGCGCAGCGGCGCGCGGCCGCTATCGTGGAGGGCGCGACGGCGCAGGAGAAAGCCAGGGCGCTGTGGGAGAACTATTTATGCCAGAGGATGCGGCCATGAAGATTGCGATAGTGATGACGGCCGGCGACAGCGCCGCGATAGGCGGCTGGCTGGCGGCAAACGATCTCGCTTCGGCGGATCTCGAGCGCTGGACGTCAGACGCCGGGGCGGAGGTCGCCGGGCAGCTTCTGGATGCGCTGGTCGCTCAGTGGCGGCAGACGCCGGCGGATATAGTGCTGTTCCCGGAGGGGGCGTTGGCCGATGAGCTGGCCACGCGGCTGGCCTGGCGCCTGCGGGGAAGTAGCGTATGTCAGGTGCAATCGCTGAACGCGGCGGAAGGTTGGGTGACGAAGCCTCATTGGGGCAACGCGCTGACGGCCACGCTGGAGGTGAGCGCCCGGCCGCTGTGCCTCTCACTGGCGCGCCAGGCCGGGGGGAAGGCGTCCGGGGATTTACCTTGCGGCCTGCCGGAGCGCCGTATCGTCCCCGCGGCGCAGCCCGACTGGCTGAAGGAGATTGAGCGCGTTGAGCGCACGGGAGCGCATCCTTTAGCCACGGCGGAGCGGGTGCTGGTTGTTGGGCAGGGCGGCGAGGAGGCCGATGCGGAAAGCATCGCGGTGCTTGCGCAAAATCTGGGCGCGGAAGCGGGCTACAGCCGAGCGCGGGTGATGAATGGTGAGCATGATGCCGATCGCCTGGTGGGGATATCCGGCCATCTCCTGGCCCCGGATATCTGCATTGTGGCGGGGGCATCGGGGGCGGCGGCGCTGATGGCGGGAGTGCGCGATAGCCGATTTATCGTGGCGATTAATCATGACGCCGGCGCGCCGGTGTTCTCCCAGGCAGATGTAGGCATCGTGGATGACTGGCTACCGGTGCTTGAAGCACTGGCAGCCAGCGCGCACGATTAGTTAAGCTGCTTCGCTAATTTCCAGACGCCGGTGTTGGTGGTTGAAAGGGCCGCCACGCCAGCTTTCATCGCATTACGCGCATCTTCTTCGTCGCAGACCAGGCCGCCGGCAATCAGCGGCTGGTGAATCTTCTCCGTCACCCATCCCAGCACTTTTGGCATGCAGCCCGGCAGGATTTCAATACAGTCCGGATTGGACTGTGCCACCTGCTTGTCGATATTGTGAAAGGAAATAGAGTCGACGATAAACAGGCGATGAATGCAGAAAAAGCCCTCCGCCCTGGCCGCTTTTAGCATCGGCGCTTTGGTGCTGATGATCCCGTCCGCTTCGGTAACCAGCTTCAAAAACTGAATCACCACCTCTTTATTCGACGCCCCCTCCAGCAGGTCGACATGAATAAACGCGTATTTACCGGCGTTTTTGATTTTCTTCACGATGTTGCTGATGGTGCAGATATTGCCGTACAGCACGGAGATAAACTGGCACTCGGAATCGATGGCTAACTGCAGGCTGGCGTTATCTTTGACGGCCGCGATGACCGGATTTTGTCGTAGCAGGTGTAACAGGGGCATGGTGTGTCCTTCATATTTTTCTCGTCATCATTCAGGCTGCGAATGCGCTAGCCCTCCTGCAACCTGAATTATTTAGCGTCGTTTTATTAGCCAAAACGGAATGTAATACCAAATCCAGAGTCAGGATAGCGCCATTCTTTGAGCGTTGCCTCATCGCATAATAGCCGGCAGGCGCCGCACTCCAGGCATCCTCGGTAGTCGACCTGCATGCCGCCTTCCGCAGTCCGTGAAAAAAGCCCGGCGGGACAGGATGCAATGAGCCGTTCGACGACTTCCTGGTCGGGCGCAGCCGTCGGGACAATATGCGGGTCGGCGGCGGGGCGCCAGACGTTACGCGCTACAGACATCGTAAGCTCCTGACAAGATCGCCTGCCAGATGATGCAGGCCGTGACGGCGAAGATGACGCCAGACTATCTGACGCAGCGGCGGGACGGGGCCTTCGCCCTGCTGCCAGAGTTCGCGGGAGATATCGTCCATCAGCGCGGGCCAGCGGCGATACCAGCCGGGGCGCTGCAGCAGCGCGGGAACGTGCCGATAGCGCTGCAGCACCTCCCACAGCAGGCTGCGCTCGATCTCCTGCTGATATTGCGCAAACAGATTTTGCGGCGCGCCGTGCCGACAGGCGTGGATTAACGTTTGCGCCGCCGCCTGGGCGCCGATTAACGCCATGTCCATTCCGCGCACGGTGAAGCCGGTATTGACGCAGGTGCGCAGCGCGTCGCCGACCAGCAGCCAGCCATCCCCGGCATACTGCGTCGGCATGCCGTGCAGGCCGCCTTCAGGTACCAGATGCGCGCCGTATTCCAGCGTTTCGCTGCCCTGCAGCAGAGGGCGCAGGGCTGGATGGGATTTGAGGCGATCCAGCAGCCCGGAGGCAGGTACCGTCCCTTTGCCCAGCGAGGAGAGCGGGCAGACGATACCGAATGAGAGCGTCTCCTGATTGGTATAAAGGAACGCGCCGCCGGGTAAATCCCCGCAGACCCCGCCGGTGAATATCATGGCCGCTCCCTCATTGCCCTCAAGGCGGAAACGATCTTCCAGCGCCTTGCGCTCTATTGCCAGCACCGCTTTGATCCCCAGCGCCATGGCGGTTGGGGACGGGCGCGGGAGTAAACCGTGGCGCTCCGCCAGCTCGCTGTTGGCCCCTTCCGCCAGCACCACGTAGCGGGCGCGCAGCGTTTCATTATCGCAAATGACCCCGCAAACCCGGCCGTTTTCGCGATACAGAGCCGTGACCGTCGCGCCGGTCACGCACTGCACGCCTTCACCTTCGGCCTGGCTAACCAGCCACGGATCGAAACGGGCGCGCAGTAAACTCCAGGAGTCACCGCTGGGCTGCAGGCTGGAATAGGTTGTGGCGCCATCGTCGGTCAGCAGGGTCAGGTTTTCCTGGGTGATACGACGTTCAAGCGGGGCGGATTGTTGAAAATGAGGGAGAAGTTCGGCGAGCGCGCGGCAGTACAGGCGCCCGCCGGAGAGATTTTTACTGCCGGGAAGTTCGCCGCGTTCGAGCAGCAGGACCGAAAGTCCTGACCGCGCGCAGCGTAGAGCACAGGCGGTGCCGGCTATCCCTGCACCGATGATAATAATATCAAAATCGTCAGCCATATTGCGCCCCAGATACCGAGAGCATCTAGGCTAACATGGCGTTATCTAAGGAATATTGACCATCGACACAAAGGCTTTAATCACTCGCCGCGATAGATGCAGCCCGCCGTGCAGGTCTCTTTAATCATCACCGCGCTCAGCAGCGGCACTACGGGCTTAACCTGTTGCCAAATCCAGCGCGACAGCACTTCGCTGGTCGGGTTTTCCAGCCCAGGAATATCGTTCAGATAGTAGTGATCCAGACGATCGTAGGTCGGCTTGAAGGCGGCCTTCAGCTCGGAAAAATCCATGATCCAACCCGTATGCGGATCGACTTCGCCGGTAATCTCCAGACGCACCATAAAAGAGTGACCGTGCAGGCGACCGCACTTATGACCTTCCGGTACGTGGGGCAGGTGGTGGGCGGCTTCGAAGATAAAATCTTTAAACAGGGTGGTGGACATCTTTTACTCTCAATAAGACAAAAAAACCGCCGTAGGGTACCGGAAAGTACATTTTTTAGCATTAACTAAAACGGCCCTGAGCGGAAAATCGCCACATTCACCGAACTGATGCATATTATCTCTTTATATTTCATGTGGTTATTTAATCGATTTTGTTGTTAATAACTATAGGTAAAACAGGTTAGTCCATTTGGTTATTTGTTATTTCCATCCCTTCTTTAATTGTTACTATCTGCGCCGTTACCCTTACATTCTCTTCTGTTTTTGCCGCGCTGACAGGGTGCGAATAACAGCTTTGCTTACTGGAACATAACGACGCATGACGACACAGGTCCCATCTTCCAATTTGCTCCCGCTCAACCCGGAGCAAATGGCGCGCCTGCAGGCGGCCACGACAGACTTCACACCGACCCAGCTTGCCTGGGTTTCCGGCTATTTTTGGGGCGTGCTGAATCAGCATTCCGGCGCGGTGGCTGCCGCTCCGGCCCAGGCTGCGGAAGTCCCAAGCATTACGCTGCTTTCCGCCTCGCAAACCGGCAACGCCCGCCGCGTGGCCGAAGCGCTGCGTGACGACCTTCAGGCAGCGCAGCTGAACGTCAAGCTGGTTAACGCAGGCGACTATAAATTCAAACAAATAGCCTCCGAAAAACTGCTGATCGTCGTGACCTCAACCCAGGGTGAAGGTGAGCCGCCGGAAGAGGCCGTCGCGCTGCATAAATTCCTGCTCTCGAAAAAAGCGCCGAAGCTCGAAGGCACCGCCTTTGCGGTCTTTGGTCTGGGCGATACCTCCTACGAATTCTTCTGCCAGTCGGGTAAAGATTTCGACAGCAGGCTGGCCGAGCTGGGCGGGGAGCGTCTGCTCGATCGCGTTGACTCCGACGTTGAATATCAGGGCGCTGCGGCCGAATGGCGCACCCGCGTGGTCGAGGTGCTGAAAGCCCGTGCGCCGGCGGCGACGCCGGCTCAGCTGGCGACAAGCGGCGCGGTCAATGACATTCATACCAGCCCCTATACCAAAGAAGCGCCGCTGACCGCGACGCTTTCGGTAAACCAAAAAATCACCGGCCGTGATTCAGAAAAAGACGTGCGCCACGTTGAAATCGATCTTGGCGACTCCGGCCTGCGCTATCAGCCCGGCGATGCGCTGGGCATCTGGTATCAGAACGATCCGGCGCTGGTCAACGAGCTGGCCGAACTGCTGTGGCTGAAGGGCGACGAGCCGGTGAGCGTAGACGGTAAGACGCTGCCGCTGGCCGAAGCGCTGACGTGGCACTTTGAGCTGACGGTGAACACCGCCAACATCGTGGAGAACTATGCCACCCTAACGCGCAGCGAAACGCTGCTGCCGCTGGTGGGCGATAAAGCGCAGCTGCAACACTACGCGGCCACCACGCCGATCGTCGATATGGTGCGCTTCTCTCCGGCACAGCTGGATGCCCAGGCGCTGATTGACCTGCTGCGCCCGCTTACGCCGCGCCTGTACTCGATTGCCTCGTCGCAGGCGGAAACGGAAAACGAAGTTCACGTGACCGTTGGCGTGGTGCGCTATGATATTGAAGGCCGCGCGCGCGCCGGTGGCGCCTCCAGCTTCCTCGCCGATCGCGTGGAAGAAGATGGCGAAGTCCGCGTCTTTATTGAACACAATGATAACTTCCGCCTGCCTGCGAACCCGCAGACGCCGGTCATCATGATTGGCCCGGGTACCGGCATTGCACCATTCCGCGCATTTATGCAGCAGCGCGCGGCGGAAGGCGCCGAGGGCAAGAACTGGCTGTTCTTTGGCAACCCGCACTTTACGGAAGATTTCCTTTACCAGGTTGAATGGCAAAGCTACGTCAAAGAGGGCGTACTGAGCCGCATCGATCTGGCCTGGTCCCGCGATCAACAACAAAAAGTCTACGTTCAGGACAAGCTGCGCGAGCAGGGGGCCGAACTGTGGCGCTGGATTAATGACGGTGCCCATATTTATGTCTGCGGCGACGCCAATCGCATGGCGAAAGACGTTGAGCGGACGCTGCTGGAAGTGATTGCCGAATTCGGCGCGATGGACGCCGAAGCGGCGGACGAATTTTTAAGTGAGCTGCGCGTTGAGCGCCGTTATCAGCGAGATGTCTACTAATGAGCGAAAAACATCCAGGACCGCTGGTGGTCGAAGGTAAACTGACCGACGCCGAGCGTATGAAGGTAGAGAGCAACTACCTGCGCGGCACCATCGCAGAAGACTTAAACGACCCCCTTACCGGCGGCTTTAGGGGCGATAACTTCCTGCTGATCCGCTTTCACGGCATGTATCAGCAGGATGACCGCGACATCCGCGCCGAACGCGCGGCGCAGAAGCTGGAGCCGCGTCACGCGATGCTGCTCCGCTGCCGCCTGCCGGGTGGGGTGATCACCACCAAACAGTGGCAGGCGATTGATAAGTTTGCCGCCGATAACACCATCTACGGCAGCATTCGTCTGACCAACCGTCAGACCTTCCAGTTCCACGGCATTCTGAAGAAGAACGTCAAGCCGGTGCACCAGATGCTGCACTCTGTGGGGCTGGACGCGCTGGCGACGGCCAACGATATGAACCGTAACGTGCTGTGCACCTCTAACCCGAACGAGTCTCAGCTGCATGCTGAAGCCTACGAATGGGCGAAAAAGATCTCCGAGCACCTGCTGCCGCGCACCCGCGCCTACGCGGAGATCTGGCTCGATCAGAAGAAGGTGGCCACCACCGACGAAGAGCCGATCCTTGGCCAGACCTATCTGCCGCGTAAGTTCAAAACCACCGTGGTTATCCCGCCGCAGAACGATATCGATCTGCACGCCAACGATATGAACTTCGTGGCGATTGCCGAAAACGGCAAGCTGGTGGGCTTTAACCTGCTGGTCGGCGGCGGTCTGTCCATTGAGCACGGCAACAAGAAAACCTATGCGCGCACCGCCAGCGAATTCGGCTACCTGCCGCTTGAGCACACTCTGGCCGTGGCGGAAGCTGTGGTCACGACCCAGCGCGATTGGGGTAACCGTACCGACCGCAAAAATGCAAAAACGAAATACACCCTGGAACGCGTTGGCGTTGACACCTTTAAAGCCGAAGTTGAGCGCCGTGCCGGCATTAAGTTCGAGCCGATCCGCGCCTATGAGTTTACCGGTCGCGGCGATCGGATTGGCTGGGTAAAAGGTATCGATAATAACTGGTACCTGACGCTGTTTATTGAAAACGGTCGTATCCTTGATTATCCGGGGCGTCCGCTGAAAACGGGTCTGCTGAAGATTGCTAAGATCCATAAAGGCGAGTTCCGCATCACGGCCAACCAAAACCTGATCGTTGCCGGCGTGCCGGAAGATCAGAAGGCGAAGATCGAGAAGCTGGCTCGCGATCACGGGTTGATGAATAACGTCACCCCGCAGCGTGAAAACTCGATGGCCTGCGTCTCCTTCCCGACCTGCCCGCTGGCGATGGCCGAGGCGGAACGCTTCCTGCCGTCATTTATTGATAAGGTGGACGGCGTGATGAGCAAGTACGGGGTGGGCGAGGAGCATATCGTCACCCGCGTGACCGGCTGCCCGAACGGCTGCGGCCGCGCTCTGCTGGCGGAAGTTGGCCTGATCGGTAAAGCGCCGGGCCGCTATAACCTGCACCTTGGCGGCAACCGCAGCGGAACGCGTATTCCGCGCATGTATCGCGAAAATATTACCGAGTCGGAAATTCTCGACTCGATTGATGAACTGGTCGGGCGCTGGGCGAAAGAGCGCGAAGCGGGTGAAGGCTTCGGCGACTTTACGGTGCGTGCGGGTATCGTGCGCCCGGTGCTCGATCCAGCCCGTGATTTCTGGGAATAAAGGTCTTTATCCACGCCTGACGATCCCCTCTCCGTTGACGGGAAGGGGATAAGGTGAAGGGAAAATAACGAGGTAACTATGTCCGTACTCGATCTCAACGCGCTAAATGAACTGCCGAAAGTTGAACGCGTACTGCAGCTGGCAGAAACCAACGCTCAGCTGGAGAAGCTCAGCGCCGAAGAACGCGTGGCGTGGGCGCTGGAAAACCTGCCCGGCGACTACGCACTCTCTTCAAGCTTTGGTATTCAGGCGGCGGTTAGCCTGCATCTGGTTAACCAGATCCGTCCGGATATTCCGGTGATCCTCACCGATACCGGCTACCTGTTCCCGGAAACCTATCAGTTTATCGATGAGCTAACCGACAAGCTGCAGCTGAACCTGAAGGTTTACCGGGCGCAGACCAGCCCAGCCTGGCAGGAAGCCCGCTACGGCAAGCTGTGGGAGCAGGGCGTTGACGGCATTGAGAAATACAATGACATCAACAAGGTTGAGCCGATGAACCGCGCCCTGCAGGAGCTAAACACCCGTACCTGGTTTGCCGGCCTGCGCCGCGAGCAGTCAGGTAGCCGGGCAACGCTGCCGGTGCTGGCGATTCAGCGCGGGGTATTTAAGGTGCTGCCGATTATCGACTGGGATAACCGCACCGTTTATCAGTACCTGCAGAAGCACGGTCTGAAATACCATCCGCTGTGGGATCAGGGTTACCTTTCGGTGGGGGATACCCACACCACCCGTAAATGGGAGCCGGGGATGGCGGAAGAAGAGACGCGCTTCTTCGGCCTGAAGCGCGAGTGCGGGCTGCACGAGGGTTGATAAAAGTCCCGGACGGCGCATCGCGCCGCTTCCGGGAGTATTGGTGCAGGACTTTTACCCTGGGGGATTACTGGCTAGCCCCTCCCGTTTACTGTAGTAACTCGCTTCACCTTCTGACGATACCAGCACCACCTGCGCGGACGGGCGATGTTGTTTCTTACGAAATCGTTCAAGCGCCTCCTCGCCGGGAAGTAAAAATCCTGCCGATCTCTTTTTCCACCACGATAGACGTACCGATAATCGGCTCATTTCCCAGCGGAAGTCGCCCTCCATCACGATAGGATGCAGTTCATTTTCTTCATCCAGCCAGGCGAGGTAGATATCAACGCTCTCTTCGCCCAGACGGGTAGAAAACTCCCGATCTTTATCCCATAAGAAATCGCTGGCCTCCCGATCGTAGCCGATATCGTGGCGTAGTAGGTTTTGCGTTGCGACGGAACGTTGGCTCAGCACCTTGCCGAAATCGACGTCAGAAAGTGCCTGTAAGCTGGTTGGGGCAGGAATTTTCTGTTCATAGACGCCATCAACCAATGCCCTGGCATTTTCCGGCATCCTGATTTCGCCATATTGACGCAGCAGCGCCTGAGTGCGCCATAAGCAGGCGTGGTCGGAATAAACGAAGCCGGTTCCTTGCAGCTCTTTTCCCAGCCAACCTTGCCCAGCCTGTTCCTGCCATTCTGGCGCTAAAATATGCAGTATCGGTGGCTGACGTTCATCGGGCAGTATCGCTTTGCGTTCCCCACCGGCAGTGCGGATATGGCGCTGAAGTCGACCGGCGCGCTGGATCAACAAATCTATTGGCGCCAGATCCGAGATCATCCAGTCAAAATCCAGATCGAGGCTTTGTTCGACAACCTGAGTGGCGATCAATACTTTCCCCCGCCGCGCTGAAACGGGTGCATCTTTGCCGAACCAGCCGAGGGTTTTATTCTCAATGGCAATACGATCGGTAAAGGCGAAGCGGCTGTGGAAAAGTAGCAGGTCCTGTTCAGGGATGCGCTTTTCATGCAACAGCTGCTGATAACCATCGCGTGCTTCATCAACCGTATTACGGATCCAACATACGCATTGCCCGGCTTCGACTGCACGATAGATAATTTCCAGCGCTTCCCGATGTTGCTGGATCCAGCTAACGATAACGGTGCGCTGAACTTCCGGGCGTGTCGTGAGCGCTTCTTCTTTCAACCCTGTGGCAGATAGATGGCTTAACCATGGGTAGCCCGCATCACTGTCCGTTTCGGTAGTGGCAAATCCCGCACCTTTGTTAAATGCGCTGAGCAATTTCTCCCGTAAGGCGGCAGGGAGCGTCGCGCTTAAAATAATAGCGCTTCCGCCCTGGGATGCATGAAATTGGAGCAATCCTTCCAGCAGTTTCACCATATAGCCATCGTAGGCATGAACTTCATCCAGCAGCAAAATCTTGTCGCGTATTCCGAGCAGGCGTAGCGACTGGTGGCGGAAGGGCATGACGGCCATTAACAGCTGATCCAGGGTCCCAACCCCCACTTCCGCCAGCAGCGCTTTCTTCCGCGAGTCGGCAAACCAGATATGGCATTCACCGGCGGCGTTGCCATCGTCGCGAGAATAGTCTTCAGCCGTTTCCCCCGATGGTTGCCAGACCGACTGTCGAAAAGCATCCGACATCTGTCGGCCGCCATGCGCCAGCATCAGCGATGGCCTGGCATCTTTGGTAAACAGCGCCTGATAAGCCCCTGTCAGCCGTTGATACATGGCGTTTGCGGTCGCCATTGTCGGCAGCCCAACGTAGAGTCCGTGCCCCTTATTAGCGGACATTAAACGATGCGTCAGGATTAACGCCGCTTCGGTTTTACCTGCTCCGGTAACGTCCTCCAGAATGACCAGCTGCGGACCCGGCGCAGAGATATCCAGCGTACTTGCTCGCTGCTGGAGAGGCGTAAGAGTATGAATAAACGGGAAGAGCGCCTGATGGTCCTGATAGCGGCTATGTTGTGACCGCTGCGGGATTTTGAGGATGGCTCGTTGAGCTTTTTCGCAGGCAAGAGGCCAGTAGGCTTCTAGAGGCATGGGGCTGCTGAGCGGTGGAAATTGTGTTTCATCCGAGCCCATCCAGTCGGCGATGGTGACTATGCCAGCAAAAAACCAGCTGTGCTGTTTTAAGCGTTTTCTTCCTGCTTTGACCTTCCATTCTGCAGGCAGCGTAAAGGGAAATAGCTGACTTACTGTTTCCAGGTAATGCGTTGCTACCGCAATGTCCTCGTCGCTGAATGCCAGAGGGCTGCTATTTTTTAGCGTATCAGGGGGGATTCCGTGGTGGCCGATGCTCACGAGCATCCATATATTTAAGGCGCTTTTGAAACTGGAACGATTCTCCAGGGGAATACCTGGAATAATTTCATTATTATCTTCAGACCATTCTTCAAGTAATTTCCCCCATAAATAAAAGCCTAAAGAATCATGCCGTTCAAAAGCTGAAATGCTATTAATAGGAGGAACTAACGGTGAGTCCGGGAATAGTGCATATTTTTGAAAGCCCCGGGCATATTTTCCAATGTCGTGGCTGGCAAAGAGCCAGACGATCCAGTTTTCTGCATCTGTCCCGCAGATGTCACACTCTTTTAATATATCTCTGGTGTTAAAAATATTGTTTTTGACGATGAAATATCCGCAGGCTGCGACGTCAAGGCAATGGTATGCCAGGAGATGATAGGCGTTATGCTTGCTATCCGTTGTTTTTGCTGTTTTTCCCCAGTAGCGGAGATACTGCGGGCTTTCAGTCATCATCTTTTGATTTCCCGGACAAAGCTGCAGGGGGCTGGCAGTTCAATTTAGCTGGTGAGTTAGCCTGAGCCGCCAGCCTCGCTCCATTTTTTCAGAGGTGAAATGCGACCCTTTTGCCTGTTGGGAGCTTCACGTCAATACTGAGTTCGCCGCCCAGAGCGGTGACGTAACGTTTCAGGGTCGACAGGCGGGGATCGTTATCTGCTTGCTCCATTTTTGCGACCGTTGGCTGCTTAACGCCCATCGCCGCCGCCAGCTCCGTTTGAGAAATATTCAGCTCTTCCCTAAGCATATTTAAAGCGATCGTCTGGCGAAGTTCTTCCACTTTTTCGGCAATACGTTCCCGGCTTTCTGGACTTTGCTTAGCCATCAGTTCTTTAAGGGTAGCCATAGTAACTCCTCATTTATTCAGGTGCTTACGGTATTCATTATCGGCAAGCCTGAGCATGTCTCTGTAAAATTTCTTTTCGTTCAACCCCGTTTTGTCTCCGGCGCATAGCACGATGCCATGGCGGCAAGGATCAAACGCAAAGAAAGCGCGGATTGGGTTGCCTTGATGCTGGACGCGCAGTTCTTTCATGTTCGGAAAAGCAGAATCATTCACGGTATCTGCAAACGGCCTACCTAACTGTGGGCCATACTCGGATAAAATCACCATCGCGGCCAGCATGTCTTCCTGCAGTGCACCCGTCTGTGCCTCAAACCACTCATCGAAAGCGTCCGTCGTTTCTATGTCCCACATTACGATCCCTCATAGCCAGTAAGCTATAGTAAGATTATAGCTTACTGGCTATGAGGACAACAGTTTTTCCCCCCAGCAGACGCTTTTTACTCCTGCTGACGTGTGAACCATTTGCACATTTGAAATGTGATATATTCGTTTTTTGTTAATTATTGTCATTAAAATAAGCATGAACGTAATTATAGCAATATTAAAAATCTGGCTTATTTATTATAAGTGACTTCTTGTTTTATTATTGATGGCATCCGAAAACTTGGTTACGATGTTTTCTACCCAAATGTTGGGCTGGGAGCCAATCCTTTTTTCTCCTTCAACAAGTGGTTGGTTCTGCTGAATTCCAGTTTTACAGGAGTAACTCTATGGATTTGAGTACGGAAAAATGGCTTCCTGTCCTTTTCTCCGACGGAGAAAAAACGAAAGTTGCGCTATGCGATATTCTTGATAACAGAATTCAGGATCTCGCGTTTCCTCGGGCTGATTTTCAGGGGGCGGCATGGCAAATGTTGATAGGTATCCTGCAATGTGCCATCGCCCCTGAAGATAAAGAAGACTGGGGAGATATCTGGAATGAGGGTATTGAACCTGAAGGATGGCAGCGCGCATTGCGTGCCCTTTCTCCCGCTCTGCAGTTCGGCGAACAAAAACCTTCCTTTCTACAAAGTTACGATCCTCTTGATACTGAATATAGCACTATTGCCGGGCTGCTGATTGATGCGCCTGGCGGCAATACGCTAAAGCTCAATAAAGATCATTTTGTTAAACGAGGTAACGTTGAACGAATATGTCCCCACTGTGCTGCTATTGCTCTGTTTGCGGTACAAACTAACTCTCCGGCCGGCGGAGCGGGCTATCGTGTCGGAATGCGCGGCGGTGGACCGCTAACCACGCTGGTGGTCCCGCAAGAAGAAGATAAGTTTCCGCTCTGGCGCAAGCTCTGGCTTAACGTTTTACCCGAGGAAAACGCACCGACGTCAGCACAGTTCCCGCTGATTTTCCCCTGGCTTGCGCCGACCAGGACCAGTGAAAAGGCAGGCAATGTGGTAACGCCGGAGAATGCGCATCCTTTGCAGGCTTACTGGGGAATGCCGCGACGGATTGAGCTGGATTTCACCCATACTGAGGCGGGGAACTGTGATTTATGCGGTGAGGAACATGAGTCGCTGTTACGGCAAATGCGCGCAAAAAACTATGGCGTTCAGTATGACGGTTGGCGGCATCCATTTTCCCCCTATCGGCGGGCGCTAAAAGACTCTTCCTCCCCCTGGCTGGCATTAAAAGGGCAGCCGGGTGGCATCAGCTATAAAGACTGGCTGGGGCTTATTCTCGAACGTGAGGATAAATTTAACAAAATGCAGCCGGCAAAGGTGGTTCGCTCGGCCAGCCAACAGAAAAATATCGGACTGTGGTGCTTTACATGGGACATGGATAATGCCAAAGCTCGCTGCTGGTACCAGCACCGTATTCCGTTAATCAGCACTTCGCATGCGGAGCAATTTCTGGAAGCGCTCAATAAAGTACTGGTACTGGCTTCAGAGGCGCTGATATTACTGAGAAATGCACTAAAAAGCGCCCGGTTTGCTAATCCGAAAGAAGCCAAAGTTGACTTCAGCATGATAGATATCGCCTTCTGGCAGGAAACTGAGCCTGCTTTTCGAACGTTGCAAGGGGTACTGGCGATTGATTCATTACGTCAAGAGACGTCGACTCATCTCGCGGTGAAAGTATGGGAGCGTGAATTACACGCCTATCTCTTTAACGTTTTTGACCGCGAAATCCTCACTGACGCCGATAGCCCGGACGATATCCTGCTCCGTCAGCTGAAGGCGCGACAGGAGCTTGAGAGCGGCTATCGTAAACATAAAGCGTATAAGGATGTACTGGCGCTGGTTGGATAATAAGAGGAGGTTGAACATGCTGAATAGTCATACTGCGGCACTGCGCAGAATCACTAATGCCAAAGCACAAAAAGCGCTGATTAACTGGTTTGCCGCATTATCTGAGCGATACTCGACGCGAGAGAATCAGCGCATTAACGGACGAGCCTGGCGGGCGGAGCTGAAAAGAATGGAGCCGCCCTACGGCGCAATGATGTGTGAAGGATACGGCGCGCTCCGTCACTCTCTTCTTGAACATATGCCGCTGCAACCCCTTGATGAAATGGCGCTGGCGCTGTTTGCCAGCATCGCCGCGCATATCAAAAAGCATAACGAAAAAACAAGCTTTGCCGCGCAGCTGGGGGAAAAACTCAACGGCTCAACGCCGTGCGTTTCTACTCTACGTTTTGAACGTCTGCAAAAGGCTTCCGATCCGGAAACGTTTTATCAGCTGTTAATCCACGCGGTGACGATTCGTGGTACTGAAGGGGTTAATGTCTTATCGCTGGCCGACAGTATTTTTTTGTGGATGGAAGAGTGGCAAAGGCAAGAAGAGCACAAGTCGGAACCCCGTGATCCCTTTGAGCGCAATCGCATCCGTTGGGCGAATGAATATCTTTCTGCGTCATATAGCAAATAATCATTTTTAGAAGGATTTAACGATGACCACCTTTATTCAACTGCATTTATTAACCGCCTACGCGCCTGCTAACCTGAACCGCGATGAATCCGGTAGGCCTAAAACAGCCTATATGGGGGGCGTGGAGCGTCTGCGCGTTTCGTCGCAAAGCCTGAAACGTGCCTGGCGCGTATCTGACACCTTTGAAGAAGCGCTGGATGGTTTCATCGGCAAACGTTCCCGACGAATTGGCGTGGATTATGTTTTTCGGCCGATGATTGCGGGTGGTATCGCGGCGAAAGTGGCGAAAGGGGCGGCAGAAAAAATTGCTGCTCAATTCGGTAAGCTGAAAAATGATAAAAATGCGCCCGATGAAAAAAACCTCGAAATTGAACAAATTGTTCATGTCAGCCATCACGAAATTACTTTGATTAAACAGCTGGTTGATAAGCTGATTGCCGATAAACGTGAGCCCAGTGAAGAAGAAGTTAAGTTGCTCAGGAAGGAGCAGCGTAGCGTAGATATGGCGCTATTTGGCCGTATGCTGGCATCAACGCCGGAGTTCAACGTCGAAGCTGCCTGTCAGGTTTCTCATGCGTTAGGGGTGAGCGCTGTGACCATTGAATCTGATTTTTTCACCGCCGTTGACGATCTGAACAATAAAGAAGAAGACGCCGGTTCCGGTCATATGGGTGAGCAGGGTTTTGCTTCGGCGCTTTTCTATACCTATATCTGCATCAGCCGCGATTTGTTGGTGGAAAATCTTGGTGGTAATGAGGAACTGGCGAAACGTGCGATTGCGGCACTGACCGAAACGGCGCTTACGGTTTCTCCAACTGGTAAACAAAATAGCTTTGCCTCTCGAGCTTATGCTTCTTATGCACTGGCTGAAATCGGTAAAAAACAGCCGCGCTCTTTGGCTGCGGCATTTTTCCAGCCGGTACGCGATGCCGATCAAATTACGGCGGCTATTACCCGCTTGAAGCAGCAGCGTGACAGCTTCAATAGCGTATATGGGAACTGTACTGACAATTATAAAGAATTGAACGTGCAGAAAAGTGAAGGGACGCTGGCGGAATTACTGGCCTTTGTTAGCCAGTAAGGATGAATGATGAAGGAATATTTGGTTTTCCAACTGTATGCGCCCCTGGCATCGTGGGGCGAAGAAGCACCCGGAGAAATCCGTCCTTCGGCGACAGTTCCAACGCGATCTGCCTTGCTGGGATTACTTGCCGCAGCGCTGGGTATTCGGCGGGAAGAGGAAGAGCGGCTGAATAATTTTAATCAGCATTATCATCTGGCCGTGCACGCGCTTTCCTCTCAGGATCGATGGCTGCGGGACTATCACACCGTAAGTGCGCCGCGAGAAAGCAAAAAGTATCGTTACTACACGCGTCGGGATGAACTTAGACTTGCCCCCGATGAGATCGGAACCCTGATTTCGCAGCGGGAGTATCGCTGCGACGGCTACTGGCACGTGGCATTAAGCGCAACACCCGGAGCACCATGCACGCTGCCGGCACTGCTCGAGGCGTTATTGACCCCACATTTCCCTCTCTATCTTGGGCGTAAGTCCTGTCCTTTAGCATTACCGTTGGCGCCTCGTTTAATGCGCGGTGATTTAAAGGACGTCTTTATCCAGGCGAGGCAGGAGATATGCCCGGTGGAATTAAATGGCACTATCTTAAGCGCAGGCGTTTGTTACTGGGATGACCCAAATGAAGTCAGTCTGAGCTGGCAGCAAAAGCAGCGTAGCAATAATCAGCCTGTAAGCCGCCAGCGCTGGCAGTTTAGTAGCTACACCCGCTTCAGCGGGCCACTGCAGGGGAGAGCCTAATGTACCTGTCTCGTATCCAGCTCCGGTTTAATAATCTACAGCCGGAAATGTTGAAAAAATGGGATTCAGCCCGGCCTTACGCCAGCCACCAGTGGCTATGGCAGCTCTTTCCTGAACAGAAAGAGCGCCAGTTTTTGTTCCGTCAGGAAGAGCGTGGCGGCTTTTTTATGCTCTCAACGACGCCTCCGTCAACGCAGCACACTTTGTTTCTGGTTGAAACTAAATCATTTAGCCCTCAGCTGACGGAGGGGCTGGTGCTTGATTTTCAGTTACGCGCTAATCCGGTGATTACACGTAATGGTAAACGTAGCGATGTCATGATGAATGCAAAGCATCAGGCTAAAGCGAACGGCGTAGAGCAGGAAAAATGGTGGGAATTACAGCAGCAGGCTGCGCAGGACTGGCTGGAAATGCAGGGGAATCAACATGGTTTCCGTCTACTTCAGCCTGAACCTGACGATTTTACCCAATGGGCCGGTACGGAAAGCAGCGAAATACCGACGCGATACGCTTGCGTGCAGGCATATCAGCAGCACCGTTTTGTTCGTAAAGCACAGGACAACCCGATTGCTTTTAGTAGCGTTGATTTTTCCGGCACGCTTATAATTACCGATGCTTTATTGTTTGAACAGGCGTTATTTTCCGGGTTGGGAAAAAGCAAAGCGATGGGATGTGGGATGTTGATGGTGAAAAGGAGGCGCTGATGAGCTGGCTTCCTCTTAATCCGATCCCATTGAAAGATCGTGTGTCGATGATCTTCCTTCAATATGGGCAGATAGATGTGATCGACGGCGCTTTTGTGTTAATCGACAAAACGGGGGTTCGTACCCATATTCCTGTCGGGTCTGTAGCTTGTATTATGCTCGAGCCTGGAACGCGTGTTTCTCATGCTGCCGTTCGTTTAGCTGCTCAGGTGGGGACATTATTGGTATGGGTAGGGGAAGCCGGAGTTCGCGTGTATGCATCGGGTCAGCCGGGCGGTGCGCGTTCAGATAAATTACTCTATCAGGCAAAGCTGGCACTTGATGATGATTTGCGTTTAAAAGTCGTGCGTAAAATGTTTGAGCTGCGATTTGGTGAGCCGGCGCCAGGCCGCCGTTCGGTTGATCAACTACGCGGCATTGAAGGCAGTCGGGTTCGGGCGACTTATTCATTACTGGCGAAACAATATGGAGTTAAGTGGCAAGGCCGACGCTACGATCCCAAGGATTGGGAGAAGGGCGATATTATCAACCAGTGCATCAGTTCAGCGACAGCTTGCCTCTATGGCGTGACGGAGGCAGCAGTGCTGGCTGCTGGGTATGCGCCAGCCATTGGTTTTGTACATACCGGTAAACCACTTTCCTTTGTCTACGATATCGCAGATATCATCAAATTCGACACCGTGGTGCCCAAAGCGTTTGAAATTGCTCGCCGCAATCCGGTTGCACCGGACAGGGAAGTTCGTCTTGCCTGTCGGGATATTTTCCGTAGCGGTAAGACGCTAGCGAGACTGATTCCACTTATTGAAGAGGTTCTCGCCGCGGGGGAAATCCAACCTCCAGCTCCCCCTGAAGATTCGCAACCCGTTGCGATCCCACTTCCTGTCTCGTTGGGAGACTCTGGCCATCGGAGTAATTGAGGATGAGTATGCTGGTTGTTGTGACTGAAAATGTACCGCCGCGACTGCGAGGAAGGCTGGCAGTCTGGCTACTGGAGATTCGTGCTGGGGTGTATGTTGGCGATATTTCGGCCAAATTCCGCGAGATGATATGGCTACAAATCTCCGTTTTGGCGCAAGAGGGAAATGTCGTGATGGCATGGGCAACGAATACTGAATCAGGATTTGAATTTCAGACTTTCGGTGAAAACCGACGTATTCCGGTAGATCTGGATGGGCTGAGACTGGTGTCATTTTTACCCATTAAAATTCAATAAGTTAGTGTTCTTTAAAAATACGGAAAGTTTGGTAGGATTTAGTGTGTTGAAAAAAGTCTTTTAATTCAGTTGCATAGAATTAGAGTGTTCCCCGCGCCAGCGGGGATAAACCGCCGCCCCAAGAGGCCCACCGGCACTAGCGGCAGTGTTCCCCGCGCCAGCGGGGATAAACCGGATATGACCAGGGATGAGCGACGTTCGGAAATGTGTTCCCCGCGCCAGCGGGGATAAACCGGATTTCGCAGAGCGCAATTTTACGCTTTGCCAGTGTTCCCCGCGCCAGCGGGGATAAACCGTTAGGGCCCAAAGGAAAGGCGCTCCTTAATGCGTGTTCCCCGCGCCAGCGGGGATAAACCGGGTAATGAAAGAAATTACACAGCAAACTTTATGTGTTCCCCGCGCCAGCGGGGATAAACCGTTCTTTTGATTCGCTCATTTACCCATCCCCATGTGTTCCCCGCGCCAGCGGGGATAAACCGACGATAGCGTGTTTTACCACCGTATCTCAGGTGTGTTCCCCGCGCCAGCGGGGATAAACCGGCGGGGAACTTAACCGGGTATGATCGGGTTCAGTGTTCCCCGCGCCAGCGGGGATAAACCGCGACTATCGATCAGCTTGAGCGCGATGTTGCTGTGTTCCCCGCGCCAGCGGGGATAAACCGCAACGCGGTACCACTGAGCCTGGCACGCCTCTGTGTTCCCCGCGCCAGCGGGGATAAACCGTTCTGACAGAAACTGTGTTTTGCGAAAAACATGTGTTCCCCGCGCCAGCGGGGATAAACCGCCAGTTGATGCTGATCTGGTGATCTGGAACCGGTGTTCCCCGCGCCAGCGGGGATAAACCGGCGCTGCCTGTCGCCATCCCGTGCCGCCCGTGGTGTTCCCCGCGCCAGCGGGGATAAACCGTCGGTATGACGTTAACCGCAAAGGACGACGCGGTGTTCCCCGCGCCAGCGGGGATAAACCGAATCTATCGCTCTTTCTTTATATACCGTATTCGTGTTCCCCGCGCCAGCGGGGATAAACCGAACGGCGTCAGCCTCCAGTGTCGGGACACGGAGTGTTCCCCGCGCCAGCGGGGATAAACCGAGCGGCATGCGCTGGTATGGCGTGCGCGTGGTGTGTTCCCCGCGCCAGCGGGGATAAACCGGATGAGCGCGCAATTATGGCCTCCGGTTATCAGTGTTCCCCGCGCCAGCGGGGATAAACCGATGCCATCGCAATCATTTGTTGAGAGTGTTGAGTGTTCCCCGCGCCAGCGGGGATAAACTGCCGTTCGTGAAGATGGGGGAGCCGTACTTCAAGTGTTCCCCGCGCCAGCGGGGATAAACCGCGCCTTCGCGATGATTTCGCCGACCGACATAGGTGTTCCCCGCGCCAGCGGGGATAAACCGAACCAGATCTCCGCTCTGTTGGCCAGTATTCAGTGTTCCCCGCGCCAGCGGGGATAAACCGATGGCCAGCGACATCAACAGCATGAACCTCAGGTGTTCCCCGCGCCAGCGGGGATAAACCGATGAGCAGGACAAGGTTAACGTCGACCTGGCTGTGTTCCCCGCGCCAGCGGGGATAAACCGTTTCATTGATTTCGTGGTCGAACAGCACAGCAGTGTTCCCCGCGCCAGCGGGGATAAACCGGCCAGATCAGTATCAGCGGCCTGAATCAGAACGTGTTCCCCGCGCCAGCGGGGATAAACCGCCATTCCACCACAACTTATGTTTTAATCTCCCGTGTTCCCCGCGCCAGCGGGGATAAACCGGTGTTCAGGCTCTGTGTATCGTTGAACGGGAAGTGTTCCTCGCGCCAGCGGGGATAACCCAAGATTTAGATCTTTAAAAGAGGTACAGAGCAGGTGTTCCCCGCGCCAGCGGGGATAAACCGCAGGGGGTTTATGCCCTGCAGAACGTCAACGGGTGTTCCCCGCGCCTGCGGGGATAAACCGCCTTTCCACCCGAGGTAAAGCGTCAGTACGGCATGTTCCCCGCGTCAGCGGGGATAAACCGGTTGCGCAGGTGCTGCGCCGCGTGGGGGTCTAGTGTTCCCCGCGCCAGCGGGGATAAACCGCCGACAAAGAACTTTTTCAGCGACGAGGCTATGTGTTCCCCGCACCAGCGGGGATATGACCCTTCCTGGGAGACCAGCAAAACACCGGCTAGCCGCGCTTATCGGCCTTCGCCAGCTCTTTCACCAGCGGCAGCATCACCTTGACGACGTCGCGGCTGCGGCGTTCGATGCGGCCGGGCAGCGCCTTGTCGATATGCTGCTGATTATCCAGCTGCACGCTGTGCCAGCTGGAGCCGTCAGGGAAGGCGGGTGATTTTGCCCGCTGCTGGAAACCATCTTTCTTACCAAGCGACCAGTTGGTGGCCTCCACCGACAGCACCGGGATCCCGGCGCTATCAAAAATACTGGCGTCGTTACAGCAGCCGGTGCCCTGCGGATAGTCGCGGTTCAGCCCCGGGTTGCTGAAGGCGGCAACGCCTTTGCTACGGGCGATGGCCAGCGCCCGGTCGCGGGTGAGCTTGCGAATCGATGCCGGCGTGCTGCGACCGCTATTAAAATAGAGCTTGTCGCCGACCACCAGATTATCGAGGTTGATCACCAGCAGGGTGTTTTTCTTCTCCGCGTCGCTCATCCGCTTCAGCAGATTCTGTGCCCCGAGGCGACCCTCCTCTTCACCGCTGGACGCGATAAAGCGAATGCCGTAGTGGGTAGGCACGTTCTTGAGGCGCTCGGCGAGCTCCAGCATCACGCCAAGGCCAAGGGCGTTGTCGTCGATCCCCTGCAGGGTCAGGCCGCCGAGGTTCTTTTCCACGTCGCTATCGCTCATTGGGGCATAGGTATCGAGGTGCGCCATGATGATTATCTGCTGGCGCGCCTTGCCCTCGTGGGCGGCAATCACCGTGCTGCCGGTAACGTTTTGCCAGTTCTGCCGCTGGTTTTTGGTGGTGTAGATATAGCGGGTATGAAAGCTGCGGATATCGCTCTGGTAGCCCATCTGCGCGAACTGCTGACGCAGGTAGTCCGCCGACAGCATCTCTGCTGGCGATCCGGTCATTCTTCCGGGGAAAACGGTGGCGATATGACGAGCCTGCGTATTAGCGGTTTCGCCCATAGCGCTAAAAGCCGGGGCGGAGAAGACAAAACCTGCGCCAAGCGCCAGTGGAAGCAGGCGGCGGCACAACGCGGAAAACATAAGAGGGTCCTTACGGGAACATAACAATTTGACCCGCTTAGTATGAAACTGTGACCGAGGTTAAACAATTTCATTTGCTCTTAAATAGCGGAAAAGTCGCATGTTAAGCACTTTTTGATCTTAGCTTTCCCAGGCCGTTATTCCTTTGAGTAACAACTCATTCCATTTCGTAATTTCATTTGCTCTAAGTGGCACCCTATAGTCGCACTATGACTGATTGTAAGTGAGCTGTTACATCGTGGACTATTTGCCCTTATTTGCCGAATTAAAAGCGCGGCCGGTGCTGGTTATCGGCGGCGGCGAGATTGCCGCGCGCAAGATAATGTTTCTGCGTCGGGCGGGGGCGAAGGTGCAGGTTGTGGCCGCTGAGCTGTCCGATGAGCTTGCTGAACAGGTCGAACGCCAGGAGATCGCGTGGCGCGCGCAGGAGTTTCAGGAACAGCAGATCGATGACGTTTTCCTGGTGATTGCCGCCACCGAAGACGACGCGCTGAACCAGCGGGTTTCTGCCGCGGCGAACGCCCGCTTTCGCCTGGTTAACGTGGTGGATAACCAGCCGCTTTGCTCGGTGGTCTTCCCCTCCATTGTCGATCGCTCGCCACTGCTGGTGGCGATTTTTTCCGGCGGCTCGGCGCCGGTACTGTCGCGGCTGATCCGCGAAAAAATTGAAGCTCTGCTGCCGACCAACCTCGGACGCGTTGCCGAAGCGGCAAGCTACTGGCGGCATCATATTAAAACGCATCTCACCACCACCGCGGCGCGACGTCGTTTCTGGGAGCGCGTTTTCAACGGCCGCTTTGCCAGCCTGATGATTGCCGGAAATAAAGCCGCTGCGGACAAGGCGCTGGAAGATGAGCTTCATCAGCCGGAAAAGCGGTCGGGTGAAATCATACTTGTCGGCGCCGGACCGGGTGATGCCGGACTCCTTACCCTGCGCGGCCTGCAGGCGGTGCAGCGGGCGGACGTGGTGTTTTACGACCACCTGGTGACGCCGGAGATCCGCGAGCTGGTACGCCGCGATGCGGAGATGATCTGCGTTGGTAAACGCGCCAGCGAGCATTCGGTGCCGCAGCATGAGACGAATCGGATGCTGGTCGAGGCGGCGAAAGAGGGCAAAACGGTGGTGCGCCTGAAGGGCGGCGATCCGTTTATTTTCGGCCGCGGCGGCGAGGAGCTGCAGGCGGCAGCGGCGGCGGGGATCTCCTTTCAGGTTGTCCCCGGCGTAACCGCAGCAGCGGGCGCGACGGCGTACGCCGGGATCCCGCTGACCCACCGCGATTACGCGCAGAGCGTGACCTTTGTTACCGGCCACTACAAGGCGGACAGCGCGGCGCTCGACTGGGCGCTGCTGGCGCAGAGTCGGCAAACGCTGGCTATCTACATGGGCACGATGAAGGCGGCAGAGATTAGCGCGCAGCTGATCGCGCACGGGCGCGACAGAAACACGCCGGTGGCGGTTATCTCCCGCGGTACGCGCGCCGATCAGCAAACGACGATCGGCACGTTAGAACAACTGGAACATCTGGCGAAAGATGCCCCAATGCCGGCGCTGCTGGTGGTGGGTGAAGTGGTGCAGCTCCATCAGCAGCTCGCCTGGTTTCAACACACAACGAACGCAGAGGGCTTTGACTCTTCTGTGGTCAATCTGGCTTAGGCCCGGTGCAACAGGCCTTATAAGGAACGGTAATGGACCAAAAACGACTCACTCACCTGCGACAACTGGAGGCGGAAAGCATCCATATCATTCGCGAGGTGGCCGCCGAATTTTCAAATCCGGTGATGATGTACTCCATCGGCAAAGATTCCAGCGTGATGCTGCACCTGGCGCGTAAAGCGTTTTATCCGGGAACCCTGCCGTTCCCGCTGCTGCACGTTGATACCGGCTGGAAATTCCGTGAGATGTACGAGTTCCGTGACCGTACCGCGAAGGCCTACGGCTGCGAGCTGCTGGTGCACAAAAACCCGGAAGGGGTGGCGATGGGCATCAACCCGTTTGTCCACGGCAGCGCCAAGCATACCGATATCATGAAGACCGAAGGTCTCAAGCAGGCGCTGAACAAATACGGCTTCGACGCCGCGTTCGGCGGCGCCCGCCGCGATGAAGAAAAGTCTCGCGCCAAAGAGCGTATCTACTCGTTCCGCGACCGCTTCCACCGCTGGGACCCGAAAAACCAGCGCCCGGAGCTGTGGCACAACTACAACGGCCAGATTAACAAAGGTGAAAGCATCCGCGTCTTCCCGCTCTCTAACTGGACCGAGCTGGATATCTGGCAGTACATCTATCTGGAAAATATCGAAATCGTGCCGCTGTACCTGGCGGCAGAGCGCCCGGTTCTCGAGCGTGACGGCATGCTGATGATGATCGATGACGACCGTATCGACCTGCAGCCGGGCGAGGTTATCAAACAGCAGATGGTGCGTTTTCGTACCCTCGGCTGCTGGCCGCTGACCGGCGCGGTGGAGTCCAACGCGCAAACGCTGCCGGAAATTATTGAAGAGATGCTGGTTTCCACGACCAGCGAACGTCAGGGTCGCATGATTGATCGCGATCAGGCAGGCTCGATGGAGCTGAAGAAACGTCAGGGGTATTTCTAAGGAGCCGCCATGAATACGACAATTGCACAACAAATTGCTGATGAAGGCGGCGTTGAAGCCTACCTGCACGCGCAGCAGAACAAAAGCCTGCTGCGTTTCCTGACCTGCGGCAGCGTCGATGACGGCAAAAGCACGCTGATTGGGCGCCTGCTGCACGATACCCGCCAGATCTATGAAGATCAGCTCTCATCGCTGCACAACGATAGCAAGCGTCACGGAACCCAGGGCGAGAAGCTGGATCTGGCGCTGCTGGTGGATGGCCTGCAGGCGGAGCGCGAGCAGGGCATCACTATCGACGTGGCCTACCGCTATTTCTCTACCGAAAAGCGCAAGTTTATTATTGCCGATACGCCGGGGCACGAGCAGTACACCCGCAATATGGCGACCGGCGCCTCGACCTGCGATCTGGCGATCCTGCTGATTGACGCGCGCAAAGGCGTGCTGGATCAGACCCGTCGTCACAGCTTTATTTCGACGCTGCTGGGGATTAAAAACCTGGTGGTGGCGGTGAATAAGATGGACCTCGTGGCGTTCAGCGAAGAGCGCTTCAATCAGATTCGCGAAGAGTATCTGACCTTTGCCGGGCAGCTGCCTGGCGACCTCGATATTCGCTTCGTGCCGCTTTCCGCGCTGGAAGGGGACAACGTTGCCAGCCAGAGCGACAAGATGGGCTGGTACAGCGGCCCGACGCTGCTGGAAGTGCTGGAAACCGTAGAGATCCATCACCCGGTCGAAAGCCAGCCGCTGCGTTTCCCGGTGCAGTTTGTTAACCGTCCCAACCTCGATTTCCGCGGCTTCTCCGGTACCGTAGCCTCCGGCAAAGTGACGGTCGGCCAGCGTCTGAAGGTGCTGCCGTCGGGCGTGGAATCCAGCGTCGCGCGCATCGTGACCTTTGACGGCGACCTGCTGGAAGCCGGTGCCGGGGAAGCGATCACCATCGTGCTGAAGGATGAGATTGATATCAGCCGTGGCGACCTGCTGGTCGATGCGCAGGTATCCCTGCCGGCCGTGCAGAGCGCCAGCATTGACGTGGTGTGGATGGCTGAACAGGCGCTCTCTCCGGGCCAGAGCTTTGATATCAAAATTGCCGGCAAGAAAACCCGCGCCCGCGTGGACGGCATTCGCTACCAGGTTGATATTAACAATCTGACCCAGCGGGAAGTGGAATCGCTGCCGCTCAACGGCATCGGCCTCGTGGATTTGACCTTTGACGAGCCGCTGGTGCTGGACAAATACCAGAACAACCCGGTGACCGGGGGGCTTATTTTTATCGACCGCCTGTCGAACGTGACCGTCGGCGCCGGCATGGTGCGCGAACCGCAGGAGCACGCTCAGGCGTCCGCTTCGTCGTTCAGCGCGTTTGAGCTGGAGCTGAACCAGCTTATCCGTAAGCATTTCCCGCACTGGGACGCTCGCGATCTGCTGGGAGGCAAGTAATGGCGCAGCATGACGAAAACGTCGTCTGGCATGCCCATCCGGTCACTCAGCAGCAGCGCGAGCAGCGCCACGGCCATCGCGGCGTGGTGCTGTGGTTTACCGGGCTCTCCGGCTCCGGTAAATCGACCGTTGCCGGCGCGCTGGAGGAGGCGCTCCAGCAGGCCGGCGTCAGCACCTATCTGCTGGATGGCGACAACGTTCGCCACGGCCTGTGCAGCGATTTGGGCTTTAGCGACGACGATCGCAAAGAGAACATCCGCCGCGTGGGTGAAGTGGCTAAGCTGATGGTTGAGGCCGGGCTGGTTGTCCTGACGGCCTTTATCTCCCCGCACCGCGCCGAGCGGCAGATGGTGCGCGAGCGGCTGGGGGAAGGGCGCTTTATCGAAGTGTTCGTCGATACGCCGCTGGCCATCTGCGAGGCGCGAGATCCGAAAGGGCTGTACAAGAAGGCGCGCGCGGGCGAATTACGCAATTTTACCGGGATTGACTCCGTATATGAAGCACCGGAAAAGGCGGAAATTCATCTGGATGGTGAACAATTGGTAACAAATTTGGTGCACCAACTATTAGACCTGCTCAGACAGCGAGATATTATCAGATCCTGAAACGGTGGCGGCACTGAGATGCTGGTCGCCCGGTGAACAGGATTCGATATGCGTAATACCCAGAACCTCAGTATGATTCGTTCAGAACCACCTCCGGTGGCGAATGACGAGACCACCTGGTCTTTGTCAGGCGCCGCCGTGGGATTTATCTCGTGGCTGCTGGCTCTGGGTATTCCCTTCCTCATCTATGGCAGCAACACGCTGTTTTTCCTTCTCTACACCTGGCCGTTCTTCCTCGCACTGATGCCGGTCGCCGTGGTGGTCGGTATTGCGCTGCATTCGCTGTTGAATGGTAAACTCCTCTATAGCTCTTGCGCGACGATTTTGACTATCGGACTGATGTTCGGCCTGCTGTTTCTCTGGCTGCTGGGATAGTCCTTTTGGTGTATGAATCAAGCCTGGGTATCGACGACAAAAATGTGGTACAGTCCCCGCGTTACGCGGCATCGTCCGCGCGTCGGAGTAAAACGCTCGGGCGAGTTATCGGATGATGATGCCGTTTTTCAGGGGGCAGGATGGGTAAATTAACGCTGCTATTATTGGCTTTGCTGGTCTGGCTACAGTACTCGCTGTGGTTCGGCAAAAATGGTCTGCATGACTATAGTCGGGTTAATGACGATGTCTCCGCTCAGCAGGACACTAACGGTAAATTAAAAGCGCGCAACGATCAGCTGTTTGCGGAAATCGACGACCTCAACGGCGGTCAGGAAGCTATCGAAGAACGCGCGCGCAACGAGCTAAGTATGACCCGCCCGGGTGAAACGTTTTATCGTCTGGTCCCGGATGCGTCTAAACGCAATCAGGGTTCGGCGCAGAATAATCGATAAATAAGCCCAGGATTACGACATGGCAGCCACTTTTCCGGGCGTTTGCGCCGTGGTGCCGGCGGCCGGTTTTGGCCGTCGTATGCAAACGGAATGCCCGAAACAATATCTCTCAATCGGTAACAAAACGATTCTCGAGCACGCGGTCGCCGCGCTGCTGACCAACGCCTGCGTCCAGCGCGTGGTGATTGCCGTCAGCCCCGGCGATGTCCGCTTTAGCCAACTGCCGTTGGCTTCCCACCCGCAGATTACCGTCGTTGACGGCGGCAGCGAACGCGCCGACTCCGTTCTTGCTGGCCTGCAGGCGCTGCCCGATGCGCAGTGGGTGCTGGTGCATGACGCCGCGCGCCCGTGCCTGCATCAGGACGATCTCACCCGCCTGCTGGCGCTACGCGAAACCAGCCGCGTTGGCGGCATCCTGGCGGCACCGGTTCGCGATACCATGAAGCGCGCTGAACCCGGCAAGGTCGCCATTGCCCATACCGTCGATCGCAACGACCTGTGGCATGCGCTGACGCCGCAGTTTTTCCCGCGTGAATTACTCTTTAACTGCCTGACGCGTGCGCTCAACGAAGGCGCAACCATCACCGACGAAGCGTCGGCGCTGGAGTACTGCGGCTTCCATCCCGAACTGGTAGTCGGACGCGCTGATAATATTAAAGTGACGCGCCCGGAAGACCTGGCGCTGGCAGAATTTTACCTTACCCGTTCCCGACACCAGGAGAAGGCTTAATGCGAATTGGACATGGTTTTGACGTACACGCTTTTGGCGGTGAAGGCCCAATCATTATTGGCGGGGTGCGCGTTCCTTACGAGAAGGGGCTGCTGGCCCACTCCGATGGCGACGTTGCGCTGCATGCGCTAACCGATGCCCTGTTGGGCGCGGCGGCGCTGGGGGACATCGGTAAGCTGTTCCCTGACACCGATCCGGCCTTCAAAGGCGCCGACAGCCGCGCGCTGCTGCGCGAAGCCTGGCGCCGGATTCAGGCGAAAGGCTATACCCTCGGCAACGTCGACGTCACCATCATTGCCCAGGCGCCGAAAATGCTGCCACATATTCCGCAGATGCGCGTTTTCATCGCCGAAGATCTTGGCTGTCATATGGACGACGTCAACGTGAAGGCGACGACCACCGAAAAGCTCGGCTTTACCGGGCGCGGCGAAGGCATTGCCTGTGAAGCGGTGGCGCTGCTGCGTAAGGCGGCGCAATGATCGCCTTCAACGAACTCACCTGGCTGCACGGTAAACCGCAGGGGCAGGGGCTGCTGAAAGCCAGCCCGGAAGACTTCGTGGTGGTAGAAGACCTCGGCTTTGAGCCCGATGGCGAAGGCGAGCACGTGCTGGTGCGGATCCTCAAAAAGGAGTGCAACACGCGCTTTGTTGCGGACGCGCTGGCAAAATTCCTTAAAATCCATGCCCGGGAAGTCAGCTTTGCCGGGCAGAAGGATAAGCACGCGGTAACCGAACAGTGGCTCTGCGCCCGGGTGCCGGGTAAAGAGATACCTGACCTCAGCAAGTTTCAGCTCGAAGGCTGCCAGGTGCTGGAGTACGCGCGCCATAAGCGCAAGCTGCGCCTTGGGGCGCTGAAGGGCAACCAGTTCACCCTGATCCTGCGCGAAGTCAGCCACCGCGATGATGTCGAGCAGCGCCTGCAGGCCATCGCTGCCGGCGGCGTGCCGAACTATTTTGGCGCGCAGCGCTTTGGGATTGGCGGCAGCAACCTGCTGGGCGCGCTGCGCTGGGCGGAGAGCGGAGCCCCGGTACGCGATCGAAATAAACGCAGTTTTTGGCTCTCGGCGGCACGTAGCGGCTTGTTTAATCAGCAGGTCAGTATTAGATTAAAAAAAACAGAATTTAATCAGGTTGTTGATGGCGATGCGCTACAATTAGCGGGGCGCGGCAGCTGGTTTGTCGCTGCGCCTGAAGAGCTGGCGGAACTGCAGGGGCGGGTTGATAACCGCGAGCTGCTGATTACCGCTGCGCTGCCGGGTAGCGGCGACTGGGGCAGCCAACGCGATGCGCTGGCCGCCGAGCAGGCGGCGGTGGCCGAAGAGACGCAGCTCCAGGCGCTGCTGGTGCGTGAAAAAGTAGAGGCGGCACGCCGGGCGATGCTGCTCTATCCGCAGCAGATGCGCTGGAACTGGTGGGATGACGTCACCGTTGAACTGCGTTTCTGGCTGCCAGCGGGCAGCTTCGCCACCAGCGTGGTAAGGGAACTTATCAATACAACGGGTGACTATGCGAATATTGCTGAGTAACGATGACGGGATTCATGCGCCGGGCATTCAGACCCTGGCGAAGACCTTACGGGAATTCGCTGAGGTCCAGGTTGTCGCACCCGATCGTAACCGCAGCGGCGCATCGAACTCCCTGACGCTGGAGTCTTCATTACGTACCTTCACCTTTGACAATGGCGATATCGCCGTCCAGATGGGCACGCCCACGGACTGCGTCTATCTCGGCGTTAACGCCCTGATGCGCCCTCGTCCGGATATCGTGGTCTCCGGTATCAACGCCGGGCCGAATCTTGGCGATGACGTTATCTACTCCGGTACCGTTGCTGCCGCGATGGAAGGCCGCCACCTTGGCTTTCCGGCGCTGGCCGTTTCGCTAAACGGCCATCAGCATTACGCCACCGCGGCGGCCATCACCTGCACCATTCTGCGCGCGCTCAGCCGCGAGCCGCTGCGCACCGGGCGCATTCTCAATATCAACGTCCCCGATCTGCCCCTTGAGCAGATTAAAGGCATCCGCGTGACCCGCTGCGGCAGCCGCCATCCGGCCGATCAGGTTATCCCGCAAAAAGATCCGCGCGGCAATACCCTGTACTGGATTGGCCCGCCGGGCGAGAAGCACGATGCCGGGCCCGATACCGACTTTGCGGCGGTAGATGAAGGCTACGTTTCGGTGACGCCGCTGCACGTTGATTTAACCGCCCACCAGGCCCATGAAGTGGTCACCGACTGGCTCGATCGCGTCGGAGTAGACAGCCAATGGTAAGCAAACGTGTTGAAAGCCTGCTGAATCAGCTCCGCACTCAGGGCATCGTTGACGAGCGCGTGCTCGAAGCGATTTCGCTGGTGCCGCGGGAAAAGTTTGTCGATGAGGCCTTCGAACATAAGGCGTGGGAAAACACCGCGCTGCCGATTGGTCAGGGGCAAACCATTTCGCAGCCCTACATGGTGGCGCGGATGACGGAGCTTCTGACGCTGACGCCGGAGTCACGGGTGCTGGAAATTGGCACCGGCTCGGGCTATCAGACGGCGATCCTGGCGCAGCTGGTGCATCACGTCTGTTCGGTCGAGCGCATTAAGAGCCTGCAGTGGCAGGCGAGGCGTCGCCTCAAACAACTTGATTTACATAATGTTTCAACCCGTCATGGCGATGGATGGCAGGGTTGGAAGGCGCGAGCACCTTTTGATGCGATTATCGTCACCGCCGCGCCGCCGGAAATTCCGCCGGCCCTGCTGGCGCAGCTGGATGAAGGTGGCGTGCTGGTTTTACCGGTAGGTGAAGAGCATCAGTTTCTGAAACGGATCCGTCGTCGCGGTAATGAGTTTGTTATTGATACCGTCGAAGCCGTTCGCTTCGTTCCCCTGGTACAAGGGGAGCTGGCGTGAGACCCGGATTATTCCAGGTTTTTTTTGCCTGATTTTAGGCGTAGGGTGGACACATTTTCAGTGTCCTGGCCGGGCGTTGCCCGGTAAGCAAGATATTGGTAGTTAACCTATTCCTGGGGGATAAATGAGCGCGGGAAGCCCAAAATTTACCTTAAGCCGTATTGCGGCACTATCGCTGGTTTCGCTGTGGCTGGCAGGCTGTACAAACACGAATAATCCGCCTGCACCGGTCAGTTCGGCGGGAGGAGCTTCCTCCTCCGGGACCAGCTCCGGGATGCTGATTACCCCGCCGGCTAAAACGGGATCCACCGCCGTGCCTCAGGCGCAGCCGGTTCAGACCCAGCCGACCCAAATTCAGCCGATGGCTCAGCAGCCGGTAGCCCAGCAGCCGGTGCAGACCATGAACGGCAAGATCGTTTATAACCGCAAATATGGCGATATTCCGAAAGGCAGCTATACCGGCGGCAGCAGCTACACCGTCAAACGCGGCGACACGCTGTTCTATATTGCCTGGGTGACAGGCAACGATTTCCGCGACCTTGCTGAGCGCAATAATATCCCGGCACCGTACGGCCTGAACGTCGGCCAGACGCTGCAGGTCGGCAACTCCGCGGGCCAGCCAATCACCGGCGATAACGCCGTTGCTCAGGCCAGCGCTCAGGCAAGCGGAGGTGCGACGGCGGCCGCACATCCTGCACAAAAATCAACCGCAGTGGTTGCGTCGCAACCAACTATTACGTATTCTGAATCCTCAGGTGAACAGAATGCTACTAAGATGTTGCCGAATAATAAGCCAGCAACGACAGTCGTTGCGCCGGTTACGGCTCCAGCTATCAGCAGCAACCAACCGACTGCAAGCAGCACGTCAACCAGTTCGCCGATCTCTTCATGGCGCTGGCCGACTGATGGCAAGGTTATCGAGAACTTTAGCGGCGCCGAGGGCGGTAATAAAGGCATCGACATTGCAGGCAGTAAAGGACAGGCTATCGTCGCGACCGCTGATGGACGCGTCGTCTATGCCGGTAACGCACTGCGCGGTTACGGTAATCTTATTATCATCAAACACAACGATGATTACCTGAGTGCCTACGCTCATAACGATACCATGCTGGTCCGGGAGCAACAGGAAATTAAAGCGGGGCAGAAAATCGCTACCATGGGTAGCACCGGAACCAGCTCGACAAGATTACATTTTGAAATTCGTTACAAGGGGAAATCCGTCAACCCGCTGCAGTATTTACCGCAGCGATAATTTGGCGAAGTACGCATAAGCATAACGTCAGTTAAAAGGCGCCGGGGCGGTGAATGCCGCTCTGCTTTGGGGCTAAAAACCTGTCCTGGCGACGTTTGAATTGATATTTAGCGAAGGTGCTTTGCTCAGGGATCACGGGTAGGAGCCATCTTTATGAGTCAGAATACGCTGAAAGTTCATGATTTAAATGAAGACGCGGAATTTGATGAGAACGGAGTTGAGGTTTTCGACGAGAAAGCCTTAGTAGAAGAGGAACCCAGTGATAGCGATCTGGCCGAGGAGGATCTCCTGTCGCAAGGCGCAACGCAACGCGTGCTTGATGCGACACAGCTCTATCTTGGTGAGATTGGTTATTCCCCGCTGCTGACGGCTGAAGAAGAGGTCTACTTCGCCCGACGCGCGTTGCGTGGTGATGTCGCTTCACGCCGCCGGATGATAGAAAGTAACCTGCGTCTGGTGGTAAAAATTGCCCGTCGTTACAGCAATCGTGGTCTGGCGCTGCTGGATCTGATTGAAGAGGGCAATTTGGGGCTGATCCGCGCGGTTGAAAAGTTTGACCCGGAACGTGGGTTCCGTTTTTCTACTTATGCAACCTGGTGGATTCGTCAAACGATTGAACGGGCGATTATGAACCAAACCCGTACCATTCGTTTACCTATCCATATTGTTAAAGAGCTGAACGTCTATCTGCGTACCGCGCGCGAGTTGTCCCATAAGCTGGACCACGAGCCGAGTGCGGAAGAGATTGCCGAACAGCTGGATAAGCCGGTTGATGACGTTAGCCGTATGCTGCGTCTGAACGAGCGCATCACCTCGGTGGATACGCCGCTGGGCGGTGATTCGGAAAAAGCGCTGCTGGATATTCTGGCCGATGAAAAAGATAACGGCCCGGAAGACACCACGCAGGACGATGATATGAAACAAAGCATCGTCAAATGGCTGTTCGAACTGAACGCCAAGCAGCGTGAAGTCCTGGCGCGTCGTTTTGGCCTGCTGGGCTACGAAGCCGCTACGCTTGAAGATGTAGGTCGTGAAATTGGCCTGACCCGCGAACGCGTGCGTCAGATCCAGGTTGAAGGCCTGCGCCGCCTGCGGGAAATCCTGCAGGGTCAGGGGCTGAACATCGAAGCGCTATTCCGCGAATAAGACATTTTTCTTAAAAAAGGCCCGATCCTTCGATTGGGCCTTTTCTTTTTTTAGCCTGCCTTACTCTACCCCTGCCAGGTCTCCTGCAGGTGTCGCCACAAAATCCGCTCATCTTCCTGCCTGAACACCACCGTTGACCAGCGCACCGTCGGCGTCTGTCCGGGAAGGGTCTGCGTTTCGCGATAGAGAACCGCCGCGCCGTCGTGCCAGCGGGCAAGCTCCGTGAGGCTATCAATGGCGATGGTCAGGCCCGCGCGGCTGCCGCCGGCCTGCTGGAAAAAGTGGCTGACCGTTGGATGGTCCATCCGGGTGCCGCCGGTGGCAACCAGCGTAAAATCGGGGGTAAAGCGCGCCATTAACGCCTCCGCGCTCCCTTCCTTGCGGCCTAACCAGTTTTCAATGACCACGTGGGCATCAATAACTTCCTCAAAATATGCGCTCATTTCTTCTCCATTTTGCTATGCAGGCGCAGGACCAGCGCCCGGTTGTCGAATCGCAGGCAGCTCAGCAGGGGGATAAGGGTTACCCCGGCCGCGGTAATAAACACCCCGCGCCATGCCAGCGCGGTGGGGTAGTGGTGCAACAGGACGCTGAGCAGCGTCGCCAGCAGCGCCGCACCGGCTAAAAAGCTGAGCTGGCGGTTGATATTCCACAGCGCGCTGGCGTCCGGCAGGTGGTGATTGGCGATATTCAAAAAGGCGCTGCTTTGCGCCGTGCTGCTGCACAGGCTGCCGCCCGCACCCATCAGCGTGAAGGCGCTTATCAGGGCGATCGCCGGGGTCTGCGGCCCTACGCCGATCAGCAGCAGGATCCCCGCCGCCTGGAGCAGGCATCCGCTGATAATAAACGGCCGGGGGCCGAAGCGATTGTAGTATCTGCCGGTCAGGGCGATCGCCACAAACGATGCCAGCGACCACGGCAGCATCAGCGACCCGACGGCGGAGGGCGACATGCCGGTGAGGGTTTGCAGGTAAAACAGGCCGACGACGTTGATGCCAATAAACGTGCCGGGAACGCAGAGGTAAATCAGCATCGCGAAGCGCAGCAGCGGGTCGGCCAGCAGCGGCAGGTGTAAAAAGCGCCTCGGACGCGTCGCCTTCGCCTCTTTCTCAAGCCAGCAGGCGGCCAGGATAAGCGTCAGAAAAGCGACGGGCAGGCTGGCAAAGAAGACCCAGCGCCAGCTGAAGGTCTGCACCAGCAGCCCGCCAAGCGCCGGAGAGCAGGCGGGCGCCAGCAGCCCGACCAGCATCACCGCGGCGGAGAGCTTTGCCCGCTCGTGGCTCTGAAAGTACTGCCAGGTCATCGCCTGACCAACGGGAATTAATAGTCCGCCGCCCATCCCCTGCAGCGCGCGCCAGAAAATCAGCGCGCTTAGCGAATCCGCCATTCCGGCTCCCAGCGCCGCCGCGCTGAACAGCAGCAGCGACAGCAGAAAAACGCGGCGGGCGCCAAATCGCTGTGCAAGCCAGGCGCTGAAGGGGATCACCAGCGTGAGCCCGGCGATATAGCCGTTGCTGACCCAGGTCAGTTCGCCGATGGAAGCGTTAAGCGCCCGGCTCATGTCGGGAAAGGCAACGCTGGCGATGAACATATTGATTAAGTCGAGAAAAAAACCGAGCAGAAAAACGGTGGCAACCTTGCTGCGATACGTCATGGCGATCTCCGGTAAAGAAGGTCGCTACTCTAAACCCCGACGTCGCGGGGATAAACGCGGCGAAGCGGGATATACTGTCTTATATTTTTTGACAATAAGCTGAATTAGCATGCTGAATCTGCAACGTATGGCGATGTTTGTGGCGGTGGTGGACTGCGGAAGTTTTACCGCGGCGGCGGTCGCCCTGGCCCAGACCAAGGCGGTGGTGAGCTTTAACGTGCGGCAGCTGGAGAGCGAGCTTGGCGTGACGCTGCTTTTACGCTCCACGCGACGGCTGACCCTGACGGACGCGGGGACGGTGTTCTATCAGCGCAGCGTCGGGCTGCTGAAGGCGGCGGAAAATCTCCAGGATGAGGTGCGGGCCAGCCACGCCGGGTTAAGCGGCGAGCTGCGCATCACCACCACCCCGGAGTACGGGACGCGGGCGATTGTTCCCGCCCTGGCCGAATTTAGCCAGCTGCATCCGGCGCTGCGCGTGCGCCACGTTTCATCTTCGCACCACGCCGATTTAATCTCCGAACGCTTTGATGTCGCCATTCGTCTCGGGACGCTGGCGGACTCGCGCTACCGCGCGGCGCTGATCTCGCGTTTCGCGATCCTGCCCGTTGCCGCACCCGCGTGGCTGGCGCTGCATCCGCTGGCAACCCTTGAAGAGCTGGCCCAGGCCGAGTGGATTATTCACGAGCGTCTGCAAACCCCGCTGCGCTGGCAGCTCAGCGGTCGGGATCGCAAGGCTATCGGCTTTGAAATTAAAAAGACCCCGCGCCTGTCGGCGGATAGCGCCAACGCGCTGATGGCCTTCGCTCTGGCCGGCAGCGGCGTGGCGCTGCTGCCTGAGTGGCTGGTGGCCTCATCGTTGGCTCAGGGGCGTTTGGTCCATCTGCTGCCGGAGCTCAGCTTTCCGCCGCAGGGGGTCTATGCGGTCTATCCGGATGCGCGGCACGTGCCGACCAGAGTGCGGGCGTTTATCGATTTTTTACGTCAGCGGGTGGGATAACATGCCGGTTTCTTCGGCCATTTCTGCGGTTCACTCCCGGGCGAAGCGCTGCCGCCCGGGAGTGACGTTCAGAGGATAAGAGGATTACGCCAGGCTTTTCAGCCGATAGATCCACTCCAGCGCCTGGCGCGGCGTCAGCGTATCGGGGTCAAGATGCTCCAGCGCTTCGAGAGCCGGGGAGGTCTCCTCCGGCGCCGACAGCAGCGACATCTGCGTGCCGTCAACCTGGGTCGCCGCGGCGTTGGGCGAAATGCTCTCCAGCTCGCGCAGCTTCTGGCGCGCGCGCTTGATCACCTCTTTCGGCACCCCCGCCAGCGCCGCGACCGCCAGGCCGTAGCTTTTGCTCGCCGCGCCGTCCTGAACGCTGTGCATAAAGGCGATGGTGTCGCCGTGCTCCAGCGCGTCCAGATGGACGTTAGCCACTCCTTCCATTTTCTCCGGCAGCTGGGTGAGCTCGAAGTAGTGGGTGGCAAACAGGGTCAGCGCCTTTATCTTATTCGCCAGGTTCTCGGCGCAGGCCCACGCCAGCGACAGGCCGTCGTAGGTTGAGGTGCCGCGGCCAATTTCGTCCATCAGCACCAGGCTGTGCTCGGTGGCGTTATGCAGAATATTGGCGGTTTCGGTCATCTCGACCATAAAGGTTGAGCGCCCGCTTGCCAGATCGTCCGCCGCGCCGACGCGCGTAAAGATGCGGTCAATGGGCCCGATGTCGACCTTCTCCGCCGGAACGTAGCTGCCGATCCAGGCCAGCAGCGCAATCAGCGCGGTCTGGCGCATATAGGTGCTTTTACCGCCCATGTTCGGGCCGGTAATAATCAGCATCCGCCGCTGCGGAGAGAGGGTGAGCGGGTTGGCGATAAACGGCTCTTTTAGCACCTGTTCGACCACCGGGTGGCGGCCTTCGACAATGCGGATGCCCGGCTTATCGCTAAAGGTCGGGCAGCAGTAGTTGAGGGTTTCGGCGCGCTCGGCGAGGTTAATCAGCACGTCCAGCTCCGCCAGCGCGCTCGCGCTCTGCAGCAGGTCGGCGAGATGCGGCAGCAGCATATCAAACAGGCGGTCGTAGAGCTGTTTCTCCAGCGCCAGCGCCTTGCCCTTCGAGGTCAGCACCTTGTCTTCATACTCCTTGAGCTCAGGAATAATGTAGCGCTCGGCGTTTTTAAGCGTCTGGCGACGGACGTAGTGAATCGGCGCGTGCTGGCTCTGGCCGCGGCTGATCTGGATGTAGTAGCCGTGAACCGCGTTGTAGCCCACTTTAAGCGTATCCAGCCCCAGCCGTTCGCGTTCGCGAACTTCGAGCTTATCGAGGTAGTCCGTGGCGCCATCGGCCAGCGCGCGCCACTCGTCGAGCTCTTCGTTATAGCCCGGGGCAATCACGCCGCCGTCGCGCACCAGCACCGGAGGCGCGTCGATAATGGCCTTTTCCAGCAGCTCGCGCAGCTCGGCGAACTCGCCCATTTTATCGCGCAGCTGCTGCACCGGAGCGCAGGGGACCTCGGCCAGCATGTCGCGCAGCGCCGGCAGCTGCTGAAAGGCATGGCGCATGCGGGCTAAATCGCGCGGCCGCGCGGTGCGCAGCGCCAGGCGCGCCAGAATACGTTCGAGATCGCCGACCTGACGCAGCACCGGCTGCAGTTCGCTATAGCGCTCCTGCAGGGCACCGATGGTCTGCTGGCGCTCGATCAGCACCGTGCTGTTGCGGATTGGCATATGCAGCCAGCGCTTAAGCATCCGGCTGCCCATTGGGGTGACGGTGCAGTCGAGTACCGAGGCGAGGGTATTGTCGGTGCCGCCGGCCAGGTTCTGGGTGATCTCAAGGTTACGGCGGGTGGCGGCATCCATGATGATGCTGTCCTGCTCGCGCTCCATGGTAATCGAGCGGATATGCGGCAGGGAGGTGCGCTGGGTATCCTTGACGTACTGCAGCAGGCAGCCCGCCGCGCACAGGCCGCGCGGGGCGTTCTCAACCCCGAAGCCCACCAGGTCGCGGGTGCCGAACTGTAAATTCAGCTGCTGACGCGCGGTGTCGATTTCAAATTCCCACAGCGGACGGCGGCGCAGGCCGCGGCGGCCTTCAATCAGCGCCGCTTCGGCAAAATCTTCGGCATACAGCAGCTCTGCCGGGTTAGTGCGCTGCAGCTCTGCCGCCATGGTTTCGCGATCGGCCGGCTCGCTGAGGCGAAAACGTCCGGAGCTGATATCCAGCGTCGCATAGCCAAAGCCTTTGCTGTCCTGCCAGATGGCGGCCAGCAGGTTATCCTGACGCTCCTGCAGCAGGGCTTCATCGCTGATGGTGCCGGGCGTGACGATGCGCACGACTTTCCGTTCGACCGGCCCCTTGGTGGTGGCCGGATCGCCAATCTGCTCGCAAATCGCCACCGACTCGCCCTGATTCACCAGCTTCGCGAGGTAGTTTTCCACCGCGTGGTGGGGGATCCCGGCCATCGGGATCGGCTCGCCCGCCGAAGCGCCGCGTTTGGTCAGCGAGATATCAAGCAGCTGCGAGGCGCGTTTAGCGTCGTCATAGAACAGCTCGTAAAAGTCGCCCATGCGGTAGAACAGCAGGATCTCCGGATGCTGCGCTTTCAGCTTCAGATACTGCTGCATCATCGGAGTGTGGTCTGATAGATCCTTGTCAATAGACTCTTTCATTTTGATTTTACTCGTTTTTTAAGTCTTTGAGTGCTCATGTGGCCCCAAGTGAAACCCACGTAAACTCATATAAATCTCAAAATTTGTATACCAGAAGTATTCTGACTACTATCTGGTATACACACTTAAACTGCCGGTATACATTTATGAAATAACACTAAATCAGTCGTTTATAATCAATAAGTTATCTATCGACGTGAAACCTGATCTCGACCAGCAAGGACGTGTTATCTACTTACCTAGTCCTGAACGAAAGCCGTATCTTATCACTGACAACCCTAGAGATTCACCCTGGGTTCTGGTGTCAAAATCAGTACAACAGCAAAACCAATCATTACGATAAAATGCGTTACCAATGCGGTAGGGCAGCCATTCAACATTACCTATAAAGATGTGGCAACCCGTAAACGTTGGCAGCCAGACGTGATGCGCCGAAAGCTGCTGTCACACATGCTACAGGCCTGGAAACCCAGGCTGTCTATATCCTTTATGCATTACTGAAAGGACTTAGTATTGGACGGGCTTGATGTGAATTCACATAGAAAATTTGGTATAATGTTTGTGCAATGATTTTCAGCCCAGATCCAGCTTTTCAGGAGTAACTATGAGCAACAACAAAAAAACTCAGGCAAGCTACGCTAAGCCATCTCGTGCTGACATCGTTCGCTCAGTGGCAACCTCTACGGCTGTTGAAACAGGGCAGTCCTCAGAGAAGATCGAAGCTTCCCTTGAAGCAACGCGCAAAAAATTCGCTCATTTACGTCTTGCGGTTTAGCCCCTTCTTAATGCTTCTCTGACCCAGTGTCTCATCGGCTCGTAGTCCATTGATACGCCTGCATGGATAGCCGAGATATACTGGGTTTTGTTCTGTTCCCAGCTTAGATAATCCAGCGGCTTGTACCCACCCTGAACGGCCATTACGTCGGCTAACAGTCGCGACAGGCGCCCGTTTCCCTCTCTGAATGGATGGATAAGTATCAGCTCGACATGGGTAATGGCGATAGCGGTGATGAGTTGTTCTTCGTCCATGCCGCTACACGGCGTGTATTGAGCCAGATACCTGGTGTCGAATTCGTTCAGCAGTTTTGGCAACTGCGCTGAAGGGGCAAACATAAAGCCACCTTTGCTGATGTTTACTGCTCTTTCTTGTCCAGCCCACTCATAGATGTTACCTAACCAGCGGCGATGCCAGCTTTTTAACAAGGCTACGTTGAGTTGTCCTTCCGGGAAATGTTCTTCAAAAACCGCCTGGTAGAGTTGTTCTAGCAGGACAAGTTCAGCCCCATCTATCTCTTCAGAAGCAGCGATCCCCAGCTTATTAGCCAAAACTTGTTCGCCAGAGTCTTTCTCATACTGGCCTTCACTACCGGATACATGGTATCGGCTCATGGAGATGCCCTGTGTTAGTTGCGATCTTTTTTGTTTTCGTTGGTATCACATGGGAGAGACATCATAACGGAGAGACGACTTTCAGGGAAAGTGACGAAACGAGATGCAGCGATCCGCGTTCCAGTTGCTAAAGCGGGTGGCGCGGACGATCGCGCGGCTCACGATAGGATTAGGGCGCTTACGATTGGCATCAACACCCTGAGCCAAATGAGAGTCAAGTTCGCTGGCGAGAATCGATTTTATTAATTAACTGAATTTTATGATTTTTGTGGTGAAGGTAAGCCGCCGCAGCTAAGACTGCGGTGGCTTTCGTCTATCGGACGTTCAAAGAGTAGAGCGCGGCAATGCTTCCGGCTGTTTTTACCATCTCCAGTTTAACCTGTTGGGCACTGATGGTTTCGGGCAAACGATGCTCGCAAACGGAATGGCGGTTGTCGAATACTTCCGCCAGTAAGGTGTTATCAACCCATAAACGGTAGTGGGTCACGCAATGCGGCGTCACCGCCAGCGCATGGCCCATCTGTACCGTTTCCATGGCGTTATCAAAATCGTTATCGAACACCAGCGTTAGCGCGCGTAATGTCTGCGGCCGTTCCCAACGCCAGGTCACAGTCGGCAAACTATCGTCAGCGGCAGGTACCCATGCATTGGTGTGCTGCTCCGGGCGCAAACGGCCGTTGACCAGGTTTTCTGGCGCGTAGCAACGCAGTGGTGAAGCCAGGCGAAGTGCCGGAAGAATTTGATTTGGCTGGCGGCGCGGCAACCAGAAATCGAACTCATCCACGCCATAGTTGCCATCAGCGACCTGGCGTGTATGCTTCGCAACCCTGGCGTTCAGGCCATTAAACACCGTCATAATTCCCGGAAGCTGCACGTCGCTTAGCGCAATATCGATGTGTTCATTGCTCTCATAAACGATGAACAAATATTCATCGCGTGCGCTTTGATAATGGAATTGCACGCTGTATTCACCCGCTTCAAAGACAGAAATTTCACACTCGCCCAGTGGCGTTTCAGGGGTGAAATTACCCGCGCGTTCACTGCCTAACAGGCGGATTTTAAGCAGCTGCGGCGAACCTGCACGTAAGGTGAAATTCAACTCAGGCAAGATTTCACCCGCTTTGAGCGGCAGGAGTAATGCCATGCGCTCATTCAATGCCTTCCATGTACCGTTTGCCGGCAGCTCAGTTAATTGCCATTCGCTGCTGGTGCTCACATGTGCGCCAGACGCCGGGTCACTCAACCATTGGCGAGGGATATAGCAGCCGGTTTGTTGTAGATGCCGTTGCAGTGAACCGATGCGGTTTTGTTCTGCCAGCTGTGGTGCAGTGATTTGCTGCTGGTGGCACAACGCCGCCGCCCGGCCAACCACTTCGCCTAATAAACCACAGGTACACATCACGCGAGCACTGCCAAAAGCGACATGTGAGGCGGAAATCAGACGCCCGGTCAGGAATAAGTTTTCCATAGAACGGCTGTATAAGCTGCGATAAGGAATGGTATAGGTGCCTTTGCTGTGGAACTGGCGGCAGCCGTCGTGCTTGCTGTAAACGCCATCAGCCGGATGAAGATCAATTGACCAACCGCCGTAACCCACCGCGTCGTAGTGGTCACGCTGCTCAATAATATCTTGCTGGCAAAGGATGTGGTCGCCAACAAAGCGGCGGCTTTCACGTTTACCAGGGATCGCGCCGACCCACTCGATGGTCATATTTTCAGCATCCGGGAATTGCCCTGAGTTTTTAATGTAATCCCAAACACCCCAGACGATTTTCCACAGTTCCCACTTAATTTCTTCGCTGTCATGGATGGTATCAAGGCGACCTCCCCATTCCAGCCACCATAAATCACAACCGTTAAGCGTTGATGTCAGGCGCGTGTAGCGGGGGATTTCTTCGATATCTTTCAGGGCAAAGGAGGGGGGAATGAAGTTAACCGGCGTGCTGCCTTTTTTGGTGTAGAAATAGATGGAGTGCCCAAGTTTGTGGCCGAAGCTATCGCCCGGCGCCATTTTTTCATCAAACTCTTCCGGGTCTTCTGCGCCTACGCGATATTCAGCCCCGGCTAGATGCCCCAGCACGCCATCGCCGGTCGCATCGCAAAACTGGCTGGCGGCAATGTCATAAAAGGTTTCGTTAATGGCGTTGAAGCCTTTGGCGCTGGTAATACGTTGCCTTTCGGTAGAAACCTCATATAACGCGGTGTTCAATAGCAGCGTCAGATTGGGTTCACTGCGGGCCATATCCAACAAAACGAGATCAAACATCACCGGATTGCCTTCTTTATTCCGGTAAACGTTCTCCTCCATGATTTCACCCATGATGCCGCCTTCGCGCGACCAGCGATTATTGTTCCCCATATGTGAAGTAGCCCCGTTGGCCCACAGACGGACTTCGCTCGATGCGTTGCCCCCCAGAACGGGCCTGTCCTGCACCAAAACCACGTTCAAACCATCGCGAGCGGCAGCAAGGGCTGCGCATAACCCGGCGAGACCGCCGCCGGCAACCAGCAAGTCTGTTTTTAATTGTTGAGAAGGGAATTCCCGGGCGTGGGTTTGCTGAAAAATTTGCATAAAGTTTGTTTCCTGTAAAACTGACGATAAAATCGTGGTTCTTAAATGAATTTGAAGCGCGCTATGTCATCACAACCGAATCAAAGTCTTATCGACGGTATCCGTTGTTTGCAGTATCTGGTCACCAGCGGCCGGGCAATTGGTTGCCGGGAGCTGGCGCGCCTGATGGGGATTAATGCCACCCGCGTTAATCGCCTGTTGATGACCATGGCGGCGATTGGTCTGACCCAGCAGGATGAACAACGCCGCTATTTGCCTGGGCCGGGCATTCACGCTTTGGCAGCACAGGCGATTCGCGGTTCTGCACTGTTTTCCCAGGCTTTGCCTTTGCTTGAACGCCATGCGCCGAAAGATATCGTGGTGGCGCTCGGCGTGCTGTGGGAAGACCAGGTTATCTACATCTATCACTCTGAACCGGGCAGCCAGGTTAGCCAGGCTCTGGCTGGTTTCCACACGCTTCCGGCATGGCAATCGGTTATCGGAATGGCATTGCTTGCCAGCGAAACCGACGAGGCATTGCAAGCGCGTTTCTCGCCTGAACACTGGCGGGAAATGGCCCCCAAACTTGCCCAGCAGCGAGAGTCTGGCCACGTTGTCTGGCGCCATGAAGATGGCGAGCTTTCGATGGCTCAGCCTCTGGGGGCGCACAACGCAGCCATCGCTTTTGCCGGAATGTGGGACGCCGATAAACAACAGGTTGCCCCGCGCCTTGCTCAGCTCAATCAACTCACCGCCCAACTCGTGACTCCTGCGGCTTAACCTCTGGTGGCGTGTCCAGGTCGATGCGCCCAACCACAAACAGGTAAGAGCAAATCCCAAGCCCTGCCAGAATGGCGATGAATGCCAGCGCAGGGGCAAAGTTATGCCCGTCGATTAGCGCGCCAATTGCAATGGGCACCACAATGGACGATAGCGCGCCGGTAAAGTTAAACACCCCACCTGCCAGACCAATTAAATGACGCGGCGCGAGTGCCGTCACAAACACCCAGGTGATGGTGGCAAGGCCGTTACCAAAGAAAGCAATCGACATGAAAAGAATGATGAGCGTCGGGCTGTCGGTGTAATTGGCACCCAGGATAAACAGCGTTAAAGACATGCCGAGAATTACCGGGGCTTTACGCGCAAAGCTTGCACTGACCCCACGTTTGATTAAACGGTCTGAGACAAACCCCGCCAGCAATACCCCGAAGAAGGCCGCCAGATAAGGGACGGAGGCGATATAGCCAGACTTAATAAAATCCATATGGCGATATTGCACCAGATAGGTCGGGAACCAGGTCAGGAAAAACCAGAAGGTGGCGGAGATAGTGAACTGACCAAAGTAAATGCCAATCAGTTTGCGGCTGCGGAACATCAGTGCCAGGTCGCTCCATGCAAACTTGCGTTTGGCTGCTTCCTGACGGCTTTCCAGAATTGCGCCGCCCTGGCGGATATGATCAAGCTCTGCCTTTGAAACGCTTTTATGTTCCAGCGGCTCGCGGTACAGGTAATACCACACCACTGCCCAGACCATCCCGACGACGCCGGTAATCAGGAATAAACCGCGCCAGCCATACAGCTCCTGAATATGGAACAGCAGCGGTGTCATGCAGGCCAGGCCAACAAATTGCGCAGAAGAGTAAATACCGATGGCGCTGGCGCGTTCGTTTTCCGGGAACCAGCTGGAAATCACGCGATTATTGGAAGGCATGACTGGCGCTTCAAATGCGCCGACGCCCAGGCGTAAGCCAACCAGGCCGCCAAAGCTGTTGGCAATCGCGTGCAGGGCGGTAATCAACGACCAAATAAACAACCCTACGCCGTAAACAATGCGCGCCCCGAAGCGGTCGATAACAAATCCGCCGGGTATTTGTAGCGCGGCATAAATCCAACCAAAGGCTGAAAACACCAGCCCCATCTGCAACGGCGTGAACTGCAAATCTCCAGCCATTTGCGTGGCGGCAACGGAAAGATTGGTGCGATCCATGTAGTTAATGATGATGTTGATAAACACGAGCCCGAGCACCAGAAATCGGACGCGCCCGGTATTTTTTACCTTGGCTGTAGAAAGCGGTTGTTCTGCCATATCAATGTTCTCTTTATTTTTGTTCTCACGGCCTGTTTTAACAACAGAGTGGTTTTTCTATCCTTGTGTGTTTCTTTTATAGAAACAAAAGGCGGTGAGCAAAGAGAAATCGTTTGAAATGTGATCAGAGTAAAACTTATGAGCTAAATGAGTTTGAGCAAGAAGAGGCGATAATGCAGCGGGGCAATCTTTTCCTCGCCTTGTGCGCGTGGGGAAAAATAGAGGCAGGGCGGCAGGCGATTATCCTAAAGCTAACATAGCGAAACTTGCTCACAAGTGCCCGCTGCTGTAATGGCTGTATTCCGGTTGCGGGTTATTGCTTATTGCTATGCCGGTTGCTCAGCAGGTAATACCGTGAATTGTACGGACAACGCCAGAACGTTATGTCATTGCAGCGAAGCGCGCGGACGGCCGCGCGCTTCGTGGAGGGATTAGGGCGCCAGATAGACCTGCGGAATGGCGTGGTCGGGGTGCTGGCCCGTGCGCACGTCGGCGCCGTACCAGCGGCTGATGATCGGCTGGCGTATCACCTCATGCGGCGTGCCTTCCGCCACCAGCTTTCCCTGATGCATCAGCAGGATATGGTCGGCCCACAGCGCGGCGAGGTTAAGATCGTGCAGCACGATGCAGACGTGCAGCAGGCCGCCGCGGGTCAGCCGTTTTAGCAGGCGCAGCAGGTGCTGCTGATAGTAAAGGTCCAGCGCCGAGGTTGGCTCATCAAGAAACAGCCAGCCCTGCGGCGCGTCGTCGCGCCACAGCTGGGCGAGACAGCGGGCCAGCTGCACCCGCTGCTGCTCGCCGCCGGAGAGTGAAGGGTAGCGTCTGCCGGCGAGATGGTCGCAGCCGGTCTCCGCCATTACCCTGCGCAGGGTCTGCAGGTCCGGGGTTTTGCCCCACGGCGAGCGCCCCATGGCGATCACCGTCTCAACGGGCCAGTCGGCGTGCAGCTGAGTGCGCTGCAGCATCACCGCCCGGCGGCGGGAGAGCGCCTCCGGCGTCCAGCTTTCCAGCGGCCGGCCCTCCACGCACCGTTCGCCGCTGTCGGGGGTTAAAAAGCCGGTCAGCAGGCGGAGCAAGGTTGATTTGCCCGCGCCGTTTGGGCCAATCAGCGCGGTCATTCCGGCCGCGCTTAGCTGCAGGGAGATATCGTCAATCAGCAGGCGTCGGCCGACGCGCAGCGACAGCGAGCGGGCGGTATAGTGGTTATCCATCGTTCGTCCTCTGCTGGCGGAAAATGAGCCATAAAAACCACGGAGCGCCGAGCATGCTGGTCAGCAGGCCGACCGGCATTTCGGCGGGCGCGGCGACGGTGCGGGCGAGGGTATCGGCGAGGAGCAGTAAAATCGCGCCGGCGAGCAGCGAGCCGGGGACCAGGCCGCGATGGTCCGGGCCCAGCCACATCCGCATCAGATGCGGAACCACCAGGCCAATAAAGCCGATCACCCCGCTGATGGCGACCGATGCCGCCACCAGCAGGGCGCTGCACAGCAGCAGCAGCCGCTGCAGCGCCCTGACGTTGACCCCGAGATAGTGCGCTTCCTCATCGCCAAGCTGCAGCAGGTTGAGGCGCGAGGCCATCAGCCATACCGCCGCTGACGCCGGGACCATCAGCGTGGCCGCCACCAGCAGCGTAGACCACTCCGCCTGGCCGAGGCTGCCCATTCCCCACAGGGAAAGCTGGCGCAGCTGGGTATCGTTGCTTATCCACGCCAGCGCCCCCACCAGCGCGCCGCACAGCGCGTTGATGGCAATCCCCACCAGCAGCAGGCGCGACAGCGAACCGTCGCCGGCCCGGCTAAGGATAAAAATCACCACCATCACCGCCAGGCTGCCGATAAAGGCCGCCAACATCGGGGCATACAGCGCCACCAGTACCGGCACCGACAGCGGCAGCACCAGCCAGCAGGCCACCGCCAGCGCCGCACCGCTGCTGATCCCCAGCAGGCCGGGGTCGGCGAGCGGGTTGCGAAACAGCCCCTGCATCACGCAGCCGGAGAGCGCCAGCGCGGCGCCGACCAGCAGCGCCAGCAGCACGCGGGGCAGACGGATCGTCAGCCAGATATGGCGCAGCATCTCATCTCCGGACGGCCACAGGCTGGCGAGCGGCAGACGCATCGCCCCAAGCGTGGTGGCGAACAGCGTCAGCCCCGCCAGCAGCAGCAGCATCAGCCACAGAGTACGGGCGGGAGCGGCACGCATCAGGGCAGCTGCTCCGCTTTCTGCCGCAGCGTGATGACCGCCTGCGGGGTGCGCGGACCAAACCCGAGCAGCGCCATATCGTCAATCACCAGCACCTGCTTATGGCGGCCCGCCGGGGTTTGCGCGAGGCCGGGAAGCTTCCACAGTCCCGCTTCGCCCCCCATGCCCTTGAGCCCGTCGGCGGAAATTACCACCAGGTCCGGCAGGCTGGCGACCACGCCCTCCTGGGACATGCTGCGATAGTGGTCGAAGCCCTGCATCGCGTTCTGCAGGCCTGCGGCGCGGATCGCCCCGTCGGCCGCGGTCTGCTTCCCGGCGACCAGGGTGTTCATCCCGCCGTGGCTGAGAATAAACAGCACCCGCTTGTTAAGCGGTTGGGTGGGGATCTGCGCGATCTGCTGGTGCACCTTCTGCAGCAGCGCATCGCCCTGCGCCTGTTTACCTAAGGCTGCGGCAATCGTGGCGACCTTGCTATCGATTGACGCCAGGCTGTAGCCGCCCGGCACGTCAACGACCTTCACGCCGCTTTCCTGTACCTTTTTTAGCACCAGCGAAGGCTGGGCCTGGGCGCTGGCCAGCACGAGGGTCGGGCGCAGCGAGAGGATCCCTTCGGCGTTGAGCTGGCGCAGATAGCCGACGTCCGGCAGCGCCTGCGCCTCGGCGGGCCAGGTGCTGGTGCTGTCTTTGGCAACCAGCTGCTGCCGGGCATCGAGGGCGTAAACCACTTCGGTGACCTCGCCGCCGAGAGAGACAATGCGCTCGGCGGCGGCGCTGGCAAACAGCGGCAAGGCCGTCAGCAGTACGAGCCAGCGGTTCATGCGAGCTGTCCTTCCGTCGTCAGACGGTCAACCTGGCTGCGCCACTGCTCCTGCTCCGGGTGGCCTTCGCTGCGCTGGCCGAAGAGCTGGGCTATCTGCGTGCCGTCTTTGGCGAACAGCTCGACGCTGGTGACGTGACCGTCAGAGGTCGGTTTGCGGGTCACCCAAACCTCATCAACGCTCTCTTCGCGCAGGTGCAGCGTAAAGGTGCTGTTGAAAATATTGAGCCAGCCGCGCATCGGCAGCAGCTTTTCGAGCGCGCCGGTGAAGATTTGCACGCAGCCGCGGTTGCCGACGAAAATCATAATTTCGTTGCCCTCTTCGCGGATGGTGCCGAGCAGGCGCGGCAGGGCATCGTTTTCGATGCGGCAGGCGAGGTCGTCGCTCACCGCCCGGAAAGCCTGCTGGCGCGCCAGGTTATGCTTTCTCAGCAGGCCGAAGAACTGGTGCACGTCGGTCATCGCGCGCCACTCGCTCTCCAGCGCGGCGCCGTCGACGGCGTCAGCATATTTTGCTGCCTCGACCGGACGGATCGCCAGCGGCGTCGGCTCACTCTGGGTGTGCCCGGCAATCAGCGCATCCCAGGCGGCGATATCGGTTTGTTCGGTGGCGTAGACCTTCAGCAGCGCGTCGCCGTGATGATCGAAAAACTGAATGCTCTGGCGATCGCCGTCGGTCAGGTGGAACGCGCTGGCCCACTGGCTGAGAAACAGGCGCAGGTCGAGGGCCCGCGGGTTGAGCACCAGCCCGGCGTGGCCGTTGAGGTGCTGGTGGGTAAATTCGCCGACCTGCTCGTGGACCGCATATTCGTTACGGCAAATACACTTTGTTTCGCCGACCGCTTCCAGCGCGGCCAGGATCGCGCGGGCGTCGTCCTGCAGGCGCACGGCATCGTAGCCGAGGCGGGCTTCGGTCAGCTCGGCTTCGCTGATCCCCATTTCGGCGGCGATATCGCGGGCGTATTTGGCGGAGGATTGCGCTTTAGTGGTCAGATAGTGCTGCCACAGCGGGGCATGTTGATGTTGAGCGTCTCGCATAATTCACATCCTTCTCTACGATGAGTATCCCCGGCATCGCGGCCGGGGGCAGGTTTCTTATTATTGGGTCTATCAAAAATCGACGTTCACGCCCAGCTGCCAGGTACGGCCAGGCATCGTCGCCAGCGCTTTATCGTTGGCATCCTGGTTGGTCGATGTCTCGATATTGCGGCTGCTCAGGTAATCCCAGTATTTACGATCGGTAATGTTGTAAACCCCGCCGTTCAGGCGCACGTTCTTCGCCACCTGCCAGTAAGCGGTCCAGTCGAGCATACCGTAGCCGGGCACGCGCATATATTCACTCGTGGAGTCGGTGATTGCCGAGCCGGTGTTGGTATAGCTTTCGCGGTTGGTGGTGCTGGCGCGTTTGCCCTTCACAAAGGTCGCGGTCAGCGCGGTACCGTAGACTTTTGCCGGGTCGTCCCAGGCGACGCCGACGATCGCCTTCATTGGCGCGACGCTATCGAGGTCGACGTACTTGTCGCCGTTATAGCTGGACTTCGATTTCCCTTCGCTGTAGCCGTAGGCGAGGGTGGCGCTCAGGCCGTTAACCTCTTCAAACCAGGTGCCAAAGTTAAATTTGGCGCTGATTTCGCCGCCGTAGATATAGGCCTTATCGCGGTTTTCCGCCTGATAAATGGTATAGATATTCGACGGTACGTTGGTGAAGCGATCCGGGTTGCCGGAGCGCGTGTAGCGGCTGTAGGCGATAAAGTTTTTATAGCTGTTGTAGAACAGGGCGGTGCGCATGGTGATGCCTTCCGTCACTTCGCCCTTCATCCCCCACTCGAAGTTATCGCTGGTTTCGGTTTTCAGATCGGTATTGCCGATCAGCGCGTACTGCGCCCGTCCGGCATAGCTGGAACCGAGGTTCCACGAGCCGTACAGCTGGCTGGCGTTCGGGAACTGCGCCCCGCGCTGGTACTGCAGGTAGGTCATCAGGCGCGGAGTCATATCGTACTGCAGGGCCAGCGACGGCAGCGCCTGGGTGTCGGAGTTCTTACCGTACAGCGTCGAGACGGCGGAGCCGGTCAGCACGCTGCTGTTGGTGGTCAGGTCTGAGAGGTTCTCCGGCTTGGTCGACTGATGCACGACGCGAATGCCCGGGATCACGGCGAAGTTATGGCTGTCGAGATCGAAGTTAATCTTATCCTGCACGAAGCCGGCGATGATGTAGCCGCGGCTATCCGCTTCCGGCTGCATGATCGCGGTGTAGACGCTCGGCACCGGCGACTGGCTGAACGGACGCTGGGTTTTGGTGGTGCTGGCGTTGAGGCCGCCGCTCAGGTCGTGACGGCCCACGGATTTGGCCAGCGCGGTCTGGAACCCCCAGGTGTCGGTGTCAAAGTTCGAGTTCACGGTCTCCATGGAGAGGGCGGTGCTATCCGGCATATAGGTCCAGTCGTGGGCCTCGGTATGCTGGTAATAGACCTTAGTCGACACGCTATCGATATAGTCGTTCATCGGCGTCCAGTCATCTTTCAGGCTCAGCCCCCAGCGGCGCGTCTGGCTGGTCTGGTTGGCGGTGCCGATAACGCTGTTGCCGCTGGAGTCCCAGGCGTCGTAGTGCGTATGGTTGGTTTTATGGTAGTAATCAAAGGTGCCGGTCAGCTTATGCTCGTCATTGGGCTGCCAGATCCCGGAGGTCATAAAGGCGTCGGAGTGCCAGTTGGCCGGATACGAATCGACGGTTCCGCTGTTATTTTCCGTTTCCTGGCCGTCGCGACGGCTGTAGACGAAGATCCCGCGCAGGGTCTCGTCGCCGCCGGCGATGGTGACGCCGTTGTGCCAGCTGCGGTCGGCAGAGTCGTAGCCGCTGCGGTAGCCGAAGGCGCTGGTTTTACCCGGATGCAGATAGTCGTCGGCAGATTTCGGGCGGAAAGAGACGTTACCGCCGATGGAGCTGTTGGCCGTTTCGCTGGAGGTGGCGCCGGACTGAATATTGATGCTGCCGTACATGTACGGGTCAATGTAGTCGCGGCCAATACCGAAGGTGTTGAGGCCCGATCGGCTAACGTAGCTGCGTCCGGTAGCGTTTGGCTGAGCGATGCCGTCAACGTCGATCCCGACGCGGTTGCTCTCCATGCCGCGAATGTTGTAGCCGGTGTAGCCGCCGCGGTCGAAGCCGCTTTTACCGTTGCCCGAACCGCCGCTGGCACCGGTGGCGCCAATCAGCGGCTCATAGCGCATGATGGAGCCAAAATCTTTGGCGCCTTTGTCCTGCAGATCCTGAGCGCTAATGGTGTGTTCGCTGCCGGCTTTCAGCACGGGGGCGGGTGCGGTCACGGTCATCAGCTCCGAGCTATCGTCGGATAATGCATCGCTGGTGAGGTTTTTATTGGTGCTGTCAGCCGCCCCGGCGGAGGTCTGATAAATTGCTGCGAGCAAAGAAGTCACCAGCAGGCTTTTCTTAAACCATGCCGTTGATTGAGTGGATTTGTACATAGTAGCCACGCCTTGATAATTATTAGTATCGGCTCACGCGTTACTTCCAGATTTGTCGATTCACCCCGTTCTTTCCCTGCGCTGGCGAATGCATTCCCTGTGCTTTTGCGAATACTAATGATAATTATTACCATTTGCAACTAATTCATTATATCTCCACATTTTATTCATAAAGTTGATTACAATTCGGCTTAACGATTAACGAACCTGATCATTCAGGTGGAAATTATTGAGGATAAAAATGACTAAGCGCGCCATTACCATCACCTACTGCTCCCAGTGTAACTGGATGCTGCGCGCCAGCTGGATGGCGCAGGAGCTGCTGCACACCTTCAGCACCGACATCGGCTCGGTCACGCTGGTGCCGGGAACCGGGGGAATATTCACCATCACCGTCGACGATGTGCAAATCTGGGATCGCAAGCAGGATGAGGGCTTCCCCGACGCGGCGGAGCTCAAGCGCCGGGTACGCGACGTCTGCTTCCCGGAAAAACCGCTCGGACACCTGGATAAACCGGCCTAATCCTCAGGGAGTAACCGGCTGCGCCGCGCCGCCTGAAGGTGTATTATACGTGCATCTTTATTGCCGGGGAGTGGCTATGGCGGGGAAACGTATCGATCGCGAAAAAGAGACCATCAGCAGGATGATTTCGCTCTATCAGCGCCGCTGCCCCGATGCCACGGCCGACGCGGGGCACTATCAGGCGCTCAACGGCTATGCCGATAAGCGGCTGGATAAATGCGTGTTCGGTGAAGAGAAGCCGGCCTGCAAGCAGTGCCCGGTGCACTGCTACCAGCCGGCGAAACGCGAAGAGATGAAGCAGATTATGCGCTGGGCGGGGCCGCGAATGCTCTGGCGCCACCCGATATTAACCATCCGTCATCTGATTGATGACCGCCGCCCGGTCCCCGAGCTGCCGGAAAAATACCGGCCTAAAAAATAGCCGGCACCTTTCCGGGCGCTAGCCGCGGCCCGACGCCTCAGCGGAATCGGCCTGCGTCCGGCTGTCGCGGATCGACGTATAAACGAACGTCACGATGAACAGCACGGTGAACAGTACCACGATGGTCGGCGCCGGGGCGCTATCGAGATAGAACGACAGCCAGACGCCCCCCAGCGAACAGCTCACCGCAAGCGCCACCGCCAGCAGCAGCGCGCTGATAAAGCGCCGCGTCAGCAGCAGCGCGATGGCGCCCGGGGCGATCAGCAGCGAAATCGACAGAATAATCCCCACCGCTTTCAGCGTCGCGACGATCGTCAGCGCAATCATGCATAGCAGCCCGTAGTGCAGCAGCCCGCAGCGTAAACCGCTGGCCTTAGCCTGATGCGGGTCGAAGGCGTGCAGCAGAAAATCGCGCCACTTCAGCCCAATAATCAGCGCAATAGCCAGGGCGATCGTCGACGTTTGCGCGATATCGCTGGCGGAGATGCCCAGCATATCGCCGAACAGAATATGGTCGAGATGCACCTCGGACTGAATGGCGACGTACAGCACCAGCCCGGCGCCAAACATGCCGGAAAAGACGATCCCCATAATCGTATCGCGCTTGATGCGGCTATTGTCATCAAGATAGCCGGTGGCGATAGCGCAGAACAGCCCGGCAATAAAGGCGCCGATGGCGAAGGGAATGCCGACGATATACGCCACCACCACCCCGGGAAATACCGCGTGGCTCATGGCGTCACCCATCAGCGCCCAGCCTTTCAGCACCAAAAACACCGACAGCAGGGCGCAGGGAACGGCAACGATCGCCGCCACCAGCATGGCGTTGATCATAAAAGAGAACTGGAAGGGTTCGAGCAGAGCGGTCAGCATGAGGCCTCCCTGGCGCGACGGCGGCTGGCAAGCAGGCCGTGCTTTGGCGCGAAGACGAATGCCACCAAAAACAGCAGCGTTTGGGCCACCACGATGATGCCGCCGGTGGCGCCGTCCAGATAGTAGCTCAGCCAGGCACCGAAAAAGCTGGTCAGGCTGCCGATGGCGACGGCGATCGCCAGCAGGCGCGGAAAGCGGTCGGTGAGCAGCCAGGCGGTGGCGCCGGGGGTGACCACCAGGCAAATCACCAGAAACGCGCCCACGGTCTGCAGCGCCGCTACGGTACAGGCCGCCAGCAGGGTGAAGAACAGCAGCTTGAGTCCGGTGGTGTTGAGGCCGATGGAGCGGGCGTGGCTTTCATCGAAAAAGGTGACCATCAGATCTTTCCACTTCAGCAGCAGGATGATTATCGAAATAAAGCCAATCGCCGCCAGCTGGATAATATCCTCCGGGGCAATCGCCAGAATATTGCCCAGGATGATGGTCTGAATATTGACCGAGGTCGGGTTGAGCGACACCATAAACAGCCCGATACCGAAGAAGGAGGAGAAAATCAGCCCGATAATCGCATCCTCCTTGAGCTTTGAGCGCTGGTTGAGAAACAGCATGCTGCCCGCCGCCAGCCCGCCGGAGAGAAAGGCGCCCAGCGCAAAGGGCAGGCCGAGCATATAGGCGCCCGCCACGCCGGGGACGATCGAGTGGGAGAGGGCATCGCCAATCAGCGACCAGCCTTTAAGCATCAGGTAGCACGAGAGAAATGCGCACACGCCGCCGACCAGGGCGGAGACCCACATCGCGTTCAGCATATACTGATAGCCAAACGGCTCCATCAGCCAGCTCATCCTTCGCCTCCCGTAGCCCGACGGCTGATAAACGGCCGCTCATCGTCGGTAATGATGCGATCCTCGCCGCCTTTGAGCACCACGTGGCGCAGCACGCCGCTAAAGGCAAGCTCCAGATTCTCGGCGGTAAAGGTGGTTTCGGTTGGGCCGCTCGCGAGGACGGTGCCTTTGACCATCACGGTGTAGTCGCAAAATTCGCTGACCGAACCGAGGTTGTGGGTTGAGACCAGCATGGTGCAGCCCTCATCGCGCAGCTCCCGCAGCAGGGCGATGATCCGCGCTTCGGTCTGCACGTCAACGCCGGTAAAGGGTTCATCCAGCAGGATCACTTTGCCCTGCTGGGCGATGGCTCTGGCAAGGAACACGCGCTTCTTCTGCCCGCCGGAGAGTTCGCCGATCTGCCGATGGCGGTATTCGCTCATGCCTACGCGCGCCAGCGCCGCGTCAACGATCTCGTGGTCGCGAGGCTTTGCCCGCCGCAGCCAGCCCATATGGCCGTAGCGGCCCATCATCACCACGTCTTCCACCAGCACCGGGAACGACCAGTCGACCTCCTCGGACTGCGGGACGTAGGCCACAAGGTTTTGCCGCAGCGCCTGGTTGACCGGCCGGCCGAGGATCGCAATCTCGCCGCGCGCCAGGCGCACGAAGCCCATCAGCGCCTTAAACAGGGTCGATTTCCCCGAGCCGTTGACGCCGACCAGCGCGGCAATTGAACCCTGCGGGACGCTGAAGGAGGCATCCCGCAGCGCGGTATGGCCGTTGCGGTAGGTGACGCTGACCCTGTCGATGACCAGCCCGGCCGTCGCTGTACTCATGACTGTTTCCTCAGGCCGTCGTTGATGCCCTGGACGATGGTTTGCGTGGTCACCCGCAGCAGATCGAGATAGGTCGGCACCGGGCCATCGGCGGTGCTCAGGGAGTCAACGTAGAGCACGCCGCCGTAGTGGGCGCCCGCTTCACGTGCGACCTGGCGCGCCGGTTTATCGGAGATGGTGCTTTCGCTGAAGATGGTCGGGATATGCTCTTTTTTCATGGTGTCGATGGTTTTACGCACCTGCTGCGGCGTGCCCTGCTGGTCGGCGTTAATCGGCCAGAGGTAGCGCTCCTGCAGGCCGTTATCGCGGGCGAGGTAGGAGAATGCGCCTTCGCTGGTGACCAGCCAGCGCTTATCCTCCGGCAGCTTCGCCAGCTGCGCTTTCAGCGGCGCCATGGTCTGGCGGATTTTTTCCTTGTAGGTCTCGGCGTTGCGGCGATAGATGTCGGCGTTGTCCGGATCGTATTTCGCCAGCGCGTCGCGGATGTTATCGACGTAGATTAGGGCGTTGTCCGCCGACATCCACGCGTGCGGGTTGGGCTTGCCGTTATAGGGGCCATCGCTGATGCCCATCGGCTGAATCCCGTTGCTGACCACCACTTCCGGCACGCCGTTTAAATGCTGGTAGAAGCGGGCGAACCACAGCTCTAGGTTCAGACCGTTGGCGAGAATGAGCTGTGCCCCCTGGGCGCGCTTGATATCGCCCGGCGTCGGCTGATACTCATGGATCTCGGCCCCCGGTTTGGTAATTGAGCTCACCTCGGCGGCATCGCCGGCCACGTTCTGCGCCATATCGGCGATCACCGTAAAGGTGGTGATAACCTTAAATTTCTCTTTCGCCTGCGCGGGGGCGACGGCGAGGATCGCCAAAGTGGCGGCAAACATCAGGTGTTTCAGCGGTGGCAGGTGCAGCATAGGATCCCTCACAACGTTGCGGTCAATTAATCATCATTTATAGCCTGTGCTATGTTGTATAGCACAGGCTATTGATAAATGAAAATGATTATTATTTAGATGGCGGGCGAATAATGAGCGTGGGAACGATAGCGCGGCGCAGCAGATGAGGGGCGCAGGGAAAAAGAGAAACAACAAGAGAAAGAGAAAAGAAAGAAAAAGAACAAGAAAAAGAAAAAGAAAAGAGAAGCAGGGAAAGCCGGGAGCGAGTCCGGCCACCGTGAGCGGCCGGGGGAGAACGTCAGGAGATATCGGCTACCGACTGGCGCGGGATCAGGCGGCCCGCCAGCGTGCGGCCCTCGGCGCTAAACGCCGGGCGTTCGTCAATCAGGCTGCGGATCCGCTGAATACAGCTCTCCATCAGCTGCTCAAGCGGCCATGAGATACAGGTCAGCGGCGGATTGAGCAGCGAAGCGAGCGGGGAGTCCTCGAGGCTGAGCAGCGACACCTCCTGCGGCACGGCGACGTTAAACTCGCGCAGCAGGCGCATGGCTTCCGCCGCGTAGCGATCGCGCTTGACGATAATGACCGAATACTTGCTGAAGCTGTTAATCAGCGTCAGCAGCGCCTGCTCAACGTCATCGTTAGCCGCCAGCATCAGCTGACGGTTAAAGGGAATGGAGTAGTTTTGCAGCACGTTCCGGTAGCCTTCGAGCATTTGGCGGCTGGCGTCATCGTCGGCGTTATCGGTCAACAGCGCGATATTGCGATGGCCCTTGCCGATGACGTAGCGGCAGGCGCTTTCGGTGGCAAAGGCGTAGTCGTAGCCTTGGTTGTTGATCCCCGCCACGCTGAAGCGGTCGAAGGAGATAACGTTGCGCGGGGCGTCCGGCGAGACCGCGCCGAGCACCACCACCGCCACGCACTGGCGCTGAAGGTCGTCCACCGCCGCTGCCTGTTCCACCCCGTCGGTGACGTACTGCACCAGCAGATTTTTGTTTAATCCCTTGAGGGCCTGCGACAGCTGGGGAAGCAGTCGCGCTCCGCTGCTCTCGTCGCGCGTCGGGATAACCAGGGCAACGTGATTTGATGTCTGACTGGCGAGGTTTTGCGCGGCAAAGCTCGGGCGATAGTTGAGCTCTTCAACGGCTCGCAGCACGGCTTCCCGGCTCTCCTCGCGAACGCCACGGGTGCCGGTCAGCACGCGAGAAACCGTCGCTCTGGAGACATTCGCTAATCTTGAAACATCATCAATGGTTGGCATGGTCTTTTCTGTCTGGATATTTTCGCCTAGCTTAGCATACCTGCTGAAAAAAGTGTCTATCGCCACCGGCCTTCAGCGCCCGCCAGAACAGGGAGCCAGGCCGCGCCGCGCACGCCGCTGGCGTCGCCGAAGCGGGCCTGTTTGATCGCGGTATGGCAGCTATCGGAGAACAGATAGGGCACGATGGCGGGGGGCAGATCGCGGTAAATTTGCCCGACGTTGGACAGGCCACCGCCCAGCACGATCGTCTGCGGATCGAGGATGTTAATCACCGAGGCCAGGCTGCGGGCAAAGGCGTCGATAAAGTGCCGCCAGTGGGCGAGCGCCTGCGGATCGCCATTTTGCGCGGCCTCAACTATCGCTTCCGCCTGCGCCTGCTCGCCGTATCGCCGGGCAAATCCGCTGCCGGAGATAAAGCTCTCAATGCAGTTTTGCTTCCCGCAGTAGCAGGCCTGAGCGGGGCCATCCCGCTGCGGCGTATAGCCCGGCAGCGGGTTGTGGCCCCACTCGCCGGCGATCGCGTTGGGCCCGCTTAGCAGCTGCTGATTGACGGCAATGCCGCCTCCGCAGCCGGTACCGATAATCACCCCAAAGACCGTCGTTGCGCCTGCGCCCGCGCCGTCTACCGCTTCGGAAAGGGTGAAGCAGTCGGCGTCGTTGGCGATCCACACCGGCTGGCCGAGCCGCTGCATCAGATCGCTGCGCAGATCGTGGCCGTTCAGCACCAGGCAGTTGCAGTTTTTGATCAAGCCGCTCTGCGGGTCGATAGCGCCGGGCAGGCCGACCCCAATCGAAAACGGGCGCTCGCTCCAGTCGCGCACGGTCTCGATCAGGCCGAGCAGCTGGTGGATGAACGCCTCGTAGCTCTCTTTATGCGTTGGGCGGCGCTGGCGATAGACGCACTCGCCCTGGGGGGTGAGCAGAACGGCTTCCATTTTGGTGCCGCCGATATCTAAACCAAGATGTAGCATAGTTGCCTCAATACGGGATGGCGCGTAGGTTGCCCGCAGCCCCGGCGCAGCGCGACCGGAGCTTCAGGCTAATGGCGCCGGGTAAACGCTACGCGTGCAGCGGCCGCGAGCGATAAACGGCGATCAGTTCGGCGATCAGCTCTTTCGCCAGAATTGAGGTCATCAGATGGTCCTGGGCGTGAACCATGACCAGCGTCATTTTGGTTTTGCCTTCGCCCTCGTCGGCCTCAATCAGCTGGGTCTGAACCAGATGCGCTTCGCGGGAAAAATGGGTCGCTTCTTTCATCTTTGCATCGGCAGCGTCAAAATCACCCTCTTTGGCGCAGCTCAGCGCTTCGTAGCACAGGCTGCGCGACTGGCCGGCATTGATAATAATGCCCATGACCTGTTCTTCTAATTCCATAACTTACCCCTGAATAATCTAAATTATGCGGATTGCGTCGCGGCCTGCGACCCGGTTTCGGCGTTATGGCTTTCCTGGCTCAGCAGCTGCTTTTCATAAGCGCGCAGGAACGGCAGGTACATCACCATCGCGGTTCCCATACAGATCAGGCACATGATCACCGGGCTAAAGCTCCAGTTTGCCGCCCAGGAGGCGCCAATAGGGGCCGGAGTGGTCCACGGCGTCATTGAGACCACGCGGCTCACCAGATCCAGCTTCAGCGCAAACCAGGCGAGGGTGGCGTTAATCATCGGAACCAGCACGAACGGCAGGAAGAACAGCGGGTTCATGATGATCGGCGCGCCGAACAGAATCGGTTCGTTGATGTTAAATACGCCCGGCACCACGCCCATTCGGCCAATGGTTCGCAGATGAACGGCCTTGCTGCGCAGCAGCATCAGCGCCAGCGGCAGGGTCGATCCCACGCCGCCGATCAGCAGATAGTGATCCCAGAAGCCCTGCACGTAGATATGCGGAATGGCGGTGCCTGCGGCCATTGCCGCCTGGTTGATCGACAGGTTCGCCATCCAGAACGGGTTCATAATTCCGGTGACGATCAGCGCGCCGTGGATCCCGGCGAACCACAGGACCTGGCATACCAGCACCGAGATCAGGATCGCCGGCAGAGTATCGGAGGCCGCGACCAGCGGTTTCACCAGCGACATGATCGCTTCCGGAATGATCATCCCCAGCTGCGCTTCGATAAACAGGTTGAGCGGGTGGAGGGTCAGCACCACTGCCAGCACCGGGATAAGGATTTCAAACGAACGCGCAACGCCCGCTGGCACCTCTGGCGGCAGGCGAATGGTTACGTTGTGGCGCTTGAGGAAGGCGTACAGCTCGGTAGAGTAAATGGCCACCAGAATAGCGGTGAAGATCCCCTGGCCGGAGAAATAGGCGGTGGAGATCTGCCCGTCTTTCAGCGGCGCGGCGACCAGCAGGAATGACATCAGCGACAGCATGCCGGCGGTCAACGAGTCCAGATTATGGTGCTTCGCCAGGCTTGCCGCGATGCCGACGGCAATAAACAGCGTCATGACCCCCATGCTGAAGTTAAACGGCAGCATCAGCGCTTCACGATGATCGAGGGAGAACTGCAGCCAGGCGCGGGCAAAGCCCCAGCTGGTGTCCGGGGAAAACGGCGGAAAGATAAAGACCAGCAGGAAGGAGCCGACGATCATAAAGGGCAGGGCGGTAATAAAGCCGTCGCGAATCGAGGTGACGTACTTTTGCTGGCCGATGGCGCCGGCCATCGGGGTAATTTTTTGCTCGATCACGGCGATCAGTTTGGCGTACAGAGAGCTCATCTTCTTTCCCTTAATGCTTGTTATCGATCAGAGCGAGCGCGAAATCGAGCACCGCACCGCCTTTCTGCATGCCGTAATCCATCATGTTGATGGGCTCCACGAGGATCCCGTAGCGGTCGGCCTGTTTTTGCAGATCCTTTTGCATGTATTTAACCTGCGGGCCCAGCAGCACGACCTGGTAGTGCGCAACCTGCTCGGCGAACTCCGCCACGCCGAAGGCCCTGATCTCAACCGCCAGGCCTCGCTTCTCCGCTTCGTCGATCATTTTCTTCATCAGCAGGCTGGTGGACATCCCCGCAGAACAACACAACATTATCTTTTTCATATACGGCTCCCGATGGGTTAGATGTCCGGACTATAGTCATCGGGATACAAAACGGAAAGCGCTTTCCGTTTGTGGATTTATTAATTGTGACAACGATCACCTATGGCAGGCTTTTACTTTATGTGGTTGTGCGCCATCATCGCGGCGTAAATACAAATCTCAAAAGGTAGCACTATGAACTTTCAGTTGATGAATGTTGCCGTCGACATCATCGAGCAGCGGCTGGCGCCGCTGGCCAACGTTCTGACGCGCAATAACCACATTACGGCGATGCGCGATAGCTTCGCGCTGGCCATGCCGTTTGTGATTGTTGGTAGTTTGCTGGTACCCATTTTGTTTCCGCCCGTTTCCATTAACGGCGCATCGGCGTTTGGCCAGTTTTACCTGCAGCTGCGGCCGATCTTGCTGCCGACGTTTGAGCTGACCATTGGCCTGGTGGCGCTGATCGTGGCCTTCGGCGCCAGCGCCAGCCTTGCCAAGCAGTATCGCCTGCCGGAGCGGCTGTGCGGCCTGACCGGCTGCCTGGCCTTCCTGCTGTTTATCGGCTTTCGCGATAACGGCGCGACCAATATCTTCCTCGGCGGGATGGGGATATTCACTGCGCTTATTTCAAGCGTCTATTCAATTGAAATAATTCGTTTTTTCTACAGGAAGGGCTGGTGCATCCGGCTGCCGGAAGAGGTCCCGCTGATGACCCGCAACGGTTTTCAGCTACTGATACCGCTGCTGGTGGTGATGCTCTCCATTAGCGTCATCAACGCCGTCCTGCTGCAGACCTGCGGGAGAATATTACCGGAGCTTATCAGCGAAGCGGTGCGGCCGCTGGTTATCGCATCCGATACCCTGACGGCGGTACTTATCTCTTTATTTATCTGTAACTTGCTTTGGTTTGTCGGCATTCACGGCGCTCTGATTATTACCGGCATCATGAATCCCTTCTGGATGACCTATCTCTTTGAAAACCAGCAGGCCCTGGCCTCAGGCGCCGCGACGCTGCCGCATATCTATCTCCAGGGATTCTGGGATTTCTACCTGCTGATTGGCGGTATTGGCTCCACCCTGCCGCTGGTCTTTATGGCGATGCGCAGCCGCTCCCGGCAGCTGAAAAGCGTGGGAAAAATCGGCCTGCTGCCGTCCCTGTTTAACATCAATGAGCCGATACTGTTCGGCTTTCCGATCATTATGAACCCGGTATTCCTGCTGCCGTTTATTTTCGTGCCGCTGATAAATGCCTGTATCGCATGGTATTTAACGCACCTTGGCATCCTCGATCGCGCGGTGGCGATGCTACCTTGGTCGATGCCGTCGCCGCTCGGCGCGGCGTGGTCGGCGAATGGCAGCTGGAAAAATCTGTGCATGAGCCTGTTCGCCATTTTCAACTCGTGGATGCTGTACCGCCCCTTCTTCAAGGTCTACGAGCGCCAGCTCGCCGACGCCGAACGCTAGCCCGTTCCCGCAATGAAACCAGCCCGCGAATGCGGGCTTTTTTATGTCGGAGCTATTTATGTGACGAGAGTCACGAATTCTTGCTGGTTATAATCAATTTTGTGAACTAATCCGGCAATTACGGAAAGCGCTTTCCGTTTGTGGATGTACATTTCCGTTTTTGATCCGTAAATTTCCTGACGTTCCAGACCCTGTTAATAAAAAAATAACGAACGAAGGAAAAAAATAATGATAAGGCTTAACTCATCAATACCTCTGTCTTTGCTCGCTTTGGCGGTAATGAGCGACTGCGCCAGCGCCGATCCGCAATATGATTTTGCGCTGCACGGCTATATCCGATCCGGCATTCTTGCCAACTCTGACGGCAACCGCGCCGACTCCGTCGGCCTGATGCCGGACGGGAAATGGCGCCTCGGCAACGAAGAGGACACCAAGATCGAGCTGATCCCCACCGTAACGCTGAAGTCTGACTCCGGCGCGGTGGCGCGGATCCAGGCCAATATTACCCACCAGTCGAAATGCACCTCTGACTGGAACTGTCAGGATGACGACGGTCACGATGTGCAGTTCCGTGAAGGCTTTGCCGAGCTGTCGAATCTCGATTTCGCGCCGGAGATGACCTTCTGGGGCGGTAAGCGCTACAGCAGCTCCAACACCTCCAGCCACCAGTTCGACTGGGAGTACATTCAATACAACGGCACCGGCGGCGGCTTCGATAACATGGATCTGGGCTTCGCCCGCTTCGATGCCGGGGTCTACGCCTTCTCCCCAACCGATGAAACCAAAGCCTACCCGGTCGATAAGGGCGATCAGGGCTACCCGGACGACTACTCCCTCAACCTGTGGTTTAAAAAGATTGCCGGCACCGGCCTCGACCTGGAGCTTATCGGCCACCATATGAACCGCAATGAGAACCACCCGACGGCGGCCGAAAAAGGCTACGGCATTACCGGCGTCTATAACTTCGATGGTTTCTACGGCCTGACCGGCGGCTACTCGCGGGTGGTCTTCCAGTACGGACGCGGCCTGGCAGCGGGCGATTCGCTGGGGAAAAACGGCTGGGGATGGGCCAACCTTGAAGATACCCAGTCCTGGCGCGTGGTGCTGGATAACCTTGCCTCGATGGGGGACTGGGAGGTTTCTACCTTTGCCTACTACCAGAAGGATAAGAACTACCGGTGGTGGACTGACGATGCGAACGGCTGGGGCCGCTCAAGCTGGGTCGCCGGGATCCGCCCGTATCAGCAAATTACCAAAAACTTCGCCATGCAGTACGAGCTGGGCTACGAATATCTCGATGATAGCAACTACAAAGGGGTTGATGGCAAAGGAAAAGGCGGCCTGACCAAAGTCACTATCGCCCCGACGTTAACCTTTGATTCCGGCTACTGGACCCGACCGCAGCTGCGCTTTTTTGTCACCTACGCGAAGTGGGATAAAGGCGTCTCCGACGCCCTCGACGGTAACTATGACTGGAGCACCAATACCATTTCTGCCGGTGGCTATTCGCGCAGCGGTGACACCGACACGCTGAATTTTGGCGTCCAGGCCGAAGTGTGGTTCTAAGGAGCGAAACGATGATTTATCCCGTGAAAAAGGTTGTGCTGATAGCGCTGCTGTCGGCCCTGGGAAGCGCTGGGGTCATGGCGGCAGAACGCTCACACTTCGAGAACTTTATTACCCGCGATGGCGCGATGCTGAAGGATGGCGACAAGGTTTTCCGCTTTGCCGGAATTCATACGCCGGAGCTACACCGCATTGAGGACGATGCGCGCGGCCCGTGCCGGGCCGATACCCGCGGCTGGGGGCAGTATTTCAGATGGCCGACCGCCGACGAGCAGGAAAACTGGATCAGGGCGATGGTGCAGACCGGCGCGAAAGCGCAGCGCGTGTACGTCCTCTCCGTTCAGCAGGCGTTTGATAAGGCCTGCGGGCGCGAAACGCATATCCTGGCGCCGGCAACCGCGGACGGCATGCCGCGCCTGAACGAAAAGGCGATGCGGGTTTACGACAATATGATTGCCGAAGCGGACAAGCAGGGGCTGCGCCTGATCCTGCCTTTTATCGATCACTGGTGGTGGTGGGGCGGCCGCGAGCAGCTGGCGGCGTTTTATCATGAAAAGCCAGCAGACTTTTATCGCACCGACAGTCAAACCTACCGGGCCTATCTCGACGTGATCCGTCAGGTGATCACGCGGACCAACAGCGTGACCGGCCGTGCCTACTACGACGAAAAGGCCATTATGGCATGGGAAACCGGTAACGAACTGGAGAATACCAACGCGGCGTTCCTGCAGCAGACCGCCGCGTGGATCAAAAAATGGGCGCCGCATCAGCTGGTGGTTGACGGTACCTATAAGAAAATCAACGACTTTGCTCTAAACGATCCCAACGTCGATATCGTCAGCAACCATTACTACACCAACGCCGAGAACAACCATCCTGAGCAGGTGAAGAAGGACCTGCGGTCGGCCGGCGGCAAAAAAGCGTACATGGTCGGCGAGTTCGGCCTGCTGGATGCGCAGCAGCTCAACGCCATTATGCAGTCGATCGTCCACAGCGAGGTCGACGGCGCGCGTGCGGCGGGCGGGCTGATCTGGGGCTTCCGCGGCCATCGTCACGACGGCGGCTTCTACTGGCACAAAGAGTCAACCGGCCACTACAGCTACCATCTGCCTGGCTTCCCGGTGGAAGGAAAATCCAACCAGGAGATGGAGGTGGTGAACCTGGTGCGTACCGCCTCGGCGCAGATGGCCGGGCAGGAGAGCGCGCCGCCGCTGCCGAAGCCGGACGCGCCGAAGCTGCGGGAGACGGACTCACCCTTTGCCATCAACTGGATGGGGGCGGCGGTGGGACGCGCCTATGACGTGGAGCGCGCCGGGTCGGCACAAGGACCCTGGAAAGTGGTGGGGAGCGATATTTCCGACGGCGTGAACGAGTGGGATCCGTTAACCATGAATCTGTTCCGCGATAGCTATCGCACTTTGCAGCTGGGTCATACCTACTTTTATCGGGTGGTGGCTAAAAATGAGAGCGGGACCTCGGCCCCCTCCAACGTGATTAGCGTTAAGCACACTCAGGAGAATCAGCCGCCGGTGGTGGATCTGCCCGAGGCCTTAACCACCACCCAGGACCGGGGGCTGCTGCTTGCCGCCAGCTGGCGCGATGACGCCCTTCCGGACGATAGCGTCAAGGTCAGCTGGAGCAGCGGCGGCAACGAGCAGGCCCATTTCTGCGCCAGCGATAGAGCGGAAACCCGCGTCTGGTTCAGCGGCCCCGGCGAGTACGCCCTGACCCTGACCGCCGACGACGGCCTGCTTAAAAGCCGTAAAACCGTCAGGGTAACGGTAGCGCAAGCCGCGGGCAAAGCGCCCGCCGACTACTGCCGTTTTACGGGCGAAATCTTTGACGTCAGCCGGGGCAAGATTGCGGCGGCCAACAGCGAGAAAGATGCGCTGACGACCGGCGCCGACGGCTTCCTCGGGCCCTTTGCCAACGATGGCGACAGGGTGAGCTGGCAGGTGGCGGCGCCGTGGAGCGGCAAGTATCAGCTGCGGGTGACCTTTAACGGCAAATGGGGCGGTAAGAAAAACTCGTTTATCGTTAACGGCGGCACGCCGATAGCGGTCGAATTCCCGGCAACCGATGAGCAGGGCCAGCAGCTGCAGGTGCCGGTGGAGCTGAAAGCCGGCGACAACCGCATCGACTTTGGCAAATTTGCCGGCGACTGGGGATATATGTTTATCAAATCGATCGAAGTGATTGCAGAGTAGTACCTATTGGCTGCGCCCGTTGCGCGCAGCCTTTTTTAACTTACAGGAGGCGTTATGACCCGGTATCAGTTTCCGGACGGTTTTTTTTGGGGCGCGGCGGCATCCGGCCCGCAAACGGAAGGCGTAACCGACAAACCGCATCGTTCCATCTGGGACAGCTGGTTTGCCGCTCAGCCGGAGCGTTTTTATCAGCAGGTGGGCCCGCAGGTCGTCTGCGATACCTACCGCCAGTATCCGCAGGACGTGGCGTTGATGAAGCAGACCGGCTTCAACTCCTTTCGCACCTCGATTCAGTGGTCGCGGCTGATCGCCGATTTTGAAACCGGCGCCCCCGACGCGGCGGCGGTGCGTTTCTATAACGACTATCTTGATGAGATGATCGAGAGCGGTATCGAACCGATGATCAACCTCTACCACTTCGATATGCCGGAAGCGCTACAGAAGCAGTACGGCGGTTTTGAATCGGCCCACGTCGCCGAGCTTTTCGCCCGCTTTGCCCGCACCGCGTTCGAGCTGTTCGGCCATAAGGTGAAGTACTGGATAACCTTCAACGAGCCGATTGTCCCGGTGGAGGGCGGCTATCTGTACGATTTCCACTATCCGTGTAAAAAGGACGGCAGGCTGGCGGCGCAGGTGGCGTTTAACATCATGCTGGCCCACGCGAAGGCGGTGGGCGCGTTCCGCGAGCTGGCGCTTGAGAGTCAGATCGGCGTGGTGCTGAACCTGACCCCCTCCTATCCCCGCAGCGATAGCGCGGAGGATAAAAAAGCCGCCTGGTATGCGGATCTGTTCTTTAACCGCAGCTTCCTCGATCCGCTGGTTAAGCACCAGTTTCCGAAGGAGCTGTGCGAAATTCTTGCCGTACACGGCTGCCTGCCGGAAATCGCAAAAGGGGATGCCGAGCTGATAACCTCCTCGCGTATCGATTTCCTCGGCGTCAACTATTACGTCCCTCGCCGGGTCAAGGCGCGTGAGAGCGACTACACGCTGGACTATTTTACCCCCGAGTTTTACTTCGAAAACTACGTTAATCCGCAGGGGCGCTTTAATCCCTACCGCGACAATAACGAAATTCTGCCGCAGGCGATTTACGATATTGCCCTTAATATCCGCGACAACTACCGCAATATCCCGTGGTATCTCGCTGAAATCGGCATTGCTATGGATCTGCAGTCCGAAGGGGAGCCGGGGGAGGACGGGGTGATTGATGACGCGTTTCGTATCAACCTGATGGAGGAGCATCTGGTTGAGCTGCATCGGGCTATCGCCGACGGCGCCAGCTGCTTTGGCGTGCATCAATGGACCTTTATCGATAACTGGTCGTGGATTAACGCCTTCAAGCGGCGCTACGGTTTCTGGCGGCTCAATCTGCAAACCGGCGAGCGGCAGATCAAGCGCAACGCGCTGTGGTTTGCCGAGCTGGCCGCCGGTAACGGATTTACGGTCGAAAAATAGCCCTGCGCACGGGCCCCGGATTGCGGCAACGCCCTCTCCGGGGTGTGCTCAGAAAGGGGTTACTTTTTTACCGCCGGCAGCGAGGCTATCCAGTTCATCGCCAGCTGCGGCCATTCGGCGGCGGGCAGTCCCCGGGCCCCGCGAATCCCGAAGCCGTGCTTGCCTTCGGCAAACAGATGCAGCTCCGTCGGCACCCGCTGGGCGCGCAGCGCGTTAAACATCACCAGCGAGTTATCTACCGGCACCGACGGGTCGTCCACCGCGTGCAGGATAAAGGTCGGCGGCGTCTCCGGGGTGACGTTCTGCTCCGGCGAATAGCGGCGCAGCCGTTCTGCCGTCGGTTCCTCGCCAATCAGCGCCCGGCGCGAGCCGGGATGGGCAATTGCGGGATCCATGGCGATCACCGGATAGCCGAGCACCACGAAGTCCGGGCGCGCGCTCTGCCCGTCGATAGCATCCACGGCGGTATATACCTGCTCGTTATAGCGGGTCTCCAGGCTGGCCGCGACGTGACCGCCGGCGGAAAAGCCCATGACGCCAATTTTGTGCGGGTCGATATGCCAGTCGGCGGCGCGCGCCCTCAGGAGACGCAGCGCGCGCTGGGCGTCGGCCAGCGGCGCGTCGCTGCCCTCTGCGTGGCCATCTGCCGGCATCCGATAGGTCATCACAAACAGGGTGTAGCCCTCGGCGTTAAAAACGGGGGCGAGGTCGCTGCCCTCTTTATCCAGTACCACCCGCTGATAGGAGCCGCCGGGGGTGACCAGCAGCGCAATGCCGTTGGGTTTTTCCGCAGCATAGACGGTAATTTCCGGCGCCCGAATGCCCGTGACGGCGCGGTCGGGCAGCGCCGGGTCCTTGCTGCGATCGACGAGGGCGTAGCGGGCAGGGCTGTTTTTGGCGCCGGGGGCTTCGCCATCGGGCCAAACCGTCAGCGTCGGCAGCGCGGCCAGCGCCGTCTGAGAAGATAAAAGCAGCGCGACGGCCGCCGTCAGGGGTAAACGCGTCATGAGCATCTCCGGTATGGAAAATGCTTATTTATCATTGATTAGCGGCGGTTAACGCGAGTTGCTTCACAGAACGCCGTTTCATTTAAAGTGAAATGAAACGGCGTTTCTGGTCTGACTCAGGCGCGGGTGGCGATCGGAAGCGCCGAGGCCTTGATCAGCGCAATGGCCTCTTTGCCTGCGACCAGGCCCAGCGCCTCCCTGCTGCTGTGGATGACAATAGCCACCAGCTTTGCGCCGCCCGCGAGGGTTAACTCAACCTCATCGGTCACTTGCGCCCGTGGCTACCGCGCTCACCGTGGCGGTGAGCTGATTACGCGCTGATACCGCCATAGAATCTCCTGGGCAGCGGGTTGCGTGCCTGTCGAACCTATACCAGTTCATCTTTGGTGATGCCCAATCTTTTCATCCGCGACAGCAGGGTGGTGCGCTTTAAGCCCAGCCGCTGGGCGGCGCCTTTGGGGCCGGCAACCACGCCGTTGCTCTCTTTCAGCACCCGCACGATGAGCTGATACTCGTCCTCGCCCTCCTGCGGCAGAATTTCTGCCGCCATCGGCTCCGGCTCGATGTTCAGCTCGGGCATCGACAGCTGCAGCACGCTGCCGCGGGTCAGCAGCACCGCGCGCTCAATGACGTTTTCCAGCTCGCGGACGTTGCCCGGCCACTCCATGCGGCTCAGGGTGCGCAGGGTTTCCGCCGGAATGCTGTCGATATTGCGCCCCAGACGGCGGGCAATTTTAAAGGTGAAGGCTTTGACCAGCAGCGGGATATCGTCCGGACGCTCGCGCAGCGGCGGGAGGTGGATCGGGAAAACGTTGAGCCGGTAGTAGAGATCGCTGCGGAACTCGCGATCGGCGACCATCTGCTTGAGATCGCGGTTGGTCGCGGCGATCAGCCGCACGTCGGTGCGGATCAGCTTATTGCTGCCGAGGCGCTCAAACTCCTGCTCCTGCAGCACGCGCAGCAGCTTCGGCTGCAGCTCGACCGGCATATCGCCGACCTCATCGAGAAACAGCGAGCTTTTGTCCGCCAGCTCAAAGCGACCGATGCGCTGGGCGCTGGCGCCGGTAAAGGCCCCGCGCTCGTGGCCAAACAGGTCGCTCTCCAGCAGCCCGGCGGGCATCGCCGCGCAGTTCATTTTCACCATCCGCCGGGCGTTGCGGTCGCTGAGGTTATGGATCGCGCGGGCAATCAGCTCCTTACCGGTGCCGGTTTCGCCGAGGATCAGCACGGTGCTGTCGCTGTGCGCCACCATTTCGACCTGCTTGAGCACGCTGTGCATCGCTTCGCTGCGGCCGATTATCTCGCCAAACTCGCTCTCGACGTTGTTGAGCTGCTCGGTCAGCGCGAGATTCTCATCCACCAGCCGCTCTTTCAGGCGCTGGATCTCGCGGTACGCCAGCGCGTTATCGACGGCGATCGACACGCGCTCGGCGATCTGGCGCAGCAGCTTAAGGTTGGTGGTGGTGAAGACCTTCTCATCGCACTGCGCCAGCTTCAGCACCCCAAGCAGGGTATTGCCGGACATCAGCGGCAGCAGGCACAGGGTCTGAATCTGGTTATCCCACATCTCGAAGAGCATTTTTTCGTACGGCGCCAGGGAGTCGTGCTCGTGCAGATTGAGCAGCAGCATCTCTTTGCTTTTGAACACCCGCTCGGTCAGCGTCCCGGCTTCGTTGACCTCGCTTTGGTCGTGCACCGGATGGCTGGCGTCGAGGTAGTGGGTCGAGTAGATGTTCAGCTTGCCTTTGCGGCCGCTGCGCAGCACCACGCTGATGGCGTCGATGCGGAAATAGCGGTGGATCTCTTTGGCGACCTCGCTGACCAGCTCGTCGATATCCAGCCGGGAGAGCACGGCGTTGGTGATGGCAACCAGAATGCGGAAGTTATCGCGCTCGTGGCACAGCAGATCGTAATCAACGTTATTGCTGACCCGGCTCTGGATCTGCTCGGTGACCACGGCGACGATCTGCGTGAAGGTGTGCAGGCGCTGATACTCTTTTTCCGTCCACGGACGGGCATCGTTGCGGATAAATTCGCAGCCGCCGAAGATGCGGCCTTCTGCCGCCAGCGGCAGCAGGCAGTAATAGCCGAACGACGGGTAGAGGCCGCTATCGGCCAGCTGCGGCCAGGCTTCGACAAAGGTGGCGCGGTCGCAGTGCAGCGCGTCGGGGCGCGAGAGCAGGCGCCGCACCGGCCCGTGGGCCAGCACGGTCTCATCTTCGTAGCTCACCGGCAGGCCTGCTTCGTCGCAGGCGTATCTGGCCGCCCGGTGATTGCCGGCGTTCCACAGAAGAATAGCGGCGCGATCCGCCAGCGCAGATTGCCGGACCAGACGCGTCAGCGTTTCGCTCAGCGCGGCCAGATCGGGCTGCTGTAATAAAACTCGGGTGATGTCGAACAGACCCTGCTGTCCAAAATCGCCCAACGGTGTATACGACATTGCTTAAGTCCAAAAGCGCCGCAAAGCGGCGCAGAAGAAAGTGATGACACAAATAATAGTCTGTTAATAAAGCGGTTGTGACCGCCATTAACCCATCCGTGGGTGCCCGCTGGTTTGGGCTGGATAATCATGCTGGCTTTTCCCGGCTCGCGCTGCGCTTAGCCGGGCTACAGGTGGGCGCAGTGTTGTAGCCCGGATAAGGCGTTAGCCGCAATCCGGGGGCCCGCACCGTTAACAAATTCTCGGCAGCGGCTCGGCGTGAGGAAGATCCAGCGTGCGCTTAACGCCGTACAGGCCGACGGACCGCACGCCGCTGCGCGCAACCACTTCGCCAACTATCGCCGCGTGGCGGCCGAGCGGGTGGGCCCGCAGCCGGGCCAGCGCCGCTTCCGCCGCATCGCGAGCGACGGCGATAACCAGCTTGCCTTCATTGGCAAAGTTAAGGGCATCGAGCCCCAGCAGTTCGCAAACGCCGCGAACGGTATCGTTGACCGGCAGCTCGCGTTCATTCAGCTCAATCCCGCAGCCGCTGGTGGCGGCAAACTCATGGGCCACCGCGTTAACGCCGCCGCGGGTGGCATCGCGCAGCGCTTTCACTCCGGGAAGGTCGCGCAGCGACTGAATCAGCGGGGTGAGTACCGCACAGTCGCTGGCGAGCGCCCCGTCCAGCCCGAGTCCTTCGCGTAAATTGAGAATGGTGGCCCCGTGATCCCCCAGCGTGCCGCTGACCAGCAGCACGTCGCCGGGCGCAATCTGCCGCGCTCCCCAGCGGATCGCCGAGGGGATTGCGCCGATCCCGGCGGTATTGATAAACAGCTTGTCCGCCGCCCCGCGCGGCACGACTTTGGTATCGCCGGTGACGATGGCGATGCCCGCCGCCTGCGCGGTCTGCGCCATGCTGTTAACCACCTTCTCGAGGGTGGCGATCTCCAGCCCCTCTTCGAGAATAAATCCGCAGGAGAGATAGCGCGGCAGAGCGCCGCTCACCGCCACGTCGTTAGCGGTGCCGCAGACCGCCAGCTTGCCGATATCGCCGCCGGGAAAGAACAGCGGATCGATAACGTAGCCGTCGGTTGAGAAGGCGAGGCGATCGCCCTGGGCGGCAAGCTGCGCCAGATCAAGCCGCGCCTGATCCTCCTGCTCCGCCAGCCACGGGTTGGCGAAGGCCTGCATAAACAGGGAGGCGATCAGCTGCTGCATCGCCTGACCGCCGCTGCCGTGCGCTAACTGGATGCTTTTCATACTTCGTTTTCCTGACTGCGATATTGATACCAGGCGGCGCAGGCGCCTTCTGATGAGACCATCAGCGCGCCGAACGCGCTTTGCGGATTACAGACCTGGCCGAATAGCGGACACTGATGCGGTTTGCAGCGCCCGGTCAGCACCTCGCCGCAGCGGGCTCGCGGGTCGTCGCAGACGCGCTGCGGCGTCGGGCGAAAATGGGCTTCGGCGTCGAAACGCTGATACTCAGGCGTCAGCCGAACGCCGGAATCGCTGATAACCCCAAGCCCGCGCCATTCGCTGTCGCCGGAGAGGCAGAACACCTCGGCAATCACCCGCTGCGCCAGGGGGTTACCTTCATCAGGGACCACGCGACGATACTGGTTCTCGACCTGACTGCACCGCGCTATTGTCTGCTCAACCAGCATCACCGCGCCTTGCAGTAGATCAAGAGGTTCGAATCCAGCGACCACTAACGGTCGGCGGTAGTCGCTGGCGATAAACCCGTAGGCTTCGGTACCAATGACCATGCTGACGTGGCCGGGGGCGAGGAAGGCGTCGATACCGTTGTCCGCAGTATCGAGCAGGCTGCGCAGGGTCGGGAGCAGGGTGATGTGCTGGCAGAAAAAGAAGAAGTTTTCGACGCCGCGTTCGCGCGCCTGGCGCAGGGTCAGCGCGGTGGCGGGCATGGTCGTTTCAAAGCCCAGCCCGAAGAATACCACCTCGCGGTCGGGGTTTTGCTGCGCCAGCCTGAGGGCATCGACCGGCGAATAGACGATGCGCACGTCGGCGCCGCGCGATTTTGCCTGCAGCAGGGAGCCATTTTTTCCCGGGACGCGCATCGCGTCGCCGAAGGTGCAGAAAATAACCCCCGGACGGCCGGCAATCTCAATGCAGGCGTCAATGCGGCCCATCGGCAGGACGCAGACCGGGCATCCGGGGCCGTGGATAAATTCGATATTTTCCGGCAGCAGCTGGTCGAGACCGAACTTAAAGATGGCGTGGGTATGGCCGCCGCAGACCTCCATAATCCGCAGCGGGCGGGCGGCGGTATGCGGCAGCAGGCGAGCGCGCTCCTGCAGATGTTCCACCAGCTGCAGCACCTGCTCCGGCGCGCGGTATTCATCAACGAAACGCATTATCGCTCCTCGCCGAACAGCAGGGCGCCGACGTCCGGCTCGACCTCAAACATATTTTGCAGCGCCGCGAGGGTATCGCGGGCCTCGGCTTCATTAATGATGCTCATGGCGAAGCCGACGTGCACCAGCACCCACTGGCCGAGCCGCGGCTGGCCCAGCTCATCGACGGCACCCACCAGGGTTAGGTCGACCTCGCGCTGGATGCCGCAGACTTCAACCCTGGCCTGGTTGCCCTCAATGGCGCAAATTTGTCCCGGAACGCCTATGCACATTGCTGCGCCTCCAGCCAGCTGAGCCACTGCTCCATGCCCTCGCCGCTGGTGGCGGAAAGCAGGATTATCTCAATCTCGGGGTTCACCTCCCGCGCGCAGGCGAGGCACTGCTCAACGTCAAAGTTGAGGTACGGCAGGAGATCGATTTTGTTCAGCAGCATCAGGCTGGCGGCGGCGAACATATGCGGGTACTTCAGCGGCTTGTCCTCACCTTCGGTTACCGACAGGACCGCGACCTTGTGCCGCTCGCCGAGATCGAAGCTCGCCGGGCACACCAGGTTACCGACGTTTTCAATAAACAGGATGCCGCCATCGGCAAGCTCAAGGCGCGGAGCGGCCTCGGCGATCATCTGCGCGTCGAGGTGGCAGCCCTTGCCGGTGTTGACCTGAATGGCCGGCGTGCCGGTGGCGCGGATGCGCGCCGCGTCGTTGACCGTCTGCTGGTCGCCTTCAATCACCGCGCAGGCGCTTTTCGCCTTCAGGCGCAGCAGGGTTTCGCTCAGCAGGGTGGTTTTACCGGAGCCGGGGCTGGAGACCAGGTTCAGCACCAGCTGGCCTTTGGCCGCAAAGCGGGCGCGGTTGCGGGCGGCCAGGCGGTTGTTTTTATCCAGCACGTCAATTTCAACCTCCAGCATTTTACGCTGGCTCATTCCCGGCGCATGGGTACCCGCCTCGCCGTGGCCGTAGTGCAGGTCGCCCTCGGCAGAGCGGCTGGGGGTAAAGCCGTCGGTTTTGACACCGGTAATGATCATCGGCTGGCGCGTGGCCGGCGCGAAGGGGGCGCTGCGAAACGCCGAGTGGGGGTTGCGTTCGTCACCTTCTATATAAAGGTTGCCTTCCCCACAGCCGCAGGTGGTACACATAGTTTTACTCCTGATCTATCCCGTCATACTGCACGTTGTTTCTGTGCTGGCCGCGCTCTCGCGTCGGCCGCCGCGATCCCGGCCGAATCAGGCGGGGATCACTTCTATTCTCTGAATCTGTAAGCCGTCGTCCGCCACTATCTGCAGCCCGTCGCTCTGACACTGCGGGCAGCGCCGCACGTGCTGAGAGATCAGCTGCACGTACTGCTGGCAGGACTCACACCAGCATTCGGCCTGCTGCTCGGCGATATGCAGCTCGCAGCCTTCCGCCAGCGTGCCGCGGCACACCAGCTCAAAGCAGAAGGTCAGCGCGCTGGCCTCGACGCAGGAAAAGGCCCCAACCTTGAGCCACACGCCGCTGACCCGCCGCGCGCCGGCCTGCTGCGCCTGCTGTTCAATAATTTCCAGCGCCCGCTGGCTAAGAGTGATTTCGTGCATGGTGGCCTCCACATCGCCGTAATTGACCGTATATGCAATAACGATGCCAGGGCATCGGTACGGTCGGGGAAACTGTCGATGACGATGGCCTGGTGACGTCATCGACATGTCGCTGAAGGCCCCTGTTTTTATTAATTTCTTTAAATATCAAATACATAAAAACTGGCATGGAAAATGCTTGTGCAGTGCATCTCATGCAACCGGGGGATCCGAGATGACTATTTGGGAAATAAGTGAAAAGGCGGACTACATCGCCGATCGTCACCGCCAGCATCAGGAGCAGTGGCACACCTACTGCAACTCGTTGGTTCAGGGCATCACCCTGTCGAAAGCGCGCCTGCATCATGCGATGAGCTGCGCGCCGGACAAAGAGCTGTGCTTCGTGCTGTTCGGCCACTTTCAGGTGTTTGTCGCGCTGGCGGAAGGCTTTAACAGCCACACCATCGAATACTACGTAGAAAGCAAAAATGGCGAAGATAAGCGCCTGATTGCGCAGGCGACGCTGGCCTCCGACGGCACCGTCGACGGGCGCATCAGCAACCGCTCCCGCGAGCAGGTGCTGGAGCACTATCTGGCGATCGTGGCGACCGTGTACGACCGCCTGTATGAGGCCATGGAACAGGACCAGCCGGTGGATTTAAGCCATCTGCAGCGGGCCCACTAAGCGCAAGGTGTCGACGAGTGTCGAAAATGACATCTGCACCACCTGATTTCGTCAAAAATGACTTTCACCCGAGGAAGACCCGGTGAACCGTTTTGTAATTGCTGACTCCACCGTCTGTATCGGCTGCCGCACCTGCGAAGCCGCATGCGCTGAGACGCATCGCCAGCAGGGCCTGCAGGCGATGCCGCGACTGCAGGTCATGCGTAATGAAAAAGAATCTGCGCCGCAGATGTGCCACCACTGCGAAGACGCCCCCTGCGCCGCGGTGTGTCCGGTTAACGCGATTAACCGCATCGACGGCGCGGTCCAGCTAAACGAAAGCCTGTGCGTAAGCTGCAAGCTTTGCGGCATCGCCTGCCCGTTTGGCGCGATCGAATTTTCCGGCAGCCGGCCGTTGGATATTCCGGCAAACGCCAATACGCCGCTGGCGCCCGCCGCGCCGCCCGCGCCCGCCCGCGTCAGTTCGCTGCTCGACTGGGTACCCGGCGTGCGCGCCATCGCGGTGAAATGCGATCTGTGCCATTTCGATGAGCAGGGACCCGCCTGCGTGCGTACCTGCCCGACAAAGGCGCTGCTGCTGGTGGATATCCGCGATATCGCCCAGGCCAGCAGGCGCAAGCGCGAGCTGACTTTTAATGCCGACCTCGGCGATTTGTCGCTGTTTCAGGCGCAACAGGGGGGCGTGAAGTGAACATCATCTCTTTAGTCAATCAGGCGGTGGTTTGGTACGCCGTCAGCGCCGTGCTGGCGCTGCTCTTTAGCCTGAAAAAGCCGCTCAGCGGCGCGATTGCCGGGATCGGCGGGGCGGTAGCCAGCGCGATGCTGATCGTCGTCGGAATGGGGACGCTGCTGATGCCGGGCCGGGTGAGCGCCGGGATGCTGCAGATGCTCTCCCTGCCGATTCGGATTAGCGGGATTAACGCCCTGTGGCTGCTGGCCATCGGCCTCTCGGCGCTGCCGATTTCGCTGTTTAATATCTCCTGGCACCGTCATCCAGAGGTGAAAGCGAACGGCCTGCTGGTCAACCTGCTGCTGGCGGCCGCCACCTGCGCCGTGGTGACGACCAGCTTCGGCAGCCTGGTGGTGATGGCGGAAATTATGGCTCTGTGCGGCGCCTTTCTCACCGGCTGCGCGCAGTCCGGCAAGCTGTGGTTTGCGCTGGGCCGCTTCGGCACGCTGCTGCTGGCATGGAGCTGCTGGCTGGTGTGGTCGTTTTACGGCACGCTCGATCTGGCGCAGATTAGCCTGCTGGCCGCCGGCGCTCCGCAGCAGATGCTGCTGTGGCTCCCGGCGCTGGCGGGCTTTGCGCTGCTGGCGGGGGTTATTCCGCTGCACGGCTGGGCGCCGCAGGCCCATGCCGACGCCAGCGCGCCGGCCGCCGCGCTGTTCTCCACGGTGGTGATGAAGGTGGGGCTGTTCGGCATCCTGACGGTCTCCCTGGCCGGCGGCGTGCCGCCGCTGTGGTGGGGCGTGCTGCTGCTGGTACTGGGGATGATCACCGCCTTTATCGGCGGGCTCTACGCGCTGATGGAGCACAACATCCAGCGCCTGCTGGCGTATCACAGCCTGGAAAATATCGGCATCATCCTGCTGGGGCTCGGCGCGTTTGTCACCGGCGTGGCCCTCAATAACGCCAGCCTGATGGTGCTGGGCTTTATCGGCGGGATGTATCACCTAATCAACCACGGTCTGTTCAAAACCACGCTGTTCCTTGGCGCCGGGGCGGTGTGGTTCCGCACCGGCCACCGCGATATCGAAAAGCTCGGCGGCATCGGTAAAAGAATGCCGCTGATTTCGCTCTCTATGCTGGTGGGCCTGATGGCGATGGCGGCGCTGCCGCCGCTGAACGGCTTTGCCGGCGAGTGGGTTATCTATCAGTCGTTCTTTAAGCTCAGCACCGGCGGGGCGTTTATCGGCCGCCTGCTGGGGCCAATGCTGGCGGTGGGCCTGGCGATGACCGGCGCTCTGGCGGTGATGTGCATGGCCAAAGTCTACGGCGTCACCTTCCTCGGCGCGCCGCGGAGCCAGCAGGCGGAAAACGCCACCTGCGCCCCGTGGCTGATGACCTTCAGCGTGGTGCTTTCCGCGCTCTGCTGCGTGATTGGCGGGGTGGCCGCGCCGTGGCTTCTGCCGCTGGTGGGCGGCGTGGTGCCGGCTCAGGCTCAGGTCGCGAGCGTGGTGTCGCAGCCGCCGATCGCCATTCTGCTGATCGCCTGCCCGCTGCTGCCGCTGCTGCTGATGATTTTCTTCAAAGGCGACCGCCTGCCGTCGCGCTCCCGCGGCGCGGCGTGGGTCTGCGGCTACGACCATGAGAAATCGATGGTGGTGACCGCTCACGGCTTCGCGATGCCGGTCAAAGAGGCCTTTGCCCCGCTGCTCAAGCTGCGCCACTGGCTAAACCCGGTACGCCTGATCCCCGGCTGGCACAGCGGCTCCGCGCCCGCGCTGCTGCGCGGCGTTGCGCTGATTGAGCTGGCGGTGCTGGTGGTTATTGTCATTTCACGAGGAGCCTGAGAATGAGCGTATTCGTTGCATTGTTGCAGGCGCTGGTGCTGTTTGCCGCCGCGCCGCTGCTGTCCGGCATCACCCGCGTTGCCCGCGCCCGTCTGCATAACCGCCGCGGGCCGGGCGTGCTGCAGGAGTATCGGGACATTATCAAGCTGCTGGGGCGCCAGAGTATCGGCCCCGACGCCTCCGGCTGGGTATTCCGCCTGATGCCCTACGTGATGGTCGGCGTGATGCTGACCATCGCCACCGCGCTGCCGGTGGTCACCGTAGACTCGCCGATGGCGGGGCTGGGCGACCTGATTACGCTGATCTATCTGTTTGCCATCGCCCGCTTCTTCTTTGCGATCGCCGGGCTCGACACCGGCAGCCCGTTTACCGCTATCGGCGCCAGCCGTGAAGCGATGCTCGGCGTGCTGGTGGAGCCGATTCTGCTGCTGGGACTGTGGGTGGCGGCGCAGGTTGCCGGCTCAACCCATATCAGCAGCATCACCGATACCGTCTACCACTGGCCCGCCGCGCGCAGCATTCCGCTGCTCCTCGCGCTGGCCGCCTGCGCTTTTGCCACCTTTATCGAAATGGGCAAGCTGCCGTTCGACCTTGCCGAGGCGGAGCAGGAGCTGCAGGAAGGGCCGCTGACCGAATACAGCGGCAGCGGCTTCGCGGTGCTGAAATGGGGGATTAGCCTCAAGCAGCTGGTGGTCCTGCAGATGTTTGTCGGCGTGTTTATTCCGTGGGGGCAGATGACCAGCTTTAGCGTCGGCGGGCTGCTGCTGGCGCTGGTCGTCGCGGTCGTCAAGCTGGTGGCCGGCGTCCTGATTATTGCCCTGTTTGAAAACAGCATGGCGCGCCTGCGCTTTTGTGCCACGTCCCGCGTTACCTGGGCCGGTTTTGGCTTTGCCTTTTTAGCCTTCGTCTCCTTGCTGGTGGCGTGATTTAAGAGAGTTTTATATATGAACGAAGAAAAACCGGGTCAACGCTATCTCGCCGCGCTGCATCAGGCCTTCCCGGGCGTGGTGCTGGACGAGGCCTGGCAGACCAACGATCAGCTCACCGTCACGGTGAAGATTAACTATCTCCCGGAAGTGGTGGAGTTTCTCTACTACCGGCAGGGCGGCTGGCTGTCGGTGCTGTTCGGCAACGACGAGCGCAAGCTCAACGGCCACTATGCCGTTTACTACGTGCTGTCGATGGAGCAGGGGACCAAATGCTGGATAACCGTGCGCGTGGAAGTGGACGCCAATAAGCCGGAATATCCGTCGGTGACGCCGCGGGTGCCCGCGGCGGTATGGGGCGAGCGCGAAGTGCGCGACATGTACGGCCTGCTGCCGGTTGGCCTGCCGGACGAGCGCCGTCTGGTGCTGCCGGACGACTGGCCGGACGAACTCTACCCGCTGCGCAAAGACAGCATGGATTACCGTCAGCGCCCGGCGCCGACCACCGATGCGGAAACCTACGAGTTCATTAACGAGCTGGGCAGTAAGAAGAATAACGTGGTGCCGATTGGCCCGCTGCACGTCACCTCCGATGAGCCGGGCCACTTCCGCCTGTTCGTTGACGGCGAAAATATTATCGACGCCGACTACCGCCTGTTCTACGTCCATCGCGGGATGGAGAAGCTGGCGGAAACCCGGATGGGCTACAACGAAGTGACCTTCCTCTCCGACCGGGTGTGCGGCATCTGCGGCTTTGCCCACAGCACCGCCTACACCACCTCGGTTGAGAACGCGATGGGCATCGTGGTGCCGGAGCGGGCGCAGATGATCCGCGCCATTCTGCTGGAGGTGGAGCGTCTGCATTCGCACCTGCTCAACCTCGGCCTCGCCTGCCACTTCACCGGCTTCGACTCCGGCTTTATGCAGTTCTTCCGCGTACGCGAGACGTCGATGAAAATGGCGGAGATCCTCACCGGGGCGCGTAAAACCTACGGCCTGAACCTGATTGGCGGCATCCGTCGCGACCTGCTGAAAGAGGATATGATCCAGACCCGCCAGCTGGCGCAGCAGATGCGCCGCGACGTGCAGGAGCTGGTGGAGATGCTGCTCAGCACGCCGAACATGGCGCAGCGCACCGTCGGCATCGGCCGCCTCGACCCGCAAATCGCCCGCGACTTCAGCAACGTTGGCCCGATGGTGCGCGCCAGCGGCCACGCGCGCGATACCCGCGCCGACCATCCGTTCGTCGGCTACGGCCTGCTGCCGATGGAAGTGCACAGCGAGCAGGGCTGCGACGTGATTTCGCGCCTCAAGGTGCGCATCAACGAGGTCTACACCGCGCTGAATATGATCGACTTTGGCCTCGACAATCTGCCGGGCGGCCCGCTGATGGTGGACGGCTTCACCTATATCCCACACCGTTTTGCGCTGGGCTTCTCGGAAGCGCCGCGCGGGGATGATATCCACTGGAGCATGACCGGCGATAACCAGAAGCTCTACCGCTGGCGCTGCCGGGCGGCGACCTACGCCAACTGGCCGACCCTGCGCTATATGCTGCGCGGCAACACCGTTTCCGATGCGCCGCTGATTATCGGCAGCCTCGATCCCTGCTACTCCTGTACCGACCGAATGACCGTGGTCGACGTGCGGAAGAAGAAAAGCAAAGTGGTGCCGTACAAAGAGCTGGAGCGCTACAGCATCGAGCGTAAAAACTCGCCGCTGAAATAAGGAGCCGCCATGTTTACCTTTATCAAAAAAGTCATTAAGACCGGTGCCGCGACGCACGCTTACCCGCTGGAGCCGATGCCGGTAGATAAAAACTTCCGCGGCAAGCCGGAGCACAGCCCCCAGCAGTGCATCGGCTGCGCGGCCTGCGTTAACGCCTGCCCGTCGAATGCCCTGACGGTGGAGACCGACCTCGTCACTCACCAGTTGGCGTGGCAGTTCAACCTCGGGCGCTGCATCTTTTGCGGCCGCTGCGAGGAGGTGTGCCCGACGGCGGCGATTAAGCTCTCGCAGGAGTACGAGCTGGCGGTGTGGAAGAAAGAGGATTTCCTCCAGCAGTCGCGCTTTGATATTTGCCGCTGCCGGGCGTGCGCGCGTCCTTTCGCCGTGCAAAAAGAGATCGATTACGCCATCGCGCTGCTGGAGCACAACGGCGACACCCGCGCCGAGCTGCACCGCGAAAGCTTCGAGACCTGCCCGGAGTGCAAGCGCCAGAAGTGCCTGGTGCCGTCCGATCGTATTGAACTGACTCGCCATATGAGAGAGGCCAGCTGATGAGCAATTTACTGGGCCCGCGCGATGAAAACGGCATTCCTGTGCCGATGACGGTAGATGAGTCTATCGCCAGCATGAAGGCATCGCTGCTGAAGAGTATTAAGCGTTCCGCCTACGTGTACCGCGTGGACTGCGGCGGCTGCAACGGCTGCGAAATTGAGATTTTTGCCACCCTTTCGCCGCTGTTTGATGCCGAACGCTTCGGAATAAAGGTCGTTCCGTCGCCGCGTCACGCCGATATCCTGCTGTTCACCGGGGCGGTGACCCGCGCCATGCGCTCACCGGCGCTGCGCGCCTGGCAGTCCGCACCGGACCCGAAAATCTGCATCTCCTACGGCGCCTGCGGCAACAGCGGCGGCATCTTCCATGACCTGTACTGCGTCTGGGGCGGCACCGACAAAATTGTGCCGGTTGATGTCTATATTCCCGGCTGCCCGCCGACGCCGGCGGCGACGCTGTACGGCTTTGCCATGGCGCTAGGCCTGCTGGAGCAGAAAATTCACGCCCGGCTGCCGGGCGAGCAGGATGAGAAGGCGGCGGAAATTCTGCATCCGAATATGGTCCAGCCGCTGCGGGTGCGCATCGACCGCGAAGCGCGCCGCCTGGCGGGCTATCGCTACGGTCGGCAGATTGCCGATGACTATATGCGCCTGCTCGGCCAGGGCGACAGCCAGGTTGTGCGCTGGCTGGAGGCGGAAAAAGATCCGCGTCTGACCGAGATAGTCACCCATCTCAATCAGGTGGTTGAGGAGGCGCGCATCCGATGAGCGAAACGGTGGTATTCAGCCAGCTGAGCCGTAAATTTATCGATGAGAACGACGCCACGCCTGACCAGGCGCAGCAGGTTGTCTATTACAGCCTGGCGATTGGTCACCATCTCGGGGTTATCGACTGCCTGGAAACGGCGCTGAGCTGCCCGTGGGATGAGTACCTGGCGTGGATCGCCACCCTTGAGGCGGGCAGCACTGCCCGGCGTAAAATGGAAGGCGTGCCGAAGTACGGCGAAATCGTTATCGACAGCAATCACGTCACCATGCTGGCCAACGCCTTCGATAAGGCGCAGGCCGGGCAGACGCCGGCGCAGCAGGCGTGGAGCAGGCTGATGCTCAGCATGCTTCACGATATTCACCAGGAAAGCGCCATCTATCTGATGGTGAGGAGACTCCGTGACTGACGTTTTACTCTGCGTGGGCAACAGCATGATGGGCGACGACGGCGCGGGTCCGCTGCTGGCGGAAACGTGCGCGGCAAACCCGACGGGCGGCTGGGTAGTGATTGACGGCGGCAGCGCCCCGGAAAACGACGTCGTCGCGATCCGCGAGCTGCGCCCCGACCGCCTGCTGATCGTCGACGCCACCGATATGGGGCTTAACCCCGGCGAGATCCGCATCGTCGATCCCGACGACATCGCCGAGATGTTTATGATGACCACCCACAATATGCCGCTCAACTATCTGATCGATCAGCTGAAAGAGGACGTTGGCGAGGTGATTTTCTTAGGCATTCAGCCGGATATCGTCGGCTTCTACTATCCGATGACCCAGCCGATTAAGGACGCGGTGGCCGAGGTTTACCGGCGGCTGAACGGCTGGCAGGGCCTCGGCGGATTTGCTCCGCTGGAGGCGGTGGCGGAGTAAGGTTTCCCCGGAGAGGCGGCGGCGGCGCTTCTCCGGGGAATTGCCGCTACTCGAGGTCTTCGCCGTTGCTGGCAATGACCTTTTTATACCACCAGAACGACTTCTTGCGCTTACGGTCGAGGGTACCGTTGCCGGCGTCATCGCGGTCAACGTAGACGAAGCCGTAGCGTTTGCTCATCTCGCCGGTGGAGGCGGCCACCAGGTCAATACAGCCCCAGCTGGTGTAGCCCATTACCGGGATACCGTCTTCGATAGCGTCGCCCATCGCTTTGATGTGCTCGCGCAGATAGCTGATGCGGTAGTCGTCGTTAATTTCGCCGTTGGCGTCGATTTCATCCCGCGCGCCGAGGCCATTTTCCACGAGGAATAGCGGCTTCTGGTAGCGGTCATACATCATATTCATGGTGATGCGCAGGCCGAGAGGGTCGATTCCCCAGCCCCATTCGCTGGCCTGAATATAGGGGTTTTTTAACGACTTCACGATATTGGCCGCGTTGGTATTGCTGGCGTTCATCTCCGCCGAGGCGCAGCGCGAGGCGTAGTAGCTGAAGGAGACAAAATCGACGGTGTTGCGCAGGATCTCGTCGTCGCCCGGCTCTTTGACAATCGTCACGCCCTTCTCGCGGAGCATCCGCGCCGCCCATACCGGCCAGGCGCCGCGCGCCTGCACGTCGATAAAGAGCAGGTTTTCGCGATCTTTTTCCAGCGCCATCCACACATCTTCCGGCTTGCAGGACCAGGGGTAGAAATTGCCGCCCGCCAGCATGCAGCCCACCTGATTTTGCGCGTTCACCTCGTGGGCGATTTTGGTCACCTGGGCGCTGGCAATCAGCTCGTGGTGCGCGGCCTGGTACTTCACCTGATCCTGATTCTCCCCCTCTTCGAACGCCAGGCCGGCGCCGGAGTAGGGGCTATGGAGCATGATGTTGATTTCGTTGAAGGTCAGCCAGTACTTCACCAGCCCGTCGAAGGCTTCAAAGCAGGTGCGGGCGTAGTGGGTAAAGAACCCGACCATTTTGCGATTGCGCCAGGAGCCGTACTCGGTCACCAGATGCATCGGCACGTCGAAGTGGCACAGGGTCACCAGCGGCTCGATATTGTGCTTTTTACACTCCTCAAACAGCGAGCGGTAGAAGGCGATCCCCTGCGCATTCGGCTCCTGCTCGTCGCCGTTGGGGAACAGGCGGCTCCAGGCAATAGAGGTGCGAAATACGCTAAAGCCCATCTCCGCCATCAGGGCGATATCCTCTTTATAGCGATGATAAAAATCGATCGCCGTATGGCTGGGATAGAACTCATCGTCACGCAGCTGAAAGCGCTTTTCCAGCCCCAGCTTGACCGGCAGGCGCCTGGCGCCGTGGGGAAGGGTATCGACGGTAGTTAGCCCTTTGCCGCCCTCCAGATATGCCCCTTCAGCCTGGTTGGCGGCCAGTGCGCCGCCCCATAAAAATCCGTTTGGAAAAGTCGCCATGCGTTACCTCTGTGTCAAAAATTATGTTCAGGCGTGCGATGCTTCGGCCGTCGCCTGGCGCTGTCGGGCATCGGCGGCGGCATCTTCCACCGGGATATCCTCAAAGCCGAGCAGCAGGGTCAGCACAAACGACAGCACCACCGCCAGCGCCATCACGCCGAAGACCCAGACGAGGGTCATCGGATTCGCCGGATCGAAGAACTGGACGCTGGTAAACAGCCCCGGCGCCGCCATTGAGTGGCTGGCAAGCCCGGCGATGCCGGCTACCGCGCCGCAGATAAAGCCGCTGATCAGGCTGGCGATCAGCGGGCGTTTAAGCCGTATTGCGACCCCGTACAGCGCCGGCTCGGAGATCCCGGCCAGAATAGCCGAGGCTGCTGCCGCCAGCGCCGTCTGGCGCAGCTCCGGGTTTTTCGTTTTCCACGCCACCGCCAGCGACGAGCCGCCCAGCGACAGGTTGGCGCCGATTTCTGACGGCATCACCATCCCCTCTTTGCCGGTTTCGGCAATGGTCTGAATGATAGTCGGCGTAAAGACGCGGTGCATCCCGGTCATCACCAGCAGCGGCCACAGGGCGCCCATAATCGCCACCGACAGCCAGCCGAGGTAGTGGTGTACGGTGTAAACCAGCGCCGAGATGGCGCTGCCGATCCAGATCCCGAGCGGGCCGATCAGCAGAATGGCCAGCGGCGCGGCGATCAGCACGATCAGCATCGGCTTAAGGAAGTTTTTCGTCACCGCCGGGGTGATCCTGTCGACCCAGCGCTCGATATAGGAGAGGCACCAGGTCATCACCAGCGCCGGGATCACGGTGTAGGTATATTTCACCGCGGTGACCGGAATAAAGGCGAACTCGACGTGTTCGCCCTGAGCGGCCTTAGCCATCAGCTCGATAAAGCTCGGGTGCACCAGCACCCCGGCAATGGCAATTGCCAGCGACATATTGGTTTTGAATTTGACCGCCGCGGAGGCGGCCACCATCAGCGGCAGGAAGAAGAAGGCGCCGTCGCCAATCACCGTCAGGATGGTGAGCGTCGGCGCGCCTTTCGGCAGGACGCCGCTCATCTCGAGGATCATCGCCAGCAGCTTGACCATCGATCCGCCGATAATTGCCGGGATCAGCGGCGACATGGTGCCGATCAGCGCATCGAGGATCCCGGCACCGACCCGCCTGAAGGTCAGCGGCGGCTTGCCCACGGGCTCCGCCGGGCGCATCTCACCCGGCAGCAGGCTCACGACTTCGCGGTAGGCCTGGGAGACGGTGTTGCCGACGATCACCTGGCACTGGTTATCGCTGCGCACGACGCCCAGTACGCCTTTCAGCCCTTTTAGGGTCGCGCTATCCACCCGCTCGTTGTCTTTGACCACGAAACGAAGGCGGGTCATGCAGTGGGTGACGGCGGTGACGTTATCAACGCCGCCAATCGCCGAGACGATCTGCTGTGCCAGGGCTGCATAATTTTTAGACATCGGATTTTATCCTGTTTATCAATGGGGTACTGGCTTTTCACCGCGCCGCAAAGCGGCAGGGCAGCGTGCATAGGTAGGAAACCGGTTCCACAAAATCATGATTAGTTTCACCTTCGCAAACAAGATCTAAAAAAATCATATTTCCGTTTTGTGATTTTGATCGGCTTATACCGCAGAAAAGAATCTGCCCGGCGCGCGCGTCAAGGCTGTAAAACGGCAGGGCGTGCAGTACACTGCGGGCATCTTTTGCAACAGGAAGAACAACATGGCAACGATGCTGGAGGTCGCTAAGCGCGCAGGGGTGTCGAAGGCGACGGTTTCACGGGTGCTATCGGGCAACGGCTACGTCAGCCAGGAGACGAAAGATCGCGTGTTCCAGGCCGTTGCCGAAAGCGGCTACCGGCCGAACCTGCTGGCGCGCAATCTGGCTACCAAAAAGAGCCAGACCCTGGGGCTGGTGGTCACCAATACCCTCTATCACGGGGTTTACTTCAGCGAGCTGCTGTTTCAGGTGGCGCGGATGACCGAAGACAAGGGGCGTCAGCTGATCCTCGCCGACGGCAAGCACAGCGCCGACGAGGAGCGGGAGGCGATTCAGTACCTCCTCGACCTGCGCTGCGACGCGATTATTATCTACCCGCGCTTTCTGAGCGTCGATGAAATGGACGCCATCGTTGAGCAGCACGAAAGGCCGATCATGGTGCTTAACCGCCGCCTGCGGCGCAACGCCAGCCACTGCGTCTGGTCCGATCAAAAAGCCTCGGCCCTGGCCGCGGTACGCCAGCTCATCGCCCGCGGCCATCGCGAAATTGCCTTTATCACCGGCTCGCTGGATTCACCGACCGGCATCGAGCGTCTCGCCGGCTACAAAGAGGCGCTGACCCAGCACGATATCGCGCTCAACGACGCGCTGATCGTGAAGGGCAAATGGACGCCGGAAACCGGCGCGGCCGGGGTTGAGACGCTGCGTCAGCGCGGCGTTAGCTACAGCGCGCTGGTGGCGAGCAACGACGATATGGCGATTGGTGCGATGAAGCAGCTGCATCTGCACGGCGTGAAGGTGCCGGAGCAGGTCTCGGTGATTGGCTTCGATGACATCGTGCTGGCGCCCTATATGATCCCGGCGCTGTCCAGCGTCAAAATTCCGGTGACGGAGATGATCAAAGAGAGCATTAACCGGCTGATTTTTATGCTCGACGGCGGCGATCTAAAATTCCAGCAAACCTTCCCCGGCGAGCTGATTGAGCGCGATTCTCTTACCGCTGGCCCCGGCGTCTGAGATCGTCATCTGTCATCGTCACATCTGACGATGACAGAAAACAGCTAATTAATTCCTTTTACTATCAATGCGATAAAAACTGGAACGTATTATGCATACTCCGGCGCGTAACCTTCTTACTGCTGGAGAAATGGATGAACCGTTTCATTATTGCCGACGCGAGCAAATGCATCGGCTGTCGCACCTGCGAAGTCGCCTGCGTGGTCTCTCATCAGGCCAATCAGGACTGCGCCGCGCTGACGCCAAAATCTTTTTTACCGCGTATCCATGTGATCAAGGGCGTCAACGTGTCGACGGCCACCGCCTGTCGTCAGTGTGAAGACGCGCCCTGCGCTAACGTCTGCCCGAACGGGGCCATCAGCCGCGATAAGGGCTTTGTCCACGTGATGCAGGAGCGCTGCATCGGCTGTAAAACCTGCGTCGTGGCCTGCCCGTACGGGGCGATGGAAGTGGTGGTGCGTCCGGTGATCCGCAATAGCGGCGCGGGCCTGAACGTGACGGCGGAAAAAGCCGAAGCCAATAAGTGCGACCTTTGTCATCATCGCGAAGAGGGGCCGGCCTGTATGGACGTCTGCCCGACGCACGCGCTTATCTGCGTTGACCGCAACAAGCTCGAGCAGATGAATATTGAAAAACGTCGTCGTACGGCGCTGGCCTGGTAGGACGATAGCGGCATGAACGGGGTGGAAATCCGCATCCGCGGCAAGGTGCAGGGGGTGGGATTTCGCCCCTTCGTCTGGCAGCTGGCGCAGCGCTTAGGGCGCCTCGGCGACGTGTGCAACGACGGCGACGGCGTGCTGGTGCGCCTGCTGGGCGACGAGGCGGAGTTTATCCCCGCGCTGGCTCGCCACTGTCCGCCGCTGGCGCGAATCGACAGCGCGCGGGCCGCGCCGTTTGTCTGGCAGGCCCTGCCTAAGGCGTTCACCATCCGCCGGAGCGCAGGCGGAACCATGCGCACGCAGATCGTTCCCGATGCCGCCACCTGTCCGGCGTGCCTGGCGGAGATGAACGATCCCGAGGAGCGCCGCTACCGCTACCCGTTTATCAACTGCACCCACTGCGGACCGCGCTTTACCATTATCCGCGCCATGCCCTACGACCGCCCGTTTACCGCGATGGCGCCGTTCCCGCTGTGCCCGTCCTGCGAAGCCGAATACCGCAATCCGGCCGACAGGCGTTTTCATGCCCAGCCGGTGGCCTGCGAGTCGTGCGGGCCGCGGCTTGAGTGGCGCAGCGGGGAGGAGAGCTGCTACGGCGAGGCGGCGCTGCGGGCGGCAGTGGAGCGGATTGCTGCCGGACAGATTGTGGCAATTAAAGGGCTTGGCGGCTTCCATCTCGCCTGCGACGCCGGAAACGCGGGCGCCGTGGCGACCCTGCGCCAGCGCAAGCATCGCCCGGCTAAGCCGCTGGCGGTGATGCTGCCGACGGCGGAGGGATTGCCGGCCGAGGCGCGGGCGCTGCTGTCGGCGCCCGCCGCGCCGGTGGTGCTGGTGGATAAAACGCGGATCGACGGCCTGTGCGACGATATCGCGCCGGGGCTGGCGGAGGCGGGCGTTATGCTGGCGTCGAACCCGCTCCAGCACCTGGTGCTGGAGGCGCTGGCGCGCCCGGTGGTGATGACCTCCGGCAACCTCAGCGGGCGCCCTCCGGCGCTGACTAACGAGCGGGCGCTGGCGGATTTAGCCGGGATTGCCGACGGATTTTTGCTGCATAACCGCGATATCGTGCAGCGGATGGATGATTCCGTGGTGCGGCAAAGCGGGGAGATGCTGCGTCGTTCGCGCGGCTACGTGCCGGACGCGCTGCCGCTGCCGCCGGGGTTTCACGACCTCCCGCCGCTGCTGTGCCTCGGCGCGGATATGAAAAATACCTTCTGCCTGGTGCGCGGCGGTGAAGCGGTGCTGAGCCAGCATTTTGGCGACCTCGGCGATGAGGGCGTGGAGGCGCAGTGGCGCGAGGCGCTGCGCCTGATGCAGGAGATTTACGCCTTTACCCCGCAGGGGATCGTGGCCGATGCGCATCCGGGCTACCGTTCGGCAAAGTGGGCGGCGTCGATGCCGCTGCCGACCGAGCGGGTGCTGCATCACCACGCCCACGCCGCCGCCTGCCTGGCGGAGCATGGCTGGCCGCTGGCGGGCGGGGACGTCATCGCCCTGGTGCTGGACGGTATCGGCATGGGGGAGGACGGCGCGCTGTGGGGCGGCGAATGCCTGCGGGTGAACTACCGCCAGTGCGAGCATCTGGCGGGCCTGCCGGCGGTGGCGCTCCCCGGCGGCGATCTGGCGGCGCGTCAGCCGTGGCGTAACCTGCTGGCCCACTGCCTGGCCTTTGTGCTGGACTGGCAACACTATCCCGAAACCGAGGCTCTGCTCCGGCAGGCGTGGCCGCTGGTCGCCCGCGCTGTCGAGCGGGAAATTAATGCGCCAAAGGCTTCTTCCTGCGGGCGGCTGTTTGATGCCGTGGCCTGCGCGCTGGGCTGCGCGCCGACCACGCTGAGCTACGAAGGGGAAGCGGCCTGCCGGCTGGAGGCGCTGGCGGCGACCTGCGAGGGTGTCGACCATCCGGTTAGCCTGCCGTGGCGCGACGGCCAGCTGGATCTCGCCACCTTCTGGCGCTTGTGGTTTGGCTGGCAGGCGCAGCCGGCGCACAAGGCCTGGGCCTTTCACGATGCGCTGGCTCGCGGGCTGGCGGCAATGGTGCGCGACCACGCCGCCAGGTGCGGCATCTCTACGCTGGTGTTTAGCGGCGGGGTGTTGCACAACCGGCTGCTGGTTTGCCGATTGACGTTTTATCTGGCGGATTTTACTCTGCTGTTTCCGCATCAGCTGCCTGCCGGTGATGGAGCCATCGCGTTTGGTCAGGCGGCGGTCGCCGCCGCCCGCTGGCAGGCTCACAGGACACCCTCATGATAGTGACGATTTTACGCCAGCAGCCGCGCGCCGCAGCGCTGGTGCTGGGGCTTATTGTGGCCAACCTGGTCGCCTGGGTCTGGGCGTGGCAGGCCTTTGGCGACAGCGGCGCGCTGATGGCCGCCAGCCTGCTGGCCTGGGGATACGGCCTGCGTCATGCGGTCGATGCCGATCATATTGCGGCGATTGATAGCGTGACGCGCAAGATGATGCAGCAGGGGCGGCGTCCGTTCGGCGTGGGCGCCTGGTTCTCTCTGGGACATTCGTCGATTGTGGTGCTGGCCTCCGCCGCCATTGCCGCCACCGCGACGGCGTTCGGCCAGCAAATGAGCTGGTTTCACGATACCGGCAGCGCGATCGGCACCGCCGTTTCGGCGCTGTTTCTGCTGCTGATGGCCTTTATCAATCTGGTTATTCTGCGCAGCGTCTGGCGCAGCTTTCAGGCGTGGAAGCGCGGGGAGAAGGTGAGCGATGAGGTGGCGGCGGGCGGCGGCATGATGAGCTGGCTGTTCGGCAAAACTTTCCGTCTGATTAGCCGCAGCTGGCAGATGTACCTGGTGGGCTTTCTGTTCGGCCTCGGGTTTGATACCGCGACCGAGATTGGCGTGCTGGGGATCTCGGCCGCCAGCGCCTCGAGCGGCATCTCTATCTGGTCGATTATGGTCTTCCCGGCGCTGTTTGCCAGCGGCATGGCGCTGGTGGATACCCTCGATAACGTGCTGATGGTCGGCGCCTACGGCTGGGCGTTCAGCAAGCCGCAGCGCAAGCTCTATTACAATATGACCATTACCGGGACTTCGGTGGTGGTGGCGCTGTTTATCGGCGGCATGGAGGCGCTGGGCCTGCTGATGGATAAGTTTGCGCTCAGCGGCGGGCCGTGGCGCTGGGTGGCGGCGCTGAACGATAATCTTGGCAACGCCGGCTTCGTAGTCATCGGGCTGTTTGTCGCCTGCTGGGTGCTGTCGGTGATTAACTATCGCTGGCGCGGATACGATAATCTGGCGCAGTAGGTCGGGGGATATCGTCCCGGCCGCCTGAGCCGGGATTTTACCTTAAGGGTCAGTCACGGCTTCGCTTCAGGCAATCATAGCGGGGATTCTCCCGCCGGATGACCGGCAGGTCACCGGTATCGTTAAGCGCACCGGGAAACGTCTTGATCCACAAGTCCATTTTCTTCTTGCTGAAATGAGCCGCGCTTAACCCTTCGGCACAGCCGAACAGCTCCCGGCTGTTCTGGGCGGTGATCACAATGCAATCTGGCATCACTCTGATTTTTACCGGCATACCCGACGTAAATCCGGCCTGCGAAAGCCAGTCACCCTGGAGCGGGATATAGTCATGCCGCATACGGTCATAAAACTCCGTGCGGTCAAGCGGTAGTGGTGACTCCGTTGTGGATTTATTCTGCAAGTGCTTAACGGATTTTTTACGTTCCAGCTCGCAATTTTTACCACTCGTTTCTGATTCATCAGAATCTATTTTGGCAATAGCACTTTCTGGCTTAAAATTCTGCTCAGCCATATTCAACTCCTGTTTAGTTGTCTGTGGTTAGCGGTGTGGAAGTGCTGGTAACACTTTCATACCGCGCTCTTTAAAAATCTTCCTGCTTATTCCATCCTTCCATCCTTCCGTTATGACAGGTGAGGGTTTTATCTGGGTTTATTTATTATACTGCACTGAATAAAAACACAGTATATATATCATGGACAACATTGATTAATGCGAAGGGGATTCAGGAAAGAATATAAGATCATGCAACGTTGCATTATTAATAAGAGTACACGGGGATTTTGTCATGGGTAGCGGGATTGAGGGTATCTATCCAATGCCTTTTGCCAGAACGGCGGGCTGTGGAATACCTCATTCCGTCACCTGGACACTGGGACGAGTCAGAGTACAGGCAACAAGGTGAACGGTGATGCTAAAGGGCTGGTATGGGGAGGAGCGGACATCTTCAGTTTCAAGAATCCAACTTTGTAAGCACTAGAAAAGAAGTTGTTGATTGAGAAAAAGAAAAGATAAATGGAAGCCTCCGACACCTAAAAGCGGCAGCAAATCATACAGAAGAGGAGAATGAAGTAACGTTTATACAACGTGTATCACAGCATGTTCTGGTATTAATTAATAGACTGTCACCTTGATCTCCAATTATGTTAGCTTGTGTTAGCAATAGTTATTTTTTATAGAAAAAGGATAACACGCAATGAGACTACAGCAGTTTAACATTAAAAACTACAAATCTATAAAAGATGAAATAGAAGTATACATCGATGATATAGTTGTGCTAATTGGACCAAATAACTCAGGGAAGTCTACGATATTAGATGCGTATGAAAAATTTGCGTCTTTAGGCTCATCAAAAGGTCTGACTGCTCATGATTTTTATAATTCAGATATATCTATACCAATCGAAATGTGTGGTATTTTCACTGATGTCACTGATGATGATATTCGTACATTAGGTGGTGATAAATGGTTTTATAAAGATGATGCTCTGGATAGGAGAAATATGGCAAGAAAGTATGGGGGAGACTGGGAGGAAAAAAGCATACCACTGGAAAGTAAACGCTATTATTGTGTTAAGTGGATCTGGTCAGATCCGGAAAAACCAGCTCAAAAACAATCCTATGGCCTTGATGAGGCTTCGGGTAAGCGTATATTTTCTGATGGGGGTTCAGGGGGGCTAGACACTTTACTACAAAGTCGAGTTCCTCAGCCAATAAGAATAAGTCCAGATAAATCCATGGACGAAACAAAAAAAATAATCATAAGTTTCCTAAAGGAAGATGCAAAAGATGAATTACTGAAAACAGGAGAAAGTAAAGCTGAAATAATACAGAAAATACAAGAGCTAACAGACACTCTTATGAAGGATTCCAAATCAAAAATCGATGATCTTCTAAAGCAAGTATCTGAATCGTCATCATCGGTTTTCCCCGGGCTAGAACTGGAATTAAATATACTGTCCAAGGATCCCGTAGATGCGGATGTTATGGTTTCAGAATCTAACCTTACAGTAAAAATGGATGGGGTAAGTGGTTCTCTTCTCGAGAACCAAGGCCATGGCGTTCGCCGCTCCGTTTTATGGTCTGCTTTGCAAATATTGACTCACGAATCTCATGCACGAGATAAAATTAAAAAATCCAAATCTAAAGGTAAAGCAGTCTCTGTTGAGAAAAAACAATATATTTTGTTAATTGATGAGCCAGAGTCATTCCTTCACCCGCCAGTAATTAGAGATGCGAGGGAATCACTTTATAATTTCGCTGCGACAAATGAAAACTGGCAGGTGATGGCTACAACGCACTCCCCTGTATTTATAGACTTATCTAAAAAACACACCACTATAATTAGGATAGAAAAAGACAAGTCTTTAAATAAAACAATATCTACGGATGAGTTGTCTTTTTCTGACGAAGAAAAAGATAATATGAAAATGATCAGATTGTGCAACCCAATGGTTAATGAGTTTTTCTTTTACGATAATATAATATTAGTTGAAGGGCCCACTGAAAAGATTGTCATAAACAAAATATGCGAGGTTGTTGGGGTTGATTATCACATCATTGACTGTCTAGGAAAAGGAAATATAAAAACCTTTGCTAAAATATTAAATCATTTTGATGTCAGTTATATAGCAGTACATGACTCCGATATTCCAAAATGCTTAAGGAAAGGGAATGTTTCTGGTAATGGGGCTTGGGGGACAAATCTATCCATAATGAACGAATGTGTTAAAAGTAAAACACCAATGGTATTTATACAAATACCTCATTTTGAAGGGATGTTTTTGAATGATTTCAACCCATCAAATAAAGTTGAAACTGTCATCTCAATTCTTTCGGATGCTTTATCTCCTGAATATTTGGCGATTTTTGAAAAATATAGTAAAGTTTTAAATAAAGATCCATCAGTTTTCATTAAATCCAACGAAGAAATGGTGGGCATGTATCACGCATTTTATGCTAGTAATAAAGCTCAGATTGAGTCGTTAAAGAACCCTGAAATCTGGAGCATCTAATCTTGTAAGGCTAAAATAACCATTATCAAATAACAGTCCTCTCCAGTAGAGGGCTGTTTTAAACGACCAGAGAATATGGCAGACTCTATCATGATTTAAAAAAATCAATACAACATCCAGACCAAGTGCTTATATACATTGACCTAATGTGCAGTAACGTTCTCAATGTCCGCTCCTAGCACTCATGGCACCTACACCACGGCGCCCACCGAGGCCCACTTGGACAGTAAAATGTCTCTGTCCAGCTGTACCTGCCTGTGTCATCTATCTCAGTAATACCTGAATCAGCTGAACGACGATATACACCGTCGCTGCCGCTTGTATTGCCCGGAACCCCCATCTGAGATAGCGCCATTGATGGCGTTCCCTGGCATCAGCGGCTTCAATAGCGGGGTCAGCGGTTTTTCTTTTCCTGGTCCGGAATTCATCGATTACCCACAGGATGAGAATAACGATAATGAGGATTTTCTGAAGAATGGGATTATCCACAAAGAGTGACTCCGGCCTGCTCGCTGATAAAAGCAGAATAGATAAAACCCTTTCACTTAACCACCACTAAATGTAGGGGTAAAACTAATTTTCATCCTGAAGGATTTTGCGGTGATTCTGTCCGTGGCAGGGGAGCGTAAGCCTGCAGGGCACTCTTAACCTTTCACACACGTCTTTTGGCGTTAGCCCATTCACTTTGCGAAACCAGGCAGCAATAGACGCAATTGGTTGAGCATTGTTACCAGATAAACATGTCTCATAATAAGCGGGCCGCAGTCGTCGTTGGTTCTGACACATCCTTCGGGCTGTTAAACCAGGATTACAGTGATGAGAAAACAGCTTTTAAGCTGTTAAGCGAGGCTCGGATAATCAGCTGGCCTGGCTGAAAGCGCTCTGACAAAAAGCCGCCAGCCCGAAGGGAAGCAGGCGCGCAGATAGCATCGTGGCCGTATACGATGGTGAGGGTGAGGGTGAGGGTGAGGGTGAGGGTGAGGGTGATGGTGATGGTGATGGTGTTGAGAGAGGGCCGGATATACGAACGCAATATGCCCCCGTTACACAACTCAAGAGAGGGTTGTGTAACGAGGGTATCCATACACGGGCAAGGCGTTGACGTCGCGACCCGGGAAAGCGCTTAGCTCACCAGCTGCTTCAGCAGCGCAAAGGCCTCTTTCATCCGGTCTTCGCTGACCACAAAGGCGCGCAGCTGGTTTTCCGCATCCACGCCTTTAGCCACCAGGCCGTCGTTGGCGGCCACGATATTCCACGTCAGGTCTTCGCGCCGTGTATCTCCGGCCAGATGTAGCGGGAGATCCGGGGTTTTTACCTTCACCAGCATCGGCGGCAGCTTCAGCTCGCCCGGCTGCTCCAGTAGATTTTTGCTCAGGCACATGGCGCTGAGCAAAATAGGCTGCAGGAACGGCAGCACCATGCCGTTAATTTCGGCGCAGTCGCCGAGGGCAAAAATTGCCGGATGGCTGCTGCGCAGGCGGCTATCGACCACCACGCCGCGGTTAATCTCAAGGCCTGCCCGACGCGCCAGGGCGGTTTCCGGGCGCAGGCCGGCGGCGGCAACCACCGCGTCCACGGTCACGCTGCGCTGGCGATCGACGGTTACGCGGATGCCGTCGGCGGTTTGCTCCAGCCCTTCGAGCTGGGTTTTCAGCATCAGGTGCACGCCCATATCGGTTAACCGATGCTGCAGGCGGCTGCTGGCCTCCGGCGGCATCAGCGCCGACAGTACGCTGGCGGAGTTGTCGACCACCGTCACCGCTTTGCCGGCGCGGCAGAAATCCATCGCCAGCTCGCAGCCAATTAGCCCACCGCCGACGATCAGCACGCGCCGCGCGTCGTGGAGCCGGGTTTGGGCGGCGCCGTATTCCCGCTGGCTGTTGAGGGTGAGCATCAGCTCGCGGCCCGGCACCGGCGGAATAAAGGGCGCGGCGCCGGTGGCCAGCACCAGCTTGTCGTAGCGCCACTCGCGATCCTGGCTTTTGACCACTTTGCCCTCGGCGTCGATATCGCTCACCCAGGTATGCGGGAACAGGCGCAGATTATACTGTTCGGCAAACTCCCCGGCGGTTTGCAGGGTCAGATCGTCGGCGCTCTGACCGCGGCTGATGACGTGGCTGAGATCCGGTTTGTTGTACTCATCCATGCTGTCGGCGGCGATCAGCGTCAGCGGGATCTGCGGGTCCTGCTTACGAATATTTTTGACCAGCTGGCGGGCCGCGAAGCCCGAGCCGATGATGACGATGCCATCACTCATTTTGCCTCCGTTGCCAGAACGTCAAAGACATCTTTGCCGAGAGAGCACTCAGGGCACAGGAAGTTCTCCGGTACGTCGCTCCACGGGGTGCCAGGCTGGACGTCCTGGTTCGGTTCGCCTTTCGCCGGATCGTAGATCCACTGGCACACGCTGCACTGCATTGACGGGCCGAGGTCGGCCGCCGCTGCCGCGGCGCAGTCGCGCTGTTCAGCCGACGCTTTTTTATCAGCGCTGGCCGGCAGCGGGGAGAGGGCCCACTGGCGAGCGATTTCGCGGCCGTGCTCGCGGCAGACTTCCAGCGCATCCAGGTCCGGGCGCCACTTCGCCTTCAGGCTCAGGGACATTTCAAAGCCGGCATCCTGCAGGCGGGTAGAGAGACGGTCAACCGCGCCGCCGCTCCAGCCGTGGGAGCCAAAGGCGCTGGCGCGCTTGTTGCGAAAACGCAGGCCGGTCATCTCTTCTACCAGGCCGGCGATTTTCGGCATCATGACGTTGTTCATGGTCGAGGTGCCCACCAGCACGCCTTTTGAGCGGAACACGTTGGTGAGAATTTCGTTTTTGTCGCTGCGGGCGACGTTAAAGATTTTCACCGCCACGCGCGGGTCGATGTCGGTGATGCCCTGGGCGATCGCGTCGGCCATCATGCGGGTGTTATTGGACATGGTGTCGTAGAAAATGGTGATGCGGTCTTCCTGATAATCCGCCGCCCATTTCAGGTACATTTCGACGATTTGCGTCGGGTTATCGCGCCATACCACGCCGTGGGAGGTGGCGATCATATCCACCGGCAGGTTGAACCCGAGGATTTCGGTAATTTTCGGCGTCACCAGGCGGCTGAACGGCGTCAGGATGTTGGCGTAGTAGCGCTGGCACTGCTCGAACAGCTCGGTCTGATCCACTTCGTCGTTGAACAGGTGTTCGTCGCAGTAGTGCTGGCCGAAGGCGTCGTTGCTGAACAGCACCGCGTCGCCGGTCATATAGGTCATCATGCTGTCCGGCCAGTGCAGCATCGGGGTTTCCACGAAGATCAGCTGCTTGCCGTTGCCGAGATCGAGGCTGTCGCCGGTTTTCACCACGTTAAAGTTCCATTCCGGGTGATGGTGGTGGCCGGTGATGGAGTCGATGGCGTTGGCGGTGCAGTAAATCGGGGTGTCCGGGATCGAGTTCATCAGCTCGGTCAGCGCCCCGGCGTGGTCCTCTTCCGCATGGTTAATCACGATGTAGTCGATATCGGCGAGGTCGATTTCGCTGCGCAGGTTCTGCACGAACTCGCGGCTGAATTTGTGATCCACGGTATCGATCAGGACGTTCTTTTCTTCGCGGATGAGATAGCTGTTGTAGCTGCTGCCGCGCAGCGTTTTATATTCGGTTCCGTGGAAATCGCGCACTTCCCAGTCGCGTTGGCCAACCCAATGAATGTTATTTTTAACCAGAATAGACATAGCAACCTCAATTAATTCAGCGTTTTCAAAATAGATGTTTTGCTTATATCAAGTTGCGTGCCAACTTTTTAATTATTTGATTTTGTTCTGTTTATTATTTTTCGTTAAAAACATTGATGTCAAAATGACAATGGTTAAAATAGTCGTTATGACTATTGTGATTGTCAAAATGACAGTGAGGCAGCGATGAGCTTTTCCGTAGAGGCGCTGGCGAAAATCGCCATTGATTTGCAAAGCGATATCGGCCACGCCGACCGCTTCCCGCGCCTGATTACCACCCTGCGGCAGATCCTCGGCTGCGATGCCTCGGCGCTGCTGCGCTATGAGGCGCACCAGTTTGTGCCGCTGGCGATCGACGGCCTCGCCCAGGACGTGCTGGGGCGGCGCTTTTCCCTCGAAGGGCATCCGCGGCTGGAGGCGATCGCCCGCGCCGGCGACGTGGTGCGCTTCCCGGCGGATAGCGACCTGCCGGACCCGTATGACGGGCTGATCCCCGGCCAGGAAAGCCTCAAGGTTCACGCCTGCGTTGGGCTACCGCTGTTTGCCGGGCAGACGCTGATCGGCGCGCTGACCCTCGACGGCATGGACGCCGACCGCTTTGACAGCTTCAGCGATGAGGAGCTGCGGCTGATTGCCGCGCTGGTGGCGGGGGCGCTGAACAATGCGCTGCTGATCGCCCGCCTGGAGAACCAGAACGTGCTGCCGGAGCCGAGCGCAAGCTACCCGGCCGCCGATCGTCAGGAGATTATTGGCCTTTCGGCGCCGATGCTGCAGCTGAAAAAGGAGATTGGTATCGTCGCGGCATCGGATCTCAACGTGCTGATTGATGGTGAAACCGGCACCGGCAAGGAACTGGTGGCGAAAGCCGTACATCAGGGCTCGCCGCGCGCCGCCAATCCGCTGGTCTACCTCAACTGCGCGGCGCTGCCGGAAAGCGTGGCCGAGAGCGAGCTGTTCGGCCACGTCAAAGGGGCGTTTACCGGGGCTATCAGCAACCGCAGCGGCAAGTTTGAAATGGCCGATAACGGCACGCTGTTCCTCGATGAAATTGGCGAGCTGTCGCTGGCGCTGCAGGCGAAGCTGCTGCGCGTGCTGCAATATGGCGACATTCAGCGCGTCGGGGACGATCGCAGCCTGCGGGTGGACGTGCGGGTGCTGGCGGCCACCAACCGCGACCTGCGCCAGGAGGTAGTAGAAGGGCGCTTTCGCGCCGATCTCTATCACCGGCTGAGCGTCTTTCCGCTGTCGGTGCCGGCGCTGCGCGAGCGGGACCAGGACGTGGTGCTGCTGGCGGGCTATTTCTGCGAGCAGTGCCGCCTGCGGATGGGGCTGGGGCAGGTGGTGTTAAGCAGCGCCGCGCGGGTAAGGCTGGGCGCCTGGCCGTGGCCGGGCAACGTCCGCGAGCTGGAGCATGCGATTCATCGCGCGGTGGTGCTGGCGCGGGCGACCCAGGCGGGTGATGACATCGTGCTGGCGCCGCAGCACTTTCAGTTTGCCGGCGAAGCGCCAAACCTGCCGAGCGCCGCGCCGCTGGCGCCGACGCAGGCGATAAACCTGCGCGAGGCGACGGAGGCGTTCCAGCGTGAGGCGATTGCCCGGGCGCTGGCGGAGAATAACCGCAGCTGGGCGGCGGCTGCCCGGGCGCTGGCGCTGGACGTCGCCAACCTGCATCGGCTGGCGAAGCGTCTGGGGCTTAAAGAATCCCGGCCTGATAAAAGTTCTGCAGGTTAATCGCGCCGACCAGCTGGCCGCGCTCATCCACTACCGGAGCGGCGCTGATCTTGTGCTTCATCAGGCGCTCTTTGGCATCAACCGCGCGGCTTTGATCCTGCAGCGTCACGCCGTTGCGGGTCATCGCGCGGCTGACGGTATCCTCAAGGGTGCCGCCGCCCACCAGCCAGCGGCGCAGGTCGCCGTCGGTGAATACGCCCTCGACGCGGTTTTGCGCATCGCATACCGCCACCAGCCCCAGCCCGGTGCGGCTGAGTTCAAGCATGGCGCTCATTACGCTGGCGGTGACGTCAACGCGCGGCACGTCTTCGTCGCGACGCATCAGATGATGGACCTTATTCAGCAGCCGCGCGCCGAGCGCGCCGGCCGGATGCGAGCGGGCAAAATCCTCTTCATTGAAGCCGCGGGCCTGCATCACCGCCATCGCCAGGGCGTCGCCGAGCATCAGGGTGTTGACGGTGCTGGAGGTCGGGGCGAGGTGCATCGGGCAGGCCTCGCGCTCTACGGCAATGTCCAGCACCGCCCTGGCCGCCAGCGCCAGCGGGGATTTCGATTTGCCGGTCATCGCCAGCAGAGGAATCGATTTTTCTTCCAGCCGGGGCACGATCAGGTCGAGCTCCTTCGCCCCGCCGGAGTAGGAGATAAAGAGCATCACGTCGCGGCCGTCGAGCATCCCCAGATCGCCGTGCAGCGCCTCCGCCGGGTGGACAAAAAACGCCGGCGTGCCGGTGCTGGCAAAGGTCGCCGCCAGCTTTTTGCCGATATGGCCCGATTTGCCGATACCGGAAACAATCAGTTTGCCTTCGCAGTGGATGATGGTTTCCGCCGCGCGGATGAAGTCGTCGCCCAGGCGTTCAGGCAGGCGGCTCGCCTCCTGGAGCTCCAGCTGCAGGGTCTGGCGTCCGGCTTCTAACAGAAAGTTACTCATGATCTTCTCCAGTTATAATCACTTTGATGCCTTTTTCTTCCAGCGCCCGCTGGAAGGTCGGGTCGATACCGGCATCGGTAATCAGCATATCCACGCTTTCAAGGCCGCAGACGATGTTTGGGCTTTTGCGGCCAAACTTCGACGAGTCGGCCATCAGGATCACCTCCCTGGCGGCATTGCACATCGCTTTGCTGACGGTATAAACCTCGTTGAAGGTGGTGACCCCGGCGTTCAGATCGATGCCGTCGGTCCCCATAAACAGCTTGTCGAAGCTGAACTGCTCGAAGGCATTCTCCGCCAGCTGTCCGTGAAAGGAGGCTGATTTTTTGCGAAAGGTGCCGCCGGGCATCAGGATCGTTTGTTCGTTATCAAGCTCAGAGAGGGCGTTGACGATATGCAGGCTGTTGGTCATGACGGTGATGTTATTGAAGCGACTGAGCAGGGGGACCATCTGCAGCACCGTACTGCCGGCATCGAGGATAATCGAGTCGCCGTCGTGAATAAAACGCACGGCGGCTTCGGCGATACGCGCCTTCTTGGTGGTATTGATCAGCGTTTTATGATCGATAGGCGGGTCGCTTTCGTCTTTATTCAATACCACTCCGCCGTAGGTGCGAATGACGGTGCCGGCGTGTTCGAGGGTCACCAGATCCTTGCGGATCGTCGTGCCGGTGGTAGCGAAGTGTTGCGCCAGCTCCTCGACCGAGCACTTACCCTGCGACTGCAGATGCTCAAGAATAGCTGCCTGTCGCTGACGTGGTTTCATAGCGGTTACATCCTGCGTTTAAAGTTTCGATGTGATAATTTCGCAAGATATTTACTTTTACAACGAAATTATACCTGTTTCGGTTTAAGCGCTAATGATAGTGCATTCCGACAGAGCGGATCATGGGGAAAGATCATATCCGGCCGCAATTCTTGCAAAAGTTTGCCCTCAAGCGCCGGGATTTTTTGTGGACGGGCGAAGATGGTCAGGCCCTTCATCAGCAGGGTGCCGCTGACGCGGTCGTGTTCATCAACGGCGATGGCGACGATGGCCCGCGGCTTGAAGCGGCCCGCCGAGCGCCCGACGCCGACGCGGCCCTGCTGACAGAGCGTATCAAACGCGCGGTTAAAGCGGCGGATCTGCCAGCCGCCGAAGGCGAGCTGGGCTATCCAGGCGATGGCGGCGACGGTAATCAATGCGCTAACCATAAATATCTCCTTGAGGCGTGGTATCGGGAAGAGCCCGGACCGCGGCGCGATCCGGGAACCGGCGGTTAAAACATCACCTGCCCGCCGGTGACGTTGATGGACTGCCCGGTGCAGTAAGAGGCCTGCGGGCTGGCGTAGAACATCAGCACGTTGAGTACGTCCTGATAATCGCAGCCGCGCTTGAGCGGAACCTTGTCGACGTAGTACTGCTCGACCTCATCTTCGGCAATGCCCAGCTTGTGGGCGTACTGCGGCAGCAGCGACTGGAACATCGGCGACTTCAGCAGGTTGCCGAGCATCAGCGCGTGCACGGTAATGCCGTACTCCGCCAGATCCAGCGCCAGGGACTGGGTCAGGCCGACGCCGCCAAACTTCGCCGCGCTGTAGCCGGAATTATGCTTGCTGCCCACCTTGCCGGATTTTGAGTTGATCTGAATGATGCGTCCCTGAATGCCGTCGCGGATCATCAGCCGTGAAAACTCGCGGGCGCAGAGGAAGTAGCCCACCAGGTTGACCTGCAGCGAGCGGTCGAAGTCGCCCAGCGCAAAGTCGCTGATAAAGGCCGCTTTGGCGATCCCGGCGCTGTAGACCAGCAGATCCACGCGGGTGAATATCTCGTCGACGCCGCGGGCGAGCGCGACGACGCTGGCCTCGCTGGTCGCATCGGCGCCAAAACCGTACGCCGTCCCTTCGCCATACTCGGCGTTAATCGCCTGCGCCACGCGGGTGGCTTTATCGCTTTGAATATCCACCACCGCCACGCGATACCCCTGCGCGGCGAGGCCACGACACAGAAACTCACCTAAGGTTTGTCCTCCGCCGATGACAACAGCAACCTGACTCATAGTTCTCTCCTTACAGCCTAAGCAAAAAATTTCAGTACACAGCCGGGGGCGATCGCCTCCGGTACCGGGCCAGCCACGTGAACCGTCCCCGGAAACTCCGCTACGCGGTGGCCGTCGAAGCGCAGCGTGATATGGCCCAGCTCGCGCAGATTCTGTTCCGCCACGTCGCCGACCGCGGTGACCGGGTAGCAGCGATCCCCCAGCTGCAGCTCCGCTCCCGGCGCCAGCGCGCCGACAAGCTCGCCGTGGTTGTGAATAAAGCAGTACTCTTCGATATCCGCCGGCGCGCCCTCGCGGAAGGTAATCAGCATCTGCTCCTCCAGCGCCATCGTCGCGCTGGCGCCGATGTGCGTAATGGTGGTCTGGTAAATCACGGTCATCTTCAGGAACCTCTTATTGGTAAATAAATCCGGAAACGAACCAGGCGATCAGCACCGTTGGCGCACCGGTCAGGAAGCGGCTGACCAGCACCGAAGGCACCCCGACGCGCACCGTCTCCTGCCGGGCTTCGGCGAGCGACAGGCCGACCGGAATAAAGTCGCAGGCCGCCTGGGCGTTAATCGCAAACAGGGCGGGGAGGGCGAGATGCGGCGGAATATTGCCGAGGCCAATCTGCACGCCGATCAGCACGCCGATAACCTGGGCGATAACCGCGCCGGGGCCGAGGAACGGCGACAGCAGCGGGAAGGAGCAGATCAGCGCCAGCGTCACCAGCCCCAGCGGATGGCTGGCGAGCGGCGCCAGGCCGTGGGCAATCCAGTCGCCAATGCCCGAGGCCATGATGATGCCGATCAGCGCCGAGACGAAGGCCATAAACGGCAGGATCGTTTTCAGCACCGTGTCGATGGTGTCGCGCCCGGCCTGAAACAGCACCGCCACCACGGAGCCCATGCCCATGCCGACCTTGGCCAGCAGGCCGTCGCTCTGCTCGGTGATTTTTTTGCTGGCGTCGTAATCGCGACCCGCGGGCTGACGGGGGGCCGGCTCGCCGGCGCCGTCGACGGGGTGGATATTCTCTTCCTTAACGCCTGAGACGTAGATGTCCTCAAGGATATATTGCGCCAGCGGCCCGGACTTGCCGGTGGCGTGGATATTGATGGTCGGAATACGCCGCTTCGGATAGATGCCGCAGCGCAGGGTGCCGCCGCAGTCAATGATCGCCACGCCGATCTCATCTTCCGGCGGTTCCCCCTCTTTAAAGCCGTCCACGGCCTGCCAGCCGGTGAGGCGGGCGAGCTTGTCGACGATCGCCGGGCGGGTTCCGGCGGTGATATAGACAATTTTTTTGCCTTCTACGGCGTCCAGCTCAAGCGGGCCGCCCCAGCCGCTGGCCCCTTTTTCAATACGAATACGCGTCATGATGCAGCTCCGGACAGATGTACTTTTTGTGCAAGCTGGATGGCCATTTTTCTCTCAAAAATGGAGGTGGTCAGATCGGTCACCCAGCCGCGGAAGAAGTTGGTCACCAGGCCGACCAGCAGATAGCTCACCGCCAGCGGCCCCAGCGGCAGGCCGAGGGTGGTTAAGCCGTTGGCGATCCCGAGATAGACGAACAGCTCGCCGGGGTTGATATGGGGAAACAGGCCGTTCATGGAGTGGCAGCTGTAGGAGGCCGCCGCGTAGTAGCTGGGCTTGTACTTCTCAGGCATAAAGCGCCCGAGGCTCAGGGTCATTGGGTTACAGAAAACGAAGGTCCCGATGCAGGGCAGCAGCAGGTAGCGGGAGACCGGATTGCCGGCGCAGCGCTGCGCCAGCTTTTCGATCCGCAGCTGGCCGATAAAGTTGATCAGCGCGTTCATGATAACCAGCAGACTGATCAGCAGAGGCAGGATCCCGGTCACCATCCCGGTAAAGACCTCGCCCCCCTTCTGAAACAGGCCGATAAACCATTCGGCGCCGTGGGTAATAACTTCGATCATTATTCTCTCCTTTGTAGCGTTATTTTTCTTGCTAACTGGCAGCTGATTTTAATCACTTTGAAAGGTTTAAAAGTGTTAAATTGATCGCAAAATGAAAGATAAATATTTTAATTTGAAAGTTTATTGCCGGTGGGATGAAAATTTTGCCCTAAAAATTGGCCGGGAAGAGGATCTTTGGACGGGGAGCGAGGGGAGCGGGCAGGACTATTTTGTCCACGAATAGATTGCCGCTTCCTTGTTGACGGCCGCATGCTTTACCATAATTACCCTTTGCCGAATTTGTTAAATGGAAGCCCCATGTTGAAGCGTCGCTATCTGGCATTACTCCCGCTGTGCGTACTCCTCGCTGCCTGTAGCAGCAAACCTAAAGCCACCGCAGTAACGGAGACCACGGGAGGATCCGGTGGCTTCCTGCTGGAGCCGCAGCATAACGTTATGAATATGGGGGGAGATTTCGCCAACAATCCTGCTGCGGAGCAGTTCATCGACAAAATGGTGAGCAAGCACGGATTTGACCGGCAGCAGCTGCACGAAATTCTCTCCCAGGCTAAGCGTCTGGACTACGTCCTGCGCCTGATGGACCGCCAGGCCCCTAGCGGACTGCCGCCGTCCGGGCCGAACGGCGCGTGGCTACGCTACAAAAAACAGTTCATTACCCCGGATAACGTGCAAAACGGCGTGGCGTTCTGGAATCAGTATCAGGACGCGCTGAACCGCGCCTGGCAGGTCTACGGCGTACCGCCGGAAATCATCGTTGGTATTATCGGCGTGGAGACCCGCTGGGGCCGCGTGATGGGTAAAACCCGTATTCTCGACGCGCTGGCGACGCTCTCCTTCAGCTATCCGCGTCGCGCCGAGTACTTCTCCGGCGAGCTGGAAACCTTCCTGCTGATGGCGCGCAGCGAAAGCGACGATCCGCTGAATCTCAAAGGCTCTTTCGCCGGTGCCATGGGCTACGGCCAGTTTATGCCCTCCTCGTACCGCCAGTACGCGGTGGATTTCAACGGCGACGGGCATATCAACCTGTGGGACCCGGTGGATGCGATCGGCAGCGTGGCCAACTACTTCAAGCAGCACGGCTGGGTGAGCGGCGATCTGGTTGCGGTTCCGGCCATGGGCCAGGCGCCGGGGCTGGAGAACGGCTTTAAGACCAATTACAGCGTATCGCAGCTGACGGCGGCCGGCCTGACGCCAACGCAGCCGCTGGGTAACCATCAGCAGGCGAGCCTGCTGCGCCTCGATATTGGCACCGGCTACCAGTACTGGTACGGACTGCCGAACTTCTACACCATCACCCGCTATAACCACAGCACCCACTACGCGATGGCCGTCTGGCAGCTCGGCCTGGCCGTTTCTCAGGCCCGCGGGCAGTAGGCCTTCCCCGAGACTTCCCTCTGCCCGGAGGGGAGTCTGTTACATTTTGCAGCATTTCCCTTCGTTGACGCTGATTTACATTATTCCGCCGATCCAATAATGTTATGTTATAACATATTGAATGAGGCGATGATGTTCACTTCTCTTTTTTCAAGCTCCGCCGCGCTGCGCACAGGCTTCGCCTGCATCCTGCTGGCGCTGCTGTGGCTGGCGACCTGGTGGGCGGTAACTCTGCCATGATCGAACTGGAAAACCTCGTTGCCGGGTATGAAGAGCTGGCGATCACCCCCGCGCTAAGCGGCGTTATCGCCGCGGGCAGCCTGACGGCCATCGTCGGCCTCAACGGCTGCGGTAAATCGACGTTGCTAAAAACGCTGGCCGGGTTTATCCCCCCGGTGAGCGGCCGCGTGCACTGGCGCGCGTCGCGACCGGTTATCGGCTGGCTGGCACAGCGGCATTCGCTGGAATCACAGTTTCCCCTCGTGGTTCGGGACGTGGTGAGCCAGGGCGCCTGGCCGCAGGTCTCGCTCCTGCGCGGCATTGGCGGCGAGTTCCGCCGGCGCATTGACGCGGCGCTGGATCGCGTTGGCCTGGCATCATTGGAGAAAACGCCGATTGAAGCGCTGTCCGGCGGCCAGTTCCAACGCATGCTGTTTGCCAGGGTGATGGTCCAGCAGGCGCCGTTGGTGATGCTCGATGAGCCCTTTACCGGGATCGATGAGTCGACCAGCCGCGAGCTGATGACGCTGATCCTCGAGATGCACCGGCAGGGGCAGACCGTGCTGGCGGTGCTGCACGATAGCCAGCGCGTCGCCGACTATTTCCCGGAAACCCTGCTGCTCGAGTCCCGGCACGCCCGCTGGGGCGAGACCGGCGAGGTGCTTCCCGCCTTCGACTCCGCGAGGCTGGCATGATCTGGCACACCTTCTTTCAGCCCTTTATCGAATTCGGCTTTATGCGCCGCGCGCTGGTGGTATGCCTGGCGCTTTCGCTGAGCACCACCGTGCTTGGGGTTTTCCTGCTGCTGCGGCGCATGAGCCTGATGGGCGATGCCCTGTCGCACGCGATTTTGCCCGGCGTCGCGGTGGGCTATCTGCTTAACGGTATGTCGCTGCTGGCGATGTCGGTGGGCGGTTTTATCGCCGGCATTGCGGTGGCGCTGGTGGCGGGGTGGGTCAGCCGCCGCACGCCGCTCAAAGAGGACGCCAGCTTCGCCGGGTTTTATCTCGGCTCGCTGGCGCTGGGGGTGACGCTGGTGTCGCTGCGCGGCTCCAGCGTCGATCTGCTGCATTTGCTGTTTGGTTCGATTCTGGCGGTGGATAACGACGCGGCGCTATTCGTCGCCGGGGTCGCCAGCCTGACGCTGATTTGCATTGCGCTGCTCTATCGCGGGCTGGTGAGCGAGGCCTTTGACAGCGCGTGGCTGCAGGTCAATAACCGCCGGCTGCCTGCGCTGCTGCACGGCCTGTTCCTGGCCCTGCTGGTGCTGAACCTGGTGGCGGGTTTCCAGGTGCTGGGCACCCTGATGGCGGTGGGGGTGATGATGCTCCCGGCGGTGGCCGCCTGCTGCTGGGCGCGAACGCTGCCCGGCATTCTGCTGCTGGCGGCGCTGATCGGCAGCGCCTGCGCCTGGATGGGGCTCAGCCTGTCGTGGGCGGCGAATTTGCCCGCCGGCCCGGCCATCGTGCTGACCGCCAGCGGGATCTTTTTTATTTCGGTGTTTTTTGGCGCGCGCAGCCGGCTGGTGGTCGGCTGGCGCAAATTAATGGGGTAAGGAAAATATGAAGAAACGTACCGGGGTAGTTTTAGCGCTGGCGCTGGGCCTGGCGGCGCAGGGGGCGATGGCGAAAACGCTCAACGTGGTCACCAGCTTTTCGGTGCTGGGCGATATGGTGCAGCAGGTTGGCGGCGAGCACGTTCACGTCGATGCGCTGGTCGGTCCCGACGGCGACCCGCACACCTTTGAGCCGTCGCCGCAGGACAGCGCCTTGCTCAGCAAGGCCGACGTGGTGGTGGTCAACGGCCTCGGGCTAGAAGGGTGGGTCGACCGGCTGATCAAGGCATCGGGATTCAAAGGCGAGCTGGTGGTGGCGTCGACGGGCGTAAAAACCCATACCCTCGATGAGGACGGGAAAACGGTGACCGATCCGCACGCCTGGAACAACGCCGCCAACGGCGCGCTGTACGCGCAGAATATCCTTAGCGGACTGGTTAAAGCCGACCCTGAGGATAAAGCAGCGCTTGAGGTCTCCGGCAAGCGCTATATCGGCCAGCTCAACGAGATTCACGGCTGGGCGAAGAACCAGTTCAGCACCATTCCGCTGGCTAAGCGTAAGGTTCTGACCAGCCATGATGCGTTCGGCTACTTTGGCCGCGCCTACGGCGTGACCTTCCTTGCGCCGCAGGGGCTGTCGTCGGAGAGCGAAGCCAGCGCCGCGCAGGTTGCGGCACTGATTAAACAGATTAAAGCCGATAACGTGCACACCTGGTTTATGGAGAACCAGCTCGATCCGCGGCTGGTGAAGCAGATTGCCAACGCGACGGGCGCGCAGCCGGGCGGCGAGCTCTATCCGGAAGCGCTGTCGAAACCGGGCGGCGTGGCGGACAGCTACGTGAAAATGATGCGCCATAACGTCGAGCTGATTGCCGGCAGCATGAAGTAACGCGCTATTCCACGGTCCCGGACTTCGGGACCGTTCATTTTCGCAAGCCCCCTCGTAAATTCATCTCCTCATCCCCACATCTGTGCTGAAAGTGCTATCTTTGATGGCCTCTTTATCTGGCTTAAACGGGGCGACGATGACAGATTCCGAATTAATGCAGCTGAGTGAGCAGGTTGGGCGGGCGCTGAAGGCGCAGGGCGCGACGGTGAGCACGGCTGAATCCTGTACCGGCGGCTGGATTGCTAAAGTACTGACCGATATCGCCGGCAGCTCGGCGTGGTTTGAGCGCGGTTTTGTCACCTACAGCAATGAAGCTAAATCGCAGATGATTGGCGTCAGCGAAGCGACGCTGGCCGAGCACGGCGCGGTGAGCGAACCGGTGGTGGTGGAGATGGCGATTGGCGCGCTGCGTGCCGCCCGCGCCACCTACGCGATCTCGGTGAGCGGCGTGGCCGGGCCGGACGGCGGCAGCGCGGAAAAGCCCGTCGGAACGGTGTGGTTTGGCGTGGCCTGCGCCAACGGGCAGGGGGTCACCCAGCGGGAATGTTTCGCCGGAGACCGCGAGTCGGTGCGCCGTCAGGCCACGGCCTACGCCCTGCAGCTCCTCTGGCAACAATTTCTACAAAACACTTGATACTGTATGAGCATACAGTATAATTGCTTCAACAGAACAGAATTCACTACCCGGTTCCACCCGGCATGACAGGAGTAATAATGGCTATCGACGAAAACAAACAGAAAGCGTTGGCGGCAGCACTGGGCCAGATCGAAAAACAGTTCGGTAAAGGCTCCATCATGCGCCTGGGTGAAGACCGTTCCATGGACGTGGAAACTATCTCCACCGGTTCGCTTTCCCTGGATATCGCCCTCGGCGCTGGCGGTCTGCCAATGGGCCGTATCGTCGAAATCTACGGGCCAGAATCTTCCGGTAAAACGACGCTGACCCTGCAGGTTATCGCCGCCGCGCAGCGTGAAGGTAAAACCTGTGCCTTTATCGATGCAGAGCACGCGCTGGATCCGGTATATGCCCGCAAGCTGGGCGTCGATATCGACAACCTGCTGTGTTCTCAGCCGGACACCGGCGAACAGGCGCTTGAGATCTGTGACGCGCTGGCGCGCTCCGGTGCGGTAGACGTGCTGGTGGTCGACTCCGTTGCGGCGCTGACGCCGAAAGCGGAAATCGAAGGCGAGATCGGCGACTCTCACATGGGCCTCGCGGCGCGTATGATGAGCCAGGCGATGCGTAAGCTGGCCGGTAACCTGAAGCAGTCCAACACGCTGCTGATCTTCATCAACCAGATCCGTATGAAAATTGGCGTGATGTTCGGTAACCCGGAAACCACCACCGGCGGTAACGCGCTGAAATTCTACGCTTCCGTGCGTCTGGATATCCGCCGTATCGGTGCGGTAAAAGATGGCGATAACGTCATTGGTAGCGAAACCCGCGTGAAGGTCGTGAAGAACAAAATCGCCGCGCCGTTCAAGCAGGCTGAGTTCCAGATCCTCTACGGCGAAGGCATCAACTTCTTCGGCGAGCTGGTCGATCTGGGCGTGAAAGAGAAGCTGATTGAAAAAGCGGGCGCCTGGTACAGCTATAACGGTGACAAAATTGGTCAGGGTAAAGCGAACGCTATCTCCTGGCTGAAAGAGAACCCGGCTGCGGCGAAAGAGATCGAGAAGAAAGTTCGTGAACTGCTGCTGAACAACCAGGACGCTACGCCGGACTTCGTGGTTGATGGTAAAAGCGAAGAAGCAAGCGAACAGGATTTCTGATACCGTCAGGTAATTATCTCCTGAAGCGTTCAGGTGGCAGGGCAGGCAAACGCCAGCGCTCGTGCGATGTGAACAAGACGGGAAAACAAGGGGCTGCTTATGCGGCCCTTTTGCTTTTTGATTATCGAGGTGCCCGTGACTGAATCTTCATCCCGCCGTTCCGGCTACGCACGTCTGCTGGATCGCGCGATTCGTATTCTGGCAATGCGCGACCATAGCGAACAGGAGCTGCGACGCAAGCTGGCCGCGCCGGTTATGGGGAAAAATGGCCCCGAGGCGCTGGACGTTACGCCGGAAGAGGTCGATCGCGTTGTGGCCTGGTGCATCGAAAACCGCTACCTCGATGACCAGCGCTTTGTCCGCCAGTTTATTGCCAGCCGGAGCCGCAAAGGCTACGGCCCGGCGCGCATCCGCCAGGAGCTGAACCAGAAAGGCATTGCCCGGGAAGAGGGTGAGCGCGCAATGCGCGAGTGCGAAATCGACTGGGCGCTGCTGGCGAAAGAGCAGGCGCAGAGGAAGTATGGCGATCCGCTTCCCACCGTATTTGCCGAAAAAGTCAAAATACAGCGCTTTTTGCTGTACCGCGGCTACTTAATGGAAGATATCCAGGAAATCTGGCGAAATTTTGCAGATTGACCCATCGGGGATTTTACTTCCCCGTAAAGAAAACTTATCTTATTCCCACTTTATTCCGTCCGGCCGCTGGCTGTTTAAAAGGCAATCAGCGCCCAGGGCGATTATTCCTTATACACAAAATCATTCACGCCGCATCAAGGCAGCAACGAAGTGAGTCCCTGAGGCGTACAAAGGTACGTAGCTGAGGTGAACGGGCGCAGCCAGCATCGAGGCGGCGTGAAGGATGAGTGTATAGCTTGATTTCAGGATAATTATGAGCAAGAGCACTGCTGAGATCCGTCAGGCGTTTCTCGATTTTTTCCATAGTAAGGGACATCAGGTAGTTGCCAGCAGCTCCCTGGTGCCGCACAACGACCCGACCCTGCTGTTTACCAACGCCGGGATGAACCAGTTCAAGGATGTGTTCCTTGGCCTCGACAAGCGTAATTATTCCCGTGCGACCACCTCGCAGCGCTGCGTTCGTGCGGGTGGTAAACACAACGATCTGGAAAACGTCGGCTATACCGCGCGTCACCACACCTTCTTTGAAATGCTGGGCAACTTTAGCTTCGGCGACTACTTCAAGCAGGATGCCATCAAGTACGCATGGGAGCTGTTAACCGGTGAAAGCTGGTTCGCTCTGCCGAAAGAAAAGCTGTGGGTAACCGTTTACGAAACCGATGACGAAGCTTTCGACATCTGGGCCAACGAGGTTGGCGTTCCGCGTGAGCGCATTATTCGCATTGGCGACAATAAAGGCGGCGCGTTTGCCTCCGATAACTTCTGGCAGATGGGCGATACCGGCCCCTGCGGCCCGTGCACCGAAATCTTCTTTGACCACGGCGACCACATCTGGGGCGGCCCTCCGGGAAGCCCGGAAGAGGACGGCGATCGCTACATTGAGATCTGGAACATCGTCTTCATGCAGTTTAACCGTCAGGCTGACGGTACCATGGAGCCGCTGCCGAAGCCGTCCGTTGATACCGGTATGGGCCTTGAGCGTATCGCTGCCGTTCTGCAGCACGTGAACTCCAACTACGACATCGACCTGTTCCGTCAGCTGATCGAGAATGTCGCCAAAGTGACCGGCGCCACCGATCTGACCAACAAGTCGCTGCGCGTGATTGCCGATCATATTCGCTCCTGTGCGTTCCTGATCGCTGATGGCGTGATCCCGTCGAATGAAAACCGCGGCTACGTGCTGCGTCGTATCATTCGCCGTGCCGTCCGCCACGGCAATATGGTCGGTGCGAAGGATGCCTTCTTCTGGAAACTGGTTGCGCCGCTGATTGAGGTCATGGGCGCCGCCGGCGAAGAGCTGAAGCAGCAGCAGGCTCAGGTTGAGCAGGTTCTGAAAACGGAAGAAGAGCAGTTTGCCCGTACTCTGGAACGCGGCCTGGCGCTGCTCGACGAAGAGCTGGCTAAGCTGAAGGGCGACACCCTGGACGGCGAAACCGCCTTCCGCCTGTACGATACCTACGGCTTCCCGGTCGACCTGACCGCGGACGTGTGCCGCGAGCGTAATATCAAAGTTGACGAAGCAGGCTTCGAAGCGGCAATGGAAGAGCAGCGCCGTCGCGCGCGCGAGTCCAGCGGCTTCGGCGCCGACTACAATGCGATGATCCGCGTTGAGGGTGCTTCTGAGTTTAAAGGCTACGATAGCCTCGAGCTGAACGGCAAGATCACCGCGCTGTTCATCGACGGCAAAGCGGTTGATAGCGTCAGCGCCGGCCAGGAAGCGGTTGTTATTCTGGATCAGACGCCGTTCTATGCAGAGTCCGGCGGTCAGGTCGGCGATAAGGGCGAGCTGAAAGGCGCGGGCTTCTCGTTTATCGTCAGCGATGCGCAGAAGTACGGCCAGGCTATTGGTCATATCGGTAAAGTGGCCGGCGGTACCCTGAAAGTGGGTGACGCAGTGCAGGCCGATGTCGATCGCGCTCGCCGCCAGCGTATCCGTCTGAACCACTCCGCGACCCACCTGATGCATGCAGCGCTGCGCCAGGTTCTCGGTACGCACGTGGCTCAGAAAGGCTCTCTGGTAAATGACAAAGCGCTGCGCTTTGACTTCTCGCATTTTGAAGCGATGAAACCGGAAGAGATCCGCGCGGTTGAAGATTTGGTCAATGCGCAAATTCGTCGCAACCTGGCTATCGAAACCAACATCATGGATATCGATGCGGCTCGTGAATCTGGCGCAATGGCGCTGTTCGGCGAGAAGTATGATGACCGCGTTCGCGTCCTGAAAATGGGTGATTTCTCCACCGAGCTGTGCGGCGGTACTCACGCTTCACGGACCGGCGATATCGGCCTGTTCCGCATCACCTCCGAATCCGGGACCGCCGCGGGCGTGCGCCGTATTGAAGCGGTGACCGGTGAAGGCGCGATTGCGAGCCTGCATTCCCAAAGCGATTTGCTGGGCGACATCGCACAGCTGCTGAAGGGCGATAGCCATAACCTCGGCGACAAGGTACGCTCCGCGCTGGAACGTACTCGCCAGCTGGAAAAAGAGCTGCAGCAGCTGAAAGAGCAGGCGGCAGCGCAGGAGAGCGCAAACCTCTCCAGCAAAGCGGAAGAGATTAACGGCGTTAAGCTGCTGGTCAGCGAGCTGGTCGGCGTTGAGCCAAAAATGCTGCGCACCATGGTTGACGATCTGAAGAACCAGCTGGGTTCAACGGTTGTAGTGTTAGCCACGGTGGCGGATGGTAAGGTTTCTCTGATTGCCGGTGTGTCTAAGGATGTGACAGATCGCGTGAAGGCAGGGGAGCTGGTTGGTATGGTCGCTCAGCAGGTGGGCGGTAAAGGGGGCGGTCGTCCGGATATGGCTCAGGCCGGTGGTACCGATGCGTCTGCTCTCCCTGCTGCGTTAGCCAGTGTGAAAGGCTGGGTAAGCGCAAAACTGTAATAACTATAAACGCATAGGTGCCGTAATCTTCGGATTACGGTATCTTGCAAGAGAAGCACTGATAACGATAAAGTCGGGTTGAAGTTGTGTATATCGGCTAAACTTAGGTTTAACAGAATGTGATGCCATGACTGCTTACGCCGTGAGGCGTTTGTCATCGCTTACTTTTTGGCGTTATATGATGGATAATGCCGGGATACGAGAGACCCGACTCTTTTAATCTTTCAAGGAGCAAAGAATGCTGATTCTGACTCGTCGAGTTGGTGAGACCCTCATGATTGGAGATGAGGTCACTGTGACAGTTTTAGGGGTTAAGGGTAACCAGGTACGTATTGGCGTTAATGCCCCTAAAGAAGTCTCCGTGCATCGTGAAGAGATCTACCAGCGTATCCAGGCTGAAAAATCCCAGCAGTCCAGTTACTAAGGCTTTCGCGCCTCGCGATTTCGTGAGGCGCATCCCACCGCCAGCCGATTTCTCTCTCTTTTCTACTCCCGACGCCTCTCTTTTCCGTTACTTGTCCATCGTCCGTCGCGTTTATTTTTTGCTTTTAGCTGGCTCTAACCCCTGAATTTCTGTTGATTAAACGCTCTTTTTGCCGTTTTTGCAGGCTGATTGCGCGGTAAGTGTGCAAACAGAAAAAAGGTCTCGAAAAATTGTTTGACTTATAAGTACCAGAAAGTAATATGTGCGCCATCGCAGCGACGAAGAGCAGAAACAAGTTCTTCGAAGCACTCGAAAGAGGCGTGTGGTGAGGTGGCCGAGAGGCTGAAGGCGCTCCCCTGCTAAGGGAGTATGCGGTCAAAAGCTGCATCCGGGGTTCGAATCCCCGCCTCACCGCCATTT
>NZ_BJNO01000007.1 GCF_006539725.1 Klebsiella terrigena | reverse complement strand
CTTCAGGCTGGTAGTGAGGTTGCTGTACCGGCGCCTGCACAGGCTGATAAGCCTGGGCCTCTGGCTGCCAGCCAGCCTGTGGAGCCTGGCCGGCTACCGGCTCAGCCCACGCCTGCGGCGCCGCGGTGGCTGCCGCAGCCGCGCTCACAGGATCGGCAATGCTATGGCCGTTCAGCAGCGGATCGTAGGGGTCAAAGTCCCCCGGACGCGTTGCGCTGGCACCGGAGAATAAGACATCGTCCGCATCTGCCGGGCGCGCGGCGCTGGCGCCAGAAAACAGCACATCGTCTGCCGAAACCGGCGCGCCGTTGGCGCTGAACTGAACCTCTTCCTCGGCATCATCCATGCGCTTACCGGAAAACAGCGCGGCGTCGGTCTTGCGCCCCAGCGGATTGGAGAATTTCTCTGCCAGACGCTGGCGACGCGCTAAGGCGCTGCGTAGAATTCGCGCGCGACGCGAGCCCTGCGGTTTCGCCGTATCGTCGTCTTCGTCATCCTCGTCATCCTCATAGTCGTCCTCATCAACCCAGGTGTCGTCCCGACGGGTACGGTTGCTGGCAAAGGTAAGGACGGAAAGGATCACGCCGCCGAGTTTTTCGGCAATGCTGACCCACGACCAGCCGGTAAACAGGGTTAAACCCGCCGCCCAGATGCAGAGCAGCGCAATCGTTCCGCCGCTGCTGTGCAGCAGCGGTTGCAGGGTAGTGCTCAGCAAGCTGCCAATGACCCCGCCCGAGGCGAAGTACCAAATATCATCGGCATTGATAGAGGCCAGTCCACAGGAGGTGAGGATCAGCGCCAGCGCGCCAATTAAGCGCAGCGAAACGGCGAAATAGTCGATGTATTCGTCGTTAGTTTGATTGCGCCAGGCAAACCAGCAGCCGCCGATAATAATCACGGGAATGGTGTAAGCCATTACGCCAAAAATGAAAAATAGCGTATCGGCAAGCCAGGCTCCCGGCGTACCGCCGATGTTGTGGATAGGCTCGTGCCAGGCCGTTTGCGACCAGCTTGGATCCGAGGGATTAAAGCTGAGTAAGGCCGCCATCAGCCAGATAGCAAAAAGGGTGCAAAGGATAAGTAACGCCTCAAGGAGTCGGCGCCCGCTGCTTAGCTTCGTCAGTTTGACTTCTTTGTCTTCGGTGTATTCCTGGCTCAAAAAAGGCTCTCCAGGTATCAGGCTGTTTCCTGCCTGCTGCTAAAACGGACAACAGTGCCGGGTCTCCCCGGCACTGTTGCTGTATGGATTAACAGGAGTGTAATCAAACTACGTCGATTTTGCACCTGTTCCGTGTTAGCGCGTCTTAATTACCAGACGATTGCTCTGCTTGACCTCTTCCATTACCACGTAGGTACGGGTGTCGTTTACGCCCGGCAGGCGCAGCAGGGTTTCGCCCAGTAGTTTACGATACGCTGACATGTCCGGTACGCGAGTTTTCAACAGGTAGTCGAAATCGCCGGATACCAGATGACACTCTTGAATTTCTTCAAGTTTTTGCACAGCGGCGTTAAATTGCTCAAACACATCCGGCGCGCCACGATTCAGAGTAATCTCAACAAATACCAGAAGTGATGCATCCAGATAATGCGGGTTAAGCAGCGCCGTATAGCCCTGAATAAAACCCTGTCTTTCCAGTCGACGCACGCGCTCAAGGCAAGGCGTCGGAGAAAGTCCCACCCGTTTAGAAAGTTCGACGTTAGAAATACGTCCATCTTTTTGTAACTCATTCAGAATGTTACGATCGATGCGGTCGAGATCTTTGCCAGGGCGCTTCTTGCTATCTACCATTATTATTGTCTCTCTGTATTCCTTCCCTACTCCTGTTCTGACTCTGAGCCTTCACTGCCAGAGCCCATCCTGTTCTTACCCGTACGACTTGAGTAACCCAGGGGTACGTGAGAAGCCCGTTGCCTGACGGCAGCCACCGACATCACGCATGGCGTCTGTCCACACCATGCGTAGATTTCGCTAACCCGGATAAAAATGGCATTTGCATGCATGAAAATTCGCCACACGCAAAACGCTGCTTTTCTTCTTCCATGAATGTTTTCGCAAAAGCACAGGGGATTGTCAAAGCAAAACATCGATTTTTAGTACAAGATGCCAGATATTCATTATCCCCCCCCGTTGATTCTCATGTTTTCCTCTTATAATTGTGCTGCTGACAGTAGAATTAGTTATATTCTCCGTTCGTTAAATCGCCAGTTCATCGGCGGTTGCTATTGCACATATCGTTAACAAAATCGCTATGCTCTTTTTTTACGACAACAAATTCCCTACAATCCAGCCCAATGTATGCCAATAAATTATGGGGTTCTCATGGGCACGGCCAAACACAGTAAGCTGCTAATTCTTGGTTCTGGACCTGCGGGATACACCGCTGCGGTCTATGCCGCACGTGCAAACCTGCATCCGGTGCTGATTACCGGGATGGAAAAAGGGGGTCAGCTGACCACCACCACGGAAGTGGAAAACTGGCCTGGGGATCCGAACGATCTGACCGGGCCGCTGCTGATGGAACGTATGCACGAGCATGCGGCCAAGTTCGAAACCGAAATTCTTTTCGATCATATCAACAGCGTCGATCTGCAGAACCGTCCGTTCCGCCTGGTCGGTGACAGCGGCGAATACACCTGCGACGCGCTGATTATCGCTACCGGCGCTTCCGCGCGCTATCTCGGCCTGCCGTCTGAAGAAGCCTTTAAGGGCCGCGGCGTTTCCGCCTGCGCCACCTGCGACGGTTTCTTCTACCGTAACCAGAAGGTCGCGGTTATCGGCGGCGGCAACACCGCGGTTGAAGAAGCGCTGTATCTCTCTAACATCGCGTCTGAGGTCCACCTGATCCACCGTCGCGACACCTTCCGCGCTGAAAAAATTCTTATCAATCGCCTGATGGACAAAGTGGCAAGCGGCAACATCGTGCTGCATACCCACCGCACCCTGGAAGAAGTGACCGGCGACCAGATGGGCGTCAGCGGCCTGCGCCTGCGCGATACGCAGAATACGGACAACGTCGAATCGCTGGAAGTCGCGGGCCTGTTTGTCGCTATCGGCCACAGCCCGAACACGGCGATTTTTGCCGGTCAGCTGGAGCTGGAAAACGGCTATATCAAAGTTCAGTCCGGCATTCACGGCAACGCGACCCAGACCAGCGTTGCTGGCGTCTTCGCCGCCGGCGACGTGATGGACCATATCTACCGTCAGGCTATTACCTCTGCCGGCACCGGCTGCATGGCCGCGCTGGACGCCGAGCGCTATCTCGACGGCCTGGCTGACGCTTGCAAATAATCTTTACAAGTCAGTAACAAAGGTAAAGAAGGCGACGAAAAGTCGCCTTTATTTTTTCCGCGTTGTAACATTGCCGTGCCCAAAAACCTATAACTCCACCTGCTAAGTGCGCAATGAATAAAACCCGTCAACAAGAGTTAACCCGCTGGTTAAAAGAACAGAGCATTCTCTCCCGTCGCTGGTTGATGATTTCCCGCACGCTGGGCGTCATTAGCGGGCTACTGATCGTCGCTCAGGCCTGGCTGCTGGCGCGGATCCTTCACCGCATGATCATGGAGAATATTCCGGCGACGGCGCTGGTGCTGCCGTTTACCGTACTGGTGCTGATTTTCGTCCTCCGCGCGTGGGTGGTATGGCTGCGCGAGCGGGTAGGATTTTATGCCGGGCAGCATATCCGCTATGAGATCCGTCGCCAGGTGCTCGACCGCCTGCAGGAGGCCGGTCCGGCTTGGATCCAGGGCAAGCCTGCGGGCAGCTGGGCCACGCTTATCCTCGAGCAAATCGACGATATGCACGATTACTATGCGCGCTATCTGCCGCAGATGACGCTGGCCGCGTGCGTGCCGCTGCTCATCGTTATCACTATTTTCCCGATTAACTGGGCGGCAGCGCTGATCCTTCTCGGCACCGCGCCGCTGATCCCAATGTTTATGGCGCTGGTCGGAATGGGTGCCGCGGATGCAAACCGCCGCAACTTCCAGGCGCTGGCGCGGCTGAGCGGCCACTTCCTCGACCGCCTGCGCGGTATGGAAACGCTGCGTATTTTCGACCGCGGCGCCGCGGAAACCGACAATATCCGCGAGGCTTCGCAGGATTTCCGCCAGCGCACGATGGACGTCCTGCGTCTGGCCTTCCTCTCCTCCGGGGTACTGGAATTTTTCACTTCCCTCTCCATTGCGCTGGTGGCGGTCTATTTCGGTTTCTCCTACCTGGGCGAGCTGAACTTTGGTCATTACGGCGCAGGCGTTACCCTGATGGCCGGCTTTTTGACCCTGATCCTCGCACCGGAGTTTTTCCAGCCCCTGCGCGATCTGGGCACCTTCTATCACGCTAAGGCGCAGGCTATCGGCGCGGCGGACAGCCTGAAAACCTTTATGGAAACGCCGCTGGCGCAGGCCGAGCGCGGCGAGAAGGTGCTTAGCGACAACGAGCTGGTGAGTCTTGAAGCGCGCGATCTGCGGATCAAATCACCGGAAGGCAAGGTGCTGGCAGGGCCGCTGAACTTCTCCCTGCCTGCCGGTAAGCGGGTGGTGCTGGTTGGGCAAAGCGGCTCCGGCAAAAGCTCGCTGCTGAATACGCTGGCGGGCTTTCTGCCCTATGACGGTTCGCTGATGGTCAACGGCGTTGAGCTGCGCGATCTTGATAGCCAGCGCTGGCATCGCATGCTGAGCTGGGTTGGACAAAACCCGCAGCTGCCGGCGGCCACGCTGCGTGAAAACGTGCTTCTGGCGTGGCCTGAAGCAACCGAGGCGCAGCTTCAGCTGGCGCTGGATAAAGCCTGGGTAAGCGAATTCATCTCGCAGCTGCCGCAGGGCATTAATACGCCGGTGGGCGATCAGGCGGCCCGCATATCGGTCGGCCAGGCGCAGCGCATCGCCGTCGCGCGCGCGCTGCTGGTTCCCTGCCGTCTGCTGCTGCTCGATGAGCCTGGCGCTAGCCTTGACGCCCACAGCGAACAGCGGGTGATGCAGGCCCTGTCAAACGCCTCTTCGCAGCAAACCACGCTGATGGTCACTCACCAGCTAGAAGGTATAGCCGGCTGGGATGCTATCTGGGTAATGCAAAACGGACAGATTGTCGAACAGGGTGAGTATTCACAGCTTGCCGCCGCCGAAGGGCCCTTCGCGACCCTGCTGGCCCATCGTCAGGAGGAGATTTAAATGCGCGCATTATTACCTTATCTGGCGTTGTACAAGCGGCACATATGGCTGCTGATGCTCGGCGTGGTGCTGGCGATCGTCACCCTGCTGGCGAGCATCGGGCTGCTGACGCTGTCGGGCTGGTTCCTCTCGGCATCGGCCGTTGTCGGCGTTGCCGGTATCTACAGCTTTAACTATATGCTGCCCGCCGCCGGCGTACGCGGCGCGGCGATTATTCGCACCGCCGGGCGCTACTTTGAACGCCTGGTGAGCCACGACGCGACTTTCCGCGTCCTGCAGCATCTGCGCGTTTTCACGTTCAGCAAGCTGCTGCCACTCTCCCCTGCCGGGCTGGCGCGTTTTCGCCAGGGCGAGCTACTTAACCGCATCGTTGCCGACGTCGATACCCTGGATCACCTCTACCTGCGGGTCATCTCGCCGCTGGTTGGGGCGCTGGTGGTCATTATGGTCGTCACCGCTGGCCTGAGTATTCTGGACGTCACCCTGGCCCTGACGCTGGGCGGCATCATGCTGCTAACCGTGCTGATACTGCCGCCGCTGTTTTACCGAGCCGGTAAGCCCGCCGGTGAGTGCATAACCCAAATGCGCGGCCAGTACCGCCAGCAGCTCACCGCCTGGCTGCAGGGCCAGGCGGAGCTGATGCTGTTTAACGCCAGCGATCGCTACCGTGAGCAGCTGGAGAAAACCGAACAGCGCTGGCAGGATGGCCAGCGCCGTCAGGCCGAACTCACCGCGCTTTCCCAGGCGCTGATGCTGCTGATTGGCGGCGTTGCGGTGATTGCGATGCTGTGGCTGACCTCCGCCGGCGTGGGCGGCAATAGCCAGCCGGGCGCGCTGATCGCGCTCTTCGTTTTCTGCGCCCTGGCGGCGTTTGAGGCGCTGGCACCGGTCACCGGCGCGTTCCAGCACCTCGGGCAGGTCATCGCCTCCGCGCGGCGGATTACGCAAATCACCGAGCAGCAGCCGGAAGTCTCCTTTGCACAGAGCGCGGACCAGACCTTCTCACGCGTGGCGTTGACGCTGAATCAGGTCACCTTTAGCTATCCGCAGCAGCCCACCGCGGCGCTGGAGAATATCTCTTTACAGGTTTCTGCCGGCGATCATATCGCTATTCTCGGACGCACCGGCTGCGGGAAATCGACCCTGCTGCAGCTGCTTACCCGCGCCTGGGATCCGGCCCAGGGCGAGATTTTACTCAACGACCAGCCGCTTGCGCAGCTCAACGAGACGACCCTGCGCCGGGCAATGAGCGTGGTTCCTCAGCGCGTGCACCTGTTTAGCGCAACGCTGCGCGACAACCTGCTGCTGGCGGCACCGCAGGCGAGCGATGCGCACCTGGTCAACATCCTCGAGCGGGTTGGGCTCGGCAAGCTACTCGACGACAGCGGCCTCAACAGCTGGCTGGGAGAAGGCGGTCGCCAGCTTTCTGGCGGCGAGCTGCGCCGGTTAGCCATTGCCCGCGCCCTGCTTCACGACGCGCCGCTGATGCTGCTTGATGAGCCGACCGAAGGCCTGGACGCCACGACCGAAAGCCAAATCCTTGATTTACTGGCCGAAGTAATGAAAGAAAAAACCGTGCTGATGGTCACCCACCGCCTGCGCGGGCTGGCGCGTTTTAATCAGATAATTATCATGGACAACGGCAAGATTATTGAGCAAGGTAGTCACGCAGAACTGCTGGCTCAACAAGGGCGCTACTACCAGTTTAAGCAGCGCCTGTAGGTCAGTCGTTATCGGGCCATCGCCGCAGGGCATCCCGAATGATTTTGTGTATATACTCTATGAGTTTCAGGTGCGCGCATACTGCGCTGACGCCTGAAAGACAGCGAATATACTGGACAATTGCTGGTGCGTATTGAGGTTAAAATGCGTCTGGTTCAGCTCTCCCGTCAGTCCATTGCCTTCCCTGCGCCGGAAGGCGCCCTGCGTGAACCGAACGGCCTGCTGGCGCTGGGTGGCGATCTTAGCCCCGCGCGCCTGCTTATGGCCTATCAGCACGGCATCTTTCCGTGGTTTTCACCGGGGGATCCTATTTTATGGTGGTCTCCCGATCCCCGCGCGGTTCTGTGGCCCGGGCAGTTTCATCTCAGCCGCAGCATGAAACGCTTCCACCAGCACTCTCCCTATCGCGTGACGCTGAACCATGCTTTTGGCGAGGTAATTGAAGGCTGCGCCGCCAATCGCGATGAGGGCACCTGGATAACCGCCAGCATCGTCAAGGCCTATCACCAGCTGCACGAGCTCGGGCACGCGCACTCAATCGAAGTGTGGCGCGATAAGACGCTGGTTGGCGGTATGTACGGCGTGGCTCAGGGGGCGCTGTTTTGCGGCGAGTCGATGTTCAGCCACGCGGAAAACGCGTCGAAAACGGCCCTGCTGGTATTCTGCCAGGCATTTATGCGCGACGGTGGCCAGTTAATTGACTGCCAGGTGCTAAATAACCATACCGCGTCGCTGGGCGCCGTTGAAATTCCCCGCCGCGACTATCTCGATCGGCTGGCGCAATTGCGCAGCCAGCGTTTACCGGAAAGATTTTGGGTGCCGAGGGTGCTATTTACCGGCAATGTGTAAATGTTTTCAGCACATTCTTCGCCGGGATGGTATAATTGCGCGGTAGAGTAGCTTCTGCCCGTTGCCCCGCCGCCGTTTGGGAATAATAAGAGTCAGATAACGCCCATCGTTCTGTCACTCCCCCCTTTACGTTTGCGCCTGTCGTGCGGTTTATCCGCGTGCGTTCCGGGCAATGCGCCAAAACTACTTCAGTGATTTAAACCCAAACTTATTCATGATGCGCCGGGACGACAAACCAAACGCCAGGCAGCATCAATAACTATGTGACCGTGAGAACTAAGACAGCCAGAAAGATAAAGTATATAGACTCGCAACAGCTCGGGTTGCAGGCGGGCGGCAAGTGAACGGATCCCCAGCGCTTACTGAAAAAAGTAGCCGGGATCGAAGAACGCAGCCAACGTGGACGCAACGCGAAGTGTGACGGGTATAAACGTAAAACTTTACTTACTCGCTGAACTTCGGCATTATCTTGCCGGTTCAAAACTACGGTAGTGATACCCCAGAGGACTAGATGGCCAAAGAAGACAATATTGAAATGCAGGGCACCGTACTTGACACGTTGCCTAACACAATGTTCCGCGTAGAACTGGAAAACGGTCACGTGGTAACTGCGCATATTTCCGGTAAAATGCGTAAGAACTACATCCGCATTCTGACGGGCGACAAAGTGACTGTTGAGCTGACCCCGTACGACCTGAGCAAAGGCCGCATTGTCTTCCGTAGTCGCTGATAGTTTTCCGCCCTCGTGGCGTCAGATGCTAAAGGCCGGGATAATTCCCGGTCTTTTTACATCCCCTCTCCGCTAAGCGACTGCGGATATAAAAAAACCGGCCCACAGGCCGGTTTTTGACGTTTCAGAGTAAGAATTAATGCGCTGTTTCCGGTTTGTGCTTCTGCGCACTTTGGAAATCATAGGTCAGCGAACTCTTCTCTTTATCCAGCGCAACGGTCACCTGGCCGCCGTCAACTAACGACCCAAACAGCAGCTCGTTGGCCAGCGGTTTCTTCAGGTTATCCTGAATCACCCGCGCCATTGGACGCGCGCCCATCGCCCGGTCATAGCCTTTCTCTGCCAGCCAGTCTCGCGCTTCCTGACTCACTTCCAGCGACACGCCTTTCTGATCCAGCTGAACCTGCAGCTCGACGATAAACTTATCCACCACCTGATGGATGACCGTCGTTGACAGGTGATCGAACCAGATAATGTTGTCGAGGCGGTTACGGAACTCCGGCGTGAAGATCTTCTTGATCTCATCCATCGCATCCGGACTGTTATCCTGATGGATAAGGCCAATCGACTTACGCTCGGTTTCGCGCACGCCGGCGTTGGTGGTCATCACCAGCACCACGTTGCGGAAGTCCGCCTTGCGGCCGTTGTTGTCGGTCAGCGTACCGTTGTCCATCACCTGCAGCAGCAGGTTAAAGACGTCAGGGTGCGCTTTTTCAATCTCATCAAGCAGCAGCACCGCGTGCGGATGTTTAATAACCGCATCGGTCAGCAGCCCGCCCTGATCGAAACCAACGTAGCCCGGAGGCGCACCGATCAAACGGCTCACGGTGTGACGCTCCATATACTCAGACATATCAAAGCGCAGCAGCTCGATACCCAGCGCCTTGGCCAGCTGTACGGTGACCTCGGTTTTCCCGACGCCGGTAGGTCCGGCAAACAGGAAGGAGCCCACCGGCTTATGCTCATGGCCCAGTCCGGCACGCGCCATCTTGATGGCTTCGGTTAACGCCTCAATCGCCTTGCCCTGACCAAAGACCAGCATTTTCAGCCGATCGCCAAGATTTCTCAGCGTATCGCGGTCGCTTTGGGAGACGCTCTTCTCAGGGATGCGGGCAATGCGCGCCACCACCGATTCGATATCCGCCACGTTAACCGTTTTCTTACGCTTGCTGGCCGGCATCAGCCGCGCCCGCGCGCCCGCTTCGTCGATAACATCTATCGCCTTGTCCGGCAGATGACGATCGTTAATGTATTTCACCGCCAGTTCAACCGCCGCACGCACCGCTTTCGCCGTGTAGCGCACGTCGTGGTGCGCTTCGTACTTCGGCTTCAGGCCGTTAATAATCTGTACCGTCTCTTCTACCGAAGGTTCAGTAATGTCTATCTTCTGGAAACGCCGGGCTAACGCGCGGTCTTTTTCGAAGATATTGCTGAACTCCTGGTAGGTCGTCGAACCCATCACCCGAATCTTGCCGCTGGAGAGCAGCGGTTTAATCAGGTTGGCGGCATCGACCTGGCCGCCGGATGCGGCGCCCGCACCGATGATGGTGTGGATTTCATCGATAAACAGAATACTGTTGGTATCCTGCTCCAGCTGTTTCAGCAGCGCTTTGAAGCGTTTTTCAAAATCGCCGCGGTATTTTGTCCCTGCCAGCAGGGAGCCGATATCCAGCGAATAGATCGTGCAATCGGCCATGATTTCCGGCACATCGCCCTGCACGATTCGCCATGCCAACCCTTCGGCAATCGCGGTTTTACCCACGCCGGACTCACCCACCAGCAGCGGGTTATTCTTACGACGGCGGCACAGAACCTGAATGGCACGCTCCAGCTCTTTTTCGCGACCGATCAGCGGATCGATTCCGCCAACGCGAGCAAGCTGATTGAGATTGGTGGTGAAGTTTTCCATACGATCCTCCCCGCCTGCTTGCTCTTCGTTGCTGGGCTGGCTTCCGCTGTTTTCGGAAGGCTGGCTCGGCTCGTCTTTACGCGTACCGTGAGAGATGAAGTTCACCACATCAAGGCGGCTGACTTCATGTTTACGCAGCAGATAGGCCGCCTGCGACTCCTGCTCGCTAAAAATAGCGACCAAAACGTTGGCACCGGTCACTTCGCTGCGGCCAGAGGATTGTACGTGGAAGACGGCACGCTGCAGTACGCGCTGGAAGCTCAGCGTCGGCTGAGTGTCGCGCTCTTCTTCCGTGGCGGGTAGAACAGGCGTGGTCTGTTCGATGAAGGCTTCAAGTTCCTGACGCAGCGCCACCAGGTCCACGGAACACGCTTCCAGCGCTTCGCGGGCCGAAGGGTTGCTGAGCAACGCCAGCAGCAAGTGCTCGACGGTCATGAACTCATGACGGTGCTCGCGCGCTCTGGCGAAAGCCATGTTTAAACTGAGTTCCAGTTCTTGATTGAGCATAGGCACCTCCCCCAATTTTCTTGCCTGTCTTCAGGCTTTCTCTAGCGTACACAGCAATGGATGCTCGTTCTCCTTCGCATACTGGCTCACCATCGCAACTTTGGTTTCCGCAACCTCTGCGGTAAATACACCGCAAATCGCTTTACCTTGATAGTGAACCGTCAACATCAGCTGCGTTGCACGTTCTACATCATAAGAAAAGAATTTTTGTAACACGTCAATAACAAACTCCATTGGAGTGTAGTCATCATTGAGCAATATCACTTTATACATCGATGGTGGTTTAAGCTCATTACGTACTTCGTCTTCTACCAGCTGATCGAAGTCCAGCCAATCTCTCTTACTCATCGTCAGTATTCATCATCGGTTGCTGTTGCCAACAGGCGGTGGCCTGTCGATGACCAAAAGTTATGCCCATCACAAATCTACAATAGATCATAGATAACTATCATCTATTACTTCCATCCGCGATGTCTGTCACATTCCCCGGCAATAGCGTTAACTGCTTCAAATTTTGACGCATTTTTCGCCTTCCCCTACCGTCAATCGCTTGACGCCTTTTCGTATTTCTCTAAATTGTACTGGCGAGAGTTGGCGAGCATTTGAACAACTCGTCACTCCACTACCGGTTCATTCCATCTTACTTATAAAGAATTACGAAGGATGTCGAAGTATGGAAATGGGTACTGTTAAGTGGTTCAACAATGCCAAAGGGTTTGGTTTTATTTGCCCTGAGGGCGGAGGCGAAGACATTTTCGCCCATTACTCGACCATCCAGATGGATGGTTACAGAACGCTAAAAGCCGGACAAGCCGTTCAGTTTGATGTTCACCAGGGACCGAAAGGTAATCACGCCAGCGTGATTGTTCCTGTAGAAGCGGAAGCGGCTGCATAACTCTTTCGCTTCATTGTGTACATCCCGCCAGTAAAATGCCAGTCCTTCTGACTGGCATTTTTTTAGCGCTACTCGCGAGCCAGCGCGTCCACCGGATCAAGGCGTGCGGCATTTCGCGCGGGAAGCCAGCCAAACAGCACGCCGGTTAGCGTCGAACATAAAAACGCCGTCAGCAGCGCCAGCGGAGAGAAGCCAATCTCCCAGCCGGGTAAAAAGAGCTGCAGCACAAAGGCAATCATTAGCGATAGGGTCACGCCCAGCGCGCCGCCCACCAGACAGACTAAAACAGCCTCAATCAGAAACTGCTGCAGCACGTCGCTGGCCCGCGCCCCGACCGCCATGCGGATACCTATCTCGCGGGTCCGTTCGGTGACCGATACCAGCATAATATTCATCACGCCAATACCGCCAACCACCAGCGCGATAACCGCCACCAAAGTCAGAAACAACTGTAGTGTATGTGTGGTCCGTTCTGCCGTTTTCAAGATGCTGTCCATATTCCAGGTGAAAACATCTTTTTTGCCGTGCCGCAGTTCGAACAGACGCAGCAGCTGCTGTTCGGCGGTTGAGCTATCGTATCCTTCATGTACCCGCACGGTGATTGAGTTCAGCCACGACTGCCCCATCACCCTCCCGGCCATGGTGGTATAAGGCAGCCAGACGCGGAGGATTTTGCTGCTGCCGAACATCGACTGCTTCTCATCCGCCACGCCAATCACCGTCGCGGGCATATTGCCAACCAGAACAACCTCGCCCACCACCCGCGCCTTGTGCGGAAAGAGCTGGCGTCGGGTATTACTGTCCAGCACCACCACCTGCGCCCGGCTGCTTAGCTGCAGCTCATTGAAGGTATTGCCTTCGCTAAAGGTCATGCCGTAGACGTTGAAATACTGCGCCCCGACGCCCTCGGCGCTGGCGGCAACGTCGATATTATCGGCGCGCAGGCGCAGGTTTTTCGATACTGCAGGCGTCGCCGAGCTGACCCAGGGCTGCTTCTGAATAGCCAGCAGATCGTCATACTTCAGCGCCTGCTGATAGCGGGGATCGTCATCGCCGAAATCCTTCCCGGGATAGACATCAATCGTGTTAGTGCCGATGGCGCGAATGTCCGCCAGCACCATTTGCTTCGCCGCATCGCCCACCACCACAATCGACACCACCGAAGCGATGCCGATAATAATGCCGAGCATGGTGAGCAGGGTGCGCATTTTATTGGCGGTCATTGCCCGCCAGGCCATCACCAGCGCTTCGCGAAAGCCGCTGCTGAACTGACGCCACGCGGAGGGTTCGGCCGCAGCGCTCTGGCGGATAACGCCGGCGCTGTCTGCGCCCTTAGGCGGCGGATTACGCACGATCTCGCCGTCGTGGATCTCAATGATCCGCTCGGCCTGCGCCGCCACCAGCGGATCGTGGGTGACGATGATCACCGTATGCCCCTGCGATTTCAGCTGATGCAGGATAGCCATCACCTCTTCGCCGGAATGACTGTCCAGCGCGCCGGTCGGCTCATCCGCCAGAATAACTTCCCCGCCGTTCATTAGCGCACGGGCAATGCTCACCCGCTGCTGCTGGCCGCCGGAGAGCTGCGAAGGCTGATACTCCGCCCGATCGCCGAGCCCCAGGCGCACCAGCAGCGCGCGCGCGCGCTCCAGGCGAGCCCGTCGCTCAGTACCGGCGTAGACCGCCGGCACCTCGACGTTCTGTACCGCCGTCAGGTGCGACAGCAGATGGTAGCGCTGGAAGATAAAACCAAAATGCTCTCGCCGCAGCCGGGCCAGCTCGTCGCCGTTGAGCCGCGATACGTCGGTTCCCGCCACCCGATAGGTGCCGCTGCTCGGCTTATCGAGACAGCCGAGGATGTTCATCAGGGTCGATTTACCGGAGCCGGAAGCGCCGACAATGGCCACCATCTCTCCGGCGTTGATGCTCAGCGTGACCCCCTTCAGGACATCGACGCTCCCGTCGCCGGAGAGATAGCTGCGGCGTATATCACGCAGTTCGAGCAGGGCCGTCATTTAGCCGTCCCGGGCGCGCTTTCCCCAACGATGACCTCATCGCCTTCGTCTAAGCCCTTGACTATCGCCACATCGATATCGTTGCGCGCGCCGATGGTGACCTCGCGCTCTTTGACCTCGCCGGTGCGCAGCAGCCGCACGTGGTAGCGGTTTTCGCCGATGGCATCCCCCAGCGCGCTCAGAGGAATAGTGATCACGTTTTTCACTTCCGCCATCTGGATATGGACCTGAGCCGTCATTTCGAGGCGCAGGATCCCCTGCGGGTTCGGGACCTCAAAGCGGGCGTAGTAGAAGATAGCGTCGTTGACCTTTTCCGGAGTGGGTAAAATATCTTTCAGGGTCCCTTCGTAGCGGGTAAGCGGGTCGCCAAGCACGGTGAACCACGCCTTTTGCCCGGCGCGAAGGTGGATCACGTCCGCCTCAGAGACCTGCGCCTTCACCAGCATGGTGCTGAGATCGGCGAGGGTCAGAATATTCGGCGCCTGCTGGGCGGCAATCACCGTCTGCCCCTGCAGGGTGGTGATTTGCGTCACTTCCCCGGACATCGGCGCCAGAATTTTGGTGTAATCGAGGTTAGTTTTCGCGGTATCCAGCGTGGCCTGGTTGCGCTTAACCTGTGCTTCGATGGTGCCAATCTGCGCCTCTTTAACCGCTAAATCGGTGGCCGCGGTATCCAGCTCCTGACGCGAGACCAGCTGGCGCTGCGCCAGCTGCTGCTGACGGGCTAAGGTCACGGCGGCCAGCTGACGCTCGGCGCGGGCCTGATTCAGCTGCGCGCGCAGCTCCATCAGCGTCGCTTCGACTTCCTTAATTTGGTTCTCCGCCTGTTCGGGATCGATAACCCCCAGCAGCTGATCCTTCTGTACCTTATCGCCGATGCTCACGCGCAGCGTTTTCAGCTGCCCGCTCACCTGCGCGCCAACGTCGACTTTACGTACCGCGTCCAGCTTACCGGTCGCCAGCACGCTCTGCTGGAGATCGCCTTTACGCACCACCAGAGTCTGATACTGCGGCAGCGGCGCATTCAGCACCCGCCATCCCCAGATGGCCAGAGCCAGTACGATAATGGCCAGTAGCCACCAGACTTTCCTGCGTTTTCCATTGAGCTTCATAAAAATTCCTGATGTTTTAAACCGCAGCGCAAGCCGATGATTCTATCTGGAGATAGCGAAAACATAACCCTGAATTTGCTGCATCCTTACCGCCAGCGCGCTTAATCCGCCCGGCCACGCGCCAGCCACAGCACGCGGGAGAACATTTTCTTCAGCAGCGCCGGCACGGATTCAACCCCGCGCCTCCCGGCTTCCATCGCCACTTCAATCGCCAGGTCCGGCTTTGATGAGCGATGGATAGCTTTGGTGATCACCCGCCGCAGATTCATCGGCACGTTTGGCGGCAGCTGCGCCACCCGATGATAAACATCGCTAAAGCCCTGACGATACATAAAGTGTTCCATGTCCAGCGCCGGCAGCGTTGTCAGATGGTCACGCTCCAGGTCGCGATCGTCGTTAAGCAGACTGCGCACCGTCGCGGCGTATTTCTTCCCTGCCTCGTCGCCATCGACCAGAACGTGCCATTGAATGCCCATTCGGCGGGCGAACTTGATCAACGGCTTTAGTCCCGACTGGGCAAACTCAATAACCTTCACCCCTTCCGCATCAAAGTGATGCCCGCACTGTCTGGCCAGTTCGTTGATAACCCAGGTTTCGGTCTCCCCTTCCACCAGCAGCCAGCAGCGGGCAAACAGCGACGAGGCGCGATTAAAGCGAATGTGAAAAGCGATGCGCCGGCTGTCTTCGGCATTCATTCCCCCCGGCCCAAGCCGCCAGGCCGAGACGCGCGACGATTCGCGCACCAGGCGGCAGACGTGCTCAACGGGAGTCAGCGACAGCAGCTCGCCAGAGTTGGTGGTGGTCACGCGCTGCAGCGGCAGCAGGTTGAGCAGATGCCAGGCGACGGAGAGCATAATCGGGTGCAGCCGGGTTTCCGGGTCTTCAATCAGCAGCAGCGGCCGCGCGTCGCGGTCAAGCCGGACCGTGCCCTTGGCCTGCAGCAGAGTAGAGAACAGGCCGAGGAGGATGACCCGGTGGCTTCGCCCTCCGGGCTTATCAATCATTCGGTTGATGATATCCAGATAGCGCCAGCTGCGCTGTTCATCGTGGGAATGGCGGCGCATCAGACGGTTGCGGGACTGCACGCTGCTCTGCTCGGCAAAATAGTGTTCAAGGAGCTGCACCATGGCCGACAGCCCCTGACGAATCTGGCCGTCGGTTAAATTTTGCGGATGGCTCACCAGCTCGCGGGAGAGATAATCCAGCTGGCGGGCGGTGATTTCAATTTGCGGAGAGTGCGGCACGCTGTCGTTATGAATGCGCCGCATAAAGCGGGCGTCGCGCAGGCGCAGGACCGGCATCAGGCGCACCAGGTGGCGCACGAGCTCGTCGATATCCTCCAGCTCCAGCGCTTCCCCTTTGCCGTCAATAAAGCTGCGCAGCGTCATTACGCTGCCGTCATCGGCCAGCTCGCCCTCCAGGCGATAGAAAATTCGCTGATAGCCGTCATCACAGGGGACCCAGCTGTCGCTGAGCGGGCGGAAGCGCCGCACCCGATGGTGGCCAGGCTCGCTCTCGCGGAAGGTCAGAATGATGTGCAGATGGTGCTCGCGTCCCTGCACGTCGCCGGGCGGAAACCAGAAATCATCCCGGACAAAATGATAAAGCTCGAACTCTGGCGACAAGAGCAGCGTCAGGGCATCCAGAAGGCTGGATTTTCCCCACGCATTCTCGCCGATCAGCACGTTATTTTGCTCCAGCATCAATGATAAACGATTGATACCGCGAAAACCGACGATCTCCACGCGCTCAAGAAGCATATCCCCTCCGCTCAGTCACCACTTTCTCCTTCAGTTATCAGCAGTATAGCGACACATGCTGGAACATGACACTGCCGCAAACGCCAATATCAGCAGAGGCGAAAAATAACGTTTTCAATATGATTATTGATAAGGGTATTTGTTTAAAAAATAATTCATTCATTGCAGTGGTTACATCTATTATTTTTGTACTACTCTTTTCTTGCACAGTGAATGGTATAAGGATTAACATCACCTTGCCCTAAATCAAATTACATCTATTTATTTAACTGGTTACGGGATGACGATCGTCCATAAAATAGCGACGCTTTATTTTTATCTTCATCCTTTAGTTGATAAATAAAGATCGGCACGTTAAATCGTGCTCATTAACATTATTATTTGAGGTGGTTATGTTTAGAAAATTAGCAGCGGAATGTTTTGGTACATTCTGGCTTGTGTTCGGTGGCTGCGGTAGCGCGGTTCTGGCAGCAGCCTTCCCGGAGCTGGGAATAGGATTTGCCGGGGTCGCTCTGGCCTTTGGTTTAACCGTATTAACGATGGCGTTTGCCGTGGGGCATATTTCCGGCGGGCACTTTAACCCGGCGGTGACCTTAGGCCTGTGGGCCGGCGGTCGTTTCCCGGCCAAGGACGTGATCGGTTATATTATCGCCCAGGTAGTTGGCGGTATTATTGCAGCGGGCGTTCTGTACGTGGTTGCCAGCGGTAAAGCGGGCTTTGACGCAGCGGCCAGCGGCTTTGCGTCCAACGGCTTTGGCGAACACTCTCCGGGCGGCTACTCAATGCTTTCGGCGATTGTCATCGAAATTGTGCTGACCTGCGGCTTCCTGCTGGTTATTCACGGCGCAACGGATAAAAACGCCCCGGCGGGCTTTGCACCGATCGCTATCGGCCTGGCGCTGACCTTAATTCACCTCATCAGCATTCCGGTAACCAATACCTCCGTCAACCCGGCGCGTAGCACCGCGGTCGCTATCTTCCAGGGCGGCTGGGCGCTGCAGCAGCTGTGGCTGTTCTGGGTGATGCCAATCATCGGCGGGATCCTCGGCGGCGTGCTCTACCGCACGCTGCTGGAAAAACGCAGCTAGTCTTACCGTAGACTCGCGCTCAGGCCCGGCTATGCCGGGCCTTTCTTTTTGGTGACGGCTTTACTCGGTACCATGATTTGGGTAGTGTCAGTGGCGCTATTTTCATTCTGCAAGGACCAGCCGTTCATGTTTTCGGGATTATTAATCATTCTGCTGCCGTTGATTATCGGCTATATCATTCCACTTCGTCAGCCGGTAGCGCTTAAAGTCATCGCGCGACTTTTGAGCTGGATTGTCTACGTTATCCTCTTTTTCATGGGGATCAGCCTCGCCTTCCTCGACAATTTAGCCAGCAACCTGCTTTCCATCCTTCATTACGCCGCGGTAAGCGTCGTCGTTATTATGCTGTGTAATATTGCGGCATTAATGTGGCTCGAGAAGAAGATGCCGTGGCGCAGCCAGCATCGGCAGGAGAAATTACCTTCGCGCGTGGCGATGGCAATGGAATCACTGCAGCTGTGCGGCGTGGTGCTTATTGGTTTCCTGATTGGCTTAAGCGGTCTGTCATTTCTGCAGCACGCCACCGAAGCCAGCGAATATACGCTGATTTTCCTGCTGTTGCTGATTGGTATTCAGCTGCGCAATAACGGTATGACCCTGCGGCAAATAGTGCTTAATCGCCGGGGAATGATTGTGGCGGTCGTCGTCATGGCCAGCTCATTACTCGGCGGGATGATCAACGCCTTTATTCTCGACCTGCCGCTCAAAACCGGGCTGGCAATGGCTTCAGGATTTGGCTGGTATTCGCTCTCAGGGATCCTGCTGACCGAATCCTACGGGCCGGTGATTGGCAGCGCCGCGTTTTTTAACGATCTCTCCCGTGAGCTGCTGGCGATTATGCTTATTCCCGGCCTGGTTCGCCGCAGCCGCTCAACGGCCTTAGGCCTCTGCGGCGCGACCTCGATGGACTTTACGCTGCCGGTATTACAGCGCTCCGGCGGCGTTGAAATCGTGCCGGCGGCGATTGTTCATGGTTTTATTCTCAGCCTGCTGGTGCCCGTGCTGATGGCCTTTTTCTCCGCTTAATACCCCTGTGGCGGTAGTCATCTACCGCCAAAATTGCGCTAAATCAATCTCCCTGTAAATTGTATTAGAAATCCCTTTAATCCCTGCGCGCCCGGGCATAACCTTAAACATGTATATTAAATATAACTTTAAAAAAGGTGTGACCATGTTTTGTGTGCAATGTGAACAAACCATCCGTACCCCCGCAGGGAACGGCTGCTCTTACGCGCAGGGTATGTGCGGTAAAACGGCCGAAACCTCCGATCTGCAGGATCTGCTGATTGCCTCCCTGCAGGGCCTCTCCGCCTGGGCCGTTAAGGCTCGTGAATATGGCATCGTTGACCATGAAATTGATAACTTTGCGCCGCGTGCCTTCTTCTCCACGCTGACCAACGTTAACTTCGACTCTCCGCGCATCGTGGGCTACGCGCGTGAGGCCATCGCGATGCGCGAGGCGCTGAAGGCCCAGTGCCTGAATATTGACGCCGGCGCGGCGCCAGACAACCCGATGGCCAGCCTGCAGCTGGTTAGCGACGATTTGGGCGACCTGCAGCGTCAGGCGGCAGAATTTACCCCCAACAAAGACAAAGCAACCATCGGCGAGAACATCCTCGGCCTGCGTCTGCTGTGCCTGTACGGCCTGAAAGGCGCCGCGGCCTATATGGAGCACGCTCACGTTCTGGGTCAGTACGACAACGATATCTACGCTCAGTACCACAAAATTATGGCGTGGCTGGGCACCTGGCCTGCCGATCTGAACGCTCTGCTGGAGTGCTCAATGGAGATCGGCCAGATGAACTTCAAAGTGATGAGCATTCTGGACGCCGGTGAAACCACCAAATACGGCCACCCGACCCCGACTCAGGTCAACGTGAAGTCGGTTGAAGGTAAGTGCATCCTGATCTCCGGTCACGACCTGAAAGATCTGTATAGCCTGCTCGAACAAACCGAAGGCACCGGCGTTAACGTCTATACCCACGGTGAAATGCTGCCGGCGCACGGCTACCCCGAGCTGCGTAAATTCAAACACCTGGTCGGTAACTACGGCAGCGGCTGGCAGAATCAGCAGGTTGAATTTGCCCGCTTCCCTGGCCCTATCGTGATGACCTCCAACTGCATCATCGATCCGACCGTTGGCGCCTATGACGACCGTATCTGGACCCGCAGCATCGTCGGCTGGCCGGGCGTGAGCCACCTTGAAGGCGAAAACTTCGCGCCGGTGATCGCCCAGGCGCAGCAGATGGCCGGCTTCCCGTATAGCAAAATTCCGCACCTGATCACCGTTGGCTTCGGCCGTCAGACCCTGCTGGGCGCGGCGGATACGCTGATCGACCTGGTCAGCCGCGAAAAACTGCGTCATATCTTCCTGGTCGGCGGCTGCGACGGCGCGCGCGGCGAGCGCAACTACTTCACCGACTTCGCGACCAGCGTTCCGGACGACTGCCTGATCCTGACCCTGGCCTGCGGTAAATATCGCTTCAACAAGCTCGACTTCGGCGATATCGAAGGCCTGCCGCGCCTGGTGGATGCCGGTCAGTGTAACGACGCCTACTCGGCGATTATTCTGGCCGTCACCCTGGCTGAAAAACTGGGCTGCGGCGTGAACGACCTGCCGCTGTCGCTGGTGCTCTCCTGGTTCGAACAGAAAGCGATCGTTATCCTGCTGACCCTGCTCTCACTCGGCGTGAAAAACATCGTCACCGGCCCAACCGCTCCGGGCTTCTTCACCCCGGATCTGCTGGCAATCCTCAACGAGAAATTTGGCCTGCGCTCTGTGACAACCGTTGAACAAGACATGCAGCAACTGTTGAGCGCGTAAGGAGCGATAGAATGACTATGCCAACCCAGCAGTGCCCATGGCGGATGCAGGTACACCACATCCATCAGGAAACCCCCGACGTCTGGACGGTATCGTTGCTATGCCACGACTACTATCCCTATCAGGCCGGGCAGTATGCGCTGGTCAGCGTACGCAACTCGGCGGATACGCTGCGTGCCTACACGATCTCTTCTACGCCGGGCGTCAGCGAGTACATTACGCTGACCGTGCGTCGTATTGATGACGGTGCCGGCTCTCAGTGGTTAACCCGTGACGTCAAGCGCGGTGACTACATCTGGCTGTCCGATGCGATGGGTGAGTTTACCTGTGCAGATAAGCCGGCGGACCGTTTCCTGATGCTGGCAGCCGGCTGCGGCGTGACGCCGATTATGTCGATGCGTCGCTGGTTGGCGAAGTACCGCCCCGAGACCGATGTGCAGGTCATTTTCAACGTGCGTTCGCCTGAGGACGTTATTTTCGCCGAAGAGTGGCGCCAGTACGCGGTTACCCTGGTGGCGGAAAACAACGCCACCCACGGCTTTGTTGCCGGCCGACTGACCGCCGATCTGCTGAAAAGCGTACCGGATCTGGCCTCGCGTACCGTAATGACCTGCGGGCCTGCGCCTTATATGGAAATGGTTGAGCGGGAGGTCAGCGCGCTGGGCGTCACGCGCTTCTTTAAAGAGAAGTTCTTTACGCCGGTCGCCCAGGCGGCCACCAGCGGGCTGAAGTTTACCAAACTGCAGCCGGCGCAGGAGTTCTATGCGCCGCCAGGCACCACCCTGCTGGAGGCGCTGGAAAGCAACAAGGTTCCGGTTACCGTCGCCTGCCGTGCCGGCGTCTGCGGCTGCTGCAAAACCAAAGTCGTTGCCGGCGACTATACGGTCAGCAGCACCATGACGCTGACCGGGCAGGAGATCGCCGACGGCTACGTGCTGGCCTGCTCCTGCCACCCGCAGGGCGATCTGGTTCTGGCTTAGCGGGGAATCATCCTCAACGGCAAGCCCCGCCCTGTAGGAGGGGCTTTTTTTATTTCCACGCCGGGTCTTTTACCAGCGAATAGCGGCCGGCGCCCATAAAGGCAATCGCCAGCGCGCCAATAAAGAAGTAGACCAGGCTCTCAATCGCCCAGGCGCCGGTTTTATCCAGCTGCCAGGTTTCTCCCGTACCGACCATCAGCCACGCCACCACCATGGTAAACGCCAGCACCAGCGCCGCCGGTCGGGTGAGGATCCCCAGAATCAGCAGGCACGGTGCCAACACTTCTCCCACCAGCACGCCATAGGCAATAAAGCCCGGCAACCCTTTCGCCACCAGCATCCCGCCGATCCCCGCGACGCCGTCAAACAGCTTATGCAGCCCGTGGAATAGCATCAGCCCGCCCACGGCAAGTCGTAACAAGAGTTTGCCAAAATCGTCGTGCGCTAGCATTTTATTAACAGCATTTAACAGTGATTTAACCATTTGAAATGATTCCTGTTTACCCTTTTAGTGGTTACAGATTATGCGCAACTTTCGCGCAAGAATACCAGCTGAAAATGGGTGGGAGATGCGGGCGTAACGATGAGTTTCATCTAAGCTTGTAAGCGTTATCACATAAAGGAGATGGAGAACCATGAAACAGACCGTGGCCGCATACGTAGCGAAAACTCTTGAACAGGCCGGCGTGAAGCGCATCTGGGGCGTCACCGGCGATTCACTCAACGGATTGAGCGACAGCCTGAACCGCATGGGCACCATTGCATGGATGCCGACGCGCCATGAAGAAGTTGCCGCGTTTGCCGCCGGCGCCGAAGCCCAGCTTACCGGCGAGCTGGCGGTCTGCGCGGGCTCCTGCGGCCCGGGCAATCTTCATCTGATCAACGGCCTTTTTGACTGTCACCGCAACCACGTTCCGGTGCTGGCCATCGCCGCCCACATTCCCTCCAGCGAAATCGGCAGCGGCTATTTTCAGGAAACCCATCCGCAGGAGCTGTTCCGCGAATGCAGCCACTATTGTGAGCTGGTCTCCACCCCGGAACAGATCCCGCAGGTGCTGGCCATCGCCATGCGCAAAGCGGTCCTCAACCGCGGCGTTTCGGTGGTGGTGCTGCCGGGAGACGTGGCGCTGAAGGCCGCCCCGGAAGGCGCCAGCAGCCACTGGTACTCCGCCCCGCTGCCGGAGGTGACGCCGCCGGCGGAAGAAATAGCTCGTCTGGCGCAGCTGCTGCGCTACTCCAGCAACATTGCCCTGATGTGCGGCAGCGGCTGTGCCGGAGCCCATGAAGAGCTGGTCGCATTCGCCGCCAAGCTCAAGGCGCCCATCGTCCATGCCCTGCGCGGCAAGGAGCACGTTGAGTACGACAACCCTTATGATGTCGGAATGACCGGGCTGATCGGCTTCTCGTCCGGCTTCCACACCATGATGAACGCCGACACCCTGGTGCTTCTCGGCACCCAGTTCCCCTACCGGCCCTTCTATCCCAGCAGCGCGAAAATCATTCAGATTGATATCAATCCCGGCAGCATCGGCGCGCACAGCAAAGTCGATATGGCGCTGATCGGCGATATCAAATCGACCCTAAAAGCGCTGCTGCCGCATCTGGAAGAGAAGACGGATCGCCGCTTCCTCGACAAAGCCCTTGAGCACTACCGCGAGGCGCGTAAGGGGCTCGACGATCTGGCCAAGCCGAGCGATAAGGCCATTCACCCCCAGTACCTGGCGCAGCAGATAAGCCGCTTCGCCGCTGACGATGCCATTTTCACCTGCGACGTCGGTACGCCAACCGTCTGGGCCGCACGCTATCTGAAGATGAACGGCAGGCGCCGGCTGATCGGCTCGTTTAACCACGGCTCAATGGCCAACGCCATGCCGCAGGCGATTGGCGCGAAGGCAACGGCGCCGGAGCGTCAGGTGGTGGCGATGTGCGGCGACGGCGGCTTCAGCATGCTGATGGGCGACTTCCTCTCGCTGGCGCAGATGAAGCTGCCGGTAAAAATCGTGATCTTTAACAACAGCGTGCTGGGATTTGTCGCAATGGAGATGAAGGCCGGGGGCTATCTGACCGACGGTACCGAGCTGCACGACACCAATTTCGCCCGCATTGCTGAAGCCTGCGGCATAAAAGGCATTCGCGTCGAAAAAGCCTCTGAGGTCGACGACGCGCTGCAAACCGCGTTTAGCACCGACGGCCCGGTGCTGGTCGATGTGGTGGTTGCCAAGGAAGAGCTGGCGATCCCGCCGCAAATCAAGCTGGATCAGGCCAAGGGTTTCAGCCTGTATATGCTGCGCGCCATCATCAGCGGACGCGGAGATGAAGTTATCGAACTGGCGAAAACCAACTGGCTCAGGTAAAACATCCTTTTGAGCCCACACAACATCATTCATGATGCATCGAAGGCCCCGCTGGGGTGATTTATGCGACTAACGCGGATACAGCGTGAAGGATGAAACACTAACAAGGAAATGCCGTGATAGATCTCCGCAGTGATACCGTAACCCGTCCGGGGCGCGCCATGCTGGATGCCATGCTGTCAGCCCCGGTCGGCGACGACGTTTATGGCGACGACCCGACCGTTAACGCGCTCCAGCGCTACGCCGCAGAGCTGGCCGGCAAAGAGGCGGCGCTGTTCCTGCCGTCCGGCACCCAGGCGAATCTGGTGGGCCTGCTGAGCCACTGCCAGCGCGGCGAAGAGTATATCGTCGGCCAGGGCGCGCATAACTATCTGTACGAAGCCGGCGGCGCGGCGGTGCTCGGCAGCATTCAGCCGCAGCCCATCGACGCGGCGGCTGACGGCACTCTGCCGCTGGATAAGGTCGCGGCAAAGATTAAGCCTGACGATGTCCATTTTGCCCCGACTCGCCTGCTGAGCCTCGAAAATACCCATAACGGCAAGGTGCTGCCGCGCGAATACCTCAAACAGGCGTGGGAGTTTACCCGCGAACGCGGCCTGGCGCTGCACGTCGACGGCGCGCGCATCTTTAACGCGGTGGTGGATTACGGCTGCGAGCTGCGCGATATCGCCCAATACTGCGACTCCTTCACCATCTGCCTCTCTAAAGGTCTGGGAACGCCGGTAGGCTCGCTGCTGGTCGGCAGCCACGACTACATTCACCGCGCCACCCGCTGGCGTAAAATGGTCGGCGGCGGCATGCGCCAGGCCGGAATTCTGGCGGCTGCGGGCCTGTACGCTCTGCAAAATAACGTCGCGCGCCTGCAGGAGGACCACGACAACGCCGCGTGGATGGCCGGGGAGCTGCGCGCCATCGGCGCAGACGTCACCCGCCACGACACCAATATGCTGTTCATCCGCGTTGGCGAAGAGCAGGCCCAGGCGCTGGGTGCGTTTATGCAGCAGCGCGGCGTGCTGATCAACGCCTCGCCGGTTGTGCGTCTGGTCACCCATATCGACGTCAATCGTCAGCAGCTGGCGGAAGTGGTTGGCCACTGGCAGGAATTTTTGAACCGCTAAGGAGTCAGGCGTGTCGCAACGAATTCTGGTGCTCGGCGCCAGCGGCTATATCGGTCAGCATCTGGTGCAGGCATTGAGCGATCGGGGCTATTGCGTGCTGGCGGCGGCGCGCCATATTGAGCGGCTAAAAAAACGCAATCTCCCGGGAGTGAGCTGCCATGCCATCGACCTCACCCGGCCGCAGGGGCTTTCTGCCCTGCTGGCGCAGGTGGACACCGTTTACTATCTGGTGCACGGCATGGGCGAAGGCGGCGACTTTATTCGGCACGAGCGCGAGGTGGCGCAAAACGTGCGCGACGCCCTGCGCGAAACGCCGGTAAAGCAGCTGATATTTCTCAGCTCGCTGCAGGTACCGGCGGCGGAACAGTCTGACCACCTGCGCGCCAGGCAGGTCACCGCCGACGTTCTGCGCGAGTCCGGCGTGCCGGTCACCGAGCTGCGGGCGGGCATCATCGTGGGCGCCGGCTCCGCCGCGTTCGAGGTGATGCGCGACATGGTCTACAACCTGCCGGTTTTAACGCCGCCGCGCTGGGTGCGCTCGCGCACCACGCCTATCGATCTTGAAAACCTGCTCTATTATCTGGTGCAGCTGCTCAACCATCCGTGCGCGGAACATCGCGTCTTCGAAGCCGCCGGGCCGGATGTTTTAAGCTACCAGCAGCAGTTCACCCACTTTATGGCGGTCAGCGGCAAGCATCGCCTGCTGATCCCGATCCCTTTTCCCACCCGCTGGATTTCGGTGTGGTTCCTCAACGTGATTACTTCGGTTCCGCCGACCATCGCCAAGGCGCTAATTCAGGGGCTGAAGCACGATCTGATCGCCGACGATCGCGCGCTGCGGGCGCTGCTCCCCCAGCCGCTGATCTCCTTTGACGAAGCGGTACGCTGCACGCTTAAAGAAGAGGAGCAGCTTGTGAACTCCAGCGACTGGGGCTACGACGCGCAGGCCTTCGCCCGCTGGCGGCCGGAGTACGGCTACTACCCTAAGCAGGCCGGCTGCACGGTTAGCACCACCGCCAGCGCGGCGGCAATCTGGCAGGTCGTCAACCAGATCGGCGGCAAAGAGGGCTACTTCTTCGGCAACGCGCTGTGGAAAATTCGCGGCGCCATGGACCTGCTGGTAGGCCATCGACTGGCGAAAGGCCGACCGTCGCGCGACCTTCTGCAGACCGGCGACGCGGTAGACAGCTGGAAGGTGATTATTGTCGAACCGGAAAAGCAGCTCACCTTACTCTTTGGCATGAAGGCGCCCGGCCTGGGGCGCCTGAGCTTTACCCTCAGCGATAAAGGCGACCACCGCGAGCTCGACGTCCGGGCCTGGTGGCACCCTCACGGTATGCCGGGGCTGTTCTACTGGCTGCTGATGATCCCCGCCCATCTGTTTATCTTTCGCGGCATGGCGCGACGTATTGCCCGGCTGGCAGAGCAAATCACAGGCAAATAGGAAGTATCTACGTCATTCTGCTATCATTCTCATTGCATCGTGAGGAGAATCACGGAAAAATGCGCACGAAATTCTTTTCTGGGACAGTAGGTTGATATGAAGGTACTGGTTACCGGTGCGACCAGCGGGTTAGGCCGCAACGCGGTGGAATATCTGCGTAACAAAGGCATCAGCGTCAGAGCGACCGGGCGAAACGAAGCGATGGGCAAGCTTCTGAGCAAAATGGGCGCCGAATTTGTCCCTGCAGATTTAACCGAACTGGTTTCATCCCAGGCCAAGGTGATGCTTGCCGGTATCGATACCCTATGGCACTGCTCAAGTTTTACCTCGCCGTGGGGCACGCAGCAGGCCTTCGATTTAGCCAACGTCCGCGCCACCCGTCGCCTTGGCGAATGGGCCGTGGCCTGGGGCGTACGCAACTTCGTTCATATCTCCTCTCCTTCGCTCTATTTTGATTATCACCACCATCGCGACGTGCAGGAAGATTTTCGCCCGCACCGCTTTGCCAACGAATTTGCCCGCAGCAAGGCGGCGAGCGAAGAGGTGATTAATCTGCTGGCCCAGGCGAACCCCAATACCCGCTTTGCCATCCTGCGCCCGCAGGGTCTGTTCGGCGCCCACGACAAAGTGTTCATCCCCCGCCTCGCGCAGATGATGCAGCACTACGGCAGCGTAATGCTGCCCCGCGGCGGCCGCGCGCTGGTTGATATGACCTACTATGAGAATGCGGTGCACGCGATGTGGCTTGCCAGCCAGCCGCAGTGCGACCATCTGCCCTCCGCCCGGGCGTGGAATATCACCAACGGTGAACCGCGCACCCTGCGCAGCATCGTGCAAAAGCTGATTGATGAGCTGGGAATAAAGTGCCGTATTCGCTCTGTCCCCTATCCGATGCTGGATATCATCGCCCGCAGCATGGAGCATTTTGGCAATAAGTCAGCCAAGGAACCGGCCTTTACCCACTACGGCGTCTCCAAGCTGAACTTTGATTTTACCCTTGATATTTCCCGCGCTGAGGAAGAGCTGGGCTACCGCCCGGTGGTGACGCTGGATGAGGGAATTATCCGCACCGCGGCCTGGCTGAAAGATCACGGCAAGCTGCACCGCTAGCGCCGAATTAACCCTGGCCGTATTTCTCCAGCAGCGCTTCGGCGATGGCCTGGGTTTCCGCATCGGCGACGCCGTCCCAGCGCGCCGGCCGGAAATGCATCTGAAAGGCCATAATCACCCGTTTCTGCTGCGCTGGCGTCATCTCCGGCGTCACCTGATAGCCGTAGCGGGCGAGTAAATCCAGTAGCGCTGCGCTATCGACCGGCTGCCAGGTCGGGCGACCGTTGAGATAAAACGCGACCCGATCTTCATCCGGCCAGGCGCCAATGCCCTGTTCGGCCAGCTGGCGCCAGGGGAATAGCGGCCCGGGATCGTCCTTACGCTGTGGCGCAATATCGGCATGAGCCACCACGTTTTGCGGCGCAATGTGGTAGCGGGCGATAATATCCTTCGCCAGGGGGATCAGGGCATCAATCTGCGCCGGGCTAAACGGCGTAAAGCTTTTTACCCCCGCCGCTTTCTGCCAGCCACGATTTTCCAGCTCAATGCCGATAGAGGTGTCGTTAATGCGCGTACTGCCGCGCCAGAAGCTAATCCCCGCATGCCAGGCCAAATCCTCTTCCGGCACCAGCTGCCAGATGCGCGGCTTACCGCGGTGCAGCGGCGGTCGTTCAGGGATCAGGTAGTGGGAGCTTACCTGGTTGTCGGTTAAGGTCGCCAGCGAGACGTCAAAATCATCGGCGGTATAGTGAATGACCAGCACCTTCACCCGCGGGTAGGCGGCCTGCGCCGGATGGCGGGTATCCAGCTGATAGCCGTCACGATCGATAATCCCCTTTTCCGTTGTGCAGCCGGCCAGCAGCAGCGCAACGAGAACCATCACTCCCCTGAGCTTCATCGGGAGGCCCTCCCGGCGCGTGCGGTGAAACATACCATCACAAAATCCTTCCTTTTGGCCTAAGAGAGCCTGAGCGTTGCGACATAAGGCGAGGCAAAGCGCTCACATCTCCCCCGCATTCAGTAAAAGGTGCAACCGTTAACACGAAATTATAATAATTACGGACGGCAACAAATACGTTTTCCCATTTGCGGCGGCGTTAATAACAACCTGTTTTATGATAAACGATAAGCTCGGCGCTGTCTGCCAGGGGCGATTCAACGATCGGAACGACCATTTTATATAAGATAAATTTATACTAACGACAGTTATAAAATGATGATAAGACGATGCTCAACCACAGGCATCATGCAGGTCGCCGCCTGCAATGAAGTCGGGTTCATCTTTTCCTTACGAATTCGCGAGTTAGCGGTCATGGTTTTGTAGTATTTTGCTTGAAATTTTTTCTTAGTTGATTCAATCTGTGTTCGCTCATAAGTAGTTAAAATAAGAGCATGATGATAGCAAGATAAACAATGGAGTTTAAAAATATGAAATATGCAGCTTTAGTGGCAGGTGCAGCATTGTTTTTGACCGCAAACGCCTTCTCCGCAGAAATCTTATCTAAAGAAGATTTTGCCAAGGTTGAGACTCAGTATCAGAAAGTCGGTACGATCTCTTCTACCGGCCAGACCGCACCAAGCGATGCGCGTGCTGAGCTGATTAAGAAAGCCGATGAAAAAGGCGCAGACGTTATCGTTCTGTCCTCCGGCAATACTGATAAAAAGCTGCACGTCAGCGCCAATATCTATAAGAAGAAGTAATTAATTCTTCTCGAAAGAAACATTATCATCGTCAGATGATAATGTTTCCCATCCAGAACCGCGCGAGCAATATTTATTTTTAGATAGCATGACTATTTACCGCTATCGCATTCTGTCATCAAATACCCGCAACGTCCCCGAATAAAACACTCAACCGTCACGCAGAAAGTCAATCGCTGCGCCGGCGTCTTTATGTTTTCCAGCAAACTCATGTTTAAAAGCATAAGCCCCTGCCGGTGAGTCAATGCTGTCTATACTTCTGGGGTATAAAAATGAGACTCAATTTTAAACATTGCAGGTAGAAAATGAAAAAAATCGCGTTAATTATCTCTGGGCTCCTCTATTCCGGTCTTTCACAGGCAAGCGCGCTCTATTTTTATGAAATAGGTACCGAAGATGTCGGCCTTGCCGGCGCGGGCCAGGCCGCGAGGGCGCAGGATGCGTCAACGATCGTGACTAACCCCGCAGGAATGACCCGCCTGCCGGACCATATGTTCACCGGCGGGATGCAGGCGATGGGCGGGGATATCTCGTATCAGCTTAAGGATGAGAACGGCAGAAGCAGCCCCGGCAACGTGATGAACGTATTTCCGAACGCCAGCGGCTTCTATACGCAAAAAATCAATGACGACCTTTACGCCGGCATTGGTCTCTACGGCAACTACGGCTTAGGGATCGATTTTGGCAACTGGGCGGGCGATCGGCTGATCAAGAAAAGCACCATGGTCGCGATGACGCTGAGCCCGTCGCTGGCCTATAAGCTCAACGACCGTCTCTCCATTGGCGCGTCCGCTAACCTTAACTACGGCTTCCTTTCCCTGACCCGCAGCGTTGATGGAACCGACCAAAAGGACAAGGATCACGACTGGGCCATGAGCTATCGCCTGGGCCTGCTGATGCAGCTGACGGAGCAAACCCGCGCCGGTATCACCTGGACCAGCAAGACGGACTACAACTTCAATATTGACGGTAAGGCCCGCTTACCCAATCTGCCGAATACCGAGTACGACCTGCCGATTTCAGCCCAGGTTCGCGCACCGCAGCAGATCATGCTGAGCCTTGTGCACGACATCAACAAGCAGTGGTCGGTGATGGGGGATTTAGGCTGGCAGGACTGGAGCCAGTTCGGTAGCCCGCAAATCACCGTTGCCGGCAAGGAGAGCAACAAACAAAACCGCCTGAAGGACTCCTGGCATACCGCGGTGGGCGTCCAGTACCGGCCAACCGAGCAGTGGCGTTTGAACGCCGGGGTAGGTTTCGACAGCACGGTATACGACTCGCAGAGCGACGTGGCGCTCACTCTTCCGACCGGCGACGAATGGCGCTTTGCCACCGGCGCGCAGTATCAAATTACGCCGGCAAGCAATATCGGCGTCGCGGTCTCCTACCTGCACATGCAGTCGTCGCACGTGAAATCGCCGGAAATTATCGCCGGGGATTACGATCATCCGTACCTGTGGTTCGCCAGCGTCAACTACAGCTACCAGTTCTGATAGCGAATATCGCCCGCTGCTCCATCGCGCATCGGGCAATATTTTCATGGACTTAAATCAGTTTGAATAAAAATCTTACCGGTTTAATCTGCAGAATATCCTGCCAGATTTTATGTAAATCAATCACTCCCGCCAGCCCCAGCAGTGCCAGCGTAATCAGTACCGTCGCGGCGGTAATGATCAGCATCAGGCGCACCATATTACGCTGAATTTTATCCTGCTGCTTCGCGCGGCGCTCATCCTTCTCATGCTCGACCAGGGTGGCAATGGCGTTTCCCTGGACCCTGTATACGTTATTCTCTACCGCCAGCTCGCCTGAAAAAACCAGTGACGCCATTAACAACGTCACCTTCCGGCGAAACTGCTCGTTGCGAATATGCTGATACCACAGCTTGCCGTATAAAATATCAATAACTTCATCGACCGTAATCCCGGATGAGAGCCTTGAAGGCCGCTGGTGCACAAACTCGTTAACGATCAGGCCGAGCAGGTAAATACGGTCCTGGCTCCTCACCTCGCGCTCGCGGAAAAAAGCGGACACTACCGCAGCCTTACCCCTTAAGAGGGCTGTTTTTATATTAAAAATAGGTAGGTAGCAGTTAACAAAATAGCCAAAAACGTTTGTGAAGGTTATCTTGCCATATTTTTTATAGCTAACAATCTCACTCTCCATTGCGGCCAGGCGGGCGACAGGGAAAGCAATATCGCTATTGGCAGCGGCCCCAGTTGGATTTAAACAGCGCATGCTGACATCGCTGCCGTTAAAACCCGTTAACTGATAGCGGTTACGCTCAACGTCGGCAAAATAGACCGCGTAATAATCGTAAGGATCGCCGCCGCGTTCATTTTTGGCCACCAGCTTTGGTAAATGCGCGGCCCAGATCCTGGCCTTCAGGCTGGCCAGCGTTTTTCTTAACATAATATATTCCGTCGAGGTAGGTTTAATACTGGCTATAAATATAGCCTGTGATTGACTCAATCTTTTAGCATTAAGCCCGATCGGTGGTTTATTTTTAGCTAAGAATAGGTTTTACAAAGCGGCATTTATCAATATAAAAACTGCGTTCTGGCGCCAGAAAATAGCGCTCGCGCTGAGCCAGATGCATTAATGCAGTCGGATAACGGCGATAACTTAATAGCTTAGCTCTTAGAGTCAAGCGCATTCTGGAGCCAGTGCGCTATGCTTGAACAGCAACTAATAACGTAGTGAGCTTATAAGGAAATCATCATGCGCTACAAAATCATGGCCTTTATTATCCCCTGCGCGCTGGTACTTAGCGCCTGTACCACCGTCACGCCGGCCTATAAAGATAACGGCACCCGCAGCGGTCCCTGCATCGAAGGCGGCCCGGACGCGGTTGCGCAGAAATTTTATGATTATCAGATCCAGCACCGCAATAGCGACCTGACGGCGCTGCGTCCCTACCTGAGCGACGATCTGGCGAAGCTCCTCAACGACGCGCGCCAGGATCCTTCCCGTAACGCCGTGCTGCAGTCCAACCCGTTCTCCAGCTCGGCCACCCCGGCCGATAGCGCGGATGTCGCCAGCGCCTCCACCATCCCGAACAGCGATGCGCGCAATATTCCGCTGCGCGTTGAGTTCAGGCAGGGCAGCAAAACCTGGAAAGATGAGGTGCTGATGATTCAGGAAGGCCAGTGCTGGGCGGTAGATGACGTTCGCTACCTCGGTATTAACGCCCACGCGCCGGCGGGTTCACTGCAACAGAGTCTCGAAAAACGCGGATAAGGGCGCTGAACCTGCTCTACAAAACCGATAACCCCGGTAAAATGTCGGTATTTCATGCGGTAATGCCGACATTTGCTCCCGCCTTCCCCACGAACCCATATTTTGTGCTAAGTTTAGAGGTAAATGCGGGTTACATTTAACTTTTAACGCATAAATATTGCATAACTATTCTGTCAAAGGTAGTATTTGCGGCCTCAATAGCTATTCGTATCAGACTGCCCAGATGAGTATTAAACTAAACGGCATTAACTGCTTCTACGGCGCGCACCAGGCGCTGTTCGACATCACGCTGGATTGCCCGCAGGGGGAAACGCTGGTGCTGCTCGGCCCAAGCGGCGCCGGGAAAAGCTCGCTGCTTCGCGTACTCAACCTGCTGGAGATGCCGCGTTCCGGTACGCTACATATCGCCGGCAACCACTTCGACTTTACCAAAGCGCCGTCTGACAAAGCCATCCGTGAGCTGCGCCAGAACGTCGGTATGGTTTTCCAGCAGTACAATCTGTGGCCGCACCTGACCGTGCAGCAAAACCTGATTGAAGCGCCCTGCCGCGTGCTGGGCCTCAGCAAAGATAGCGCTCTGGCCCGCGCCGAGAAGCTGCTGGAACGTTTACGCCTGAAACCCTACAGCGACCGCTATCCACTGCACCTTTCCGGCGGCCAGCAGCAGCGCGTCGCCATTGCGCGGGCGCTGATGATGGAGCCGCAGGTGCTGCTGTTTGATGAGCCAACGGCGGCGCTCGATCCGGAAATTACCGCCCAGATCGTCAGCATTATCCGCGAGCTGGCGGGCACCGGCATTACGCAGGTCATCGTCACCCACGAAGTGGAAGTGGCGCGTAAAACGGCCAGCCGCGTGGTGTATATGGAAAATGGCCATATCGTTGAACAAGGGAATGCTGACTGCTTCGCGCATCCGCAGACCGACGCGTTTAAAAACTATCTTTCACATTGATGTTTTTCGGGGAAATGACGATGAAAAAAGTACTGATTGCCGCGCTTCTGGCCAGCATGAGCCTTTCTGCTACCGCAGCCCAGACCATCCGTTTTGCCACCGAGGCGTCCTATCCTCCGTTTGAAACGACCGACGCCAACAACAAAATCGTCGGCTTCGACGTCGATCTGGCTAACGCGCTGTGTAAAGAGATCGATGCCACCTGCACCTTTACCAACCAGGCTTTTGACAGCCTGATCCCTGGCCTGAAATTCCGCCGCTTCGACGCGGTGATGGCCGGGATGGACATTACGCCTGAGCGCGAAAAGCAGGTGCTGTTTACCGCCCCTTACTATGAAAACTCCGCGCTGTTCGTGGGCCAGCAGGGCAAATTTACCAGCATCGAGCAGCTGAAGGGCAAAAAAGTCGGCGTCCAGAACGGCACCACCCACCAGAAGTTCATTAACGACAAGCATCCGGAAATCACCACCGTTCCGTACGACAGCTACCAGAATGCGAAGCTGGATCTGCAAAACGGCCGCATCGATGCCGTATTTGGCGACAACGCCGTGGTCACCGAATGGCTGAAGAGCAATCCGAAGCTGGCAGCGGTGGGCGATAAGGTGACGGACAAAGACTACTTCGGTACCGGCCTTGGCATTGCGCTTCGTCAGGGCAATACCGAGCTGCAGCAGAAATTTAACGCTGCGCTGGAAAAAGTGAAAAAAGATGGGACTTACCAGACCATCTATAGCAAATGGTTTCAGAAGTAATCCTCAATGAACGAATTTTTTCCATTAGCAAGCGCCGCCGGGATGACCGTCGGCCTTGCGGTCTGCGCGCTGATTATCGGCCTCGCCCTGGCGATGCTTTTTGCCGTGCTGGAGTCAGTCAAATGGCGCCCGCTGGCGTGGCTGACCACCGGCGTAGTAACGGTCCTGCGCGGGCTGCCGGAAATTCTGGTGGTCCTGTTTATCTATTTCGGATCGTCGCAGCTGCTGCTCACGCTCTCTGACGGCTTTACCATCAATCTCGGCTTTGCGCAGATCCCGGTGCAGATGCAGATTGAGAACTTCGACGTCAGCCCGTTCCTGTGCGGCGCGGTGGCGCTCTCTCTGCTGTACGCCGCCTACGCCTCGCAAACCCTGCGCGGCGCGCTGAAAGCGGTACCGCAGGGACAGTGGGAGTCGGGCCAGGCGCTGGGGCTGTCGAAAAGCGCGATTTTCTTCCGCCTGGTGATGCCGCAAATGTGGCGCCACGCCCTGCCGGGGCTAGGCAATCAGTGGCTGGTGCTGCTAAAAGATACCGCCCTGGTCAGCTTAATTAGCGTTAACGATCTGATGCTGCAAACCAAGAGCATTGCCACCCGCACCCAGGAGCCGTTTAACTGGTACATCATCGCGGCGGCAATCTACCTGGTGATCACTCTGCTCAGTCAGTACATCCTCAAGCGTATTGACCAGCGTGCGACGCGCTTTGAACGGAGACCCGGCTGATGCTCGACTACTTACCAGAACTGCTCAAAGGGCTGCATACCAGCCTGACGCTGACCGCGGCCTCAATCGTCGTCGCGCTGATTCTGTCGCTGATCTTTACCATCATCCTGACGCTGAAAACGCCGGTGCTGGTATGGATTGTGCGCGGGTATATCACGCTCTTTACCGGTACGCCGCTGCTGGTGCAGATCTTCCTGATTTACTACGGCCCGGGGCAGTTTCCGTCGCTACAGGAGTACCCGGTGCTGTGGCATCTGATTTCTGAGCCGTGGCTGTGCGCCCTGATTGCCCTGTCGCTCAACAGCGCCGCCTATACCACCCAGCTCTTTTATGGCGCGATCCGTGCCATTCCTGAGGGCCAGTGGCAATCCTGCGGCGCGCTGGGAATGAGCAAGAAGGACACGCTGGCGATCCTGCTGCCGTACGCCTTTAAGCGCGCCCTCTCCTCCTACTCCAACGAGGTGGTGCTGGTCTTTAAGAGTACCTCCCTGGCTTATACCATTACGCTGATGGAGGTGATGGGCCACAGCCAGCTGCTGTACGGACGAACCTACGACGTTATGGTCTTCGGCGCGGCCGGTATCGTGTACCTGATCGTCAACGGCCTGCTGACGCTGCTCATGCGTCTGGTGGAGCACAGGGCGCTGGCATTTGAGCGTCGAAGCTAACGTTCTGAAATGCATAATTAGTAAATAGAAAGGCGGGTAATCCTGATGAATTACCCGCCTTTTTTATATAAATAAAAAATACTTATACATCTTTATTGAATATAAATTCATTTAATGGCATTGTGAAACCCGGCCGCAAGCACGGCACGACATCATAAGATTGACCGACGGGAGTTCGACGATGAAAAAGTTAGTTCTGGCTGCACTGCTTTCCACTTTCGCTTTTGGCGCCGTTGGCGCAGAAAAAATCAGCTTTGGCGTTTCCGCTACCTATCCACCGTTTGAATCCATGGATGCCAATAATCAGATCGTTGGCTTCGATCTCGACCTGGCGAAAGCGCTGTGCAAACAGATGCAGGCGGAGTGTACTTTTACCAACCATGCCTTCGACAGCCTGATCCCGGCGCTAAAATTTAAAAAATATGATGCGGTGATTTCCGGCATGGACATTACCCCGGAGCGCAGCAAGCAGGTGTCGTTTACCGACCCGTACTACGCTAACTCCGCGCTGGTTATCGCCAGGAAAGACGCCTTCCACACCTTTGCCGATCTGAAAGGCAAACGTATCGGCATGGAAAACGGCACCACTCATCAGAAATACCTGCAGGATAAGCATCCTGAAGTGAAAACCGTCGCCTATGACAGCTACCAGAATGCGTTTATCGACCTGAAAAACGGCCGTATTGATGGCGTATTTGGCGACACCGCGGTGGTTAACGAGTGGCTGAAAACCAACCCGCAGCTCGGCGTCGCCACGCCGAAAGTAACCGATGCGCAGTACTTCGGTACCGGCCTTGGGATCGCGGTTCGTCCGGATAACAAAGCGCTGCTGGAGAAGCTGAACGGCGCCCTGAAAGCGATTAAAGCGGACGGCACCTATCAGAAAATCAGCAGCCAGTGGTTCCCTGAGTAAGCGCAGGCCCTTCCCGACCCCGGGCGTGAGCGCCTGAGGCGGGCGCCCGGCCAGCACGGCGCGGCCGGGAAAACCTTACAGCGGCAGGGTAAAGCGGAAGCTGGCCCCTGCCGCCGCCTCCTGCAGGCGAATATCGCCCCCGTGCAGCTGCAACATGCGGCGCACGATCATCAGCCCCAATCCCCCCGCAGACTCCCGACGCTGGCCAGGTTCAAGTACCGAAGGTCGTTCAAAGAGGGTTGCCCGCAGCTCGCTGGCGACGCCGGGGCCGCTGTCCGCCACCTCAACCACTATCTGCGACGCCTGCTGGCGCGCCGTCAGGCGAATCACTCCTCCTTGCGGCGTGTGGCGAATGGCGTTATCGAGCAAATTGGTCAGCACCCGCTCCATCATCGATAAATCGGCCACCACCGGCGGCAATCCCTCGGCCAGCGACAGCTGTAAACCGATGCCGCGGGTCGCAATCGCCAAATCAAATTTCTGCGCGACGTCCTGAACCAGCTCGGCGAAGATAAATTTCTCCGGCTGCGGTTTGATGCCGCCGTGTTCGAGCCGGGCCAGCTCAAACAGCTGCTGCGACAGATGGCGAACCTTATTGCCCTGGCGCAGCGCGATATTCAGATACTGCTGGCGATCCTCGGCGTTGAGCCGGTCGGCTTTCAGCGTCAGCGTCTCCAGATAGCCAAGCAGCGAGGTCAGCGGCGTGCGCAGATCGTGGGAGATATTGGCGATAAACTCGCGCCGCTGGCGGTCGCTATCGGCCAGACGATCCCACTGGTCGGCAATCTGGCGGGCCAGCTCAATAAAGCGATTATGCAGGATCGCCACCTCATTCCCGGGATGCGGGTCGGGCGCCTGGGCCGCCAGCGCTTTGATCGCCACCATGCTGTCCGGGCCGGAGATCGCCACCTGGGCGGTCAGCTGACGCACCGGGCGCGTGACCCAGAACCACGCCAGCCCGCCCGCCAGCAGGCCAAACAGCGCCACCAGCAGCAGCGTCCACAGCAGCAGGCTCCACAGCGTCTTCTGCCAGGCGGTGGCCGCCAGTTCGTTAAAGGTTTCGCCCTGCAGAATAATATAGAGATAGCCGCGCAGCTGGCCCTCCTGGCGCAGCGGCGCAACGCTAAAGACTTTCTGCTGCCCGAGGCTGCGGGGATCGTCGCCGTACACCGGCCACGCGGCGCCGGAGAGGAACGCCTGCACCGGCGCCAGATCGATGCGCTGGCGTTTGATATGGCCCGGCGGCGCGGCATCGGCTAACAGCTCGCCGTCGGGAGAAACCAGATAGAGCTCAACGCTGGGGTTAAACACCATCAGCCGATCGAACAGCGGCTTCAGCGCCTGACGATCGACCTGCCCCTGCGCATCCAGCAGCGGCTCGCGGGCGACAATTTGTTGCGCCAGCCCGGCGGAAAGACGCTGCACCATCGCGTTACCGTACTGCGCGCTGGTATAGAGCTGAACGAGGCACACCGCCGCCGCGCACAGCAGCAGCAGCGAGGTGAAGACCAGCGCCAGGAGCTGGCTCAGGCTAAGACGGCGCATCATTGCCCCACCTCCTTGCGCTCCACGGCAAACTTATAGCCCTTTCCCCACACGGTGAGGATAATTTCAGGCTCCGTCGGCTCGTGCTCGATTTTGCTGCGCAGGCGGTTGATATGGGTATTGACCGTATGCTCGTAGCCTTCGTGCTGGTAGCCCCAGACGCTGTCGAGCAGGGAGAGGCGAGAGAAGACCTCTCCCGGATGGCGGGCGAAGTAGTACAGCAGATCGAACTCGCGCGGGGTCAAATCGACCGGCTCGCCGCGCAGTCTGACTTCACGCGACAGCGGGTCGATATTGAGGCCGTGGCAGGCGATGCGCCCGGCATCCATCAGCAGATTTAGCCCCATCGCCTCCTGGCGGCGGAACACCGCTTTGACGCGGGCGATAAGCTCCAGAACGGAGAAGGGTTTGGCCAGATAATCATCCGCCCCCATCTCCAGCCCCTGCACGCGCTGGGTTTCGCTGGATCGGGCGCTGATGATGATCACCGGCAGATAGCGGGTCATCTGGCGGATGCGCCGGCAGATCTCCAGGCCGTCAACGTTCGGCAGCATCAGGTCAAGGATCACCGCATCCCAGGGGCTTTTTTCCAGCAGCCTCAGGGCCTCTGCGCCGTCCGCTACGTGGACAATCTGATACCCTTCGTCCTGCAAATTCAGGCGCAGCAGGGCAGCAATATCATCGTCATCTTCAACTAACAGGATTTTCTTCGCCACCGGTGTCGCTCCGCTAATATCATGCTCTTATTAGCAAAGCTTACCCGATTTTGGCCGGCAGAAGAGTTCACATTTTGTTTAAACTTCGCGGACCAGCAGCGTCAGCACCTCATAGTGCGCGGTGTGGGGGAACATATCGAACAGCTGCACCCGCTCGGTGCGATAGCCCGCCAGCTGAGCGATATCTTTCGCCATCGTACGGGCGTTGCAGCTGGAGTAGATGATATAGGGCGGAGCCATGCGGCTTAAATAGTCGCACAGCTCGCTGCCAATCCCACGGCGCGGCGGGTTCACCAGCACCAGCTGCGGAACTTCGCCCTCGCCGGTAGCAAAACGGGTGGAGTCCAGCGCCTGGAAGCGGAGGTTGCTGAGGCCAAGCTCGGCGGCGGACTGCCGCGCGCAGGCGATGGCCTCTGGCGCAATCTCAATGCCGGTCAGCCGCATCTGCGGGGTGGCGCAGTGCAGGCCAAAACCGCCGACGCCGCAGAACAGATCCCACATATGGTCTACCGGCAGCTGGCGCACCCAGTCCCGGGCGGTGGCGTACAGCCGGCTGGCGACTTCGGGGTTGGTTTGAAAGAAGCTTTGCGGGCGGATCCACAGCGGTACGTCGTTGAAGCGCTCCGCCAGCGCCTGCTGCGGGGTGAGGAAAATCTCCTGCTCCCCTTCCATAATCGCCATATGCACCGGCTGAATATTGGCGGTAATCACCTTCAGCTGCGGCAGCTGCGCCTGCAGCCACGGCAGCGCGGCGCGCAGCTGGGCGAGCTTCGCCTCAGAGCGCAGCACAAAGCGCAGCATCATGCCGCCGTCGAGGCGGCTTTCGGTGAGCAGCAGATACTTCAGCTCTCCGCGTCGGCGGGCCACCTGATAGGGCGTGAGGCCGGCGCGGGCGATAAACGGCTTCAGCAGGGCGAAGACCGGCGCAAAGCTTGCCGGGTAGAGCGGACAATCGGTGAGGTCTTCAGGGTTACCGTCACGGTGCAGCATGCCGAGCAGCGGGCGCTCAACGCTGCCGCTGACCACCATTTTGGCCTTATTGCGAAAGCCGGCTTCCGGACCGGAGACCGGTTCGCACCACGTCGCCACCGGGCGTTCTGCCAGCAGCGACCGCAGATCGGCCATTTTATCGGCGAGCTGTTGTTCTGGCGGCAGTTCCAGCCACTGACAGGAGCGGCAGCGGCCCGCGTCATAGAGTGCGCAGTGCATAAAAAGACCTTCAAAAAATCAGGGGCGGGGATTGTATCACCGTTACTGCAGTTGGAAAAAGCGTCGGCACGATGCCGGGATAAACAGCAGCGCCAGCACCAGCAGGTCCGGCAGCTTCTGCATCACCAGCGAACGGAAAATTTCCCGCTTCGATTCGCCGGCAATGCTGAACAGTTCAGGGTAGCCGTAGCCCAGCGAGGCGGCCCACAGATAGCCGCTGACGATAATCTGCGTCAGCAGGTAAATCCAGCGCGCCCGGTTCTGCCCTTTGACCAGGGAAAACGCGCACCAGATTTCAATAAACACCAGCAGCAGGCTTGAGAAGAAGACCAGCGTCAGGGGCCACGTCTGCACGCTGCGGTGGATAAACTCACTCATCCCCCGCACGCCAAGCTGATTGAGGATCATCAGCAGGTCGAGGGCGCGGATTAAAATAATGGCGAACGCCGCCACCTGCACCAGCGCAGGGACGTTCAGGCGAGCATGAGATGAGCGAGCTTTAGTAAACAATCCCAACGGTTAAGTCTTCCATGAAAACGGCGTCGCACAATCGCGACGCCGGCACCAGGTCTTGCTATCGATTTTAGGGGCTTCAGCCGCGTCTTGCACGCTGGATATCGCGTACTCGCTGCTTTTCTGCGCGGGCCATCAAATACCAGGCGATAAAACCAACAATCCCGACCACGCCGAGGATAAGCGTCGCCAGGGCGTTGATTTCCGGATTGACGCCCATGCGCACGCTGGAGAAAACCAGCATCGGCAGCGTGGTGGCGCCAGGACCGGAAACAAAGCTGGCAATCACCAGATCGTCCAGCGACAGGGTGAATGCCAGCAGCCAGCCGGAAATCACCGCCGGCATGATCATCGGCAGCGTAATGATGAAAAATACCTTCAGCGGCGCGGCGCCCAGATCCATCGCCGCCTCCTCGATGGAGTGATCCAGCTCGCGCAGACGCGACGAAATCACCACCGCGACGTAGGCGGTACAGAAGGTCACGTGCGCCAGCCAGATGGTCAGCATACCGCGATCCGACGGCCAGCCAATCGCGTGTCCCAGCGCGACGAAAAGCAGCAGCAGCGACAGCCCGGTGATCACGTCCGGCATCACCAGAGGCGCGGTGATCATAAACGCAAAGCCGCTCGACCCGCGAAAGCGGCCAAAGCGCACCAGCACCACCGCGGCGATAGTACCGAGGATCGCCGCCGCCGTCGCCGCGCAGGTGGCGATAGTCAGGCTCAGACCCACGGCGCTCATCATCGCATCGTCGTGGAACAGCTCGCTGTACCAGCGCGTTGACCAGCCGGCCCACACCGTCACCAGCTTCGAGCTGTTAAACGAGTAGATAACCAGCATCAACATCGGCGCATACAGGAAGGTAAATCCGATCACGAGGATTAATATTCGCCACGGCGAACGCACTACCGGCAAATCATTCATCCGTGTTCCCCTATCTGTTTTTGCTGATGCTTGTGGAACCACATAATCGGTACGATCAGCAGCAGCAGCATCACGATGGCCACCGCCGACGCGACCGGCCAGTCGCGGTTGTTAAAGAACTCCTGCCACAGCACGCGGCCGATCATGATGCTGTCCGGGCCGCCGAGCAGCTCAGGGATAACGAACTCGCCCACGGCCGGAATGAAGACCAGCATCGAGCCGGCGATAATTCCGCCCTTGGTTAACGGCACGATCACCTGGAAGAAGGTTTTCAGCGGACGAGCGCCCAGATCCAGCGAGGCCTCCACCAGCGAGTAGTCGATACGGGTCAGCGCGGTATAAATAGGCAGCACCATAAACGGCAGGTAGGCGTAAACGATGCCGATATAGACCGCCAGGTTGGTGTGCAGGATCTCCAGCGGCTGGTCAATAACCCCCAGCCACAGCAGAAAGTTATTCAGCACGCCGTTGCTTTTCAGCAGCCCCATCCACGCGTATACGCGGATTAAGAACGAGGTCCACGACGGCAGGATCACCAGCAGCAGCAGGATATTGCGCGTTGAGGGCTTGCTGTGCGCCACCGCCCACGCCAGCGGGTAGCCCAGCAGCAGGCAGCAGAAGGTGGAGATCCCGGCCACCTGCAGCGACTGCAAATAGGCCTCAAAGTAGAGCGGATCGTCGGTGAGCTGCAGGAAATTCGCCAGATTAAGGGTAATCGTCAGCTGACCGTCGGCCCACTCCAGCAGATCGGTATAAGGCGGAATAGCCCGCGCCATCTCCGCGAGGCTGATTTTAAAGACGATCAGGAACGGCAGCAGAAACAGCAGCGTCATCCACAGATACGGCAGCGCAATCACCAGCTTGCGGCCGTGGGCCATTTGCAGGCGCGTTAGCCACGGCGTTGCGCCGCCCGGTTTTTTCGCCCCTGCCGGTGGTTCTAATGTACTCATCGCCCTCTCCTTACACCGTCAGAACAACGCAGCTGTCCGCATCCCAGCATAAACGGACTTCATCACCCCAGGTTGGCGAGCCTTTGCGATGACGATGTTCGTTCTGCAGCTGGGCGCTGAGCATCTGCCCGCTTTTCAGGCGCACGTGGTAGATAGACAGATCGCCGAGGTAGGCAATGTAGATAACTTCCCCGACGGCAAAGTTATAGCCGTCCGCCGGCGGCTCGTCGCAGAGCATGATTTTCTCCGGACGCAGGGCGACCCACACCGGCACGTTGTCGACGACGGAAGCGTCGGGGTCAACCTTGAGCGGATGCACCAGCCCCGGCGAGTTCAGGACCAGACCATCCTCCAGCCGCTCCTGCACCAGCCCTTCGAAGACGTTGACCGAGCCGATAAACTCCGCGCTATAGCGGGTCGTCGGGTGCTCGTAGATCTCCTCCGGCTCGCCGATTTGCACGAACTTGCCGCGATTCATGATCGCAATGCGCCCCGCCATGGTCATCGCTTCTTCCTGATCGTGGGTCACCATGACGCAGGTCGCCCCCACGCGCTCGAGGATGTCCACCACCTCCAGCTGCATTCGGTCACGCAACTTTTTATCCAGCGCGCCCATCGGTTCGTCGAGCAGCAGCAGCTTCGGCCTTTTTGCCAGGCTGCGCGCCAGGGCCACGCGCTGACGCTGGCCGCCGGAAAGCTGGTGCGGCTTGCGTTTGGCAAACTCCTGCATATGCACCAGCGCCAGCATCTCCTGTACCCGGCTGGCGATTTCGGCTTTCGGCAGCTTGTCCTGCTTCAGGCCAAAGGCGATGTTCTGCTCCACCGTCATATGGGGGAACAGCGCGTAAGACTGAAACATCATGTTGATAGGCCGCTGGTAAGGCGGGACGCGCGACAGGTCGACGCCATCGAGCATAATCTGTCCGGCTGTCGGCTGCTCAAAGCCCGCCAGCATGCGCAGCAGCGTTGATTTCCCGCAGCCGGACGCGCCCAGCAGGGCGAAGATTTCGCCTTTATAAATCGTGAGATTGACGTCATCGACGGCGTGCTGACCATCGAACGATTTGGTCAGGTTACGGATTTCCAGCAGCGGGGTCAGCGCTTTCGGGGCTTTCATTTGTGGGCGGGAAATTAGGTCATTCACTTAAGCGCTCTCCGGCAAAAACTCACCACCGTATGGCCCGGTTGCCATACATCATTCTTTATCGTGCAGTCGCACCATCCTGGTGCGTTTTTTTAGCCGGGCATACTGCAATACTCCGGCTATTTATACCCTTTTCAGGCCCGGCGAACCGGGCCATCAGGTTTTATTTCCCGCTTTTTACCTTGGTCCACGCGCGGGTGCGCACGCGGTCAATTTTCGGCTCCTGAACCTTCAGGGTGAACAGCTTGGCGAACACGTCGGCCGGCGGATAAATTGCCGGATTGCTGCGGATGGCTTCGCTGACCAGCGGCGTAGAAGCCTTGTTGCCGTTGGCGTAGTACACCTGATCGCTAATCTTAGCGATAACTTCAGGGCGCATCAGATAGTTAAGGAACTGATAGGCTTCATCTTTATTCTTAGCATCTGCCGGCATCGCAAAGACGTCAAAGAACGCCATCGCCCCCTCTTTCGGAATAAAGTAGGAGACATTGACGCCATTTTTCGCCTCTTTGGCTCGGTTTGCGGCCTGCCATACGTCGCCCGCCCAGCCGATCGCGACGCAGATATCGCCGTTGGCCAGGTCGTTAATATACTGCGAGGAGTGGAAGTAGCGGATGTTCGGCCGCAGCTTGAGCAGCAGGTCGGTCGCCGGACCGGTATAGTCATCGGCCTTCATGCTGTTCGGGTCTTTGCCGAGGTAGTTAAGTACGGTGGCAAAAATCTCTTCCGGTGCGTCAAGGAAGGAGACGCCGCAGCTTTTCAGTTTTTCGAGGTTTTCCGGCTTCAGCACCAGATCCCAGCTATCCAGCGGCGCGTCTTTACCCAGCGCGGCCTTCACTTTATCGACGTTATAGCCAATCCCGGTGGTGGCCCACAGATACGGCATCGCGTATTTATTTTCCGGGTCGTGCTTAGCGACCAGCTTTAAGACTTCCGGGTCGAGGTTTTTCCAGTTGGGCAGCTTGCTTTTATCCAGCGGCTGGAACACCCCCGCCGCCAGCTGGCGCTCGAGGAAGCTGGCTGAGGGTACCACCAGGTCAAAGCCGGTGCTGCCCGCCATCAGTTTGCCTTCCAGCACTTCGTTGGAATCAAAAACGTCGTACACCACTTTAATCCCGGTCTCTTTTTCAAAATCGGCCACCGTGTCCGGGGCAATATAGTCAGACCAGTTATAAACGTGCAGGGTTTTCTGTTCAGCGGCGAGCGAACCGGCAGAGACGGCCATCAGCGCGCCGGTCACCAAGCCTGTTAACCATTTTTTACCAAAGGCGGTCATATCTCTTATTCCTTCTCAATGCCCGTTAACCACGGACTTAATATACGCAATTATCCGCATGCAAAAATCATGCATATTTTTTCATTGTCTAAGAAAAGGAGAGAGGACCTCTCCCGGAATGGTTGCCCGCAACTGGAAGCAGCGTCAGAATAACTGTAGCCAGAATAAGAGGCTATAGCCCAGGTAAAATAACGGCTTTTATCAATTTTTTATGCAATATGGGTCTATGTGATAAGCCGAAAGCGGCAGAATGGCGGTGAATAATTCTTTAACGGCGGGTTAATAGCAGAATAAAAGCGTGTAATACGCAGCCGCTCTGGCAGTGGCTGCGCTATTCACCGGCGAGGCTAGTGAAGAAAATGGTGCTGAACCTCCTGCACCGCGAGATCCTCTTCCTCATCGGCCTTATACAGCAGCTGGTTGGCCGCGGCTTCGAGGATAACCATCGAGATCTGCTCTTCGCCCTGGCGGAAGAACCAGCCGAACTGCTCAAGGGTAATGCCGACGCCGACCGGCAGCGCCTGACAAACCACCAGCTTGGGCAGATTGTCGTCCTGGATATCGAGGAAGGCTTTGGCGGTCAGCGAGCTGGCGTTAATCGCCGAGAGATCCGCCGACAGCGGCAGCAGCGCGGACGGCTTCACCTCCGCCAGCGCGGAAAAGAGCACCACGTTATCCACCAGATCGAGCTTGGCGTCAAAAATGCCGTCGAAGTTCTGCATGTGCGGCAGGTGCAAAGCCTGGCAGGAATCACACTCAAAAAAGCTGATGCCTAATTCGTCGAGCCAGTGACGTAACGTATCCAGACCCGGAACGACCAGAGAATCCATATGACCTGTAACCTCTTGCTGTGGAAAAACGACGTCATAGCTTACGCAAAAAACGCGGCGCATACCATGAAAGTGTCATCAATGCGCGCTATCCGCCCATTTTCAGGCAGAATTCTGGCGTCGCCTGGCGCTCAATCCAGGCAATCATGTGCCCGGCGATATCAACCCCGGTGGTGGTTTCAATGCCCTCAAGGCCCGGCGAGGCGTTAACCTCCATCACCAGCGGCCCGCGGTTGGCGCGCAGGATATCGACCCCGGCAACGTCCAGACCGAGCGTTTTTGCCGCCTTGATGGCGATCGCTCTCTCCTGCTCGCTAATCGTTGCCACCGTAGCGACGCCGCCGCGGTGCAGATTGGAGCGGAAATCGCCCTCTTTCGCCCGCCGCTCAATGGCTGCCACGACTTCGTCCCCCACCACCAGGCAGCGAATATCCCGCCCTTTCGCTTCGGCGATATACTCCTGCACCAGAATATGGGCGTTGAGCACGCGGAAGGCGTCAATCACGCTCTCCGCCGCCTGGCGGGTCTCTGCCAGCACCACGCCGATCCCCTGCGTGCCCTCGACCAGTTTGACCACCAGCGGCGCGCCGCCGACCATGGCGATCAGGTCGCTGGTGTCGTCCGGGGAGTGGGCAATACCGGTCAGCGGCAGGTCGATCCCCTGACGCGCCAGCAGCTGCAGCGAGCGCAGCTTGTCGCGCGCGCGGGTAATGGCGACGGATTCATTCAGTGGATAGCTGCCCAGCAGCTCGAACTGGCGCAGCGCGGCGGTGCCGTAATAGGTAATGGCCGAGCCGATGCGCGGGATCACCGCATCGAAATGCGGCAGCTGGCGGCCTTTATAGTGAATCGATGAGGCCACCGGGCTGACGTTCATATAGCAGGAGAGCGGATCGAGGATTTCCACCTGGTGACCGCATTTGTGCGCGGCTTCGGTCAGGCGGCGACATGAATAGAGCGTCCCGTCCCGGGATAATATGGCAATTTTCACCCTGCACCTCGGCAAAAAGGCCCGTTCAGACGGGCCGTTGATAGCTGATAAGTCTCAACATTCGCGCTGGCCTGGCGCAACCCCCGGATGCCAGTCCGGCAGCAGTTTACACGCAATCAGCGCGTTGCCCAGCCCTGCTTATGCAGATAGTCGAGAATAAACGGGCGGCTTTCTTTAATGATGGTACGGCGGATATGGTCGCTCCAGGTATCCCGGCGCGCGTTGCTGCTGCGCGACAGGTAGTACTGCGCCAGCTGCTCATCATACTGGGCCAGCACCTCGTCATCGACCGGCTGATAGCCGTTTTCGTGGACCAGCATCGCCGCCGGCATGCGCGGCTTGACGTCCGGATTATCGGCTGGCCAGCCGAGACACATGCCAAACAGCGGCAGGACGTGCTGCGGCAGGTTCAGCAGCTCGGTCACCGCCTCAATGCTGTTGCGAATGCCGCCGATATAGACCCCGCCAAGGCCCAGCGACTCCGCGGCCACCAGCGCGTTCTGCGCCAGCATCGCAGTATCGACGGCGCCAAGCAGAAGCTGCTCCGCGAGGCCCAACTGGGCGTCCGGGCAAATCTGCAGCAGGCGGTTAAAGTCGGCGCAGAATAGCCAAAACTCTGCCGCCTGCACCACGTGCTGCTGGCCGCCGCTCATCGCCGCCAGCTGCTCGCGCAGGCGCGGGTCGGTAATACGGATAATCGAAGTACACTGTAAAAAGCTGGAGCTGGAGGCTCCCTGCGCGCTGGCAATAATCGCCGCGCGCTGTTCGTCGCTGACGGGTGCGTCGGTAAAGTGGCGAATGGAGCGGTGGCTACGCAGCAGCTCAATGGTCGGCGTCATCTCGTTTTTCTCTGTCTGACAATGAAGAAGGTGTTTTTTTGCTTTCGGTTAGCTGGGGAGCAACGATCTTCGCCATCCGCCACACCAGCGCGATGGCGGCCGGGATCATCAGCAGGACGCCGGCAAAGATCATTATTAGCGCGGCGGTTGGGCTGGCAAAAGGCGCCGGCAGCTGCACGTACTGATTAAGCGAGAGCCAGGCCAGCGTCAGCAGTACGATGCCGACGATCTCTATCACCAGAACGCTTTTGGGTAACACAGCGGGCGAACGCATCGCTCTCCTCCAGTCCGTGGGCTTAGCGCGGCGAAGCAAAAAATCGTCGCGCAACGAGGTTAGTATAACGGTTTAAAAGCAAAGTCATTTATCAAACATAGCCTTAAACCATCGAAGCAAAAGGCAGAACCTTCTTTTACTCGCCGGCAGAACGCGGCATCATAGGAGTCATTCGCCATCCGGCTGAGATTTAAGGAGAGAAATAATGTTTACCGTAATTTTTGGTCGTCCAGGTTGCCCCTATTGCGTCCGTGCCAAAGAGCTGGCTGAAAAACTGACCAACGAGCGCGACGATTTTAACTACCGCTACGTTGATATTCACGCTGAGGGCATCAGCAAAAGCGATCTGGAAAAGACCGTAGGTAAACCGGTTGAAACCGTGCCGCAGATTTTCGTCGATCAGAAGCACATCGGCGGCTGCACAGACTTTGAAGCCTGGGCCAAAGAGAACCTCGGCCTGTTTGCCTGAGACGGTTTAATGCTCCGATGAGTTGCTGCGTCTGGTATCGAGCCAGGCGCAGATAAACATAAAGCACAGCGCGCCGAGCGCGCACCAGAATACCGCGCTAAACAGCCACGCCAGCTCCTGCCAGAACGTCCGCTGAGTAACAAAGAAAATCCGCATCACCGCCAGGCAAACCGGCGCCGCCAGAATTGCGCCGACCAGCGGCTGTATCACGCGTCGTCCCGGAGAGAGAGAGCTCGCCAGCGCGCCGGGCAGCAAAAAAAGCAGCAGCCCGAGCTCTGGGTTACCGCCAGCCCGAAAGGTGCCTTTCATATGTAGTAACAGCGATAAACAGACCACGACAAACAGAAAAAATCCGCAGACGGCACCCGTCCAGGCACGCTCAGCTTTCACAACATCCTCCTGATTCTGCCTCTAACCCACTTCCAATTAGCCCAGTCAGATAAAGCATTCTGGCAATCCATGCCAATAAAGGCTCCCGCCGGAGTAAATACGATTGTGACTAGCCGCAGCATCCAGGAAGGATTAAACTATCGACTATATTTTTGCCGGTTATAACGGGATGCCAGAATAGGGTTCGGGACAACGCGAACACTGGAGCAACCTTAGACCAAATAACCATTTCCTTCAACAACTTACTAGTAAATGAGAAGTTGGTTTTCGTGAATATAAACGTCGCAGATTTGTTAAACGGGAATTACATCCTGTTATTATTCGTTGTCCTTGCACTCGGTCTTTGTCTCGGGAAACTGCGCCTCGGGTCAGTACAACTTGGTAATTCCATTGGCGTTTTAGTGGTTTCCTTATTATTAGGCCAGCAGCATTTCAGTATTAACACTGACGCGCTGAATCTGGGCTTCATGTTGTTTATTTTTTGCGTCGGCGTCGAAGCCGGCCCCAACTTTTTTTCTATTTTTTTCCGCGACGGGAAAAACTATTTGATGCTCGCCCTGGTGATGGTCGGCAGCGCGATGCTGCTGGCCTTAGGGCTGGGTAAACTCTTCGGCTGGGATATCGGCCTGACCGCAGGGATGCTCGCCGGCGCCATGACCTCCACGCCAGTGCTGGTGGGCGCTGGCGACACTCTGCGCCATTTCGGTCTGCCCGCCGACCAGCTGGCGCTTTCGCTCGATCATCTGAGCCTCGGCTACGCCCTGACCTATCTGGTTGGCCTGGTGAGCCTGATCGTCGGCGCGCGCTATATGCCCAAGCTGCAGCATCAGGATCTGCAAACCAGCGCCCAGCAGATTGCCCGCGAGCGCGGGCTGGATACCGACTCCAAGCGCAAGGTCTATCTGCCGGTGATCCGCGCCTATCGCGTTGGCCCGGAGCTGGTGGCCTGGGCGGACGGTAAAAATCTGCGCGAGCTGGGCATCTACCGTCAGACCGGCTGCTATATCGAACGTATTCGGCGTAACGGCATTCTGGCCAACCCGGACGGCGATGCGGTGCTGCAGAAAGGGGATGATATCGCGCTGGTGGGCTATCCGGACGCCCACGCCCGCCTCGACCCCAGCTTTCGCAACGGCAAGGAGGTCTTCGACCGCGACCTGCTGGATATGCGCATCGTCACCGAAGAGATTGTGGTGAAAAACCACAATGCGGTGGGCCGTCGTCTCGCCCAGCTGAAGCTGACCGATCACGGCTGTTTCTTAAACCGCGTGATCCGCAGCCAGATTGAGATGCCGATTGACGATAACGTGGTGCTCAACAAAGGCGACGTTCTGCAGGTCAGCGGCGACGCGCGACGGGTAAAAACCGTGGCCGACCGCATCGGCTTTATCTCCATTCATAGCCAGGTCACCGACCTGCTCGCCTTCTGCGCCTTTTTCATCGTCGGCCTGATGATCGGGATGATCACCTTCCAGTTCAGCTCGTTCAGCTTCGGGATCGGCAACGCCGCGGGGCTGCTGTTCGCCGGGATCATGCTTGGCTTCCTGCGGGCCAACCACCCGACTTTCGGCTACATCCCGCAGGGGGCGCTGAATATGGTGAAAGAGTTCGGCCTGATGGTCTTTATGGCCGGGGTCGGCCTGAGCGCCGGCGCCGGGATTGGCCACGGCCTCGGCGCCGTCGGCGGACAGATGCTGGCGGCGGGCCTGGTGGTCAGCCTGGTGCCGGTGGTTATCTGCTTCCTGTTCGGCGCCTACGTTCTGCGCATGAACCGCGCAATGCTGTTTGGCGCGATGATGGGAGCGCGAACCTGCGCGCCGGCGATGGAGATTATCAGCGACACCGCACGCAGCAACATTCCGGCGCTGGGATATGCGGGGACCTACGCGATAGCCAACGTGCTGCTAACCCTCGCCGGGACGCTGATTGTCATCATCTGGCCAGGGCTTCAGTAATTTTTTGAGAAAAAAATGCACATCGGCAGAACTTTTCTTACGGGCATCAGTCATAAGTAGTGCCACTGCTTTTCTTTGATGTCCCCATTTTGTGGAGCCCATCAACCCCGCCACTTAGGTTCAAGGTTGATGGGTTTTTTGTTGCCTTGAAATTAAAAGAATAAAAATCAACAACATATGTCAAACATCAAACACCAATGGCGACGAAATGGCGACAGAGTCATTGTGTTTGGTTGAGGAGAATAAGCAGCCTCCTCGACCATGAGTCCATTCGACAAAGCGTGGGAGTGGGCAACATGACATAATGCCTGTAGGATAGTTACTCATGATCCAGCAATTTCAGATGCGCTAAATAGCCTCAACAATTCGGAGACATCTGCACCTGGACGTGTTGTTCGAGCAAAGGCGTATCCGTAAAAAGGAATCTCATTTTTAAAAATTCCAACTTCGGTTAGTAGTGTTGCAACAGCATTCATTTGAGTTCCAGAGGTAACTATATCATCTAAAATTATTACAGCCGTTCCATCATTTTTTGTGATTTTCTTATAAGTACCTAATGTCTCAAGATGGGGCCTAACCTCTCTCCTTCCATTTGACATATGAGCTGGAGGCGTTGGCCAAAAGCGTTCAACGATGTAAAAATGTTCAAGAATAAAGTTTATCTCACCCTTTTTCCGCGCAAAATAAGCATACTTTGACCACCACTCAGCCAAAATTAGCATCGGAAATGATTTATTACATTCCATCGGAACTGAGGGTGGTGTAGGAACCAAATATATTTTCCCAGTTAGCTTCTCTTTTTTCGCCCATTTTAAAAACTCCTGGAATGATACCCACATCAATGCTTTGAAAGCTTTTCCATACCCGATAGTTTTATTTCGATTGTAAAATGCAACTCTTTCACTACTTTCTATTTGGCTTGGAGTTAATTCTTTTGCAACTTTAATTGATCTCTTTACTTCAAACCATACTTTTTTTCGATCTTCTACGTCATCCCAGTCATCTGAATTTGGCCAATATTCAAAGGCATGCCCCATATTTTCTGATGGTATTGTTGTTAATTCACACTCATCAGGATCGACGGTATCATAATTTTTTTTAAAATCATGTTGCTGGAAAACTAACTGTCCATTTAGGTAGTCATCAACAGCAGATTTCAGTTCATCCAGATTTGTACATATAGCACTTGGCTTTGTCCAGCGATTATAATATTCACAGGATTTTTTGCTCAATCTTCCAAGCAAGATAGAGGGGAAAGCCCTTAAATGAGCAAAATATATATCTTTGGGACTATCACCAACCACCAAAATATCTTGATATGAAGTAAAGATGTTATTATCATCAACTGTAGGTTTATGTTGACTACAATAAACATTATCTCGACTTACATTGACACCACCTTTATCAAGAATAGCAAAACAATAAGCCGAGGGAGAGTCAGAGAATATAAAGATAGCAATCCCGTTATTTATCAGTTCATTGATATATTCCACAACGCCCTGATGCCTTTCTCTAACTTCAATCTCACCGCGTTCAATAAGACCAGGAATGGTTTCTCGTCCAAATTCGGTTCGGAGGTATGGTTTAAATTCTTCTGTAGCAAAGATTGTATCATCTAAGTCAAAGATTATAGCTCTTGAATTCATGGCAAACTCCCTTTATCTATCCTTAACAACTTTAATCGATTTTTTATACTTATGAACCCACTGATATTCTGGTTCATGAATATTATTTTCTAACGCATAAACAGTTTTGTTTTGTTCAACACATGTTCTTATCGCATATTGAGTTCCACTTTTATCTCCAGCTCTTGCTACCACAACACCTTCTCTTGAAAGGCTAACGGTTGTGAGATTTCTGTTTGCAAAATAAGAGCCTTGAGAAAGTATACCAACCGGATATTCACTCAAAACGAGATGTTCTTTCGCAATCAATTCTTGAAGCTTTTTGTTTTCAGCTGGATAGGCAATATTTATAGGGTTACCTAAAACCGCTATCGTTTTTGCTCCAAGTTTTATTGCTGTTTGATGGCCAAGCGTATCCGAACCTTTTGCAAGTCCGCTGACAATAACCTGAAAACCGGCTTTTACAAGCCGTTCCAAGGCATTTAAACCTTGCGTAATATGTTCAGGATTATCAAGATTCCTTGTACCAACAAAAGAAATGCTTCGAGGCAGTTTCAATATATTAATATCACCTCGATAATACAAAACAGGTGGAGCACCATAAATATCTTGAAGTAAATCTGGATAATTATCGTCTAAACAATTAATCACTCCAAAATTTACTTTCAAACTTGAAAATATCTTATCAAGCTTAGAAACTATATCCGAATCGGGTGGTATCATTGAAAAGTGATAATCATATAGCTTTTGTATACTCCCAAAATTTAATAATAAACTTTTTAACTCGGCATTGGATTTTTTGGATCCTACTCCTATTTTTTTGGCTAAAATCAATGCTGCGTGTTGCCAAGCTTCACTTTGTGCAACAGTAAGTGTAAGAGAGCTATCCATGTTTGTTCCTATCAGTCACTCGTTGTCTGTCCTCCACATTATAAGATAATGAATCAATTTGAAATCCAGTTTGTTTATACATTTCAGTTTCCGGTAGTTTTTCAAAGCCATATGGAGTTAGGAGATGGGTTTTTTAAAAATGCTTAACAGAGGCCAAAAAAAATAAAAAAAAATAAATAATATCAACACATTAAAGGCATAGCATTGATACCAAACACTATAGTAAACTGAAAAACACTGAAATTCTTTTCAATCTTTTCAGTTCTGGTTTTCCGCAAAGCCGCCAGCACTGGCGCGGTCTGGCGGTGCGGTTTGAAGAAAAATAAAACTGAAAAATTTTTATGATCCAAAAACCGCAGGCGGGTGCGGTGTAGCGCCGATTTCGTCCGGGAAAGATTTATTTTGCCAGGCTGTGGCGCAGCGTGCCGCCATCTGCTGCGGTGATCTATTTCTGGCGCAGCCCGCGTTGGATTGGGTGTTCGTGGCATTCTGGGGCGTCTGGCGCGGTCTGGTGGCGGGTACAAAAAAACCCGCATTACGCGGGCTGAGTAAGAGGGGTTATTCAGCGATGATGGGGGAGTATTTCTCGTTAAGTGTATCGGTCTTCGCCGCCACCCCCTCAATCTCTCTGGCGTTGGTTGGCAGGCCGGTCTCCGGGTGGGCATGTCTGGCAGTGAGTGTGGCCAGTTCTTTCACCACGTCGAGCGTGTCCAGCATCAGTTGTGTCACATTTATTTGTTCTGAGCCGATCCAGACCACCGGCGCAACAATCTGCTGCTGCACGGCGGCGACGCTGCGGCGTATCGCGCCAATCTTCTCTATCAGGCCTTTGCCAGTGGTTGTGGTCTGCTGGCCAGCAACCTCCGTTTCATCATCGCCGCTGATTGTTGCCAGGCGATTTCGACCTGTGGCCACAGCATAATCCCCGGTCGCAATCTGCTGAATGGCCCCTGCCGTCATTTGCGCCGTGCCGAGCACCGTGGTTTTGTCAGTGGCTTTCACCATCGTTTCCCGCGTGACCAGCTCGCGTTTTTCCGTATCGGCGGTCACTTCCCTGGACATGGAGTCTTCACGGATACTCTGATCGGTTTTTCGTTCCCAGTCTCCGGCCTGGGTGACGCGCTGCGATACCTCTTCGCGTTGCTGTTGCAGCTGCTCTCCCGACTTCAGGTCAGGCAGGCTTGTACCGTCTGCATGACTGCCACGGATGAAAGGCTTATCCGGACGCCCTCCGGTGAACCCGATTTCGACCAGCGTTCCCAGCGCCGGGAACTGAAACAGCCCGGAATCATGCCCCGCCATCGGCACCGGCAGCGGTACGGCTGAATACACCGGCGTGCTGCCGTCCGGGTTGCCGTTCGCGTCCAGCAGTTGCACATCCACGGCGTAGCGCGGGCGAAACGGATCGGCAAAATTACCGCTGCTGACTGGTTCGGTATGCGCCACGACGCGCCCCATTCTTGGGGTATGCAGTCCGTTGGCCAGCTCCGGGTAAGCTGCTTCAATCTGGCGCTGAAAGGCGGTTTTCTGTAACGGCTGGCCCGTCTGTTTGTTGCGCGGCGTCCAGGTCACGGTCATATCCGCATTATGCAGATGAACGCGGGTGATCCGCTGGCCGTTCATCTCCACACCGGGGCGCAGGCTCTGCACCACCGGCAGCGTCATACTGTTGCCTCCCGCCGTGCTTTGGGCAAATTCTGCCGGGATTTCCACTTCCCGACCGGCGAACATGGCTCCTTCAGCACCACCCAGATATAATCCACCGTCCGGCAGTGGATGCCAGATATAGTCCGGCACGCTGAATGCCTGCCCCAGTACATTCAGAAGCTGAAAACCAGTGCCGCTGTGGGTGAAATGGGGGATCGGCGTAGTCGCATACGTGGCATCCGGCACCTGAACGGTGATGCCGCTCTGCTCTGCCAGCCAGCCGCCAATTTGTTTCAGTGTCGGGTGCTGCATGGAGCATGGCCACAACTTATCGAATACGCCCGCCAGCTCGCGCACGAAGAGGCGCTGGAAGCCGTTTTCCGCAGGCTGGGAGCGCTCAACGTACCCGGTAAACCAGCGAAGCAGCAGATCGGTATAGCCCACATCAACCCGCACCAGCTTGCCGGTATAGTCCTGATCCGTCTGTGCGGTGATAAATCCCCGGCCGCAGCTGTTCAGCTCCAGCACCAGATCGATATCCGGGCAGTGAACCTGCTGCGTTGATAAATAAACTCGTTGAACTGGTTTCACGCATTACCCCAGCGCTTCATTTACGGGCTTAAGCACCTTGCTCTCAAACCACGTCAGTTTCTCGTCACTTTCCCCGGCTGAGGCTGTTCCGCTCCCCGTGGCACCTGTACCCGCCGTTTGCTTCTGTGCGGAGACCTTTCCGGCCGCACGCTCTTCCCGCTTTTCCGGTACGCTGATAAATTCGGTCAGCGTGAACGTGACCAGCCAGGACATGCGCCCTTCCTGCTGCGGCGCGTCCAGGCTTCCGGTAAACGTCGCTTCACGGAATCCGACTGCACGGGCTGCATCGTGCGCAACCCGGTATTTCTGCCGCTGGCCATCGTCACCGGTGGCGCTGGCCAGCTCAAAGATGCGCTTCAGCACCTCCGGGGTTTTAAACGGTACTTCGCCGGATACGCGCAGCTCTTTGCCCTTCGTTCCCTGCTCTGCCCTGGCAGTGGAACTGGTCTGCCCGGACTGCTCTTTATCCTGAAACTGCATAGTGAGCGTGACCCGCATATTTTTCAGCGGGATACCTTCGCCGTTAAGCGCCAGTGTCGCTATCGAGTTCATGTATCATCTCCCTGAGTCCTGCCAGATTTTCCCCGACCATCATCACCGCAGCGCAATGCACCGCCGACACGGCCGGAATATCTTTCACCATGCTGCGCAGCGTGGTGGTGATATCGCCCTGCGCGGTGAACGCCCAGGCACGGGCGCTTTTCCCCTTCAGCGATCCCAGCCCGCTGGACACCTCGTCAAGAATGCCGGTTCTCTCCCGGATGAAGTCGGCCAGCGCTGCCTTTGCCCCCGCCAGACTAAAACCGGATGCGGCCTGCATCTGCCCTTCCACGATTCGTTGCGCATTCAGCGCTGCGCGTGTTGTCGGTGTGGAGAACGGCACGGCCGCAACTGACGCGATTGCAGGTGACGGGATCAGCATCCTCTCTGTGGCCAGCTCTGCCGCCGACTGCGCCAGTCGTTTAACCTGTGTCATGGCGGGAACCGGCAGAACATCAACCAGTCCATCGAGATTCTGCATAAAATCATCATGGCTGCTGCCGGTAATTAGGAATATCACCACATCGGAAATATCGCCGATATCAGCCAGTTGCTGCGCCAGATACGAAACAGCATTCGCCGGGCTGAGATATGTGCCGTTCTCCGTTTTCTGGCCAAGCCCATATACCCAAGGGTGCGCTGGCAAAACAGTACAGCTTCCAAACGGCATGGTTTCTTTTAACTGAATTTTACTGTATTTCCACATGTAGCCTGCCAGTACAGATAAAAATCACTGTGCGAGTGATCAGGATAATGGCTGCAATCTCTCGGCATTATTAGATATTGCCTCAGATGGTGTCATTCCATTATCAAAAAAATCCACCCACGCCCCTTTATAAACTGGCCTTAGATTACTTTCTTTTGCCAGAGAAACAATTTCAGAAAACCATTTATCAAAAGGAGGCAACATTTTTTCTTCATCCATGCTCAATCCCATAGCAGTGTTGCAGTTAGATGCCGGTCAAGCCCATCGATACTGGTGACTGACACGTTTAATTGTTTTCCCTCTGTGTCAGATTTAATCTGCACTGAGGCTCCGTTAGACCCACCATCAATATCTATTCTCGAACCATAATTCTTTGCTTCACTTGCGATAATAACCATATCAACATATGTTGACTCATATTTAAAGACCAACGGAACACGAAATAAAACACTCGCACCAGTAGAGTTCACTCGCCCTTCAATCAGTAATGTTCTGAATATATGATCACCGTACAGGCCAGGTGATATATTCCCCAGCGTTGTTGAAAATACGCTACCAACACCAGAACTCAGCACACCTGACTGACTGTCAATACACCCTCGTCCATTAACTGACTTCGAAAGTCCCGTATTAACTTCATCAGGGCACCCGAGACAGGAACGGATCACTTTCAGAAGCGTGTTTTTTTCATTGTGTAAAGATTTTACAAACCCAAAGAAATTACATCCCGCAGCAATGACATTCGAACTTCCCGTTCCCGTGGAGGAAAAGATAAACGAAGGTGATCTCAGCCCACCGCCATCGTCATCAGCCCCGGTACCTGTCACGACTCCGTTCATCGTAATTGAACTTTTGTCACCGACGACCATGAAATGACAGGAGCTATTATCACCCTCAGTGACATTTGCGCCCGACCGGCGAACAACGGTGCCATCAATAACCCAGCTCCCCCCTTCTAAAGCTGCAATAGCCGCATATCCTGCGCGGTCGCATAATTCACCGGAAATAATATTTTCAACAGATTTATAAGCATAATAATTTTCCTGTCCGTTCCATTCATTTCTTACACCTATGAAAGAATTATTATTCGCCCCGGTGAGTAATGATACCCCTCTTGTTTTATTCGCGTTAATGACAGAGTCGATCACACGGGAATCTATCAGGTTACGCACCCCCGTTCCATTCCCGGAAATATTGCACGCCTGTACATATAACGTTGCAATATAATTACTCCAGCCAAGCCCCACGCCAAACCGATAAATACCGCACTCAATAAAACGACTGCCATTCATTTGTGATGAACTGGATACACCGTATGTCAGACTGCCACTTTGCTCACGCCCGTCAAAATTTACCTGCCTAAAAGTGTGGCGACCTGTCATATAAAATAAAAATGCCTTTCCGGATGCCTTACGGATAACCGTGCCGCACCCGTTAAATGCTGAATCATTACCGACTACGTAGGGACGTTTACAGACACCATACATATTAAAACCGGATGGCAATGTTACAGGTGTATTTCCGTGAACATAAACCCCAGCTACTGGCGGATAAAAAAGCTCGGTGACGCCATCATTAATTGCTTTCTTCAGCGCATAATCGGTATCAATCTCCGCCCCTGCCTGGCTTTTTATCTTAACCAAATCTTCATCAGTCATATATTGATGAATGGATGCACGTACAACACGGTCAAGCTCCAGAAAACTCACCATATCTTCCACTGATTCTTTTCCGAGCATTCCCCTCCCGGCAGGCGTTAATTCAGTCAGTCCGGTGCTTTTTTCCCCGGTAAAGTAAGGGATCATATCCTTTCTGGCATCCAGACCAGACAGTGATGTGAGAGTGTCATCAAGCGGCTGTTTTTTATTTATTTCGTTAACAATTCCTGATTTCACACCGGGTAATCGGAGGTCACTCACTCCCCCGTCCACATTGATTTCAGCAATAGCGAAAACATAATGCTTTTCGTCATTTTCTGTGTAGTTTTCCAGCATCTCCGCAACCGTCAGTTTCACTGACGACGCCCAGACACTGGTTAGTGTCCCCTTCCAGGACACATCCACCCAGATTTTACTCGGTAGCTGACCAACAGTAAGATTCTGATCAAACAGCAGTTCCCCACGAACACCGGCAATGTATGCCGTGCCTTTTTTAACCAGATAGTTGTCGGTGTCTTTTACTACCAGAAAACTGTCATCCATGAATGCGGCCGAACCGTAAATGTCCATGTTCTTACAGCGGATACGCTCATCAACACCGTTCAGGCGGGCAGTGAAATCAATCTGCCAGGTATCTGCCGGGGTGATAATCTGGGTCTGCTCTGACGCGCCGTTATACTCCATCAGAAAAGAACGGGTTAAAACGTTACCCTGCTGGCCAGTCGCCGTTTTAATTTTCTTCTGCGTGGGCGCATGAACAATCATCGCCACCACGTTATTATCTTTGTTGACCAGCCCCACCCAGTTGAAGTCAAAGTCACCCACATCCGCGCCCATCACCACGGAGTAAACCACGGCGTTGTTATTCACCATCCCGGTTTTACCCACAGCCTGACGATGCACAATCAGCGCAGCGTCCGGCAACCCCTCACCGCGATCAACAGGACTGGTAATGTCCAGATTTGGAATATTTGCAAACACAAATTCATCAAGAATGACAACGCCACCGTTGGCCGCTTCCTGGGCTTTCAGCTGTTCAAAGGCGGAAGTAATCACCGTCTGACTCATAAATAATACCTACAGTTTTGCGCCAAATATGGCGTTATCATTGATTCCATCACTGGCCGGAAAACAAATATATTCCCCGTCCAGTCGTTTTTCCCCGCCGATATATTCCCCGGCGTAATAGCAGACTAATTCCCCGTCATTCCACCCGGCGTTGATATACAGCTGAAGCGTGTTCATTACCTCAAAGCGATAGCGGCGGCAGGTACGGCCGTACTGGCGGATAATCTGCATCATCAGATCTGCGTTCTGCGCAATCTGGCTGTCCGAAACACGAACAATAATCACATCCCAGTCAATGTCCGGCTGACGTTCCAGCAGCTCCACGTAGCCAATCCCCAGGCGTTCAAAGATGGCAATAAAACCGGCGATGGAGCCTGAATCCGCCGCGTTCACAAAGGCATACGCCACGCGCTTTCTGAACAGGTACAGCGGCTCACCGTTGAAGCGGGTAATATCCCTGTCATAGGCCATCAGCCGTAAAATCGACTCCGAGCAGGTCAGCGGGTCGAACTGGTTAACCGGCCAGGTGATCCACTCCCAGACCAGCTTCCAGTAGAGCCGGGCTGTATTCAGTAATTTGCGCGGCTCGCCTTTGTTCATCCATGACGGCAGCGTTAACCCGGCCAGTTTTTTATCAAAATCAGTCATGTTCGATACTCACCGTCAGGCTGGTCAGACGCGGGACGTTCAGATCGCTGACGATATCCCGCAGGGAAAAGGTGACTGAATCCACCGCCGTAAACGTCCGGTGGATCTCCCTGCCCAGATTAGAGAAGGAGAACCGGCCATACGGCCACGTCTTCTTCACGTCATAATCCGTGTTTTCCCGAAACGCACAGCGCACCAGATTTTCCACCCCCGACAGCAGCGCATCGCGTTCATCAGCCAGCATGTTGTCCGGGTCAGGCAGGTACAGAACAACATCCAGATCGTGGGATGTTTCCGGCATAGCGTAACACTGCATATCATCGCCATGTCCGTGGTGACCCTGCGTGTTGATGTAGTCATTCACCGCCGCCACAAAGGGATCGGAGATCACGCCGCTGTCCAGCAACAAATAGGCGTTAGCGGTTCCTGGCCCGCGCGGGGCGTCATGCTCAAAGTAAATACGGTCAATACTCAGCCCGGCAATGCCCGCAATCATGGAGCGGTAAACCGCATCGGTGTGGTAATTACCCACCAGGTTGAACTGGTTACGGCAGCGTTCACGCAGTTCATCGTCGCTCTCTTCATCAGCTCCCGGCACCGTCAGCCAGTTTTCTTCACTCACCACATGGCTGATACCTGACACCGCCACCGGCAGAATCCGGTAATATCCCGGCGCGAGGTTATACGCGCCGCCCGTCCCCTCCGCTTTCACCGGTACCAGTGCACTGGCGGTGCCTGCGGTGAGGGTACACATCCCCGTCCACATAGCCATCCGGCACCCCCTTCGTCTGCGCCAGCGCAGTGTTATCCGTAATATCCAGTGTCAGCTTTTCGACGTGGATCAAATCCGTTCCCCAGTAGGTGTCAAACGACGCCCCGGAAATACGCTTACTCATACGGCCCCCTCAAGGCTGGCATCCAGCATCAGATTGATGGTGATTTCCAGCGGCATCTCATACGGACGGATCACCACGTAAACCTCCACTTTCTTGCGCGTTTTCCAGACAATGGTCACATCGCCGTAAGGACAGGGAGAACGCGCAGCCGGTTCCTAGTGACTACGTGGTACTACAGGAAGGAGAACCGCTGGTTTACCCGGAGGAAGATATTATCTTCATCAAGATGTACGACCCGCAGCAGCATATCTACGGCCTGCCGGACTACATCGGCGGCGTCCATTCTGCGCTGCTCAACAGTGAAGCCGTTATTTTCCGCCGTCGCTACTACCACAATGGGGCGCATACGGGCGGTATCCTCTACACCCGCGACCCCAGCATGACGGACGAGATGGAGGAAGAGATTGAACAGCAGCTGCGTGACAGCAAGGGGATCGGCAACTTCTCCACCATCCTGGTGAATATCCCTGGTGGTGAGGGCGACGCCATCAAATTCATTGAAATGGGCGATATTTCTGCAAAGGATGAATTTGCCAACGTGAAGAACATCAGCGCCCAGGACATTCTGAATGCGCACCGCTTTCCGGCCGGGCTGGCCGGTATCGTGCCGCAAAATGCGGCGGGACTGGGCGACCCGGAAAAGACAGAGCGAACCTATAAACGCAACGAAGTACGCCCGATTCAGCGCCGCCTGGCGATAGCCATCAACGGCGATCCTGAAGTTCCCCCACGACTGCACCTACATTTTTCAGATGAAACAACGGATAAGGATGCGGCATGAGACAAAAAAGGCTAAAATCCAGGCATATTTTGACAGCTGGAGAGTGGAATATGCGCGTGCTGAAAATCGAATGCCCGGAATGCGGCTCAAAGGCGGTTATTCGCAAGACAAACCGGAAGCACCGGCAGATTGCTGATATTTACTGCGCCTGTGCGGACGTAGAGTGTGGGCATACTTTTGTTATGAACCTGACTTTTTCCCACACTCTCAGCCCGAGTGCGAAAACAGGTGATGCGATGGTTCAGGCTCTGCTTAACAACCTGTCACCTATTCAGAAGCAGATGGCGCTTGATCTACTGAAAGCCACACCCGCCGCGTGAAATGCCCCCGCTCTGGGGGCTATTAGCTTCATTCTCATCCAGCTTTCTGGATAACGCCTCCGTCAACTCCCCCAGCCATGCTATCGCCACGTCTTTTTCATCAACAGAGCAATCCCCCCGAGCAACCAACTTTGTAAATAACGCAATCCGCTGAAGCGCAATAGTCTCAACAAATAAATCCTGCACTAATATCCTCCCACGCAAATAACTGTATAAATATACAGTATAGAGTAAATCACATTTTGAGAATTGAAAACAGAAACATAAGAATGTTCCGCAATATCTAACACTTAAATCAAAAATACTCACGACCAACCCGGCCAGCGCTGGCTGCTCGAATCATGCTGTTTCTCCTGTAACCGACCATTCCTGTAAATCAACGTTCCCCGGCCATACATCAGCCCGCTGCCGCGCATCAGTATGGCTATTTCTTCGTCGGAGCCGACAAACCCTCTCTGGTTTAAATCACTTTTTAACCGCCAGGGGGCTTCACCCTCCGTACAGTTATTGACAGAACTCCTAGGCGGCGCATTCGCGCCGCTAACTGCTGCCGCCTGATCGGCGGCTAACTTCGGGACAATCTTCCACTTTGTTAATCGGGTTAAAATAGGCACATCCATGCCAACGACAGGAGAGAAAACCCCCTTAACCCGAACGATTTCTTCGCCGTAGGCGTTAAATTCCGGGCTGGTTTCATACCATGTGCGTGCGATCAGCTCATCCCGTCTTACGAATGGTCCACCCTGCTCATTGATATATTTCGCCCAGTCTCCGCTGTCAGCAGCATCATGTACCGCAGCAAATTCAACGCTTAACCCCATCGCGGTATCGTGATCAGCCATCCGGCGCAATTCGCGCCATACCGTTACCGGTGCACCACCTACGAACTGAAACTGGCGGATACGCCAGCATGATGCCCATGCAGCAGCTGCGGCGGCGGCTTCTTTCATTGGCTTGCCGCTTTCGTCGTCCAGTTCATCATCCAGCGCATAGCCATCAATATTTTTTGATATGTATTTGGCTACATAACCGGTTGCCGACCCTTTTTCCGGATCGATACTTTCAGCATGAAAGCGTGCCTTTCTGGCTTTATCGGTGATCAGCTCGCCATGGTCTTCATCCATCGCATAATCACGTAGAATGCCGCGCACCTGTTCAACTTCTTCAGGACGCATAAATAGCAACATGTGCCAGTGTGGCGTGCCATCGTGATGCGGCTCCGCAACCCTGATTCCGAACACGCGCAAGTCTTCCCGGTGAAGCTTTGCCCTGATCCGTCCCCAGATTTTACGCAGATATCCCTGGGTATCAGCCGGACTGCTGCCATTCCATTTACGGTTGCGGTGGCCATGAATAGTAGTCGCGTGATATTTAGACGGCGCAGTGATGGTGTAAAACTCCCCAACATACCCCAGCTCATTACAAACGTTTTCAAATCCACGAATACGCACCATCATTTCTGTACGGCGAATCGCGGGATTGGCCACGCTTCCCCAGTACTTATCAATCAGGCTAATCCGGTTGCCGAATTCATCCTCAAGTTCCATCGACTTCAGAAATTCCCGCGTGCGGCGCTTCTGCTCCTTCCAGTCACGGATAAGCTGTTTGCTGGCATAAGTGTTGACCTTTCTGCTGACGTGATTCAGGGCAATATGTAAATGCTCGCGCCACTCAGACGCATGGCGGCGCAGGCGAAGCGCCCACCACTGATCAGACATCATTTTGGCGAGAGAAGCGGCGGCTTTTGGCTCCTCGAAGCAGCGACGCATTAACTTTTCATAATCCGGCGCAGACTGGCGGAATGAATGAGTAATGGCAGCAGCACGAACATAAAGTGTATGCAGCAACTTAAGCGCACCGGCATCCGGCATTTCATCGTTTATACTACTGAGTTCCATTGTGATGAACGTCGAAACATCCTGCGCCAGCAGGTCAATATCCTCTTTCGACATATCAGGTAGGTGATTAAAGCGGTACATAAGACGCACCGTATCGGCGGTCATTTTGCCAATGTGATAACGCTCTGAAACAATATTGATACGCGGCAGAATGCGTTCAAGGAAGGTTTTAGCCAGGTAAGCATTTGCGCGCTTTACGCCCTGTTCTTTTTCCAGCTTGCTGACCGTCGCATTTACCGACATACGAACAATCACAGATTGCTTTTGTAGCAAATCCTGGGCGCAAGCCAGCGCTGCATTCTCTCGATCATGGCGCTGTAGTTCTTCGTATGTGGGTATCGGGCTTGAGATGGCCTTACGGGGCGCATTCCATGAATACGCCCAGTGTGTGATGGCGTCTGCATCTTCAGACTGATTAGCATCACGCCGCCCTGAATCGGCGGCGCAACGTTGTTTGTCTAAGGCCAACGTCATGCGATGGCCTTCGCAATGGAATCAATTGGGGATTTTACTGCCATGATGTCCCCCCTTTACTGCAAATGGCCTCAGCCTCTTGCCGGATCAGTTCTACAATCTCAGCCGCGCTCAAACCTTCATTTGCGGCATGGGTAGCTAGCTTATCCAGACGAGTGGAACACAAATCGGCGGCAACGGCTTTACCTTCCGCAGTTGCTTTGGCCAGCATGGCCAGCAGATCGGTACCGGAATTTATTACGGGCAAATGGTTACATGTCATGTTCATTTTGGTTTCCTTAAGGCAAAAGAATCCCCTGCCACCGCAGGGATGGCCAAAAAATCAGGCGATTAATTAGTGGAAAGAAAAGGTAATAGGTACGGCGGTATAGCTAGGCGCAGGAACCTTATGCAGTTCATAAGTATTGCGCCACCACTCCTGGATCAGCGCCTTGATTTCACCAGCCCCCAACGATCCAGCGATGTAATACATGGAACGGATGCTGGCCAGCGCTTCTACCTGCTGTAGCTGGCTTTCTGCCTCACGATATACACAGCACCAGTAAGCTGCATTGACTGCCAGCCAGTGGCGCTTGCTGGTCATATGCTCAGTGTCATTAAAGAAAAACGGATGCAGGGCAACACGATTATTTTTTACAGTGCTTTTTTCCACAAAGCGAATGGCGTAATTGTGTGGTACGCCCCATGCGGCCAGCTCGCGCCCCAGCTCTTTAGCGTCTACTGAAATAATGGACATTAGTGATTCTCCTGCTGCATTTTGCTAACGATATGAGGCGCAATAATCATCTGCACCCCGTTGCGGCTATTAATCTGATGCGCTTTTTTAATCGGTCTGTCATGTGCTGTACGGGCTGAAAAATCAGAGTCCCGCAACGAACCGAATCCCTCAAAAGTCAGACGCGCCCTGGATATACCCTGGCGCAAGTGGATCATGGCGCGATAGTCCAGACGTTCGAAAAGTTCGCGCCAGCAACACTTGCTCAGACTGGCTTTAAACTCCCCGGAACCGGAAGAGATGCCCGCAGCATGGAGGACAACCCCGCGCCACTCCGGCGTTAACTTGTCCCACCAATCTGCGGCTTCACTGCTGTTACTGAAATATTTGCGGCGTATGTTGCGAATCTGCGCCAGCCCCAGCTTTTGCTGTTCCTGATTAATGGCCATACTGCCCCCGCAGTAATCCCATCAGGCGATGCCACCAACGGCGGCGCGGTTGATGCGCCGTAAATTTATATACGTGGCTAGGATTCCAGCGCTGACCATCTGGCAGCTCAATCCAGCCAGTTGAACCGCTGGCTAGCTGCATAGGTGGTGACTGGTGTTTCAAATAGGTAACAAAGGCTTTCATTGTTTTCCCTTACATCATTCCTGTGACGTTAGTTGTCACGATATCGACAGCAGCAGCCAGCACCGGCGCGGACTGAATACGGCTTTCAACGGTATAAGCCAGTACGGAAAGGCTCCGGATAGCATCGCGGGCGCGATCAAGGATTTGTGTACGGCGGGCGGCGGTCATATGACCAGTAGATACGGCTTCCCCAGCAATTGCGCCCACACAGGCTGTGGCACTCAGTGCGCACAGCTGCATGTTGCCTTCGGTGGCATTGTTTACCGGTACGGATGGAAGGCAGTTAATCTGTCCCAGCATTCCATCCAGTAAACGCGCATCTTCGGTGTAATCCGTAATAGCTAAAAGCTCGTCACAGGTTAAACGGTGTGGCTGTGCTGGATTCAATTTGTTGCGCAGGATCTGCGGCCTCATGCCAACAGCAGCGGCTACATCTTCCAGATTGTGCTCAATCGCAAATGCTCGGCAAGCCGCATCAAAGTGCGCATGTTTGGAGGTTTGATAATCAAACATAGTCATTGCCCTCAGTCGGTCTCAAAATCGAACTAATTGATGGACACGTTGCAATCTGAGAGAGCATCGACAGTCATAGCCGCAATGTTGATCATAACTTTTTCGCGCTTTTTATCTTTGCGTAAGCGGTGCCGTATCAAGCGACCATCCGCTAGCATGTCGTTGATTGTGTCAATTGATAGCCCAGTAAGTTCGCTATATTTTTCAATTGATACGGAAGGAACAGTCAACGTGATTGAAATGTGAGGAGTCATGATGCAAGATTCCTTTTTAAGTAAGTAAGCCGTGTCTAGCGGTGTTCAATAGTGAAGACTCCAAATGAGCTTCAATAGCAATATTACGTCTCATTTGGAGTTTGTCAACATGTAAGGTTCCAAAGGAGCATTAATGGATTTTAACAATGGTGGCCGTGAGGCTATTCTTCGTATGCTTGAGGCCTACGGAGTAAGTACTCGTAAGGCTCTTTGTGAGCGGCTTGGGATTTCAACAAGCACGATGAGCACCAGATGGATGAGAGACGTGTTCCCTGCGGACTGGATAATAAAGTGCTCAATTGAAACTGGCGTCCCAGTTGAGTGGCTTTCATTTGGAACTGGGAGTCCTAAGCCACCCCAAAAATCTTTAGGTATCCAATCAGCAAATGAAAATGTTCTTGCTGATTTGTTTTCCGTACCTCGAAAAAAAATCAAAGATGGGAAATTATTAGATTCAAATTTTTACCTACTCGACAAAGCGTTGGTGCCAGATTCTCTGCAAAAACCTATCGTAATCATGGATTCAGATCAGCTCTATTTAGCTGATCAGCATTTTCACGAAGTGACCGATGGTAAGTGGGTGGTAGAGATAGAAGGGAAAGTGAGTATTAGAGAACTTACGAGAATACCTGTAGGAAGAGTCAAGGTTGGAGCACCCAATCCATGCCATTCATTTGAGTGCTTTATCAGTGAACTTAACCCAATTGCACGATGCCATTTTTACTTACTGGTCAATTTGAATTAAAACCGTTACTGACAAAGGAAATCGATATGTCACGAAGTTTTGCGGTCTGGGGGTGTAGGGATTATCATAGTAGTTCAGGCTCGACCTACAACTCTGAACATAAGAATTTCATTGAAGAGTTGCATATTAATTTTTGGAACATAAGCGCTCATAAATTTGGCTATTTAGATTTTGGCATCACATTCAAAAAGCCTGAAGATGAAACCATTGCTAAACATGGGGCAATATGCATATTCCTACCATTCGAAAAAGAAAATAATTTTTTTTCAGATCTTAGTGAAAACCTTGAATCAAGCAGAGATCTCGTAACTGCAGTTTTCAATGAATACCTTATTGACACTAAAACAGTAGATGGTAGACATTTAAAATTAGTGCTCGCCAATAAAGGAGACTTAGTTGTTAATACTAAGTTATCATTTAGCGGCGGCGAGCTTGACCATAGAGTCAAAATAACAAAAATCCACAATGGCACCTTACTAGCCTTTAAACTCAAGGATTGTCTCTCTTCCGAAGATGCTTGCAATCACTATTTAAGATTCCGTGTCCAAATTAATAAAGAAGATATCGGTCTTTTAGTGAAAACATTTTACCCCAAAGATCTCTTCCTTAAGAGTAGTATTGAGCGGTCTGATATCATTGATTTTAGGGTTAATGAGCAAAGAAATCTGCCCTCAGAAATAGCCACAACTCTTGCTAGCGCCGCTTGTACCCCTTTGAAATGCCATATTTTTATAATCCGCGATATGGTTGATGACTGTGCTGCATCCGGTTCAAATTATAAAGGTTCAAGAATTTTAGAGTCTGAGACATGGACAAAATATTTTAGCAAAGGCATATCTTTCGGGTCTCATGATCCAATGATATATCATTGGAAAATATCGAATGATATAAATTCGAGACTTAATGATTTTTCTGTCGTCGTAAAATTTAAAAACACGAAATCTAAACTAAGCAAAATATTTACATACATTTTCTACGGCGCAGCAATAACATTTGTTATGAAATTTGTCCCAACAGAAAGTTTAGATAAAAATCTATTTATTTACGGCTCACTATCGTTAATAGCATTATATATAATCGCACATTTCATTAAATTTAGAAAATGACTTTTCAATGAGACATGGAGATTAAAATGGAAAATTTAAAGCACATTAGTTTTAATGAAGTAAACTTTGACGATGCTTTTTTTGACTCATTGAAAGTTGACTATAAAGCTGGTTTTGTAGAATGGTTTCACAAAAAAGCAAAAGATCTAAGAGAAAAAGCATACGTGCTCTACAATGAGGATGATTCAATTGATGGATTCATGTATCTCAAAATTGAAGATGGCGAGGTTACTGATGTTAACCCTTCATTGGCTGATTTAAAACATCTCAAAATAGGGACCTTTAAGTTTAATACGAAAGGTACATTGCGAGGTCAACGTTTTTTGAAAAAAATATTTGACCACGCATTAAGTGAAAAAGTGAACGATATATATGTAACAGTTTTTGATAAGCATGATTACCTGATTAAACTTTTTTTAAATTATGGATTTATAAAATACGGAAAAAAAGAATCCGAAAACGGTATTGAAAATGTTTTAGTAAGAGAAATGAGCACAGATGATCTCACTGGAGACCTTCTTGCCGATTATCCCTTCATCAACAACAGACATAAAGAAAACAAATACTTACTATCTATTTATCCAGATTTTCATACTCGTCTATTCCCAGATTCAAAACTTATAACTGAATCACCAGATATTATTACTGACGTGTCTCACGCTAACAGTATAAGAAAAATTTACATCTGCGCCATGCAAGATGTAGCAAATATAAAAATGCATGACATTCTCGTAATTTATCGAACGTCAGATAAAAAAGGTCCAGCTCATTATCGTTCTGTTGCTACATCTTTATGTGTTGTAGAAGATGTTAGAGATATTTTTTCATTCCCAACAGAGCAAGATTTTATTAAATACTGTGCTCGGTATAGTGTATTTACCGAAATAGAATTGAGAAGTTTTTATAAAACAAAGAAATACCCCTATATTATAAGTTTTACATATAATCTTGCTTTACCGAAAAGAATCACTCGTGCTAAACTAATAGAAGACGTTGGTTTAAACCCACAAGCATATTGGGGTGTATTAAAATTAACCGACAGAGAATTTGACAACATTATTAAACTTGGTGCTGTAGATGAAAGTATTATTGTCAATTAAACCTGAATTTGTTGAAAAGATTCTTGATGGAACAAAAAAGTTTGAGTTCAGAAAAGGAATCTTCAAAAATCCAGATGTTAAATCTGTGGTTATTTATTCAACAATGCCTGTAGGGATGATCGTTGCTGAGTTCGATATTGCCGATGTTATTGAAGACAAACCCAGCAATGTCTGGAAAAAAACCAGCCGTTATGCGGGTATCAGTAAACAATTCTTTGATTCTTACTTTCAAAGCAGGGATAAAGCCTTTGCGATTAAGATCGGTGATTTGAAAGTCTATGAACAACCACGTTTGCTAAGTTCATTAGGTGACAACATAACAGCACCGCAGTCATACCGATACCTATGATGTATAAGGTTCTTAACATCATACATTGACACTGTTTATACATACAGTAAAAATGCTTTCCAAAAGGAGGGCATTTTTTATGTCAGTACGAAAACTCACCACCGGAAAATGGATTTGTGAATACTACCCCGCAGGTCGTAGCGGACGCCGCGTGCGTAGGCAATTCGCTACTAAAGGTGAAGCGTTAGCGTTTGAACGGCACATGATGGATGAGACTGAGGCGAAACCCTGGCTGGGCGAATCGGTAGACCGTCGGACGCTAAAAGATGTCGTAGAACTCTGGTACAAGCTGCACGGAAAATCTCTGACCGCAGGCGAGCATGTTCACGACAAGCTGATCCTGATGGTCGATGTTCTCGGAAATCCCCTCGCCACTGATTTAACATCCAAAATGTTCGCGCACTATCGAGATAAACGCCTGACGGGTGAAATCTACTTTAGCGAAAAATGGAAGAAAGGAGCCAGCCCGGTAACTATCAATCTTGAGCAAAGCTATATGAGCGGAGTGTTTAGCGAGCTGGCACGACTTGGAGAATGGACTGCGCCAAACCCACTGGAGAACATGCGCAAATTTACCATCGCAGAAAAAGAGATGGCCTGGCTGACACATGAACAAATCACTGAGCTTTTGTGCGACTGCAAACGCCAAAGCCCCCTGCTCACCCTGGTTGTCAAAATCTGTCTGAGTACCGGTGCCCGCTGGCGCGAAGCTGTAAACCTGACTCGTTCTCAGGTTACAAAATACCGGATCACATTCGTCAGGACTAAGGGCAAAAAGAACCGCAGCATTCCAATCAGCAAAGAGTTGTATGAGGAAATCATTGCCTTGGACGGTTTCAAGTTCTTTACTGACTGCTACTTCCAGTTTTTATCTGTGATGGAGAAAACTTCTATCGTGCTGCCGCGCGGTCAGCTTACCCACGTTCTGCGCCATACGTTTGCAGCACACTTTATGATGTCAGGCGGTAACATCCTTGCTCTTCAGAATATCCTTGGTCACCACGACATAAAAATGACCATGCGCTATGCTCACTTGGCCCCTGATCACCTTGAAACAGCGCTGCGCTTTAACCCATTGGCTACCCTGCCAAATGGCGGCAAAGTGGCGGCAGCGGTTGGCAATGCCCCGTAATCGCCACCTTTCCCCACCAAACTAACTTATTGATTATCTTACAACTCATTGTTTTTATTAACCCATTTACATAAATGGGTTTTTTGTTGCCTGAAATTCCCCATCCTGAATGACCCCGCTGTTTTACAGCGCCGACGGCGGCGTGCGCCATGCCGTTTATTACCCATAGTTTTACGCTAACGGGGCACAAGCTCTCTTAGCTAAAGACAGATCTTCGGCGGCGCTACGCCTCCCCGGCCAGGCGGCCGACCATCAGGCGAATCGCCTCTTTTGACAGCGGCGCGCTGTCGGTGACGAAATGCAGGGTCATGCCTTCAATAAACGCATCCAGCCCGCGGGCGGTCTGCGGTTCGAACCACTGCTCCAGCGTCTGCTGGCTGCGCTGCATCCAGCTCTGCATCACCGCCTTGAGCGCCGGACGGCTGCTGCAGAAGGCGTACAGCTGATACATCAGCTCCATGTTGCGCGCGGTGGTTACCTGGGCGCTAAAAATAAGTTCGGCGATAGCGTCGCAGGCCTCATCGCGACTGCTCACCTCGGCAAAAAACTGCTGATACTGAGCGGACATCTCGACGGTAAAAATGCAAAACGCCTCCTCAATCAGCGCGTCTATGCCGCTGAAATAGTAGGTCAGCGAACCCAGCGGGACTTCGGCGCAGCAGGCAATCTTGCGGTGCGTGACCGCATGAATACCGTGGGCGGCAATCGTGTCCAGGGTCGCGTTCAAAATGCGCTCCCGACGCTGGGGGTCGTTCGGTCGACGGGCCATATTTATCTCTTTTCAATTGCGCCCCCATCACGGGTGATGATGGGGATAACGACGGCCAAACATTCGCTAACCTGAAGGCCATCCGGTGTATGTACAAATGTACACAAACTTGCTAGTGTTGTCTGCATCTTCTCTTCACTGGCGTTTACGGATGACAGCGCAAAACTCCCGCAGAGCCCTCCAGCTTCGGCTATGGGCGCTATTTATGTTCTTCTTTATCCCCGGATTACTGATGGCCTCATGGGCCACGCGCACGCCGGCCATTCGCGATCTGCTGGCGCTATCGACGGCGGAAATGGGCATCGTCCTGTTTGGCCTGTCGATTGGCTCCATGAGCGGCATTCTCTGCTCGGCGTGGCTGGTTAAGCGCTTCGGCACCCGCAAGGTGATTCGCACCACCATGTCCTGTGCGGTGGTGGGCATGGCGGTGCTGAGCGTCGCGCTGTGGTTCGCTTCGGCGACCCTGTTTGCCATCGGCCTGGCGATTTTTGGCGCCAGCTTCGGTTCGGCAGAGGTGGCCATCAACGTTGAAGGCGCCGCCGTCGAACGCGAAATGAATAAAACCGTGCTGCCGATGATGCACGGCTTCTACAGCTTCGGCACCCTGATCGGCGCCGGTATCGGCATGGCGGTGACCGGCTTTGGCCTGCCCGCCGCGCCGCACATTCTGCTGGCCGCGCTGGTCGCCATCGCGCCCATTGCGATCGCCATCCGCGCGATCCCCGATGGTACCGGGAAAAATGCCGCCGAGGCCGCTCAGCAGGGTGAAAAAGGCCTGCCGGTCTGGCGCGATGTTCAGCTGCTGCTGATTGGCGTCGTGGTGCTGGCAATGGCGTTTGCCGAAGGCTCCGCCAACGACTGGCTGCCGCTGCTGATGGTGGACGGCCACGGTTTTAGCCCAACCTCCGGCTCCTTAATTTACGCCGGATTCACCCTCGGCATGACCGTTGGCCGCTTTACCGGCGGCTGGTTCATTGACCGCTATAGCCGGGTGACGGTGGTGCGCGCCAGTGCGGTAATGGGCGCGCTGGGCATTGGTCTGATTATTTTTGTTGATAACCCATGGGTCGCCGGGATCTCCGTGCTGCTCTGGGGGCTTGGCGCTTCGCTCGGTTTCCCGCTGACCATTTCGGCGGCCAGCGACACCGGGCCGGATGCGCCGAAGCGCGTCAGCGTGGTGGCCATCACCGGCTACCTCGCCTTCCTCGTCGGGCCGCCGCTGCTGGGCTTCCTCGGCGAACATTTCGGCCTGCGCAGCGCCATGATGGTGGTGCTGGGGCTGGTCATGGTGGCGGCTCTGGTCGCTCGTGCGGTGGCTAAGCCGCAGCCTGAACCTGTCATGGAGAACAGCTAATGAGCATCAAACTGATTGCGGTAGATATGGACGGTACCTTTTTAAGCGATGCCAAAACCTATAATCGCCAGCGCTTCCTCAGCCAGTATCGGCGGATGCGCGAGCAGGATATCCGCTTCGTGGTCGCCAGCGGTAACCAGTACTACCAGCTGATTTCATTTTTCCCCGAAGTGGCGAATGAGATTGCCTTCGTCGCCGAAAACGGCGGCTGGGTGGTCAACGCCGGAGATGACGTATTTAACTGCCAGATGCCGAAAGATCACTTTCACGCGGTTATCGACTTTCTGCAGACGCTGCCGGAAATTGAAATTATCGCCTGCGGCAAGCGCAGCGCCTATACGCTCAATCGCTACAATGATGAGCTAAAAGCGGTCGCGGCAAAGTATTATCACCGCCTTGAGCTGGTGGATGACTTTAATAACCTCGACGATGCGATCCTCAAGTTTGGCCTTAACGTGCCCGATAATCTGATCCCCGAGATGCAGCCAAAGCTGCATGCGGCGCTCGGCGAGATGGTCAACGCCGTTGCCACCGGCTATGGCAGCATCGATCTGATTATGCCCGGCGTGCACAAGGCCAACGGCCTGCGCATCCTGCAGGAGCGCTGGGGGATTGAAAATCATCAGGTCGTCGCCTTTGGCGACAGCGGGAATGATATTGAAATGCTGCAACACGCCGGATTCGGCTACGCCATGGCCAACGCCGCCGCGCCGGTAAAAGCCGTTGCCGGTTACGATGCGCCACATAACAATGAGGAAGGGGTGCTGCATATTATCGATAAGGTGCTGAATCGCGAAGCGCCGTTCGCCTGATACGCTCCCGGGTGAGGCGTCGCGCCGCACCCGGGGTTATTAGCATGGGCTACTGCGGATCGTGGCCGCTGCCGACGCTTTTATCGTGCAGAAAATAGATAATCATCGCCAGCCACAGCACGCCGCTTAGCAGGTTAAACAGGCTGAATATCCCGCTTCCCCCCAGCTCATAGGCATGTTTGCTGACTTCAATCCCGACGGTGAAGATCAGCATTTGCAGCATCCCCATCGCCGCCGACACCGTCCCTTTGCTCATATCGCTGGCAAACAGCGTCAGGCGAACCAGGCCGGCGTTAGCCAGACCGATTCCGAAGGCGTAGACGCTCAGCCCGGCGGTCATCCACAGATAGGCGTGGGTCGACACCACCGTCGCCACCGCGGAGAGCAGCAGGCCAAACATAATCGGCCAGCCGCCGAGAATAATCAGCGAGCGCACCGTGCGGCGGGAGGTCAACCGCGCCAGCACCAGATTACCGGCAATCAGCGCGCCAAAGATAGGCACCTGCAGCAGGCCGTACTCATAGCTGGTCGCCTGCTCACCGCTGATAATAATGACCGGCGACTGGGCAATCCATGCCAGCAGCGGCAGGCTGACAAAACCGGTGGCCAGCGCCCCGGCGACAAAGCGCAGATTCTTCAGCACCAGGCCGTAGTCACGGCCCAGCTCTTTCATCGACAGCTTCTCGCCCATGCGGGTGGCGGTTTCCGGCATCGCCCGCTGCAGCCCGAAGAAGGCGATGGCCGCCAGCACGGCAAACAGCACGAACATCATTTCCCACGGCAGGATGTGGACCCACGCCGCGCCGACCAGCGGCCCGAGCAGCGGCGCAATCAGCGCGACGTTAGCCATCAGGGCGGTGATTTTGATACACATCGCCTCATCAAACGACTCCTGAATCGCCGCGTAGCCAACCGCCCCGATAAAGCACAGGCTGATGCCCTGTAAAAAACGCAGCAGCGTGAACTGCTCGATGGACTGGGCCAGCAGCGTCGCCAGGCAGGTGGCGATAAACCACACGACGCCGGTCAGCATCACCGGGCGGCGACCAATACGGTCCGACAGCGGGCCGAGCAGCCACTGTAAAAACATTCCGCCCGCAAGGTAGGCGGTCATGGAAGTTGGAACCCACTCATTACCGACCTGAAACTCGGCGACCACCGAGAGCATGCCCGGCTGGATCATGTCGTTGGCGATATAGGTGGAGAATTCGTATAAAACCAGGCACAGCGGGAAAAGTAGCGCCTGCCGTCCGAGGCGTTTGCCTGAAAGCGAATAATTCTGCATGAAATCTCTTATTTATAAAAAATCGCGCAAAGTTTAATGAAAGTCTTGCCGGGGAGATAGTGAATTGTGAGTGACAATTAAAAAAATAGCACAACCTTTCATCTCTCCCCCGCCCTGCGCAATTTTTATTATCCCTGTCTATATTTCGTTTATATTTCAATTAGGTTACAGGCCTTATACTCATTGCAGCCGGCGTGTTAGCAAAGATGCCAGCCGAAAAAAAATCATAACAAGCTGATAATTAAGACAATACTGCTTTAATTCATCGCCTCCGTCTCTTAAGGTGGGCGGCTTATTGTTATCGGACCCCAAGAGCCTGAAAGTATGCTGGAAAATATCAACTACGCGCTGTTCGCCGCGATCAACGCCACGCCCACCTCACCCTCGTGGGCTATTACGCTGGCCACCCTGATCGCCAAAGATTTGATTTTGATTGTTCCTCTACTGACGGCCGCGCTGTGGCTATGGAGACCGAATCAGCGCCAGCTGGTATTTAAGGTGATGCTGGCCCTGGCAATAAGCCTGACGCTGTCGTGGATATTCGGTCTTCTCTTCCCGCACGAGCGCCCCTTTGCCGCCGACGTCGGCTATCAGTTCCTGCACCACTCGCCGAATAACTCGTTCCCCAGCAATCACGGCACCATCAGCTTTACCTTCGCGCTGGCCTTCTTATTCTGGCATCGGCTGGGCTCCGGGCTCGCGCTCCTGGCCGCGGCGGCGGCTATCGCGTGGTCTCGGGTCTATCTCGGCGTGCACTGGCCGATGGATATGCTCGGCGGCCTGCTGACCGCCATGTGCGGCTGCCTGGGCGCGCAGCTGCTGTGGCACAGCGGCGGCCGTCCGCTCTATCAATACCTGCAGCGCCTGTACCGCCTCTGTTTCTCCCTGCCGATCCGCAAAGGCTGGGTCCGCGAATAGCCCGCGCCGGGCGGCTCCTCGTTCGGCGCGCATTGCAGACGCGTGACTAACCCCCTTCCGGCAGGTAAAATTGCCCACTGACGCCCTGCCAATGCAGGGCGATTTCAGCTTAGAGGGATTATGGAAACACGTCGTGATGAACGCATCAGCCAGCTTATTCAGGCACTCAAGCGCAGCGATAAGCTTCACCTAAAAGAAGCCGCAGCGCTGCTTGGCGTTTCTGAAATGACCATCCGTCGCGACCTGAACGGCCATAATGGGCCCGTTGTCCTGCTGGGCGGTTACATCGTCCTCGAGCCGCGCAGCGCCACGCACTACCTGCTTAGCGACCAGAAGACGCGCCTGGTGGATGAAAAACGCCGCGCCGCCCGCCACGCAGCCGGCCTGCTTGAAGCCCACCAGATGGCCTTTTTTGACTGCGGGACCACCACGCCGTGGATCATTGACGCGATTGATAACGCCCTGCCGTTTACCGGCGTCTGCTATTCGCTGAATACCTTTCTTGCGCTGCAGGAAAAGCCCCACTGTCGGGCCATCCTCTGCGGCGGTGAGTTTCACGCCAGCAACGCAATTTTTAAGCCGCTGAGCCTGCAGGATACCCTGAGCCATCTGTGCCCGGACATCGCCTTCTACTCGGCGGCGGGCATTGACTGCGAGCAGGGGGCGACCTGCTACAACCTCGAGGAGCTGCCGGTTAAGCACTGGGCGATGAGCAGCGCGCGCTACCACGTGCTGGTGGTGGATCACAGTAAATTCGGTAAGGTCAGGCCGGCGAGGATGGGCGATTTATCGCGTTTTGACGTGATTGCCAGCGACGTCTGTCCCGACGACGACCTGCTGGCGCTGGCGAAGAAAAAACAGATTTCACTGCTCTACTGATCGCGCCCCGCAGGGCGCGACCGGCGGATTACGAGAACCAGCCGCCGAACCAGCCGTGCAGTTTCATCAGCACGAAGTCCATCATTCGGCTAAAGAAGCCGCCTTCGTTGACCGCTTCCATCACGATAAGCGGGCGCTGCTCGATGGTTTTGTCATTGAGCTTAAAGTCGATAGTCCCTACCACCTGCCCTTTGGTCAGCGGCGCCGTCAGCTGCGTATCCTTCAGGGCATAGCTGGCTTTCAGGTTCTTCATCTGGCCGCGCGGAATGGTAATCGAGCCGGCTTCACCTGCGCCGAGCTTCGCTTCGCTGCTGTCGCCAAACCACACGCGCTGGGTGATAAAGGTGGCGTCCGGCTTAATTGGCGTCACGGTTTCATAGAAGCGGAAGCCCCAGGTCAGCAGCTTTTCTGACTCGTTAAAGCGAATACGGTCGGTTTTGGTCCCCAGCACCACGGCGATCAGGCGCATATCGCCCTGCGTGGCCGAGGAGACCAGATTATAGCCCGCACCGGTGGTGGTGCCCGTTTTCACGCCGTCGGCGTTGAGGTTGGTGCTCCACAGCAGGCGGTTACGGTTCGGCTGGCGAATCTTATTGAAGGTAAACTCTTTTTCTTTATGAATGGCGTACTCTTCAGGGACGTCGTGGATCATCGCTTTGGTCAGCAGCGCCATATCGCGGGCGGTACTGAACTGGCCCGGCGCATCAAGGCCGTGGACGGTCATAAAGGTGGTATTGGTCAGGCCCATTTTTTGCGCATAGCCGTTCATCAGGCTAACAAACGCATCCTGGCTACCCGCGACGTAGTCAGCAATCGCGATGCTGGCATCGTTGCCGGACTGGATGATGACGCCTTTATTGAGGTCCTCAACCGACACCTGCATACCCGGCTTGAGGAACATCACCGACGAGCCGCGCAGCGCCGGGTTGCCGGTAGCCCAGGCATCGCGGCCGACGGTCACCATATCGGTAGATTTAATTTTGCCCGCTTTCAGCGCCTGCCCGACGACGTAGCTGGTCATAATCTTGGTCAGACTTGCCGGGTCGAGTTTTTCATCGGCATTGCCTTCGCTGAGCACCTTGCCGCTGGCGTAGTCCATCAGGACCCAGGCTCGCGCATCAATCGAAGGGGCATCGGGGAGTTGGTCTGCAGCCTGTACCGCAGGTGCAACGAGAACGAGAAGAGCGCAGCCTGCCGCGAGGCCGCGAAGGGAAAAAGCATCATGCGTCATAAGAGCCACCCAAGTATCCTTTCCAAACAAAATATGCCGCAGCACTCTATCGGCGCAGCAGCAGCCGGTGAGTAAAGCGTACAAATGACCTTAAAGAAACAGCGAGTTGGTAAAGTTTTTAAAGTTTACGCAATAACCTCGCGTCTTGCTGAAAACAGAGCAATTTTTTTGATCGCGATTGCCTATATATTAACTTTATTCCAACATGATGACTCACCTTGCTGCAACGACGGCTCAATAACTAACGGGAACCGATATGATTACGCTATGGGGCAGAAACAATTCAACTAACGTGAAAAAAGTACGCTGGGTGCTGGAAGAGCTGGATCTTCCCTATCAGCAGATTTTGGCGGGGCTCGAGTTTGGTGTGAATCACGACGCGGAGTATCTGGCGATGAACCCGAACGGCCTGGTGCCGCTGCTGAAGGACGGCGACCTCGTACTGTGGGAGTCGAACGCCATTATTCGCTATCTGGCGGCGCAGTATGGGCAAAACCGCCTGTGGGTCGACGATCCGCTACGGCGGGCACAGGGCGACAAATGGATGGACTGGGCCAACGGCTCGCTCTCTCCCGCCCACCGTCCTGTATTGATGGGGCTGGTGAGAACGCCGGAGGAGAAACGCGATCCCGCAGCGATTGCCGCCGGTATTGCCGCCTGTGAAGCGCTCTTTGCCATCCTCGACGACGAGCTGGCGGCGTTCCCGTGGCTCTCCGGCGAATCATTCGGCCTCGGTGATATCGCCGTTGCGCCGTTCGTCTATAACCTGATGAGCATCGTACCGAGCTGGCAACCGCGCCCGAACCTGCAGCGCTGGTATCAGCAGATTAGCGAACGTCAGGCCTGGCGCAGCGTGGTGGCGATCCCGGTCACCTGAGGCTAGCCCTGCGGGCTAACCTTCAGCAGTTCGCCGTTGGATTCGTCGGTCAGGACGTACAGATAGCCGTCGGGTCCGACGCGAACGTCGCGAATACGCTGGCCGCGATCGCGCAGAATTCGCGCCTCTTCGCTGACGCTATTGCCGTTGACGTCGAGGACAATCAGCGACTGGTCCTTCAGCGCGCCGATAAACAGCTTGTGCCGCCACTGGGGGAAGGTTGCCGAATCGTAGAAGGCCATGCCGCTGACGGCGGGCGACGTTTTCCAGACAAACAGCGGCGCTTCGGTTCCGTCCACCGCCGTCCCCTTAGCTTCCGGAATAGGCAGACCGCTGTAATTTATGCCGTGCGTCGCCAGCGGCCAGCCGTAGTTCTTGCCTTTCTGCGGGATGTTAATCTCATCCCCGCCGCGCGGACCGTGCTCGTTGAGCCACAGGGTATCGCTCCACGGATTGATCGCCATCCCCTGCGGGTTACGAATACCGTAGGCCCAAATTTCCGGCCTGGCATCGGCGCGGCCGACAAACGGATTGTCTGCCGGTACCTCCCCCGTCTCGGTCAAGCGCACCACCTTTCCCTGCAGCTTATCGAGATCCTGGGCCGTTGCGCGCTGGTTATTCTCGCCTAAGCCGATAAACAGATGTCCCTTACCGTCAAACACCAGACGTCCGCCAAAGTGGTTGCCGGTGGAGAGCTTCGGCTGCTGGCGAAACACCACCCGGAAATTCTCCAGCCGCCGGCGATCCTCACTCAGGCGACCGTATCCTGCCGCGGTTCCCGCTTTGCCATCCTCCCCGGCCTCCGCGTAGCTCAGCCACACCTTGCGCGAGTGGGCAAAGTCCGGCGCCAGCGCCACATCCAGCAATCCGCCCTGCCCGCTGGCCCACACCTGCGGTACGCCGGAAATAGCCGGCGACAGCCCCTCTCCCTGGCGCCAAAGCCTCAGCTCACCGCCGCGCAGGGTGATCAGTATCCCCTGCTGGTCGGGGAGAAACGCCAGCGCCCACGGATGGTCGAGCTTATTTTGCAGGACCTCGACGCGCACCTTCTGGGCGGCGACAGCGGCGGCAGGTAACAGCAGAGCGGCAAGGGTTATCAGGGCGACGGTCTGGCGCATGGCGAACTCCTTTTATCAGCAATGGGATAAGGGTAGCCAGCGCAGGGGATCGGCAGGGGGAGTTTTACATAACATTAAGCAGGGGGGCATGCCCCCCTGAGTTCAGACGCGGGTAATTGGCGCTGATGCATTCAGTTTATGAATGTTTAGCGACAAGCCCGCCAGGCAGCGTTCTAGCGTCTCTACGTTAACCGCAATGTAAGACGGACAATCGTGATGCCCGCTCATCAGGCAAACCGCTGCGGAAGCAACGGCTTCACCCGCAAGACGAAGAGCTTCCCTTTCCTCCGGCGTAACGGCGTGCTGCAATCGCGGCGCACCTTCACGCAATTCACGACAAAGCTCAAACAGGTTATCACGCAGATGCTCATTCTCGCTGACTGACATATAGCCTTTAGCTTTGCGAAGCTGCAGATAAGCATCGAGATCAATGTTGGCATTAATCAGCTTATTCAAAAGGTTACGATACAGTCTGTCAACGGTCATCATGGTTCCTCCTCTGTCATCCATTACCACAATCATAATATGGTCGTTTTTTGCGCAAAATCATGCGCGAGGTCAATAATTCCCGGTTAATTAACATCATTTACAATGTTACAGCAATGTTTACACTGCCTGCGCCAGACGCGCTGCTTCCGCGGTTACATAACCCACAAAAAAACACAAATTTGTTATACGCTCTCATTTTTAGCGTATTTATCACCAGTTGGCAAAGTTGAGAATAAAGCCATTTTTTGCAGCAAAGATCACAAATAACGCCTATTACTGTTGCTCGTTAGCGCCGGCGGGTGTCATATCACTCCGTTAAATGTAATACGTATAACAAACAAATAAAAACGCGAACCTCTCCGCTTCGCGGCGCTAACCTCTACCCGTTTGAAGGAACTGAAATGATTACGCCCGGCAAAAGAAACTATATCTTGTTGAGTCTTTTCGATTTCCTCTACCTGTTCGCCTGGTCATCTACCATGGCGTTCTTCGTTATCTGGACAACCCAGCATCTGGGCATCAGCGCCACCAAAACCGGCCTGCTGTACTCGGTAAACGCCTTTATCGCCCTGTTGATGCAGCCTTTCTTCGGCTTTATTTCTGATAAGTTCGGCCTGAAAAAGCGGCTGATCTGGATTCTGGTAGCCATGCTGCTGCCGGTTGGCCCGTTCTTTATCTATCTGTACGCCCCGCTGCTGGTCCACAGCTTCTGGCTGGGGGCGCTGCTGGGCGGCGTCTACCTGGGGATTATCTTTAACTCCGGCTGCGGGGTTATCGATTCCTATATCGACAAAATCTCCCGCCGCTATCACTTTGAGTATGGCCGGGTGCGGATGTGGGGCTCTTTAGGCTGGGCCGCGGCGGCATGGATCGTCGGAAAATATATCGATAGCAACCCCAACCTCGCCTTCTGGCTGGCCAGCATTGCCATCGTTATTGCCGCCCTGTGCTTCATGCTGACCAAAGTCGAGCTGACCGAGGCCGAGATTGAAAAAACCAGCGCCCTGAAGGTGAGCCACGCGCTGGAGCTCGCAAAGAACAGTCAGTTCTGGATGCTGCTAATCTTTACCCTGTTCGTGACGCAAATCTACGACACCTACGATCAGCAGTTCGCCCAGTACTTTTCTCTGCAATTTGCCACGCCGGAAGAAGGTAACCGTTGGTACGGCATCCTCGCCTCCATTCAGGTCTGCGGCGAAACGCTCTTTTTATGCCTGATGCCGTGGTTCGTGAACCGTACCGGCGCGAAATGGGCGCTGATTATCGCCGGATTGATTATGTCGGTCAGGATCGTCGGCTCCGCGATCCCGCTCGGCCCGGTGTGGATTGGCGCGGTGAAAATGATGCACGCCCTTGAAAAGCCGCTTATCCTGGTATCCGTGTTCAAGTTTATTGCCGCCAACTTTGATAATAAGCTGTCCTCCACGGTCTATTTGCTGGTGCTGTTTGTCGCCTCTATTGCCACCGCCATTTACTCTCCGCTGGCCGGCTATCTGTACGACACCATCGGCTTCGCCCGCACCTATTATATCCTCGGCGGCATCGCCGGCCTGTTCACGCTGATCTCCGTTTTCACGCTGCGTGATAAGCGAGAGCCCCGCGCGCCGGGCGCTGCGCCTGCGGGAGACGCCGCCCAATCCTAGAGTCCCATCGCGCCCGGGAGCCTTTCCCGGGCTTTTTCATCATCTGACGCACCATTGCTATACTTTTTTTGATAAACACCTGTAAAATCCCGCCCTGACACCTTCCTTTATGATGAATTTTTAAGCTATGAGTAATGTAACGCACCAGCCGAAGATCGGCTTCGTCTCCCTTGGCTGTCCAAAAAACCTTGTGGACTCAGAACGCATCCTGACCGAACTGCGCACCGAAGGTTATGACGTGGTTCCTACCTACGAGAACGCCGATATGGTTATCGTCAACACCTGCGGCTTTATCGACAGCGCCGTTCAGGAGTCGCTGGAAGCGATTGGCGAAGCTTTAAAAGAAAACGGCAAAGTGATCGTTACCGGCTGCCTGGGCGCGAAAGTCGACCAGATCCGCGAAGTTCACCCCAAGGTGCTGGAGATAACCGGCCCGCACAGCTATGAAAAGGTTCTTGAGCACGTCCACCACTACACGCCGAAGCCGAAGCACAACCCGTTCCTGAGCCTGGTGCCGGAACAGGGCGTTAAGCTGACCCCGCGCCACTACGCTTACCTGAAAATTTCCGAAGGCTGTAACCACCGCTGCACGTTCTGCATCATTCCGTCCATGCGCGGCGATCTGGTGAGCCGTCCGATCGGCGAAGTGCTGTCAGAAGCTAAGCGCCTGGCCGACGCCGGGGTAAAAGAGCTGCTGGTTATCTCTCAGGATACATCCGCCTACGGCGTTGACGTGAAGCACCGCACCGGTTTCCACAACGGCATGCCGGTGAAAACCAGCATGGTCAGCCTGTGCGAAGAGCTGGCAAAGCTGGGTATCTGGGTGCGCCTGCACTACGTCTATCCCTACCCGCACGTTGACGACGTGATCCCGCTGATGGCGGAAGGTAAAATCCTGCCGTATCTCGATATCCCGCTGCAGCACGCCAGCCCGCGGATCCTCAAGATGATGAAACGCCCGGGTTCCGCCGATCGCCAGCTGGCGCGCATCAAGCAGTGGCGTGAAGTCTGCCCTGAGCTGACCCTGCGCTCGACCTTTATCGTCGGCTTCCCTGGCGAAACGGAAGAAGATTTCCAGATGCTGCTCGACTTCCTGAAAGAAGCCCGCCTTGACCGCGTTGGCTGCTTTAAATACAGCCCGGTCGATGGCGCAACCGCCAACGAGCTGGCGGATCAGGTAGAAGAAGAGGTGAAAGAGGAGCGCTGGAACCGCTTTATGCAGCTGCAGCAGCAGATCTCCGCCGAACGTCTGCAGGAGAAGGTTGGCCGCGAAATCATGGTACTGATCGACGAAGTTGACGAAGAAGGCGCCATTGGCCGCAGCATGGCCGACGCCCCGGAAATCGACGGCGCGGTGTACCTGAACGGCGAAACTAAGGTCAAACCGGGCGACGTGCTGCGGGTTAAAGTCGAGCACGCCGACGAGTACGATCTGTGGGGAAGCCGGGTTTAAACCGCTTCTTACTCCGGCTACGCGTCAGCGCCAGCCGGAGCCTTCCGGAGGCGGCGCGGCGCGCCCTCTCCGGACTCCTTCTCAGCCTATCCCTTTATTTTCGGATCCAGCGCATCGCGCAGGCCGTCCCCCAGCAGGTTAAACGCCAGCACCGTCAGAAAAATAGCGATCGCCGGGAACAGCGCCACGTGCGGCGCCATCACCATGTCCGCCCGGGCTTCGTTGAGCATCGCTCCCCACTCCGGGGTCGGCGGCTGCGCGCCGAGGCCGAGGAATGAGAGGCTGGCGGCGGAGATTATCGACACCCCGATCCGCATGGTGAAATAGACCACAATCGACGACACCGTGCCGGGCAGAATATGGCTGAAGAGGATCGTCGCGTCGCTGGCGCCGATGCTGCGCGCCGACTCGATAAAGGTCTGCTGCTTGAGCACCAGCGTATTGCCGCGCACCAGACGAGCAAACGCCGGAATGGAGAAGATTGCCACCGCGATGATCACGTTCGACATCCCGCTCCCCATGACCGCCACCACGGCGATCGCCAGCAGGATCCCCGGGAACGCAAACAGCACGTCGCAAATGCGCATTATTATCCGGTCCCACCAACCTTCATAGTAGCCAGCCAGCAGCCCAAGCACGGTGCCGATTGCCGCGCCGATCAGCACCGCCAGCACCCCCGCCGCCAGCGAAATCTGCGCCCCGACCAGCACCCGGCTGAAGATATCCCGGCCCAGCGAATCGACGCCGAACCAGTGCAGCGCCGACGGGCCGTCGTTGAGGCGATCGTAGTCAAAGTAGTTTTCCGCATCGAACGGCGCTATCCACGGCGCCACGACGGCTACCGCGATCAGCAGTAGAACAAACACGCCGGCGCCCATCGCCACCGGCTGACGGCGAAAGCGCCGCCAGAACTCGTGCCACGGCGTACGTATCTGACCGGGTTTGATCCCCGGCATGGCGTTGATAACCGCCTGCCTTCTCCAGTTGAGCAATCGCACCTTACTTGTACCTGATAGCCGGGTTAATGGCGGCGTACAGCACGTCCGCCACTAAATTGATAAGAATAAACTCCAGCGAAAACAGCAGGACTTCCGCCTGAATCACCGGATAGTCGCGCATCTCGACCGAATCCACCAGCAGCCTGCCAAGCCCCGGCCAGTTGAAGACTTTCTCCACCACGATCGAGCCGCCGAGCAGGAAGCCAAACTGCAGCCCCATCATCGTCACTACCGGGATCATCGCATTGCGCAGGCCGTGCTTAAGCACCACCAGCGTCTCGCTGACCCCTTTCGCCCGCGCGGTGCGCATATAGTCTTCGTGCAGCACATCGACGAAAGAGGCGCGGGTGAAGCGCGCCATCACCGCCGCAACCGCCGCCCCGAGGGTCACGGAGGGCAGAATATAGTGCCGCCAGCTATCGGCTCCCACCGTCGGCAGCCAGCCAAGTTCGACGGAGAAGACCTGCATCAGCAGCATCCCGAGGGCAAACGCCGGAAAGGAGATACCGGTCACCGCCAGCGCCATCCCCAGCCTGTCCGGCCAGCGATTGCGCCACACCGCGGCGGCAATTCCCGCCGCCATACCAAACACCACCGCCCAGCTCATGCTGGCCAGCGTCAGCCACAGCGTCGGCATAAAGCGGCTGGCGATCTCGCTGCTCACCGGGCGTCGCGAGGCCATCGAGATACCGAAATCGCCCTGCAGCACGCTGGTGATATAGTGCCAGAACTGGACGTGCAGCGGCCGATCGAGCCCCAGCTGCTCGCGCACCATCGCGACAACCTGCGCATCGGCCTCTGGTCCGGCAATCAGCCGCGCCGGGTCGCCGGGCAGCATATGCACAAACAGAAAAACCAGCACCGCCACGATCAGCAGGGTGGGAATCAGCCCCAGCAGGCGTTTAAGCACATAATTCAGCATCGCCCCTCCTCACCCAAACCCTCTGCGCAGTCGGCAGAGGGAGCAAGGCCCGGCACCCTCTCTCCGAAAGAGAGGGTTGGGATAAAGGTAACCACCGTCACTGGGCTAAATCCGCCTGCTCAAAGCTGAATCCGGTATCCGGCTGGATATAAAAACCGCTCAGGTTCTTACTGTGCGCGGAGACCAGTTTTTCCACCACCAGCGGCACCCACGGCGACTCTTTCCAGATAATCTCCTGGGCCTGCTTGTAAAGCCGCGTTTTTTCCTGCACATCGGTCGTCTTCAGGGCATCGGTGAGGTCTTTATCCACCTGCGGATTGCCGTAGAAGGCGGTATTAAACAGGGTTGGCGGCCAGTTTTGCGAGGCGAACAGCGGCGACAGCGCCCAGTCGGCTTCACCGGTCGAGGCCGACCAGCCGGTGTAGAACATGCGCACCCCGCTCTCTTTCTGTCCTTTACCTTCCACTTCCGCCGCGCGCTGGCCGGCATCCATCGCCGTCAGCTGCGCCTTAATGCCCACCTGCGCCAGCTGCTGCTGGGTAAACTGCAGCACCTTCTGGGCGGTGCTGTGGTTATGCGATGACCACAGCGTGGTGCTAAAGCCGTTCGGGTAGCCCGCCTCTTTGAGCAGCTCGCGGGCCTTAGCCGGATCGTACGGCCAGGGTTTAAAGGTCTCGGCATAGGCGATGGACGGCGGCACGACGCCGGTCGCCGGCGTGGCGTACCCGGCGAAGGCAACCTTCACCAGCGCCTGGCGGTTGATGGCGTAGTTAATCGCCTCGCGCACCTTCGGATTATCAAACGGCTTCTGCGTGACGTTCATGCTGATATAACGCTGCATGATTGACGGGCTGGCGACCAGCTCCAGCTTGTCGTTTTTCGCCAGCAGCGGCGCCTGCTCGTAGGGGATCGGGAAGGCAAACTGCGCTTCGCCGGTTTGCAGCATCGCGGCGCGGGTGTTGTTATCCACCACCGGACGCCAGGTAATAGAGTCCAGCTTCGGCAGGCCCGGCTGCCAGTAGCCGGCAAACTTCGTCACCTTCACAAAATCGGTCTGGTTCCAGGTATCGAGCTGATACGGGCCGGTACCGACGGGATGGAAGCCAATCTCTTTGCCATATTTTTTCAGCGCCGCCGGAGAGATCATCGCCGTAGCCGGGTGGGCCAGAACGTTGATAAACGCCGAGAAAGGCTGCTTAAGGGTGATTTTTACCGTCGCCGGGTCAACCGCTTCGGTGCTGGCGATATTTTTGTACAGGTTATAGCGCTTGAGATGGTTTTCCGGATTGCTGGCGCGGTCGAGGTTGGCCTTTACCGCCTCGGCGTTAAAATCGGTGCCGTCCTGGAACTTGACGCCCGGGTGCAGCTTAATGGTGTAGACCAGGCCGTCGGGCGAAACGGTATAGCTCTGCGCAAGAACGTTTTCCAGCTTCATCTCTTTATCGAGGCCAAACAGCCCCTGATAGAACGACTTGGCAACGGCCTGGGATAAGGTGTCGTTGGCATCATAAGGGTCGAGGGTCGTGAAGTTAGAGCCGACCGCCACCACCACATCTTTTGCGGCCAGCGCCGGCGCCGTCGCCAGCGCCGAAGCGACGCCCAGCGCCAGCAACCATTTGCGTGATACGCGTTGTGTCATGTTGTTCTCCTGAAATGCTGCGTTATTGGTGTCGTTGTTATCTGCCCAGCACGTCGGCGGCAGGTTCCCTGGCAACGAAATGCCCGGGCCCTACCTGTTGTAGCGGCGCGCTGGCTACCTCTTCCCCTCGCTTATAGATGTTGCCCGGCAGCTCGTCTGAAAGCAGTACGCGCTGCGGATGACGATGCGCCGGGTCGGCCACCGGTACGGCGGCCATCAGCTTGCGGGTATAGGGATGCTGCGGGTTTTCAAATACGGCGCGGCGCGGGCCAATCTCAACGATGCGCCCGCGATACATCACCGCGACGCGATGGCTGATGCGCTCAACCACCGCCATATCGTGGGAAATAAACAGAAAGGCGATGCCCATTTCACGCTGGAGATCGAGCATCAGGTTAATAATCTGCGCGCGAATCGAGACGTCGAGCGCCGAAACCGACTCATCGGCAATCACCACTTTGGGATTCAGCGCCAGCGCCCGCGCAATGCATACGCGCTGGCGCTGGCCGCCGGAAAACTCGTGCGGATAGCGCCAGGCGTGCTCCGGCTGCAGGCCGACGCGCTCAAGCAGCCAGGCCACGCGCTGACGGGCCGCCTCGCCTGCCAGCAGCCCGTGCACGCGCAGCGGCTCCATAATGGAGTAGCCCACCGTTTGCCGCGGATCGAGCGAGGCGTACGGGTCCTGGAAAATAAACTGTATGTCGCGGCGCAGCGCCTGCAGCTTACCGCTTGCCAGGGTATCGATACGCTCGCCGTTAAACACGATAGTCCCGCTCTCGGTCGCCACCAGCCGCAGCAACGCCCGACCGGTGGTGGATTTACCGCAGCCGGACTCGCCGACCAGCGCCAGGGTTTCCCCCGGCCAGAGGTCAAAGCTGACTTTTTCAACCGCATGCACCTCGCGGGTCACCCGGTTCAAAATGCCGCTGCGCAGCGGGAAGCGCGCCACCAGGTCGCGCACCTGCAGAATCGGCTCGCCGGCGACGACGGTATCCTGTTCGCCGTCATCGGGCGCGCTCTGGTTGAGCAGCGGGAAGCGGCGCGGCAAATCGCTGCCGCGCATCGAGCCTAAGCGCGGGACCGCCGCCAGCAGCGCCTGGGTATAAGGGTGAGCAGGCGCGCGGAAAATCTCCTCGACCGTTCCGCTCTCCACCGCTTCGCCGCGGTACATCACCAGCACGCGGTCGGCAATATCGGCCACCACGCCCATATCGTGAGTAATAAAAATAACCCCCATCTCCATCTCTTTTTGCAGCACGGCAATCAGCTGGAGGATCTGCGCCTGAACGGTGACATCCAGCGCGGTGGTGGGTTCGTCGGCAATCAGCACCGCCGGACGGCAGGAGAGCGCCATGGCGATCATCACCCTCTGGCGCATGCCGCCGGAGAGCTGATGCGGATAGCGCGACAGCATCGCTTCAGCCTCCGGTATCCGCACCTGATCGAGCATTTTTTTCGCTTCGCGAAGGGCCTCGTCATGGCCCAGATTCTGGTGCAGGCGAATGGACTCGGCGATCTGTTCGCCGATGGTAAATACCGGATTCAGCGAGGTCATCGGCTCCTGGAAAATCATCGCGATATCCGCCCCGCGCACGTGGCGCATTGCCGAAGCCGACTGGTCGCTCAGCGCAATGACCTGACGATTGCGCCGACGCAGCCACAGCGCGTCGCTGCTGACCTGGCTGGCGGCGTCATCGAGCAGGCGCATCAGCGCCAGCGCGGTCACCGACTTCCCCGAGCCCGACTCGCCGACGATGGCTAACGTTTCGCCGCGCCGCAGGTTGAACGAAAGATGCCGCACCGCAGAAAAGGTCTGCTGCTCCTGGCTGAACGCCACGTTCAGATCGCGCACCACCAGAACATCACTGGCGTCGATTTCTTGACTATGCGGCAACGTCCCTACCCCCTTATTCCCGATAAATTCCAATGGTGGGCGTATCGCCCGCGTAGCACCAGGCCCGATACATGCCTTCGCTGTTAAACGGCAGCACCACATTGCCTTCTCTGTCGATGGCAATCAGGCCGCCGCTGCCGCCGAGGGCCGGAAGCTTCTCCATCACTACCCGCTCGCAGGCCTCACGCAGGCTCAGGTTCGCGTACTCCATCAGCGCGGCAATATCGTAGGCCGCCAGGGTGCGGATAAACACCTCGCCGGTGCCGGTACAGGAGACCGCCACGCTGGCGTTATTGGCGTAGCAGCCGGCGCCGGGCAGCGGGCTATCGCCAACGCGTCCGGGAAGCTTGTTGGTCATCCCGCCGGTGGAGGTCGCGGCGGCAAGGTTGCCGGCGATATCCAGCGCCACCGCGCCGACGGTGCCCATTTTATGCCGCTCGTCCAGCGGCGCGACGCCGTGGTCGAGGAGTATCTCATCATCCGCCTGCGCCTGCTGCAGCTGCAGGCGGCGCTCGGTCGTCGAGAAGAGATCGTTTTCCACCCGCGCCATCCCGTGAGAGGCGGCAAACGCCTCCGCCCCTTCGCCGATCAGCAGCACGTGCGGGCTCTGCTCCAGCACCAGCCGCGCCGCCAGGATCGGGTTGCGCAGATGCTTAACGCCGGCAACCGCCCCGGCGTGCAGGCTGTTGCCGTCCATTACGCAGGCGTCGAGCTCATGGGTGGCGTCCCGGGTAAACACCGACCCGATGCCGGCGTTAAACAGCGGACACTCCTCAAGCTGGCGCACCGCCTCGGTCACCGTATCCAGCGCGCTGGCGCCCGCCGCCAGCATTTTCTGCCCGCTATCGACAATCGCCGACAGCGCCGCCACGAACTGCCGCTCGCGTTCCGGCGTCAGCTGCGCGCGGCTAATTGCCCCCGCGCCGCCGTGAATTGCTATCACCGCCTTGCTCATTCCGCCATTCCTTCCTGCTGCGCCGATCCGCCGTGGGTTGCGCTATTGATTCACGCCGCACCAGGTCTCTGCCCTCGCAAAGCGAGCTTAAATAATAAAGTGTATAGATATCATTATCGTGCTGACTGTCCTATACAATTTTTGAATATAGAAAGAGCGGACGGTGATGTAAAGCCTGTACCCAGGTGGCATATAGCCGCCCGCACTTTTCTGCCATAATAGGCGTTTTCGATGTTTGCCCGCAGGAGAAACCCATGGATTTTACCGCCGGACTGATGCCTCTCGACACAGCCCTGACCCAGATGCTCAACCGTATTACGCCGCTGAATGCGGTGGAAACCGTGCCGCTGTTGCAGGCCTTTTCGCGCGTCACCGCCCATGATCTCGTTTCGCCGCTGGATGTCCCCGGGTTTGATAACTCGGCAATGGACGGCTACGCCGTACGCCTCGCCGATCTTGCCGACGGCGCGGCGCTACCGATCGCCGGGAAAGCGTTCGCCGGCCAGCCGTTCCACGATGCCTGGCCCGCAGGCACCTGCATTCGCATTATGACCGGCGCGCCGGTGCCGCAGGGCTGCGATGCGGTGGTGATGCAGGAAGAGACCGAGCAAAGCGCCGACGGCGTTCGCTTCATCGCCGCGGTAAAGGCCGGACAGAATATTCGTCGGCGCGGGGAAGATATCGCTCACGGCGCGGTGGTGTTCCCGGCCGGTACGCCGCTGACCGTCGCGGAGCTGCCGGTGCTGGCATCGCTGGGCATCGCCGACGTCGAGGTGGTGCGTAAAGTTCGCGTGGCGGTCTTCTCTACCGGCGACGAGCTGCAGCTGCCGGGCCAGCCGCTTGGCGACGGGCAAATCTACGATACCAACCGCCTGGCGGTGCACCTGATGCTCCAGCAGCTGGGCTGCGAGGTGATCAACCTCGGCATTATCGCCGACGACCCGGCAAAACTGCGGGCAGCGTTTATCGCTGCCGACCAGCAGGCCGACGTGGTTATCAGCTCGGGTGGCGTCTCGGTCGGCGAAGCGGATTACACCAAAGAGATCCTCGAAGAGTTAGGCGAAATCGGCTTCTGGAAGCTGGCGATCAAGCCGGGCAAACCCTTTGCTTTCGGCAAGCTCAGCAGCAGCTGGTTCTGCGGCCTGCCGGGCAACCCGGTTTCCGCCACCCTCACCTTCTACCAGCTGGTGCTGCCGCTGCTGGCAAAACTGAGCGGCAGCGCGAGCGGCGCGCAGCCGATGCGCCTACGCGCGCGGGCGGCGATGCGGTTGAAAAAATCCCCGGGGCGTCTCGACTTCCAGCGCGGCGTGCTGCAGCGCAATCCGGACGGCGAGCTGGTGGTGACGTCCACCGGCCATCAGGGTTCGCACATCTTCAGCTCCTTCAGCCAGGGTAACTGCTTTATCGTGCTGGAGCGCGAGCGCGGTCACGTCGAAGCGGGCGAGTGGGTCGAAGTCGAACCCTTTAACCACCTCTTCGGAGGGCTGTAATGGACGTCGAGCTGAGCGATGAGGAGATGCTGCGCTACAACCGGCAGATAATCCTGCGCAACTTCGATTTTGACGGTCAGGAGCGGCTGAAGGGCGCCCGGGTGCTGGTGGTCGGCCTCGGCGGGCTGGGCTGCGCTGCCGCCCAGTATCTGGCGGCGGCCGGCGTCGGCGCGCTTACCCTGCTCGATTTCGATAGCGTCTCGCTCTCCAATCTACAGCGCCAGACGCTGCACAGCGATGCCACGATTGGTTTGCCGAAGGTGGACTCCGCCCGCGACTCGCTGGCGCGAATCAACCCTCACGTGCGGCTCACCCCGCTTAATGCGCTGCTCGACCAGCCGGCGCTGGCGGCGCAGATCGCCGCCCACGACCTGGTGCTCGACTGTACCGATAACGTGACGATACGCAATCAGCTTAACGCCGGCTGTTTTCAGCATAAAACGCCGCTGGTCTCCGGTGCCGCGATCCGCATGGAGGGGCAAATCAGCGTCTTTATGTATCAGGATAACGAGCCCTGCTATCGCTGCCTGAGCCGGCTGTTCGGCGAGAACGCCCTCACCTGCGTTGAGGCCGGGGTGATGGCGCCGCTGGTCGGCGTCATTGGCTCCCTGCAGGCGATGGAGGCCATTAAGGTCCTGACCCAGTACGGCACGCCTGCCGCAGGCAGGCTGGTTATGTACGACGCCATGACCTGCCAGTTCCGCGAAATGAAGCTGATGCGCGACCCGCAGTGCGAGGTTTGCGCCAGCCGCTAATCCTTCTCCGGCGGCGGCCGTCGCCGGAAAATTTGCGACCGACGGCGACTTTCCCCTCTTCACCAGAGCCACCCGCCCTACTTGTTGATTTGCATCAATGCAACTTTCATTCGAAAGTAATTCAATCTTCATATGCAAAAAAAAGAAGGGGGTCTCATGATTTTCAACATTCAGCGCTACTCAACCCATGACGGCCCAGGGATCCGCACCGTCGTATTCCTCAAAGGCTGCTCGCTGGGCTGTCGCTGGTGTCAAAACCCGGAAAGCCGCTCCCGCACCGCGGATCTGCTGTACGACCCTCGCCTGTGCCTTGCCGGCTGCAACCTGTGCCAGCAGGCGGCGCCGGATGCCATAACCCGCAGCCTCGACGGCCTGATTATCCACCGCCAGAAGCTCACCGCCGAAGGCTATGAGTCGCTGCGCGACTGCTGCCCGACCACCGCCCTCAGCGTGTGCGGCGAAGAAAAAGAGGTGGCGCAGATTATGGCCACGGTGCTGCGCGATAAGCCTTTTTACGATCGCAGCGGCGGCGGGGTCACTCTTTCCGGCGGCGAGCCGTTTATGAATCCCGAGCTGGCGCAGCAGCTGCTGCAGGCCAGCCGCACGGCGGGAATTCACACCGCGGTTGAAACCTGCCTGCACGTGCCGTGGAAATACGTTGAGCCCTCGCTGCCCTGGGTTGACCTGTTCCTCGCCGACCTGAAGCACGTCAACGAAGCCATTTTCAAAGAGTGGACCGACGGCAGCGCCGGTCGGGTGCTCGATAACCTGCAGCGCGTGGCGCAGGCGGGGAAAAAAATCATCATCCGCGTCCCGCTGATTCAGGGCTTTAACGCCGATGAGGCAACGATTGCCGCGATTACCGACTTTGCCGCCGACCGCCTGCAGGTTGGCGAGATCCACTTCCTACCGTATCACACGCTGGGAATGAACAAATATCAGTTACTCAGTCAGCCCTATACCGCTCCGGACAAACCCCTTGCTGACCCCGAGCTGCTCGCCTTCGCGCAGAACTACGCTCAGAGCAAAGGTTTAACGGCTACTCTACGAGGATAAAATGATGACCACACTGAAACTGGACACGCTAAGCCCCCGCATTCAGGCACATAAAACGGCGCTGGTACACATTGTTAAGCCGCCAGTGTGTACCGAGCGCGCCCGTCACTACACCGCCGCTTATCAGCAGCACCTGGATAAGCCAATCCCGGTACGCCGCGCGCTGGCGCTGGCTCATCATCTGGCAGAGCGCACCATCTGGATCAAACACGACGAGCTGATCGTCGGCAACCAGGCCTGCGAAGTGCGCGCGGCGCCCATCTTCCCGGAGTACACCGTCAGCTGGATTGAAAAGGAGATTGACGATCTCGCCGATCGCCCAGGCGCCGGCTTTGCGGTCAGCGAAGAGAATAAGCGCATCCTGCATGAAATCTGCCCGTGGTGGCGCGGTCAGACCGTGCAGGACCGCTGCTACGGTATGTTCACCGACGAGCAAAAAGCGCTGCTCGCCACCGGGATTATTAAGGCGGAAGGCAACATGACTTCCGGCGATGCTCACCTCGCGGTGAACTACCCGCTGCTGCTGGAAAAAGGCCTCGACGGCATGCGTGCTAAGGTCGCCGAACGCCGCTCGCGTATTAACCTGACCGTGCTGGAAGATCTGCACGGCGAGCAGTTCCTGAAGGCCATTGATATCGTGCTGGAGGCGGTCAGCGATCACAGCCGACGCTTTGCCGAACTGGCGCGTACCATGGCGGCAGAAGAAACCCGCCCCTCCCGCCGCGACGAGCTGCTGACTATCGCCGAAGGCTGCGAAATCATCGCCCACGAGCCGCCGAAAACCTTCTGGCAGGCGCTGCAGCTGTGCTACTTCATTCAGCTGATCCTGCAGATTGAATCCAACGGCCACTCGGTCTCCTTCGGCCGTATGGACCAGTACCTGTACCCGTACTACCGTCGCGACGTTGAGCTCCAGCAGTCGCTGGACCGCGAGCACGCCATCGAGCTGCTGCACAGCTGCTGGCTGAAGCTGCTGGAAGTGAACAAGATCCGCTCCGGCTCGCACTCCAAAGCCTCCGCGGGCAGCCCGCTGTATCAGAACGTCACCATCGGCGGCCAGACCCTGCACGACGGCCAGCCGCAGGATGCGGTAAACCCGCTCTCGTACGCGATCCTCGAATCCTGCGGGCGCCTGCGCTCGACCCAGCCTAACCTGAGCGTGCGCTACCACGCCGGGATGAGCAACGACTTCCTCGACGCCTGCGTGCAGGTCATTCGCTGCGGCTTCGGCATGCCGGCGTTCAATAACGATGAGATAGTGATCCCGGAGTTTATCAAGCTCGGGATTGAGCCGCAGGACGCCTACGACTACGCGGCGATCGGCTGTATCGAAACCGCCGTGGGCGGCAAATGGGGCTATCGCTGCACCGGGATGAGCTTTATCAACTTCGCCCGCGTCATGCTGGCCACGCTGGAAGGCGGCCGCGATGCCACCAGCGGTCAAATCTTCCTCCCGCAGGAGCATGCGCTATCAAAAGGCAACTTCAGCAGCTTCGAGCAGGTGCTGGCCGACTGGGATGCTCAGATCCGCTACTACACGCGCAAGTCCATCGAGATTGAGTACGTTGTCGATACCATGCTGGAGGAGAACGTGCACGATATTCTCTGCTCGGCGCTGGTGGATGACTGCATCGAGCGGGCGAAAAGCATCAAGCAGGGCGGCGCGAAGTATGACTGGGTTTCCGGTCTGCAGGTCGGGATCGCCAACCTCGGCAACAGCCTGGCGGCGGTGAAAAAGCTGGTCTTTGACCAGGGCGCCATTGGTCAGCAGCAGCTGGCGAAAGCCCTCGCGGAGGACTTCGATGGGCTGACCCACGAGCAGCTGCGCCAGCGCTTAATCAACGGCGCGCCGAAGTACGGCAACGATGACGATAGCGTCGATACCCTGCTGGCCCGCGCCTACCAGACCTATATCGACGAGCTGAAGAATTACCATAATCCGCGCTACGGCCGCGGCCCGATAGGCGGCAACTACTACGCCGGAACCTCGTCGATTTCCGCCAACGTGCCGTTTGGCGCCCAGACGATGGCCACGCCGGACGGACGTAAAGCCCACTCTCCGCTGGCTGAAGGCGCGAGCCCGGCTTCCGGCACCGACCACCTCGGGCCAACCGCGGTCATCAACTCGGTCGGAAAGCTGCCCACCGGGGCGATTCTCGGCGGCGTGCTGCTGAATCAGAAGCTCAACCCGGCAACGCTTGAGAACGAGTCCGATAAGCAGAAGCTGATGGTGCTGCTGCGTACCTTCTTCGAGGTGCACAAAGGCTGGCATATTCAGTACAACATCGTCTCCCGCGAGACGCTGCTGGAAGCGAAAAAGCATCCCGACCAGTACCGCGATTTAGTGGTTCGCGTCGCCGGCTACTCGGCGTTCTTTACCGCCCTGTCGCCGGATGCCCAGGACGATATTATCGCCCGTACCGAGCATACGCTGTAGGTCGGCTCCCCGCAGTCAATCACACCCCGGCTGGCGCAATGCCCGGCCGGGCTACCCGCTTCCCCACGGCTTTGGCCATTAGGTTTTGAGCGGCAGTACGCCGCCAAAGCCGACGGGTAAACTTTCATTCGAAATAAATTTGTGCTTTGGGTCACATTGTAATTAGAATGTTACTGGTCGCAGTTAAGCCAGGAGCACAGGTATGACCGTTAAAGTTATCGTCACTGATATGGACGGAACTTTTCTCAATGACGCCAAGCAGTATGACCGCTCGCGTTTTCTTGCGCAGTTCGCGCAGCTCAACAAGCAGGGTATTGAATTCGTTGTGGCCAGCGGCAACCAGTACTACCAGCTGATCTCCTTTTTCCCGGAAATTCGCGAGCAGATCTCGTTCGTCGCCGAGAACGGCGCGCTGGTCTACGAGCACGGCCAGCAGCTGTTTCACGGCGAGCTGACCCGCCATGAGTCGCAGATTGTGATCGGCGAGCTACTCAAAGACCCGCAGCTCAACTTCGTCGCCTGCGGCCTTGAAAGCGCCTACGTCAGCGACCGCGCGCCCGATAGCTTCGTCGCGCTGATGTCAAAACACTATCATCGTCTGCAGCGCATCGCGAACTACCATGATATCGACGACACGCTGTTTAAGTTTTCGCTTAACCTGCCGGACAGCGATATTCCACAGCTCATTGATAAGCTGCACGTCTCGCTGGACGGCATCATGAAGCCGGTGACCAGCGGCTTCGGCTTCGTCGATTTAATTATCCCCGGCCTGCATAAGGCCAACGGCATCAGTCGCCTGCTGAAACGCTGGCAGATCTCGCCCCAGGAGTGCGTGGCGATTGGCGACAGCGGCAACGACGCCGAAATGCTCAAGCTGGTGAAGTACTCTTTCGCCATGGCCAACGCCGCCGATAGCATCAAGGCCATCTCGCGCTTTGCCACCGATGACAATAACCACCAGGGTGCGCTGAATGTGATTCAGGCCGTGCTGGACCACGCCGCCCCCTTCAACGAATAGCCTGCCGCCGGGGCCACCCTGCCCCGGATTTTCCCATTTTGTGAACCCTATCCTTTTTTTAAACTTGCATTAACTTAAATTTAACTTAAATTAACGTTTGTAAGATTTAATACTTTCGAATGAAAGCAAAGTGAGGCCATCATGACGGTTATTCATACCAGCGAAACGCTCCCCGCCGACCACAAAGCGGCGATTCGACAAATAAAACAGGATCTGCGCGCGCAAATTGGCGACGTGCAGGCCGTGTTCGATCGGCTGACGGCGCGGATTAGCGCACGTCTGGACGAAATTGACGCCATCAAGGCGCGCGGGGAAGAGGTGTGGCCGATTATCCCGTTCAGCGATATTGCACAGGGCAAAGTGAGCGATGCCCAGCGCGAGGCCATCAGGCACCGCGGCTGCGCGGTGATCAGAGGCCACTTCTCACGCGAACGGGCGCTGGCGTGGGACAACTCGATGCTGGAATACCTCGACCTCAACCGCTTCGACGACGTCTATAAAGGACCGGGCGATACCTTCTTCGGCTCGCTCGACGCCTCGCGTCCGGAGATTTACCCGATTTACTGGTCACAGGCGCAGATGCAGGCGCGGCAGAGCGACGAAATGGCCGCGGTGCAGTCGTTCCTCAACCGCCTGTGGACCTTTAGCCGGGACGGCAAGCAGTGGTTCGACCCTGACGTCAGCGTTATCTACCCTGACCGCATCCGCCGCCGCCCGCCGGGCACCACCTCGAAGGGGCTGGGAGCGCATACCGATTCAGGCGCCCTCGAGCGCTGGCTGCTGCCGGCTTACCAGCAGGTGTTTGCCAACGTCTTTAACGGCAATATCGACGCTTACGATCCGTGGGATGCGGCGCACCGGACCGAGGTGGAAGAGTACACCGTCGATAACACCACCAAATGCTCGGTATTCCGCACCTTCCAGGGCTGGACCGCGCTCTCCGATATGATCCCGGATCAGGGCCTGCTGCACGTGGTGCCGATTCCGGAGGCGATGGCCTACGTTCTGCTGCGTCCGCTGCTCGACGACGTCCCTGACGACGAGCTGTGCGGCGTGGCGCCGGGTAAAGTGCTGCCGATCTCCGAGAAATGGCACCCGCTGCTAATTAAAGCGCTGAGCGCGATCCCGGCCATCAGCGCCGGCGATTCGGTGTGGTGGCACTGCGACGTGATCCACTCGGTGGCGCCGGTCGAAAACCAGCAGGGCTGGGGCAACGTGATGTATATCCCCGCCGCGCCGCTGTGCGAGAAGAATCTCGCCTACGCGCACAAGGTTAAAATCGCGCTGGAGAAAGGCGCGTCGCCGGGTGATTTTCCGCGTGAAGACTACGAAGCCGACTGGCAGGCGCGCTTTACCCTCGACGATCTCAACGTCCACGGCAAACGCGCGCTGGGCATCGAGGTTTAATCGTCGTACAACCCCTGTTGCTCAACGGCGGTGCGGCGGCTACCGGGCCGTATCCGCCGTACCGAATCCCGCACCGCCAGCGTGCCGTTTAGCAGCAGCGAGCCGCTCGGGGCCTGGGGGCGGATCAGCCGCTGCTGCAGAAGCTGCACCGCCTCCGTGCCGAGCTCATCGCGCGGGACGTGAACGGCGGTAAGCGGCACATCCTGGATGGCGGCGAGGTTAAACCCGTCGATGCTCATGACCGAGATGTCCTGAGGAACCCGCAGGCCGCGCTTTTGCAGGGCATTGACGGCCCCCACCGCCATATAGTCTCCGCCGACCAGAAAAGCCGTCGGCAGCGGCTTCCCGGCCTGAGCGTCGAGCCACTCCCCCACCTGCTCCTCCGTCTCCCTGGCGCTGAAGTTCGCCACGCCGATCAGATCCCGCCCGTCGGTAAAACGCAGATTGCGCGCGCGCCAGGCCTCCTTGATGCCCACCAGCCGCAGCTCCATGGTGTAGCGGCGCAGGCACATCACGTTCATGACCGCCCGATGCCCCATCTCAAACAGATAGCGCGCGGCAAACTGGCCGATCAGCCGGTGATCCGGGGCGATCGACGACAGGCGCATGCCCTCATCCCGGCAGTTGATCAGCACGCAGGGTTTGGCAAAATCGGCGGCCAGATCGTGAATATGCGGATCGTCAATACCCAGCAGAATGGCCGCCTCGGTCTCCGCTTCGTTCATGCGGGCCAAAAACAGGTTGGCGTCGCTGTCGTTCTCTTCCAGCGCGCAGGTCCGCAGGCGGACCTCATGCGGCGCCAGCGCATTATTAATGCTCTGAATCACCCGGTAATAATAGATATCGGAGCGCTCATCAAACGCCCGGGAAGGGGCGAAAACCACCAGGCTGTTCAGCAGCATGCGTCCGGCGGCGAGCCCTTCCATTACCCCCATTTCGCGGGCGCACTGCAGGACCCGCTGACGCGCCTTTTCGCTGGTGTTCGCTTTACCCGCCAGCACCCGGGAAACGGTACTCGCCGACATCCCCGTACGGGCCGCGATTTCGGCAATTCTCAGCTTTTTATCCATTTTGTGATCCAGCTCTATCTTGCAAATGAAAGAATTTTCATGGCGCCAAAAAGCAGTTTATCAAGCTAGATTCGCTATCTGTCGTGAGCATCTCCTCATCTCATGAAAAAACTTGCATAAATAAGGCTATTGGCCGCTCATTTTCTATCTTAACCTGAATTGGTCCGATAACTTCCATACTAGTTATACGGAAAACCAAATAAATAAAACAATAATATTCATAACGTTAATAAAACAGGTATGACAACTCAGGGATTGAGCATCGGTCATTTCCCCCCTACAAAGTTCTTGTGGAGAGTTCTATGAGCCAAGGCCTCAACAACGATATGGCGGTCAGCAAATCGCGCCGCGTAGTCAAAAACCTGCGCTGGTGGATGCTGACCCTGTTTCTGCTCGGCGTCACCGTTAACTACATTACCCGCAACTCCTTAGGCATTATCGCCCCCGAGCTGAAGACAACGCTGGGCATCACCACCGAGCAGTACTCATGGATCGTCGGCGCTTTTCAGCTGGCCTACACCCTCTTCCAGCCTCTCTGCGGCTGGCTGATTGACGTGATTGGCCTGAAGCTGGGCTTTATGATCTGCGCCACCCTGTGGGCCGTCGCCTGTATCGCCCACGCCGGTGCCGGCAGCTGGCTGCACCTCGCGCTGCTGCGTTTTTTCATGGGCGGAGCAGAAGCCGCTGCCACCCCGGCCAACGCCAAAACCATCGGCGAATGGTTTCCAAAATCTGAACGCCCGATAGCCGCCGGCTGGGCCGGCGTCGGTTTCTCCATCGGCGCGATGCTGGCGCCGCCGATCATCTATTTTGCTCACGCCTCTTTCGGCTGGCAGGGCGCGTTTATGTTCACCGGGGTGCTGGCGCTGCTGTGGGTGATCCTGTGGTGGGCGTTTTACCACAATCCGGAAAAGCATCCGAATCTGGGCAAGTCGGAGCTGGAGTTTATCCGTCAGGATAACGAGCCGCCGGCGGTAAAGCTGCCGTTCTTTACCGCGCTGAAAACCGTGTCGAAAAATAAGCGCTTCTACGGTATTGCGATCCCGGCCTTTATGGCGGAGCCCGCCTGGGCGGTCCTGAGCTTTTGGGTGCCGCTGTACCTCGCCAAAGAGCACGGCATGGATCTCAAACAAATAGCCATGTTCGCCTGGCTGCCGTTCCTCGCCGCCGATCTCGGCAGCGTGGTGAGCGGCTATCTGACCAAACTCTATACCCGCTGGTTCGGCTGTTCACGGGTTAACTCGGTGGTGGCAAGCTCGCTGACCGGCGCGTTCCTGATGATTTCGCTGGCCCTCGTCGCCATTACCCGCGACCCCTACGTCACCATCGTCCTGATCTCCATCGGCGGCTTCGGCCACCAGATTATCTCCTGCATGCTGAGCGCGCTGGTGGTGGAGTCGTTCGATAAGGGCCAGATGGCGACCGTCAACGGCATGCGCGGCTCCGCCGCCTGGATCGCCAGCTTCCTGTTCTCCTTATTAATCGGGGTGACCGCCGACAAGATTGGCTTCAACCCGCTATTCGTCGCCATGGGCTTCTTTGACCTGATTGGCGCGGTCTTCCTGGTCGCTTTTATTGCTGAACGTCGCGCCAAACGCGCCTGAGAGTGGATGTAAAAATGAAAACGTTGAAACACTGGAAATTGCAACAGCAGCTGGCCCACCACGTCGAGCTGGCGGTGGACGGGCAGCACACCCTGTGCCTGTACGTGCTGGAAGAAAACCTGTTCCGCGTCCTGCTTAAACGCAGAGGAGAGCTGGCGCTGGACCGCACCTGGAGCATCGCCCCGCAGCAGGACGTCCCCTGGGAGGGGCGCAGCCGCGACGACATCAGCGGATTTACCCTCCCCGCCTGGAGCCTGGAGCAGCAGCAGGAGACCCTGACGGTGGCCACCGAACGGCTGCGCGTCACCGTCCACCAGCCCCTGTGGCTGGAGTGGAGCTACCGCGACGATGCCGGAGAGTGGCAGCCGCTGGTTAACGACCGTCCGACCAGCGCCTATCTGGTCAACGCCCACGGCGACGGCGTCGCGCACTACCAGAGCCGGCGTCAAGATGAACGCTTCTACGGACTGGGCGAAAAGGCGGGCAACCTGCAGCGCAACGGGAATCGCTACGAGATGCGCAACCTGGATGCGATGGGCTACAACGCCGCCAGCACCGATCCGCTGTATAAGCACATCCCCTTCACCATCGCCCAGCGCAGCGATATCAGCTACGGCCTGTTCTACGATAACCTCAGCAGCTGCTGGCTGGATCTGGGCAACGAAATCGACAACTACCACACCGCCTATCGCCGCTGGCAGGCCGAAGCGGGCGATATTGATTACTACATGTTTACCGGCAAACGCGTGCTGGACGTCACTAAAGCCTTTGTCCGCCTGACCGGAAAAACGCTGTTCGGGCCGAAGTGGAGCCTGGGCTACAGCGGTTCGACGATGCACTACACCGACGCGCCGGATGCGCAAAATCAGCTGATGAACTTTATCCGCCTCTGCGAAGAGCACGCCATTCCGTGCGACTCGTTCCAGCTCTCCTCCGGCTATACCTCGATCGGCGGTAAGCGCTACGTCTTTAACTGGAATTACGACAAGGTTCCGCAGCCGAAGGTGATGAGCCAGTGCTTCCACGACGCGGGCATCAAGCTGGCGGCCAACATCAAGCCCTGCCTGCTGCAGGATCACCCGCGCTATAGCGAGGTGGCGGAGCGCGGGCTGTTTATTCAGGACTCCGAAAGCGAGTCCCCGGAGCGCTCCAGCTTCTGGGATGACGAAGGGTCGCACCTCGACTTCACCAACCCGCAAACCGTCGCCTGGTGGCAGGAGGGAGTCACCACTCAGCTGCTGGAGATGGGGATTGATTCGACGTGGAACGACAATAACGAATTTGAAGTCTGGGACGGCGAGGCGCGCTGCCACGGTTTTGGCCAGGAGATTGCTATCAAGCATATCCGCCCGGTGATGCCGCTGCTGATGATGCGCGCGTCGCTGGAGGCCCAGCAGCGCTTTGCCCCGGAGAAACGCCCGTACCTGATCTCACGCTCCGGCTGCGCCGGGATGCAGCGCTACGTGCAAACCTGGAGCGGCGATAACCGCACTAATTGGGATACCCTGCGCTACAACACCCGCATGGGGCTGGGAATGAGCCTCTCCGGCCTCTATAACGTCGGCCACGACGTCGGCGGCTTCTCCGGCGATAAGCCGGACGCCGAGCTGTTCGTGCGCTGGGTGCAGAACGGGGTGATGCATCCGCGCTTCACGATCCACTCATGGAACGACGATCGCACGGTCAACGAGGCGTGGATGTATCCGGCGGTCCTGCCGGCGATTCGCGGCGCGATTGAGCTGCGCTATCGCCTGCTGCCCTACCTCTACACCCTGCTGTGGCAGGCGCACGCTGACGATGAGCCGATGCTGCGCCCGACCTTCCTCGATCACCAGCATGACCCGCAGACCTTCGAGGAGTGCGACGACTTCCTGCTCGGCCGCGATCTCCTCGTCGCCAGCGTCGTGGAGCCCGGCCAGCGCCAGCGCCCGGTGTGGCTGCCTGAAAACGAGGCCGGCTGGTACGACTTTTACAGCGGGGAGTGGTTCGCCGGCGGCCAGTGGGTGACGCGCGATGCGCCGCTGGAGAAACTGCCGCTGATGGTGCGCGCCGGGGCGGGTCTGCCGCTCAGCGAGAGGATCGTCCACGTTGACGCCAAAAAAGACGACAGCCGCGAGCTGAAGCTGTTTCCGCTCAAGGGTGCGGGCTCGACGAGCGGCCTGCTCTTTGAAGATGACGGTGAGAGCTGGGGCTATCGCGACGGCGACGCGCTGTGGCTGGGGTGGGAGATGACCTGCAGCGCCAGCACCATCAATCTGCAGGTGAACGCACGCGGCCACTACCGCCCGGCGTGGAAGGCGCTGAAGATAACGCTCCCCGCAGGGGAAAAGCGCCGGCTGTTAATGAATGGCAAAGACGTCGGCGAGTGGCTGCTGGACTAAAGGCAATAAAAAAACCCCGGTCGCGCGAGGCTGACCGGGGCTTTATGTTCACTCCCCGGCAGCGCAGGCGCGTGCCGGGGCGGGCGGCGGACGTTAACCGTCGATGCCTTTGCTGCGCAGATAATCTTCGTAATTACCGCTAAAGTCGATGACGCGTTGCGGCGTAATTTCAATCACGCGGGTCGCCAGCGAGCTGACAAACTCGCGGTCGTGGGAGACGAAAATCAGGGTGCCCTGATACATCTCCAGCGCCATGTTCAGCGATTCGATAGATTCCATATCCAGGTGGTTGGTCGGTTCGTCCATCACCAGAATGTTGGGTTTCTGCATCATCAGCTTACCAAACAGCATGCGGCCCTTTTCGCCACCTGACAGCACTTTTGCCGGCTTTTTGATATCGTCCTGGCTGAACAGCAGGCGGCCGAGGAAGCTGCGCACAACCTGCTCGTCGTCACCATCCTGCTTCCACTGGCTCATCCAGTCGAACACGCTCAGATCGTTATCGAAGTCTTCGGCGTGATCCTGCGCGTAGTAGCCAATCTGCGCATTCTCAGACCATTTAACGGTACCGTTATCCGGCGTCAGTTCACCAACCAGGGTTTTCAGCATGGTGGTTTTACCCACGCCGTTGGCACCCAGAATGGCAATCTTCTCGCCCACTTCCAGCAACAGATTGAATTTTTTAAACAGCGGGCCGTTATCAAAACCTTTCGCCAGATCTTCGACAGCCAGCGCGTTACGGAACAGCTTCTTGTCCTGCTCGAAGCGGATGAACGGGTTCTGACGGCTGGAGGCCTTCACTTCGTCGAGCTTGATTTTATCAATCTGACGGGCACGAGAAGTCGCCTGACGTGATTTAGAGGCGTTGGCGCTAAAGCGGCTGACGAAGGATTGCAGGTCGGCAATCTGCGCCTTTTTCTTGGCGTTATCAGACAGCAGACGCTCGCGAGCCTGGGTGGCCGCGGTCATGTATTCGTCGTAGTTACCGGCATACACGCGCAGTTCGCCGTAGTCGAGATCCGCCATGTGGGTACACACCATGTTAAGGAAATGACGGTCGTGCGAAATGATGATCATGGTGCTGTCACGTTCGTTGAGCGTCTGCTCCAGCCAGCGAATAGTGTCGATGTCCAGGTTGTTCGTCGGTTCATCGAGCAGCAGGATGTCCGGGTTTGAGAACAGCGCCTGGGCCAGCAGGACGCGCAGCTTCCAGCCGGGAGCGACTTCGCTCATCGGGCCGTAATGCTGTTCTACCGGAATACCCACGCCGAGCAGCAGTTCACCGGCGCGGGCTTCAGCGGAGTAGCCGTCCATCTCGCCGTAGGTCACTTCCAGATCCGCCACCTTATAGCCGTCGGCTTCGCTCATTTCCGCAAGGCCGTAGATGCGATCGCGCTCCTGCTTCACTTCCCACAGCTCGCCGTGGCCCATGATGACCGTATCCAGCACGGTGAACTCTTCGAACGCGAACTGGTCCTGACGCAGCTTACCGATACGCTCGTTCGGATCGAGGGACACGTTGCCCAGCGTTGGTTCCAGATCGTTGCCGAGGATCTTCATAAAGGTAGATTTACCGCTACCGTTGGCGCCAATCAGGCCGTAACGGTTGCCGCCGCCAAATTTGACGGAGATGTTTTCGAACAGCGGCTTACTGCCAAACTGCATGGTGACGTTGCTGGATACTAGCACGGGGTTATCCTGAAAAAAGAGAATGAGAAGTGTGACACATCGGACATTATGCCAGCAAAACCATCTCTTTTCACGGTCTGCGGTGAATTCCCTTACCGCTGACGCCGCGTAGAGCGCCTTTTGCCTCCCGCCGCCGGCGTCCGGCAGGCCTCAGCGGCGGCCCGGCGGCCCCAGGCAAGCCGTGCGATCGCCCCTGTGACGGCGCGGCTTCGCCGGTTAAAGGACGACACTTGAAACAAGCAGCAAAAAAGTGTGATTTCGTACACATCTCATTTCCCTGTTGGCGGGAATGCACATATAATGCGCTCCCATCTACTCCCTGAAAAATCTAACAAAGGCCTGTGTGGCTTTAACATCGCACACGACATGATGAATATGAAATTATCGACACTCCTTGCGGCAGCCTTCGCCATCGTGGGCTTTTGCAACACAGCATCCGCTGTAACCTATCCTCTGCCGACCGACGGTAGCCGACTGATTGGCCAGAACCAGGTTGTCACGGTTCCGGACGACAACAAACAGCCGCTGGAATACTTCGCCGCCAAATACCAGATGGGTCTGTCCAACATGCTGGAAGCGAACCCGGGCGTCGATACCTACCTGCCGAAAGGCGGTACCGTGCTGAATATCCCGCAGCAGCTGATTCTGCCGGACACCGTGCATGAAGGTATCGTGATCAACAGCGCGGAAATGCGTCTTTACTACTACCCGAAAGGCACCAACACCGTGATCGTGCTGCCGATTGGTATCGGCCAGCTGGGCAAAGATACCCCGATCAACTGGGTGACCAAGGTTGAGCGCAAGAAAGCTGGCCCGACCTGGACGCCGACGGCGAAAATGCATGCCGAATACGTCGCAGCCGGTAACCCGCTGCCGGCCGTAGTACCGGCCGGTCCTGACAACCCGATGGGCCTGTACGCGCTCTACATCGGTCGTCTGTACGCGATCCACGGCACCAACGCCAACTTCGGTATCGGCCTGCGCGTCAGCCACGGCTGCGTGCGTCTGCGCAACGACGATATCAAATTCCTGTTTGAGAACGTGCCGGTCGGCACCCGCGTCGAATTTATCGATGAGCCGGTGAAAGCCACCAGCGAGCCGGACGGCAGCCGCTATGTTGAAGTCCACAACCCGCTGTCGACCACCGAAGCCCAGTTCCAGGGCGGTGAGATCGTACCGATTACGCTGAACAAATCCGTGCAGGCCGTCACCGGCCAGTCAGACGTCGATCAGAGCGTGGTTGAGCAGGCGGTCCAGAACCGTTCCGGTATGCCGGTACGTCTGAACTAAGCCGCAGACCGGGCGTTAAAAAACCAGATGGCGGGCACGATGCCCGCCATTTTTTTATCCGTTGTTCACCAGAATAATGCCGCCGTGATCGTAACGATAGTGGCAGTGGGCGTACTCCAGCGGGGTGCCGTCCTCCAGATAAATGACCTGTTCCACCTCCAGCACCGGGTCGCTCTCCTCGCAGTTCAGATACTGGCGGTCCAGCGCGTCGGGCTTCATTGCCCGCACCACGCGATAGGAGCCCATCAACCTCAGGCCCAGCGTCTCCTGGACATAGCGAAAGACCGAACTCTCCAGATGCGCTTTATTTAACCCCGGCACCAGCGCCACGGGCATCACCGTCAAATCCAGCGATACCGGTTCACCGTTAAGCAGACGCAGGCGCACAAAATCATAGACCGGGGCGTCGGCATCGATCAGCAGCGAGGTTTGCTCTTTCTCGCTGGCGAAGCGCAGTTCAAAACGGATAACTTCGCTGGTCACCTCGCCCCGATGCTCCCAGGTTTTAGTCGCGCCAAAATAGTCGCTGCCCGGCAGCTCCCACTGCGAGAGCTGGAGAAAATTTTTGCGCACGAAAGTACCGAGCCCTTTTCGGGTATAAATTAACCCTTCGACGATCAGCTGCCGCATCGCCTGCTGGATGGTCATCCTGCTGGTGTTAAACTCAGCCGCCAGCGCAAACTGGTCGGGTAACGGCTCGCTGGCAGGGTACCGTTGACTGATAATCCGCTTTTTTATTTCCCGCGCGATAATAAGGTACTTCGCCGTCATTCCCCGTCCTTCCCGCTGATTGTGGTGTCGCGTTTTTCTTTGTTCGGCATGAACAAAGGCAGGCGTAGAGAATACCTCAAACGCCCGCCTGGTATCCCGCTACATCTCCTGGCCGTTGCTGAGAATCGCGCGTTTTAGCCACGCGTAGCTTTTCTTCGGCACCCGCTGCAGGTCCTTCAGGTCGTGGTTTTCCCGATTAACGTACACCACCCCGTAGCGTTTGCGCATATCGCCCTGCGAGCTGAGAATATCGATAAGCCCCCAGCCGAGATAGCCAATCACCTGCGCGCCGTCCTCAAAAATCGCCTCTTTCATGGCGTTAATATGGTCGCGATGGTAGGCAATACGATAGTCGTCGGCGATTTGCGTCTCGCCATCCCAGGACTCAATGACGCCGATGCCGTTCTCAATCGGGAACACCGGCAGGCGCCAGTCGTTGTAGTAGCGGGTGATTATCATGCGAAAACCGAGCGGGTCTATCTGCCAGTTCCACTCCGTGGCTTTCAGGTACGCATTCGGCTTATCGCCAAACAGCATGTAGTTGTTCACCGGCGTGCTGGCCGGGATCGGGTCGCTGTCGAGGGTTCGGCTGGCATAGTAGCTAAAGGCCAGGTAGTCGATTTTCACCTTCGCCATCAGCGCCAGATCCTCCGCGCGATAGATATCGTCAAAGCCCTCGCGCGCCACCGCGTGCATCACCTCCGGACTGTAGCCCTCACCGGCGAAGGCGCGCAGCAGGTTTTGATTAAAGAACTCGTCGAGCTGCTGGGCACAGAGGACATCCCGCGGCTTGCAGGTCGCCGGGTAGACCATCGCGTGGGCCAGCATGCCGCCCATCAGGCTCTGCGGCTTCGCCCGGTGGAGATAATCGGTCAGATGAACGTGCGCCATCATCACGTGATGCTGGATCTGATAGAGCTCGCGCAGGGTTTTCTCGCCGCGCAGGTAGCCGGTAATAAGAAACGCCTCCGGCATATGGTAAAGGTTCTGCTCGTTGAAGGTCAGCCAGTACTTCACCTTATCGCCGTAGCACTCAATCATCTTCTGGCCGTAGCGGATAAACGCCTCCATCACCCGACGATCGGTAAAGCCGTTGTAGCGCTCCGCCAGCGAAAGCGGCATATCGAAGTGATACAGGCAGATCATCGGCTCAATGCCGCGGGCAATCAGCTGGTCAATAAACCGGTGATAGAAGGCGATGCCCTCTTTATTGAACTCCCCGTCCCCTAGCGGGCAAACGCGGCTCCAGGCAATCTGGAAGCGGTAGCAGTTCATTCCGAGGTCCTGCATTAAATCAAAGTCTTCCTCATAGCGATGGTAGGAGTCGGTCGCCACCTTCCAGTCAGAGGCAAACTCTGCGGGCTGGCGAATATCGTATACCGACATCCCTTTGCCGCCTTCATTCCACGCGCCTTCGGTTTGCATGCTGGAAACCGAGTTACCCCACAAAAAATCTGCCGGCAGTACGTTATTCATCTCACGTCCTCTATGACTAGTCATTTAAATTTCATGACTAGTCATATAGCCGAAAGCGACGCCACAGGCAAAAGAAAGGATCCTTTTTTGTGAGCGGAACAAACAAAAAACCCGGATCGGGGCAGCAAAGCCCCGTCCGGGTCAGGCACGCGATCGCGTCGGTCGACGCGGCGCCGGTGGAGGAAATAACCGGCTAGCGGGCGAGCTGATTGCGGCGATATTCGCCCTGGCGCTCGAGCATCCAGCCGGGATATTCGCGCGGCAGCGCGCTCACCGCATCCAGCTTCCGCAGATCCTCTTCGCTGAGCTGGATTTGAGTGGCGGCAATATTATCCGCCAGCTGATCCGCGCGTTTGGCGCCGATAATCACGCTGGTCACCGCCTGCTGATGGAGCAGCCACGCGAGCGCGACCTGCGCAACCGTCGCGCCTTTGGCGTCCGCCACCTCGCGCATCGCGTCCACGCAATCAAAGGCGCGATCCTTATTCACCGGCGGGAAATCAAATTCCAGCCGGCGACCGCCCGCTTCCCCCTGGCCGTCGCGGGTATATTTGCCGCTCAGCAATCCGCCCGCCAGCGGGCTCCAGACCATCAGCCCCAGCCCTTCGCTCTGCATCATCGGCACCAGCTCGCGCTCGAGGTCGCGCCCGGCAATGGTGTAGTAAGCCTGCAGGGAGGCAAAGCGGGCCAGCCCAAGGCGTTCAGCAATACCCAGCGCCTTGACGATTTGCCAGGCGGCCCAGTTCGATATGCCGATATAGCGGACGTGCCCCTGGCGGACCAGGGTATCGAGGGCGTAGAGGGTCTCTTCGACGGGTGTCGCCGGGTCGAAGCCGTGCAGCTGATAGAGATCGATATGATCGAGCTGCAGGCGCCGCAGGCTCTCTTTGACGCTGCTGAGAATATGGTAGCGGGAGCTACCGCGCGAGTTAACGCCGGCGGTGCCGGTTTCACCGAACACCTTGGTGGCGACCACCACGTTTTCGCGCGGGATCTTGAGATTTTTTAGCGCCTGGCCGGTTATCTCTTCCGAACGCCCTTCCGAATAGACGTTTGCGGTGTCGATAAAGTTAATGCCAGCATCCAGCGCGCTGCCCACCAGCTGCTCGGCTTCCGCCTGGCGCAGCTGGCCAATTTTGCCCCACATCCCCTCTTCACCGCCAAAGGTCATGGTGCCAAGGCACAGTTCAGAGACAAACAGACCGGTATTTCCGAGTTTTTTATAACGCATCGGACTCTCCTCATCAGGATAATTAACGTCAGCGCTATAGTTATACTCCCGCCCGCACGAGTGCGAATGGGGAGATCCTGTCCGTTTCTTGCCCAATCCTCTGAATATCAGAACCCGAAGTGTAGGATGGCGTAGCCCACCAGCGCCGCCCACAGCAGCATCGGCAGAGAGTAAAGATGAAAGCGCCACCAGATACGCCTGTCCGCCGCCATGCGCAGGGCAATCAGGTTGGCCAGCGAGCCGGGAAGCAGGCCAAAGCCGCCGACGTTCACCGCCCAGGCCAGCAGCGTCGACGGCGGAACGTAGTTGAGCAGCAGAATGGTTGCCGGGACGTTGCTGATGAACTGCGACAGACCGATCGCCGTCAGCCACAGGCCGCCGGGGGAGAGCTGGCCGACGCTGCTCAGCAGCTGATGCAGCACCGGCAGCTGGATCAGCAGGTGAACGTCAATAAACATCACCATAAAGACCAGCAGCAGGGACCAGTCAACGTTGATAATCACCGCCCGCGCCAGCAGCAAAAAGCCGATGACGAGCAGCGCGAGGCCCCAAAGCCCCTGCTTCATCTCTAACGCCGTCAGGAAAACCAGATACAGCGCCAGGCAGCCCCAGACCAGCTTTGGCCGCCAGGAGGGCACCCGATCGCCGCTGTGATAGGTGAGGCGTACGGCTGAAAAACAGCACCAGCACAGCGCCAGCAGCGTTATCATCATCGCCGCCGCCAGCGGCAGCATCTGCCCGATAAACGCCGGGAAGCTGAGGCCGGAGCGCCCCCACAGCAGAATGTTTTGCGGATTACCGATCGGCGTCAGCAGCGAGCCGGCGTTCACCGCCAGCGCCTCGAAAATAATCAGCCGGTTAACCGGAATGGCGCACCATTTTTTTAACGTCAGGGTGAGCGGAACGACGATAAAAAGCGCCACATCGTTGGTTAAGAAGGTAGAAAGCAGCGCCGCCGCCAGCACCATAAAGATGGCCAGCTGCCGTTCGGTCACAAACCGCCGCGCCATTTTGCGGCCCAGCACGTCAAAATAGCCGCTCAGCTCGACCCCTTTGGTCAGCAGCATCAGCCCGCTGAGGGTAATAATCGTCTGCCAGTCGATAGCCTGAGGCCAGCTGGCAGGGGCAAAGGGCACAAAAATGCTTAATACGCCGGCAATAATCAGCAGTAAATGGAGGAAGCGGTCACCCGCCAGCGACTGAATAAAGGGCAGGTTCATTCTCCGTGCTGCCCGTACTTGAGGGTGAACTGGCTAAAAGCCTCCAGCGTCTCCTGACTCACGTGATGCTCCATCCCTTCGGCATCGCGACGGGCAATCTCCGGGCTGACGCCGATCACCAGCAGGAAGTTTTCCACAATCTGATGACGTTCGCGGCTTTCGTGCGCCAGCTTCTCGCCTTCCGGGGTTAAAAAGACGCCACGCCACGGGATCTGCTCGATCAAACCTACGGTAGCCAGGCGCTTGAGCATTTTCGCGACCGTCGGCTGCGAAACGCCCAGACGCGCGGCCATATCGACCTGACGCGCTTCGCCCACCTCGCGGATCAGATCGGAAATCAGCTCAACGTAGTCGTCAATCAGCTCGCGACGATGCGCCTCACGCACCTGACGAAACCCCTCAACGTGCTCTTCAACATTCACTAGCTGCGTCACTTTTTTTGTTATTTGTTTGCCTGCGCGACGGTTCATTGTGCTTCCTCAAATACGTGTGACGCAGCAAGCGTCATCTCAAAGAGGGCCATTGTAAATGATTGGGCCCGTAGCACAAAAAATTAACTTTTTAGCCATAGCTATAAAATATAGCCTGTGCTATATCTGTATGTAATGCAGACATCCTTCACCGAGCGAAGGGCGAAAGCGCAGGAGGTTACGATGAACGAACTCAAGAGGTGCTTACAGGTGTTTACCCACTCTCCATTTAAAGTACGCTTAATGCTAATCGGCATGCTGTGTGACCTGCTCAACGGCAAAAAAGAGCAGGACAAACCGGGCAACTAACGCGGCGTCGCGGCACGCCGCTTCATTTTTCGGTCATAATTCCCCGTCATACTGGTCCGTTTCCCCGCCTTTCACCCGCTTTTTTCAAGTTTTGTAAGCTTTCTCCCAAAACAATCTGTTATGGCTAGTTGACCTTATCATTTGCAAGCCCTATCGTTTGTCAGCCCTGCCACTACTGCGGCTCGCAGAGACCCTCTTCCGGCACTGTCCAGCAGGTTTTACCCCTTGATGCCAGGGGATGCACATGGCGTCTTTTTGATTGTTAACTATGAACCTCACCCTGAAAGAAACGCTGGTCGCTCGTGGATTGGTCCTGAACCCGTGGACCGGATTCTACTTTTTACAGTCTCTGCTGATTAACCTGGCCCTTGGCTACGATTTTAGCCTGCTCTATGCCGTTGCCTTTACATGCGTGCTACATCTGCTGTGGCGCAGCTTTCCGCGCGCTCAGAAGGTCGTGGTCGGCGGCTACTCGCTGCTTGCCGCGCTCTATTATCCGTTTGGCCAGGCCTACGGAGCGCCCAATTTCAATACGCTGCTGGCGCTACACGCCACCAACGTCGAAGAATCCACCGAAATTTTGACCATCTTCCCGTGGTACAGCTATCTGCTGGCGGTGTTTATTTTTGCGCTGGGCGTTATTGCCGTGCGTCGCAAGCCGGACGAACGCAAGCGCTGGAGCAAAATGGACAGCCTCGGCCTGCTGTTCAGCGTCGGCATTTTCTTCCTCCAGCCGGTACAAAATCTGGCCTGGGGCGGCGTCTTCAAAGTGATTGATACCGGCTACCCGGCTCTGCGCTTCGTCAAAGACGTGGTGGTAAATAACAACGAGGTGCTGGATGAGCAGGCGCGCATGGCGCAGCTGGCGAATATCAAGGACAGCTGGCACGTCGTGGCGGTGAAGCCCAAATATCACCTGTACGTGGTGGTGATTGGCGAAAGCGCGCGGCGCGACGCGCTCGGCGCCTTCGGCGGCCACTGGGACAACACCCCTTTCGCCAGCTCGGTGAACGGCTATCTGTTCAACGACTACATTGCGGCCAGCGGTTCAACGCAAAAGTCGCTGGGCCTGACGCTTAACCGGGTCGTTGACGGCAAGCCGCAGTATCAGGATAACTTCGTCACGCTGGCCAACCGCGCGGGCTTCCAGACCTGGTGGTTCTCGAATCAGGGGCAAATCGGCGAGTACGATACGGCGATTGCCAGTATTGCCAAACGCGCCGACGAGGTGCAGTTCCTCAAAAACGGCGATTTTGAGGCCAATAAAAATACCCAGGACGAGCAGCTGCTGAAGCTAACCGAGCAGGTCCTGTCGACCCAGCGCACGCAGCCGCAGCTGATCGTTCTGCATTTGATGGGCTCACACCCGCAGGCCTGCGACCGCACCAGGGGAAAATATACCGTATTCGTGCAGTCGAAGGAGACCTCGTGCTACCTCTACAGCATGACGCAAACGGATGCCCTGCTGGGCAAACTTTATAGCCAGCTGCAGAACTCCGGCGACAGCTTCTCGATGACCTATTTCTCCGATCACGGCCTGGCCTTCAAGGAGCGCGGGAAAGAGGTGCAGTACCTGGCGCACGACGATAAGTTCCAGCAGAACTTCCAGGTGCCGTTCATGGTGCTGTCCAGCGATGATAAAGCGCACAAGGTTATTAAAGCCCGCCGCTCGGCCAACGATTTCCTCGGCTTCTTCTCGCAGTGGACCGGGATCGCTGCCGAGGAAATCAAGCCGCGCTATCGCTTTATCTCTGAGCAAAAGGCCGGACCGGTTTTCATCACCAACTTCCAGCTGCAAAAAGTGGACTATACCCATCTGGGTAGCGACCTGTTCACCACCCAGTAGACCGCCTCATTCGCCATCGGGATGCCGATGGCGACGGGTTTTATCGAATGACAGGCAAAAAAAATCCGCCCCTTGAGGCGGATTTTTTATATCACCGAAGTGATTAGAAGCGGTAACCAACGCCCGCGATCCAGGTACCAACGTCAACGTTACGAATGCGAGACTGCTCGTAAGAGAAGTCCAGAGCAACGTTTTCGATCGGGTTGAACTGCAGACCAGCGCCGTAGGAGAAACCGTAGTCGCTCATGTCAGCTTTGTTCGGGTAGCTGTTGTCCTGGAATTTACCGTAACCAACACCCACTACGCCGTAGATGCTTGCCCAGTCGTTGATACGGTAAGCCGGACCAGCGGTGATGCCGTAGTACTGGCCTTTTTCGTATACGCCAGATTCGGTGCGATCTTTTTCAGTGTAAGTGAAGGAACCGATAACACCCAGCGGGCTATTGTCTTGCTCGTAACGGTACTTCAGGTTGAAACCGCCTGCTTTATTCGCTTCGCCCTGCATGTCGCTCTGAGCATAACCACCGGTAACGGTAGAAGTTGCAGCGAACGCGGTACCTACGGATGCAGCCAGTACAACAGCCAGTGCTGAAAAACGTGCAATTTTATTCATAACCACCTCAAATGTGTTTCTAATAAGTCCTAAGTCTTAAATATATCAAAAACTTTCGGGAAACTCTTTTCACTTTACACTGTCTAACATACTTTTTCATGTAACTAAAAGTTTCCACAAAACTATAACAATCTGGAAAACAACCGTTTTTAGCGGATACAATCCTATTTATGCGCGCAGCTCGCCGGACGTGCATCCAGATTATTCCTAATCACCAGACGAGTGTTTCAGCGGTGTGCTTGCGATTGTACTCCTCTCTCCGGGGATTTTTTCAACAATAGCTCAACTGCGGTTGGGTAATTCATTTACACTGGAACCTTTACCGGTTTTGACAAATTTTGACAGGAGAAAGGATGCCCGGCTCGTCCCGTAAGGTCCCGGCGTGGTTGCCGACGGCTGTTATTTTAATCGCCATGATCTCGATTCAGAGCGGCGCATCGCTGGCGAAATCGCTCTTCCCGCTGGTTGGCGCGCCCGGCGTGACGGCCCTGCGCCTGGCGCTAGGCACCCTGATTCTGGTGGTCATTTTCAAGCCCTGGCGGCTGCGCTTCGCCCGCGAACAGCGCCTGCCGCTGCTCTTTTACGGCCTCGCGCTGGGGGCGATGAACTATCTGTTCTATCTCTCTATTCAGCGCATACCGCTGGGCATTGCGGTGGCCCTCGAGTTTACCGGCCCGCTGGCGGTGGCCCTCTTTGGCTCGCGGCGTCCGCTCGATTTCGTATGGGTGGTTCTGGCGGTTCTGGGGCTATGGTATCTCCTGCCGCTGGGTCAGGACGTGGCGCAGGTCGATCTCACCGGCGCGCTGCTGGCGCTGGGCGCCGGGGCCTGCTGGGCGGTCTATATTCTTACCGGCCAGCGCGCGGGCGAAGAGCACGGCCCGGCAACGGTGGCGATGGGCTCGCTCATTGCCGCGGTGATTTTTGTGCCGCTGGGTATGCTGCAGGCAACCGATACGCTGTTCCAGTGGTCGCTGCTGCCGCTGGGCCTGGCGATCGCCGTGCTCTCTACCGCGCTCCCCTACTCGCTGGAAATGATCGCCCTGACCCGCATGCCGACCAAAACATTCGGCACGCTGATGAGCATGGAGCCCGCCCTTGCCGCGCTGTCGGGAATGGTGTTCCTTGGCGAGACGCTGACCTTCACGCAAACCCTGGCGCTGGGGGCAATTATCCTCGCCTCGATGGGTTCGACGCTGACGATGCGGCGGGAAACGCAGCTCAAAAAAGTCGATATCGGCTAATTTGTCAGACGGTTCTGTACGGCCGCCGCGCCGTACAGCGCTGACGCATAAAAAACTCAACCCATTGATTTAAATACCTTTCAAATTATCAACAAGCCTGCGCTATCAAACCGATAGAGACTACCGACACCGCCTTCTGCGTATCCGTTGCTATACTTGTCCCCATGAGTTACCGGGGGCAAGCGCTCCATATGATTCGAATTTGATGTATGACGAGTATAAATATCAAGAGGATATGAAACTATGAGTACCGCAAAACTGGTTAAAACTAAAGCATCTAACCTGCTCTATACCCGCAACGATGTGACCGACAGCGAAAAGAAAGCCACCGTCGAGCTGCTCAATCGTCAGGTTATCCAGTTCATCGACCTGTCGCTGATCACCAAACAGGCTCACTGGAATATGCGCGGTGCCAACTTTATTGCCGTTCATGAAATGCTGGACGGTTTCCGCACGGCGCTGACCGATCACCTCGATACGATGGCCGAACGCGCCGTCCAGCTCGGCGGCGTTGCGCTGGGCACCACGCAGGTTATCAACAGCAAAACTCCGCTGAAAAGCTACCCGCTGGACATTCACACCGTCCAGGACCACCTGAAAGAGCTGGCCGACCGCTACGCGATCGTGGCGAACGACGTGCGCAAAGCGATTAGCGAGGCAAAAGACGAAGATACGGCCGATATCTTCACCGCCGCTTCTCGCGATCTGGATAAATTCCTGTGGTTTATCGAATCTAATATCGAATAATCACCACCCCGACTGCCGTCAGCTCCGCTGGCGGCATTGCACCACCCTCCTCGCCTCACGTTTCCCGTTTTTTTTATCGCCTCGCGCCATCGCACTATTTTAGTGCATCACAATGGTTAAAATGCGTACTAAAGTAAATCAAATGTAATAATCACCTCACACAATCGTTACAGCAAGATTGTTTTCCCATCGGTGTTTGCGTTAAAAATGCTCTTGTTATTCGGCATATTTATGACGCACCAAAACAACGCCCCGCCGTGGTGCAGATTGCGTTTGCCAGACCCGAAAGCGTGCAACAGGAACCACTCTGGTTGTTATAAAACAACAAGTTGTAAAACTGGCACGTTTTTTTCATAGGGTTACTCGTTCTCGCAGGGGATCGTCCCGTGGATATAAAAGGAAATGCTATGAAGTCTGTATTAAAAGTTTCACTGGCTGCACTGACCCTGGCTTTTGCGGTTTCTTCCCAGGCCGCTGAAAAACAACTGATTGTTGCGACCGATACGGCGTTTGTTCCGTTTGAATTTAAGCAAGGCGATAAGTACGTTGGCTTCGATGTCGACCTGTGGGCCGCCATCGCCAAAGAGCTGAAGCTGGACTATGCCCTGAAGCCAATGGATTTCAGCGGCATCATCCCGGCGCTGCAAACGAAAAACATCGACCTCGCGCTGGCGGGGATTACCATTACCGAAGAGCGTAAAAAAGCGATCGACTTCTCCGATGGCTACTATAAAAGCGGCCTGCTGGTGATGGTGAAAGCGAACAACAACGATATCAAAGACGTGAAGGATCTGAACGGCAAAGTGGTCGCGGTTAAAGGCGGCACCGGCTCCGTTGACTACGCCAAGGCTAACATCAAAACCAAAGACCTGCGCCAGTTCCCGAACATCGATAACGCCTACATGGAGCTGGGTACCGGCCGCGCTGATGCCGTGCTGCACGATACGCCAAACATCCTCTACTTCATCAAAACCGCCGGCCACGGCCAGTTCAAAGCGGTAGGTGACTCGCTGGAAGCGCAGAGCTACGGCATCGCGTTCCCGAAAGGCAGCGACGAACTGCGTGAAAAAGTGAACGGCGCGCTGAAAACCCTGCGCGAAAACGGCACCTACAACGAAATTTATAAAAAATGGTTCGGTACTGAGCCAAAATAATAATCAGACCGTATCCGCACGGATATATCTCTTACCGGCCTGCTGAGGTCTGGTAGCCCGGCATCGGCGCTTGCGCCCTCTGCCGGGGATCGCCTCGCAGCAGGCCTGAGTCATTTTTTCTCAGAGGGCCATCCTCTGTTTTCGACACGGTAACAGGAACGAATTATGCAGTTTGACTGGAGTGCCATCTGGCCCGCCATTCCAATTTTGCTGGAAGGCGCCAAAATGACGCTGTGGATCTCGGTCCTCGGCCTGGCTGGCGGTCTGATAATCGGCCTCGTCGCCGGTTTCGCCCGCTGCTTTGGCGGCTGGATAGCGAACCACATCGCGCTGGTCTTTATTGAAATTATTCGCGGCACCCCGATCGTGGTGCAGGTCATGTTTATCTACTTCGCCCTGCCGATGGCGTTTAATGATTTGCGCATCGATCCATTCTCCGCCGCGGTGGTGACCATCATGATCAACTCCGGCGCCTACATCGCAGAAATTACCCGCGGCGCGGTGCTCTCTATCCACAAGGGCTTCCGCGAAGCCGGCCTGGCGCTCGGCCTGTCACGAAGCGAAACGATTCGCCACGTGATCCTGCCGCTGGCGCTGCGCCGCATGCTGCCGCCGCTGGGTAACCAGTGGATCATCAGCATCAAAGATACCTCGCTCTTTATCGTCATCGGCGTTGCCGAACTGACCCGCCAGGGACAGGAGATTATTGCCGGTAACTTCCGCGCGCTGGAGATCTGGAGCGCCGTTGCCGTTATCTATCTCATTATCACCCTGGTTCTGAGCTTTATTCTGCGCCGTCTTGAAAGAAGGATGAAAATCCTGTGATTGAATTTAAAAACGTTTCCAAGCACTTTGGCCCAACCAAGGTGCTGCACGATATCGATCTGAAGATTAACCAAGGTGAAGTCGTGGTGATTATCGGGCCTTCCGGCTCCGGTAAATCAACCCTGCTGCGCTGCATCAACAAACTGGAAGAGATAACCAGCGGCGAGCTGATTGTCGACGGCCTGAAGGTCAACGATCCGAAGGTAGACGATCGCCTGATCCGCCAGGAAGCCGGCATGGTGTTCCAGCAGTTCTATCTCTTCCCGCACCTGACGGCGCTGGAGAACGTCATGTTCGGACCGCTGCGCGTGCGCGGCGCGAAGAAAGAGGCGGCCGAGAAGCTGGCGAAAGGTCTGCTGGAAAAAGTGGGGCTGGCGGAACGCGCGCACCACTATCCTTCAGAGCTCTCCGGCGGCCAGCAGCAGCGTGTAGCCATCGCCCGCGCGCTGGCGGTGAAGCCGAAGATGATGCTGTTCGATGAGCCTACCTCCGCGCTGGATCCGGAGCTGCGTCATGAAGTGCTGAAGGTGATGCAGGATCTGGCAGAGGAAGGGATGACGATGGTTATCGTGACCCACGAAATCGGCTTCGCCGAAAAAGTGGCCTCACGCCTGATCTTCATCGACAAAGGGCGTATCGCGGAAGATGGCGATCCGCAGGTTCTGGTCAAGAACCCGCCAAGCCCGCGCCTGCGCGAATTCCTGCAGCACGTCGCCTGATAGCCACCGGCTCCCCCGTCGCGGGGAGCCGCTTTCCAGATTCATCCCACCCCCGTCCTCCCGACATCGTCTTCTATACTTACTGGTTTGAGACGCAATGGAGGTGCTCGTGCCGTGGATCCTGTTACTGCTTGCCGCTCTATTTACCGCCCCGCTTTCGGCCGCAGCCCTGCCCGGCGTCCCGACCGCCGCCCCGCAGCAGTCCGCCAGCAACGAACCCGACCTTGAGAAGAAAAAGGCCGCCTACGCGGCGCTGGCCGACGTGCTGGATAACGACGCCGCTCGCAAGGAGCTCATCGACCAGCTGCGCTCCGCCGCCGCCACGCCGCCGCCGGCCAGCGCGCCAACGCTGACGCCGCCGAAAGAGGAAGAGCAGCCGACGGTGCTGGAAAACGTCACCCACATCAGCCGCGAATACGGCGAGCGCTTCTCGTCGCGTTTCTCGCAGCTGTGGCGCAATATTACCGGCGCGCCGCATAAGCCTTTCCATGCCGATACCTTCCGCCACGCCGCGAGCACCTTCCTGATGCTGGCGGCGCTGGTCTTTGCCTTCTGGTGGCTGGTGCGGCTGGCCGCGCTGCCGCTGTATCGCAAAATGGGCCAGTGGGGGCGGCATAAAAACCACGATCGCAGCAACTGGCTGCAGCTGCCGGCCACGATTGCCGGCGCCTTTATCTTCGACCTGATCCTGCTGGCGCTCACGCTGTTCGTTGGCCAGCTGCTCAGTGACAGGCTCAACGGCGGCAACCGCACCATCGCCTTCCAGCAAAGCCTGTTCCTGAACGCCTTCGCGCTGATCGAGTTCTTCAAAGCTATTCTGCGGCTGATTTTCTGCCCACGGGTGGCGGATCTGCGGCCGTTTAACCTCAGCGACGACAGTGCAAAATACTGGAACCTGCGCCTGAGCGCGCTCAGCAGCCTGATTGGCTACGGCCTGATCGTCGCCGTGCCGATTATCTCCAACCAGGTCAACGTCCAGGTCGGCGCGCTGGCCAACGTGGCCATTATGCTGTGCATCACCCTGTGGGCGCTGTACCTGATTTTTCATAACAAGCACGTGATTACCGAAGGGCTGATTCATCTGGCGGACCGCTCGCTGGCCTTCTTCAGCCTGTTTATCCGCGCCTTCGCGCTGGTCTGGCACTGGCTGGCCTGCGCCTATTTTATCGTGCTGTTTTTCTTTTCGCTTTTCGACCCGGGCAACAGCCTGAAGTTTATGATGGGCGCCACGGTGCGCAGCCTGGCGATCGTCGGCGCCGCGGCGCTGATCTCCGGCATTTTGTCGCGCTGGATAGCCAAAACCATCACCCTGTCGCCGCAAACCCAGCGCAGCTATCCTGAGCTGCAGAAGCGGCTTAACGGCTGGATCTCCGTGGCGCTGAAGGTGGCGCGCATTTTGGTGGTCGCCGTCGCCATTATGCTGCTGCTCAGCGCCTGGGGACTGTTCGATTTCTGGAACTGGATGCATAACGGCGCCGGGCAGAAGGCGGTGGATGTGATGATCCGCATCGCGCTGATCCTGTTCTTCTCCGCCATCGGCTGGACGCTGCTCGCCAGCCTGATAGAAAACCGCCTCGCCTCGGATATTCACGGACGTCCGCTACCCGGCGCCCGGGCGAGAACGCTGCTGACGCTGTTTCGCAACGCGCTGGCGGTGATCATCAGCACCATCACCGTCATGATCCTGCTCTCGGAAGTGGGGGTCAATATCGCCCCGCTGCTGGCAGGCGCGGGGGCGCTGGGGCTGGCAATCTCCTTCGGCGCGCAAACGCTGGTGAAAGATATTATCACCGGCATTTTTATCCAGTTTGAAAACGGGATGAACACCGGCGATCTGGTGACGATCGGGCCGTTAACCGGCACGGTGGAGCGGATGTCGATTCGCTCGGTCGGGGTGCGCCAGGATACCGGCGCCTACCACATTATTCCGTGGTCTTCGATCACCACCTTCGCCAACTTCGTGCGCGGGATCGGCTCGGTGGTGGCTAACTACGACGTCGACCGCCATGAGGATCTGGATAAGGCTAGCCGGGCGCTGAAGGATGCGGTGGCGGACGTGATGGCCCAGGAGGAGGTGCGCGGGCTGGTGATTGGCGAGCCGTCGTTTGCCGGGCTTGTCGGCCTGAGCAATACCGCCTTTACCCTACGGGTGACGTTTACCACGCTGCCGCTGAAGCAGTGGACGGTGCGTTTTGCGCTGGATACGCAGGTTAAAAGGCATTTCGACCTTGCCGGCGTGCGCGCCCCGGTGCAAACCTACCAGGTGCTGCCGATGACGCCCGCCGCCGTTGACGGGCCGCCGGCCCCGGCGGAACCAACGCTATAGCGCCCCGGCTGCGCGGAGCAGACCGGGGCGCTAACAACGCTAAGCAGAGACGCCGAACGGCTTAAAACGGGCGTCGGCGCTTTGCTTCATCCATAAAGGTCCAGGCGATAAAGCGGCTCTGCTTCTGCCCCTGCGCCATCTCTTTTTTCACCACCTTCACCGCGCCGACTTCGGTCAGGGCACGATACAGCGGCGGCAGGTTGTCGCCGCGGGAGACCAGCGACGTAAACCATTTCACCTGGCGCCCAAACTGCTGGCTCTCCTCAATCATGCGGGTGATGAAGGCCACTTCGCCGCCTTCGCACCATAGCTCCTGCTGCTGGCCGCCAAAGTTCATCACGCTATCGGCGCCGAGGCCCAGGTTACGGCGCTTGCGCTCGCCGCCCGCCTGCGCGCTGGCGGCAGAATCGTGGAACGGCGGGTTGCACAGCGTCGCGTCAAAGCATTCGTTTTTATGGATAACGCCGGTAAAGATCGCCGTGGCGTCTTTTTGACGACGCAGGCGAATCTGGCGGCTCATTCCCGGGTTGCCGCTGATAATAGCCAGCGCGCTGGAGAGCGCCTCCTGGCTGGTTTCGCTGCCGGTAAAGCGCCAGCCGTATTCATGCGCGCCGATCAGCGGATAGATGCAGTTTGCGCCGGTACCGATATCCAGAATGCTCGCACTCTCGGGGATCGTGCCGGTATCCAGCGCCAGCAGGTCGGCGAGATGGTGGATATAATCCGCCCTTCCCGGCACCGGCGGACACAGGAAGCCATCCGGAATGTCCCAGTGTTTCACCGCGTAAAAGTGCGCCAGCAGCGCCTTATTCAGCGCCTTCACCGCGAGTGGGTTGGCAAAGTCAACGGTCTGCTCGCCCGCCGGATTCAGGGTGATAAAACCCTCGAGCTCGGGGTGAGCCAGGCAGAGCTCGGGCAAATCATAACGTTGATGGTGACGGTTACGCGGGTGTAACCCCGGTTTCTGGGCTTTCATGGCAATCTCCTTTGAACAGCCGCGTAAGATACCCGTTGACGGCGGCGCGGTAAATAAGGGAGTCTGGATATCTCCTCTTCGGTTACGGGTATTCTATGTATTTCTATCAACCTTCGCAGGGACACGGGCTGCCACACGACCCGCTTAACGCCATTATCGGGCCGCGTCCTATCGGCTGGATCGCCTCGCTGGATGCGGCAGGACAGCGCAATCTCGCGCCCTACAGTTTCTTTAACTGCTTCAACTATCGGCCACCAATTATCGGCTTTGCCAGCAGCGGTTGGAAGGATAGCGTACAGAATATTGTCGAAACGAAAGAATTTGTCTGGAACCTGGCAACCCGCCCGCTGGCCGAAGCCATGAACGAGACCTCTGCCAGCCTCCCGCGCCACGAAGATGAATTCACCCGCGCCGGGCTGACCGCCGCCGCCAGCCGGATCGTCGCCGCCCCGCGGGTTGCACAAAGCCCGGTGAACTTTGAGTGCCGCCTCTCGCAGTGCATCCGCCTGACCACCGCCGACGGCACTCCCGTCGACAGCTGGCTGGTACTTGGCGAGGTTGTCGCGGTCCATATCGACGAATCGCTGCTGGAAGAGGGCATCTATCAGACCGCCAAAGCCCAGCCTATCCTGCGCGCCGGCGGCCCGAGCGCCTACTACAGTATTGATGAAAGCCAGCGTTTTGACCTGATCCGCCCCGACGCCCGCTAGCGCTGTCCCGGCGCCGACTCGCCGTCCGTGCGACGCGACCTTATTCGCACGGGCGGGCGAGCGGCATTTGCCCAAAAAAATCGTTGTTTAGCCTCAATTTTTTATCCTGAATATCCTGTGGCAAAGGCCTAAACTTAGAGTATGTCCCATGCCGTTAATGAGGATATGCTCATGAGAAAATCTCTGCTGCTACTCGCGACTGTCGCCCTTGCCGCCGCCTCTTTTACTGCCCAGCCCGCAGCCCCCCTCTCCGCTCCCGCCGACCCCGCCCCGCTGCGGCCTTCAGGCAGCGTCTCCGCCTCCGGCGCCAGCAATCTTGACGATCTGCAGGTAAAGCTGGCGCAAAAAGCGCATCAGCAGGGGGCGATAGCCTGGCGAATCAACGCTGCCGGCGGCACAAACAGGTTGGCAGGCACCGCCATCATCTATAAATAACGCCCCGACGGCCCGGACAGGGAGCGAATTTCCCACCGCCCTGGCCCGCGTTCGCCCTGTTCTCTGCTGACAAAATCGGTTTATGTAGAAAAAATGCAGTGAATGTAAACAAATGTATTTATTTTTTTATAAATGAGTGATAGAAATCTGCCGTTATTTGATAATGCTTATCACAATCATTATCAAAATCATTGTTATTGTAACAACACCTGCAGTGGCCGAGGCACGGCCTGGCTTTGCCTGCGGTCTTAATGGCTCAAATTAAAACTATAAGTTGCTCATGGATATGGATAAAAAACATAATTTACCGTTCAGCAGTTTTGGCTCGCTGACGATCTTTACCGGCCTGTGTCTGAGCCTGTCGCCGACAGGCCAGGTGCTGGCAGCCGATAGCACTGAAAAAAACGGCGGTGAAACGCTGGTGGTAGAGGCGCAGGCGCCCTCGCTGTATGCCCCAACCCAGTCCGCTGACCCCAAGTTTTCCCGACCGCTGGTCGACACCACCCGTACGGTAACGGTGGTTTCCGAACAGGTGATGAAAGATCAGGGCGTCACCAACCTCACCGATGCGTTGAAAAACGTGCCGGGCGTGGGGGCCTTTTATGCCGGTGAAAACGGCAACTCTTCCACCGGCGACTCCATCTATATGCGCGGTGCCGATACGTCAAACAGCATCTACGTTGATGGCGTTCGCGATATCGGTAGCGTGACCCGCGATACCTTTAACACCGAGCAGGTAGAAGTCATCAAGGGGCCATCGGGTTCTGACTATGGCCGCAGCGCGCCAACCGGCTCGATCAATATGATCAGCAAGCAGCCGCGTCTGGACTCCGGCATTGACGCCTCCGCCAGCGTCGGCAGCGCCTGGTTCCGCCGCGGTACGCTCGACATCAACCAGGCGGTCGGCGAAACCAGCGCGGTGCGTCTGAACCTGATGGGGGAGAAAACCCACGACGCCGGTCGCGATAACGTTAAAAATGAACGCTACGGGATTGCGCCGTCGGCCGCCTTCGGCCTCGGTACTGAGAACCGTCTCTATCTCAACTATCTGCACGTGACCCAGCACAACACGCCGGACGGCGGTATTCCGACCATCGGCCTGCCGGGATACTCCGCGCCGAGCGCGGGAACCGCGGCTCTGAACCACTCCGGTAAAGTCGCAACCAGCAACTTCTACGGCACCGAGTCGGATTACGACGATTCCACGACCGATACGGTGACCATGCGCTTTGAGCACGACCTGAGCGATACCACGACCATCCGCAACACCACCCGCTGGTCGCGCGTGAAGCAGGATTATTTGCTCACCGCGGTGATGGGCGGCGCATCAAATATTACCCAGCCGAACCCGAACGACGTCGGCACCTGGACCTGGTCGCGCCTGGCTAACACCAAGGACGTCAGCAACAAAATCCTGACCAACCAGACCAACCTGACCACAAAGTTCTATACCGGATCGATCGGTCATGACATCAGCACCGGCTTCGAGCTGACCCGCGAAACGCAGACCAACTACGGGGTTTATCCCATCACGCCTCCGGCGGTGAATATTTACCACCCGAACAGCGCGATCTCCATCGGCGGCCTGGATCGCAGCGGCGCCAACGCCAACGGCCAGACCGACACCTTCGGGATATACGCCTTTGATACCCTGCAGATTACCCGGGACTTTGAGATCAACGGCGGCATTCGTCTGGATAACTACCAGACTCAATACGATAGCGCGAGCCTGTGTGGCGGCACCGGTCGTGGGGCAGTGGCCTGCCCGGCCGGCGTGGCAAGAAACAGTCCGGTAACCACCGTTGATACCTCAACCAGCGGCAACCTGGTTAACTGGAAAGCCGGCGCGCTGTATCACCTGACCGATAACGGCAACGTCTACGTCAACTACGCCATCTCTCAGCAGCCTCCGGGCGGCAACAACTTTGCCCTGGCGCAGAGCGGAACGGGAAATAGCGCTAACCGCACTGATTTCCAGCCGCAGAAAGCGAAAACCAGCGAAGTGGGCACCAAGTGGGAGTTGATGGACAAGCGCCTGCTGCTGACGGCGGCCCTGTTCCGTACCGATATTGAAAACGAAGTCGAGCAAAACGACGACGGCACCTACTCGCAGTACGGTAAAAAACGCGTCGAAGGCTACGAGCTGTCGCTGGCCGGCAACATCACGCCGGACTGGCAGGTTATCGGCGGATATACCCAGCAGCACGCCAGCATCAGAGAAGGCAGCAACGTCACCCAGGATGGCACCAGCGCGCTGCCGTATACGCCTGAGCACGCCTTTACCGTCTGGAGCCAGTATCAAGCCACCGATGCCCTTGCCCTTGGCGCCGGCGCGCGCTATATCGGCAGTATGCACCGCGGCAGCGATGGCGCCGTCGGCACGCCGTCCTATACCGAAGGCTACTGGGTGGCAGATGCGAAGGTCGGCTATCGCATTAACCGTAACCTCGATCTGCAGCTGAACGTCTATAACCTGTTTGATACCAACTATGTCGCCTCAATCAACAAGAGCGGCTACCGTTATCATCCGGGCGAGCCGCGTACGTTCCTGCTGACCGCCAATATGCACTTCTAATCCGCAGCGGGGCGCTTGCGCCCCGCTTGTTCAGGAGAAATAACCATGATGTACCATATTCCCGCCGTCCTCAGCCCACAGGAAGTTGACTATTTTAGCGGGCGGCTGCAGCAGGCCGAGTGGGTTGACGGACGCGCAACCACCGGCGATCAGGGCGCGCAGGTAAAAAATAATCAGCAGGTAGATACCCGCAGCGCGCTGTACGACGAGCTGCAGGGTAAAGTGCTGGCGGCGCTCAACCGCAGCTCGCTGTTTTTCGCCGCCGCGCTGCCAAAAACCCTCTCCAGCCCGCTTTTCAACCGCTACCAGCAGAGCGAAACCTACGGTTTTCACGTTGACGGCGCGGTGCGCAGTCAGGCCCAGGGCGGCTGGATGCGCACCGACCTTTCCGCCACCCTGTTTCTGAGCGCCCCGGAGGACTATACCGGCGGCGAGCTGGTCATCAACGATACCTACGGACAGCACGCGGTTAAGCTCCCGGCGGGCGATCTGGTGCTCTACCCTTCCAGCAGCCTGCACTGCGTGACCCCGGTGACCCAGGGTGCCCGCGTCGCCTCCTTCCTGTGGGTTCAGTCGATGATCCGCGATGATAAACGGCGCGCGATGCTGTTTGAGCTGGACGGCACTATCCAGGCGCTGAAGAGCCGCCACGGCGAGAGTGAAGAGGTCCTGTCGCTGCTCAACCTGTACCATAACCTGCTGCGGGAATGGTCAGAGATCTAAGCCTTGTCTGACCCTTTTCTGCCCCCATCTTATCTATACTCTTCTTATTTCCGGCGGCCGTCGCGCTGATAAAGCGCGCTCACGCCGCGCCGTTTTCCGCGTTCCGGGAAAGCGCGGCTCCCGCCGCCAGGCGGCAGAGTGAACGATTTTGACTCTCTGTTAATTGATACAGCATCAGATGGGAGGTACATCATGGCATCAGGCTGGGCAAATGATGACGCGGTGCAGCAGCAGATCGACAGCACGATTGACGATGCGGTTGCGCGGGCGCGAAGCGAGCTACCGGGCGGCGAGAGCCACAAATTTTGTGATGAATGCGGGGAGCCCATTCCTGAGGCCCGACGCAGGGCCATTGCCGGGGTCAGGTACTGCGTGAAATGCCAACAGGATAAAGACTTACATAACAATACATTTTCAGGATATAATCGTCGTGGTTCCAAGGACAGCCAGCTACGCTGACCTTCCTTTACCGTTCATTACCGCAGATCGCATTATCTTTTCGCGCACGTTTTTTGGCGAATAAAGTAGCAAAATGTGCCCTAAAAGCCCGCAGCACTTTTCTGCCAAAGCCGACGCCCTGTCGCTGATAAATAATTTATTAATAATCAATAAATTAATAATCATTCAAAAAATTCGATGGAGACTGTTAATTTCCTTCGATTTTATATCTCGCAAAAAAACGTGATACTTCTCACATCGACGGAACATCGTCACCCTAACAGAACAACCTGCGAGAGATTAACTATGAAAACCATCAAATATGCTGCCGCTGCTATCGCCCTGTCCGCTCTGTCCTTTGGTGCTTTCGCCGCTCAGTCGGTCACCCCAGCTCAGGCAGAGAGCATGAACAAAATCGGCGTCGTTTCTGCTGAAGGCGCAACGACTCTGGATGGCCTGGAGGCCAAACTGGCTGCTAAAGCGGATGCCGCTGGCGCAACTGGTTACAGCATCACCTCCGCTAACACCAACAACAAAGTTAGCGGTACCGCGGTTATCTATAAATAATCGCCGCCCGACCCTGTAGTGCCACTGTATTACCCCTGAAATACCCTTTAATACCCTTGTTTTGCCCGTCCGTGCCACCGGACGGGCTTTTTTTTGGTTTTTTTCTGGGCCGAGTGATGCATTCAGGCGGTGGTTTTGCAAAGCCTTATCGCGTGATTGACTTCTGTCTATGCTCGCACAGAGGGAATGTTCCGTTCACTATGCCCTGCGCGCTCCTTGATGCTCCCGCAGCGTTGAGCGTCCGCGCGCTACCAGCGCTCCGCAACCTTAGCCAGCCCCGCCTCCAGGGACGCCACCTCTCCGGTCGCCAGCAGGCAGCACGCCAGCTGGATCCGCAGCGGCTGCGGCAGCGGCTCAAGGCCCGCCGCGCAGCGCTCGGTCCAGCGCGCGGTCACCGCAGGATCTTTTGACTCAGGCAGCGCTGGGGCCTGCGCCGGTGTATCATTCTGCCGCTCATACAGCGCCCGCGTTCCGCTCCCGTCAATCAGGCTAATTTGCGGACAGCGCTGAGGGTTGGCATACACCTCGCCTTCGGTACCGTGCATCAGCAGCGCGCGACCGCCGGTTTCGGTAAAGAATTTTGCCACCTTGCCGATGTATTCCGGATGCGACACGCTCGATAATCGCAGGGCCGCGTCTTCGGCAAACGGCGTCGCCAGCTTAGCCAGCGTATGCGCGCTGTTGCGAACGCCCAGCCGCCAGCGCAGAGCCAGCTGCTTCTCCAGCGGCGGACAGAGGGCACCAACCGGGATATAGACCGGCTCGTGGCCGTCCAGACGCGCCTGGGCCTGGCCGGCGTGCTGCGTAATCGGGATCCCCATCAGCTCAAAAATCGTCTCCGTCAGCACCCGGGTTGGATCGTGGCTGACGCCGTGCACCAGCACCGGGAAGCCGAGCTTATGCAGCAGGACGGCTAGCAGCGGCGTCAGGTTAGCCTGCTTACGCGCGCCGTTGTAGCTGGGGATCACAATCGGCATCGGCCGCGCTACCGGCGGCGTCAGGCGCAGCGTTTGCTGCTGCATCGCCTCATAGAAGCCCCTCATCTCCGCTTCGCCTTCACCCTTAATGCGCAGGGCAATCAGGATCGCCCCCAGCTCCAGCTCGGCAACTTCACCGTTGAGCATCCGCACGTACAGCGCGCGGGCGGTCTCCACATCCAGGTCGCGGGCGTGATTTTTCCCCCGCCCGACTTCTTTAACGATCTTGGTGTAATCCATCGAAGATTCCTCTTATCCGCCCTACTTCACGCGATAAACGGCTTGCCGCAGTACCCTTGCAGCTGCCCTTTACCGATGCGCGAAGGAGGTCGAGTCCGTGCTGCTCACATTGCCGACCTGCGCCGCTAGCGACGTTTGCGACGCGTCTGTTTGGTTTTACTTTTTACTACAACCTCCGGGACGGCAGGCTGCTCTATCGGAAATACGGGTAATGCATTCAGTAAACGCTTGCCGTAATTTTTGGTCAACAAACGCTTATCGTAAATCACCACCTCCCCCCAGCAGCTGTGGCTGCGGATCAGACGGCCGACCTGCTGAATCAGGTTAAAGGAGGCGCTCGGCAGGCTTTGTACCTCGAAGGGGTAGCGGTTCAGGCTTTTAAGCCACTCGCCTTCGGTGATCACCACCGGGCTGTCTATCGGCGGGAAGGCAATTTTGTGGATATGGACCTGGCTCAGCAGCTCGCCCTTGAGGTCCAGCCCCTCGGCAAACGACTGCAGCCCGACCAGCACGCTACGCTCGCCGCTCTCGACCTTTTTACGGTGCAGCTCCACCAGCCGGTAGCGGGGCTTATCGCCCTGCACCAGCAGCATCAGGCGCAGATCGGTGACGTGCTCGAGAAAGCGCTGCATCGCCCGCCCGCTGGCAAACAGCACCAGCATCCCGAGGTGCTTTTTACTCTCGACGTGCTCGCGAAAGCAGGCCGCCATTTCGGCAATATGCTGCTCTTCGTTGTCGATGACCGGCTCATAGTGCATCTGCGGGATGATAATTTTTCCCTGCTCAACGTGGTTGAAGGGCGAATCCAGGGCGACGAAGCGATCTCCGGCCTTCTCCTTAAGACCGCTCATCTCCTGCAGGCGAGAAAAGCTGTTCAGCGAACGCAGGGTGGCGGAAGTGACGACAATATGCGGTACGCTGCGCCACAGCAGCCTTTCCAGCTGTTCGCTAACGCGAATCCCGACGCAGTGGAACCAGATATGCGCCTGGCCGTCGCGCAGATCGCGGGAGGCCCACTTAGTGACCGGCGCGCCGGATGATTGCGCCAGCGACGCCAGCCGCCACAGCTTGCTTTGGCTTTCAAACATGCCCAGCGCGCGGTTCATTTGCAGCAGCACCCGGTGCAGGCGGACCACGTCATGGCTGCCGGTTTTTTCGCTGAGATCGTTAAGAAACAGCTCCGCCAGGCCGCGCAGCGTCTCGGTCAGCTTGGCCAGCCGCTGGCAGATATCCATCACCTCCTGCGGCAGCTCCCCCATCGGGAAGCGGTGCTCGGCTTCCTGACCGGCAGGCATATACAGATTCAAAATGTTATTCAGCGAGGAGATGAGCTCGGACAGCTCCTCGCAGTGGGCGTTCAGCCGCTCGGGGTTTGCCAGCGGCGGCGTCGTTTTGGGCCGAAACTGCTCCATGCAGGTCGCCACCAGGCGGGTGAAAAGATCGAGCTGTAGCCGATACCAGGGGGCGGTAATTTCAGCGCTCATCTCCAGCGCATCCCGAGCGACATCGGGCAGATGGTGGCCCTCATCGAGCACCAGCAGCAGGTTTTTCGGCTCCGGCAGCACCGCTTCGCTCTCCATCGCCGCCATCACCAGCGCGTGGTTTGCCACCACCACTTCGGCTTCCTGAATCTCACGCCGGGCGACGAAGAACGGGCATTCGCGATAGTAATGGCAGTTGCGGTTCAGGCAGCTTGCCTTATCGGTGCTCAGACGGCCCCAGAGCGCGTCATCGATGGCCTTGTCGCTGTGATCGCGTAGGCCGTCCCATTTATAGCTATCAAGATCGCTCTTCAGCGTGGCGCACAGTTTCTGCTCCGCCTGGTTATTCGGCGTGAGATCGTCGTCAAGAAACGCGAGCAGGTCCTGCTGCGTTGGCTCGGTGCTGGCCATCGCGTTGAGGTTGCGCGGACAAACGTAGCGCCCGCGGCCAAAGGCGGCGGTGAAGCGCAGGTCGGGAATAATTTTACGCAGCAGCGGCAGGTCTTTGCTGAAGATCTGGTCCTGCAGGGCAACGTTGGCGGTGCTGACCACCAGCGTTTTTTGCTCTTCGCGGGCGATGGCAATACCGGGGATCAGGTACGACAGGGTTTTCCCGACGCCGGTCGGCGCCTCGATCGCCAGGTGCCTTCCCTCTTCCCCGGCGAGCGTTTTCGCGACGTCAGCAATCATCTGCCGCTGCGGGGTGCGGGGAATAAAGTCCGGAATCTGTTCCTGGAGCGCCTTATACCAGGCGGCGATTTGCGTTTTTAGCGCAGTGGTCAAAGCCATGAGAAAACCTGAATACTGTATAAACAGCCACTATTGTGACACTTTTTGCCTGGCTGGAGGAATTTCTTTCTGAACAAACGGGGATCGTGCTCGAGGTTTAGCATCAGGCGGGGGAGTTCCGGGCAGGGAGACCCGCCCGGAGAGGCAAACCTGTACCCTCGGGCAGCGTCGGGCTGCCGCGGGGATAGCGGGTTTGCGGAAGTCTGGTTACTCAGCGGCCGCTGGCTTGCGCGAGCGACGACGCTGCGGTTTGCCGTCCTGAGTACGCGCTTTCGGCGCATCACCGTCGCTGCGGCGCGGTGAAGACTGCTGACCACGACCCTGGCTCTGACCGGCGCGACCCTGACTCTGGCCGCCGCGTCCCTGGCCCTGACCGCGACCACCGCCACCGCCGCCGCTGCGCTGCTGACGACCGTTTTGAATCGGCTCCGCTCTGATGGACGGATCCGGCTCATAGCCGGCAACGCTAATGCGTGGGATCTCTTTTTTCAGCAGGCGTTCGATATCGTGCAGCAGCTTATGCTCATCAACGCAGACCAGCGACAGCGCTTCGCCGGTAGCGGCGGCGCGGCCGGTACGGCCAATACGGTGGACATAATCTTCCGGCACGTTCGGCAGCTCGTAGTTCACCACGTGCGGCAGCTCTTCGATATCCAGGCCGCGCGCGGCGATGTCGGTCGCCACCAGCACGCGAATGCCGCCGGATTTAAAATCAGCTAATGCGCGAGTACGCGCGCCCTGGCTTTTGTTGCCGTGGATGGCGGCGCTGCGAATGCCGTCTTTGTTCAGCTGTTCCGCCAGGTGGTTGGCGCCATGCTTGGTACGGGTAAAGACCAGCACCTGCTGCCAGTTGCCTTCGCCGATCATCTGCGACAGCAGCTCGCGCTTGCGCTTCTTATCAACGAAATGCACGTACTGGCTGACCTGCTCGGAGGCCGTGTTGCGACGGGCGACTTCGATTTCCAGCGGGTTATGCAGCAGCTTTTCCGCCAGCGATTTAATCTCGTCGGAGAAGGTTGCCGAGAACAGCAGGTTCTGGCGCTTCGCCGGCAGCTTCGACAGCACGCGGCGAATATCATGGATAAAGCCCATGTCCAGCATCCGGTCGGCTTCATCCAGCACCAGCACTTCAACCTTATCCAGGCTGACGGCGTTCTGGTGTTCCAGATCCAGCAGGCGACCCGGCGTTGCCACCAGGATATCGACGCCGCTGCGCAGCTTCATCATCTGCGGGTTAATGCTCACGCCACCGAATACCACCAGCGAGCGAACATTCAGATACTTACTGTAATCACGAACGTTTTCGCCAATCTGAGCGGCCAGCTCACGCGTAGGGGTGAGGATCAGCGCGCGCACCGGGCGACGGCCCTTCGCGTGCGGCTCTTGCTGGATCAGATGCTGAAGCAGCGGCAGGGTAAAGCCCGCCGTTTTGCCGGTGCCGGTCTGGGCGCTGGCCATCAGATCGCGCCCCTGCAACACCGCAGGGATAGCCTGCTGCTGAATGGGGGTTGGCTCAACATAACCCTGTTCGGCTACGGCACGCAGGATTTCAGGATTAAGGCCAAGGGAATCAAAAGACATAACAACTCCAAACCGCCCCGGCCTTTTAGAGGCGTAGTTTTCGGGGAGATTATTGCGAAAGAGATGGCAAAAACCACAATGCCATGAAGGGGCGCAGTCTAGCAGGTTTTGTGACGTATCGCATAAAAATCCCCTCAGGGTTTTTCTGCGAAATCAAGCTCCTCTATTTGGCGATAAATAGAGTATTCACCATTCTGGACAGTTCCGCGAATTGGTCATACTCTTAATCAATCGATTGATTAATTTTTTCAGGTGCGATGAATACCACTCCCGCGACCAGCAAAGGCGAACAGGCAAAAAGCCAGTTGATTAGCGCAGCCATCGCCCAGTTTGGCGAATATGGCCTGCATGCCACCACCCGCGACATTGCCGCCCAGGCAGGGCAAAACATCGCCGCAATCCCCTACTATTTCGGCTCAAAGGACGATCTCTATCTCGCCTGCGCGCAGTGGATAGCCGACTTTATTGGCCACAATTTTCGCCCTCACGCCGAAGCGGCGGAGCGGCTGCTTGCCGAGCCGCACCCGGATAAAGAGGCCATGCGGACGCTGATCCTCGGCGCCTGCCGGAACATGATCCTGCTGCTCACCCAGGATGACACGGTCAACCTGAGCAAATTTATCTCCCGGGAGCAGCTGTCGCCCACCCCGGCGTACCAGTTAATCCATGACCAGGTGATCGCTCCGCTACACTGCTACCTGACGCGATTAATCGCCGCCTTTACCGGGCTTGAAGCGGACGACACGCGGATGGTCCTGCATACCCACGCGCTGCTGGGGGAGATCCTCGCCTTTCGCCTTGGCCGAGAAACCATTTTGCTGCGCACCGGATGGACGCAGTTTGATGCCGAAAAAACCGAGCAAATTTATCAGGTTATTACCTGCCATATCGATTTCGTTCTGCAAGGATTATCGCAAAGGAGTTTGGGATCATGAAAAAACCGCTCATCGTCGTCCTGGTGGTGCTGCTACTGATCGTTGCTACGGGCGGCGGCTGGTGGTGGTATCAAAGCAGCCAGCAGAAGGGGCTGACCCTGTATGGCAACGTTGATATTCGTACCGTTAACATGAGCTTCCGCGTTGGCGGGCGGCTGGCCTCGCTGAGCGTGGACGAGGGCGACGCTATCAAGGCCGGGCAAACCCTGGGCCAGCTCGACCGTGCCCCTTATGAAAATGCGCTGCAGCAGGCGCAGGCCAACGTCTCAACCGCCCAGGCGCAGTATGACCTGATGATGGCCGGCTACCGGGCGGAAGAGATTGCCCAGGCCGCGGCGGCGGTGAACCAGGCGCAGGCGGCCTATGAATACGCGCAGAACTTCTACCAGCGCCAGCTGGGCCTGCGCAAAAGCAGCGCCATTTCCGTCAACGATCTCGACAACGCGCGATCCGCGCGCGACCAGGCTCAGGCAACGCTGAAATCGGCGCAGGATAAGCTGCGCCAGTATCGCGCGGGTAACCGTCCGCAGGAGATAGCCCAGGCCAAAGCCAACCTTGAACAGGCGCAGGCAGCCCTGGCGCAGGCGAAGCTCGACCTGCACGATACCACGCTGGCCGCGCCTTCCGACGGCACGCTGATGACCCGCGCCGTTGAGCCGGGCAGCATGCTCAGCGCCGGCGCTACCGTCATGACGCTGTCGTTAACCCGCCCGGTATGGGTTCGTGCCTACATCGATGAAAAAAATCTCGGCAACGCGCAGCCAGGACGCGAGGTGCTGCTGTACACCGATAGCCGCCCCAGTCAGCCCTATCGCGGCAGGATTGGCTTCGTTTCGCCGACGGCTGAATTTACGCCGAAGACCGTAGAGACGCCGGACCTGCGAACCGACCTGGTCTACCGCCTGCGTATCGTGGTGACCGACCCCGACGACGCGCTGCGCCAGGGGATGCCGGTCACCGTCACCTTCAGCAGCGGAAACGGACATGAGTGACGAGCTCATCACCCTTGACGGGCTGACCCGCAGCTTCGCCGGCATGACGCGGCCCGCCATTGCCCCGCTGAGCTGCACCGTGCGTTCCGGCTACGTCACCGGGCTGGTCGGGCCCGACGGCGCGGGGAAAACCACCCTGATGCGCATGCTCGCCGGGCTGCTCAAGGCGGATAGCGGCAGCGCCAGCGTAATCGGCTTCGATCCGATTCGCGACGATAGCGCCCTGCACGCGGTGCTCGGCTATATGCCGCAAAAGTTCGGCCTGTACGAAGACCTGACGGTGATGGAGAACCTGACCCTGTATGCCGATCTACGCAGCGTGACCGGCGAAGCGCGGCGGAAAATTTTCGACCGCCTGCTCGAGTTCACCTCCCTCGGCCCCTTCACCGACCGGCTGGCCGGTAAGCTCTCCGGCGGCATGAAGCAGAAGCTGGGGCTGGCCTGTACGCTGGTAGGCGAGCCGAAGGTGCTGCTGCTTGACGAACCGGGCGTCGGCGTTGACCCCATCTCGCGCCGCGAGCTGTGGCAAATGGTCCACGAGCTGGCGGGGGACGGAATGCTGATCCTCTGGAGCACATCGTACCTCGATGAAGCGGAGCAGTGCCGCGAGGTGCTGCTGATGAACGAAGGCCAGCTGCTGTATCAGGGGGAACCCCGTTCCCTGACCCAAACGATGGCCGGACGCAGCTTTTTGGTCTCCAGCCGCGAAGAGAACAACCGCCGCCTCCTGCAGCGGGCGCTGAAGCTGGAGCAAATCAGCGACGGCGTCATTCAGGGCAAATCGGTGCGCCTGATCCTCAAGAAGGAGGCCAGCATCGAGGAGGTGCGCAGCCACGCTAGCCTGCCGCCGCTGGAGATCGCCGAAACCTCGCCGCGCTTTGAGGATGCGTTTATTGACCTGCTGGGCGGCGCCGCGACCGCAGAGTCGCCGCTGGGGGCAATTATTCACAGCGTCGAAGGCTCCCATGATGAAACGGTTATCGAAGCGCAAACCCTCACCAAAAAATTCGGCGATTTCGCCGCCACCGATCACGTTGATTTCAAGGTTAAGCGCGGCGAAATTTTTGGCCTCCTCGGCCCCAACGGCGCGGGTAAATCAACCACCTTTAAAATGATGTGCGGCCTGCTGGTGCCCACCTCCGGTAAGGCGCTGGTGCTGGGCATGGATCTGAAGGTCAGCTCCGGCAAGGCCCGTCAGCATCTCGGCTATATGGCGCAGAAGTTTTCGCTTTACGGCAACCTGAGCGTTGAGCAGAACCTGCGCTTCTTCTCCGGCGTTTACGGCCTGCGCGGCCGGGTGCAGAACGAAAAAATTGAGCGCATGAGCGAAGCCTTCGGCCTGAAGGAGATAGCCAACCACGCCGCCGACGAGCTGCCGCTGGGCTACAAGCAGCGGCTGGCCCTGGCCTGCTCGCTGATGCACGAGCCGGATATTCTGTTTCTCGACGAGCCCACCTCCGGCGTCGACCCCCTCACCCGCCGCGAATTCTGGCTGCATATCAATAGCATGGTCGATAAAGGCGTGACGGTGATGGTCACCACCCACTTTATGGACGAGGCCGAATACTGCGATCGAATCGGCCTGGTCTATCGCGGCAAGCTTATCGCCAGCGGCACCCCGGATGCGCTAAAAGCGCTGGCGGCCAGCGATGAGCAGCCGGACCCGACCATGGAGCAGGCGTTTATTACCCTGATTCACGACTGGGACAAGGAGAATAGCAGTGAGCGCTAAAATGGTGTCATGGCGGCGCGTGCGCGCCCTGTGCGTCAAGGAGACGCGGCAGATCGTACGCGATCCCAGCAGCTGGCTGATTGCGGTGGTGATCCCGCTGATGCTGCTGTTTATCTTTGGCTACGGCATCAACCTCGACTCCAGCAGGCTGCGGGTCGGCGTGCTGCTGGAGCAGCAGAGCGAAGAGGCGCTGGATTTCGTCCACACCATGACCGGCTCGCCCTACATCGACGCCACCATCAGCGACAATCGCCAGCAGCTGATTCAGCTTATGCAGGCCGGGCGGATCCGCGCGCTGGTGACCATTCCGGTGGATTTTGACCAGAAGATGGCCCGCCCCGGCGACGATGCCCCTATCCAGCTCATTACCGACGGCAGCGAGCCTAATACCGCCAACTTTGCCCAGGGCTATATCGAAGGTATCTGGCAGATCTGGCAGCAGCAGCGGGCGGAGGATCGCGGTGAAACCTTTGAGCCGCTGATCGACGTACAGACCCGTTACTGGTTTAACCCGGCGGCGATCAGCCAGCATTTTATTATTCCCGGCGCGATCACCATCATTATGACGGTCATTGGGGCGATCCTCACCTCGCTGGTTATCGCCCGCGAATGGGAGCGCGGCACCATGGAGGCGCTGCTCTCCACCGAAATTACCCGCGTCGAGCTGCTGCTGTGTAAGCTTATCCCCTACTATTTTCTCGGCATGCTGGCGATGCTGCTGTGCATGCTGGTGGCGGTGTTTATTCTCGATGTGCCCTATCGCGGCTCGCTGGTGATTCTGTTTTTCATCACCAGCCTGTTTTTGCTCAGTACCCTGGGGATGGGGCTGCTGATTTCGACCATCACCCGCAACCAGTTTAACGCCGCCCAGGTGGCGCTCAACGCCGCCTTTCTGCCGTCGATTATGCTGTCCGGGTTTATTTTCCAGATAGACAGCATGCCCGCGATAATCCGCGCGGTGACCTACGTTATCCCGGCCCGCTATTTTGTCAGCACCCTGCAAAGCCTGTTCCTGGCAGGCAATATTCCGGTGGTGCTGCTGGTAAACGTGATGTTTCTGATCGCCTCGGCGGTGATGTTTATCGGCCTGACGTGGCTGAAAACCAAACGGCGGCTCGATTAGGGCATTAGCCATTCCCCCTGCGGTCGCTATCCGGGGGCAGCGTAAAGAGAGAACTGAAGATGTTTCATCGCTTATGGACGTTGATTCGCAAAGAACTACAGTCGCTGCTGCGCGAGCCGCAGACGCGGGCGATTTTGATTATGCCGGTGCTGATTCAGGTGCTGCTGTTCCCCTTCGCCGCGACGCTGGAGGTGACCAACGCCACCATTGCTATCTATAACGAAGACAATGGCAGCCACGCGGTTGAGCTAACGCAGCGCTTTGCTCGCGCCAGGGCCTTCACCCACATCCTGATCCTCAAAAGCCCGCAGGAGATCCAGCCCACTATTGATGAGCAGAAGGCGCTGCTGCTGATCCGCTTCCCGGCTGATTTCTCGCGCAACCTCGATAACTATCAGACCGCCCCGCTTCAGCTGCTGCTGGACGGCCGCAACTCAAACAGCGCGCAAATCGCCGCCAACTACCTGCAGCAAATCGTCAAAGAGTATCAGCAGGAGCTGCTGGAGGGGAAAGCCAGGCCTAACAACAGCGAGCTGGTTGTACGCAACTGGTATAACCCCAACCTCGACTATAAGTGGTTCGTGGTCCCGTCGCTGATCGCCATGATCACCACCATCGGCGTGATGATCGTCACCTCGCTATCGGTTGCCCGCGAGCGCGAACAGGGAACCCTCGACCAGCTGCTGGTCTCGCCGCTGGCGACCTGGCAAATTTTCGTCGGTAAAGCGATACCGGCGCTGATCGTTGCCACCCTGCAGGCCAGCATCGTGCTGGGGGTCGGGATCTGGGCCTATCAGATCCCCTTCGCCGGCTCGCTGCTGCTGTTTTACTTTACGATGCTGATTTACGGGCTTTCGCTGGTGGGATTTGGCCTGCTGATTTCGTCGCTGTGCTCGACCCAGCAGCAGGCGTTTATTGGCGTATTTGTCTTTATGATGCCGGCAATCCTGCTCTCCGGCTACGTTTCACCGGTCGAAAATATGCCGCAATGGCTGCAGGACGTGACGTGGATAAACCCTATTCGTCACTTTACCGATATTACCAAGCAGATTTATTTGAAGGACGCGAGTCTGGAGATTGTGTGGGGAAGTTTGTGGCCGCTACTGGTCATAGCGGCCACCACGGGGTCAGCGGCGTATGCGATGTTCCGCAGGAAGATCGCCTGATCCCCGGATCCCCGTCATCGTTCAGGCTGCCTCGGCGTTGGCTTCCTTACTCACCCCGGTCACATAGCTATCTATGCTCCCGGGGATTCGCTGCGTCGCCGCCTTGATGCAGTCCGAACGCTTTAGGGGATCCCCGCCATTGCTCAGGCTGCCTCGGCGTTGGCTTGCCTTTCTTTGCCCCCGGTTACATAGCTATTATCTATGCTTCGGCGGGTTCGCGGCGCTGCCGCCCTGATGCAGCCCAAACTTAGAGTAGCGGTTTTTATCTTTCGCCAGCAGCGATACCACCGCCGGACCGGCCAGAATAACTAGCCCGGCGAGCGCCAGCAGCAGATTATTGTGCAGCACCCGTGACAGCAGCCACAGCACGATAACCGCGGCGCCAAAGTACCAGGTGGTGGTGAGTTCCTCAAGGAAATCACCGACATCGCGCCAGCGCTCTTCGTGGTGACGCTGTAAAAACAGCATCGACAGCAGCGTAACGCCGTACAGCACGCACAGCCCTAATCCGACACGAACCAGCGCGCCGCCCATCCAACCCATCACCAGTACTGCCACGACCAGTAGATGCAACATAATCTGCCAGCAACTGAGGCCAGTTGCGACGCGTACACGTTGTTGCCACTTCATGGCTTCTCTCCTGAAGGATCTTTATCTGTAACTCAGAGTACCGCACTTTACGGAAAATTCCGTATCACCGCATCTTTTTGTGACAGCTACTACACTATTTCATTCAGGAAAGAGATGTTAACCGGAGAAATATGGCCGAGAAAAATCCTTTATTGTCAGTAAACGTGCTGACAATTAACACCCATAAAGGCTTTACGACGTTTAACCGACGCTTCATTCTGCCCGAACTTCGCGACGCGGTACGCAGCATCGGCGCCGACATTGTTTGCCTCCAGGAGGTGATGGGCGCGCATGAGATTCACCCCCTGCATATCGAAAACTGGCCGGATACCACCCACTATGAGTTTCTGGCCGATGCGATGTGGAGCGATTATGCCTACGGGCGCAACGCGGTGTACCCGCAGGGACATCACGGCAACGCCGTGCTCTCCCGATTCCCCATCGAACACTATGAGAATCTCGATATTTCAGTCGGCCAGAGCGAAAAGCGCGGCCTGCTCTACTGTCGGATCGGGGTGCCGAAAAGCGGTGTGAATCTGCATCTGATTTGCGCTCATTTAGGGCTCAGCGCGGGGCAGCGGCGGGCCCAGCTGGCGATGCTGGCCGAGCGGGTTAACCGCCTGCCGGAGGGGGAGCCGGTGGTGGTCGCGGGTGATTTTAACGACTGGCGCCAGCAGGCTAACCGTCCGCTCAAGGCGCTGGCCGGGCTGGAGGAGATCTTCACCCGCGCCCGCGGTCGCCCGGCGCGCACGTTCCCGGCGCGCTTTCCGCTGCTGCGCCTTGACCGCATCTATGTCAAAAACGTCCACGCCGGTCAGCCAAGGGCGTTGGATCTTCAGCAATGGCGTCATCTTTCCGATCACGCCCCGCTCAGCGTGGAGCTTCATCTGTGAAATGCAGCTGGCAGAATGGAAACCGGATCCAGCTTCTGGAGAACGGCGATAGCTACTATCCGGCGCTGTTTCGCGCCGTCGACCGCGCAAAGCGCAAGGTAACCCTTGAAACCTTTATCTGGTTCGAGGACGACGTGGGCTGGCAGCTCCACGCGGTGCTGCTGAAGGCCGCGCGCCGCGGCGTCGAGGTTGAGGTGCTGCTCGACGGCTACGGCTCCCCTGACCTGAGCGATGGCTTCGTTAACGAACTCATCTCGGCGGGAGTGATATTTCGCTACTACGACCCGCGCCCGCGCCTGCTCGGGATGCGCACTAACCTGTTTCGCCGCATGCACCGTAAAATTGTCGTCGTGGATGACACCACGGCGTTTGTTGGCGGGATTAACTACTCCGCGGAGCATATGACCGACTACGGCCCGGAGGCTAAGCAGGACTATGCCGTCCAGGTGGAGGGGCCGGTGGTGCTGGATATTGCGCAGTTTGTGCAGCAAAACCTGCCCGCCAGCGAAGACGGGCGCCGTCGCTGGCGCCGACGTCGCCACCAGCCGGAGGTTAACCAGCATCCCGGCGAAGCGCAGGCGCTGTTCGTCTGGCGGGACAATCTCGAACATCGGGACGATATCGAACGTCACTACCTGAAAATGCTGGCCAACGCGCGGCGGGAGGTGATTATCGCCAACGCCTATTTCTTCCCCGGCTACCGGCTGCTGCACGCGATGCGCAGCGCCGCCCGGCGCGGCGTGCGGGTGAAGCTTATCGTGCAGGGTGAACCCGATATTCCCATCGTCAAGGTTGGCGCGCGGCTGCTGTACAACTATCTGGTGAAAGGCGGCGTGCAGGTTTTTGAGTATCGCCGCCGCCCGCTGCACGGCAAGGTCGCCCTCGCCGACGACCACTGGGCGACCGTCGGCTCCAGCAACCTCGATCCGCTTAGCCTGTCATTAAACCTCGAGGCCAACCTGATCGTTCACGACCGGGAGTTCAACCAAACCCTGCGCGATAATCTGAATACGCTTATCCAGCAGGACTGCAAGCAGGTAGACCGTTCCATGCTGCCCAAACGCAGCTGGTGGAATCTGGGCCGCAGCGTGCTGGCCTTCCACTTCCTGCGCCACTTCCCGGCGTGGGTAGGCTGGCTGCCCGCCCATACGCCGAAGATGGCGCAGGTCAAACCGCCGGCGCAGCCGGAGATGGAAACTCAGGATCGGACGCAGACGCAGAGCCCGGAGGTAAAATCCTGATGGCCAAATCACACCCTCGCTGGCGGCTGGCCAAACGCATACTCAGCGGACTCTTTTTTATCGCCGTTGCCGTACTGCTGGTGGTCTATGCGCAAAAAATAGACTGGCCGGAAGTATGGAAAGTGATTCGCGGCTATAACCGCGTGGCGCTGCTCGGCGCCTTTGGCCTGGTTATCGTCAGCTATCTGATCTACGGCTGCTATGACCTGCTCGGGCGCGCCTACTGCGGGCACCGGCTGGCTAAGCGCCAGGTGATGCTGGTGTCGTTTATCTGCTACGCCTTTAACCTGACCCTCAGCACCTGGATCGGCGGCATCGGGATGCGCTATCGCCTCTATTCCCGCCTCGGCCTGCGCGGCGCAACCATTACCCGCATCTTTTCGCTGAGCATTACCACCAACTGGCTGGGTTACGTGGTGCTCGGCGGGGTGGTTTTTAGCGCCGGTCTGGTGCAGCTTCCCGCGCGCTGGTATATCAGCCAGGAGACGCTGCGCATCATCGGCATCGCGATGCTGCTGATTTCGCTCCTCTATCTGTGGGCCTGCGCGTTCGCCAAACGCCGCCATCTGACGATAAAGGGGCAGCGGCTGGTGCTTCCCTCCTGGCGCTTCGCGCTGCTGCAGGCCGCGCTTTCCTGCGCCAACTGGCTGGTGATGGGGGTCATTATCTGGCTGCTGCTGGGTCAGGAGGTGAGCTACTTCCTCGTGCTGGGGGCGCTGCTGGTGAGCAGCATCGTCGGGGTGGTGGTACATATCCCCGCTGGTATTGGCGTGCTGGAGGCGGTGTTTATCGCGATGCTCTCCGCAGAGCCTGTCTCCCGGGGAGCGGTGATTGCCGCCCTGCTCGCGTATCGCCTGCTCTATTACTTCCTGCCGCTGGCGATCGCCACGATGGGCTATCTGATTCTGGAAAGTCAGGCCAAAAAGCTGCGGGAGAAAAATCAGCGCAAGCTGGCGGACGGATGAGAGGAGAGAGAAAGAGAACCCCGGCGGCGTAAGGCTCACCGGGGTTTTACGATCTTAACGACGGTTGCCTAAAATACGCAGCATCATCAGGAACAGGTTGATAAAGTCCAGATACAGCGTCAGCGCGCCAAGGATCGAGTATTTGCGCAGCGTCGAGGTATCACGGGTGTCGATCTGCTCGCCGATATTTTTCAGCCTCTGGGTGTCATAGGCGGTGAGGCCCACGAACACAATCACCCCGATATAGGTCACCGCCCACATCAGCGCTTCGCTCTTCAGCCAGAAGTTCACCAGCGAGGCCAGAACGATACCAATCAGCGCCATAAACAGCATATTACCAAAGCCGCTGAGATCGCGTTTGGTGGTGTAGCCGTAGAGGCTCATCGCGCCAAACATCCCGCCGCTGACCACAAAGGTGCTGGCAATCGACGAATAGGTGTAGGCGATGAAAATGCTGGATAGCGTGAGCCCGGTCAGCGCCGAATAGAGCATAAATAGCGTCGTCGCCATGCCCGCGCTCAGGCGCTGCACCATCCCGGAGAGCACGAAGACCAGCGCCAGCTGGGCGATGATCAGCCCGAAGAAGGTAATTTTGCTGGAAAAAACAAACATCATCACCGCTGGCGTGTTGGCGGCAAACCAGGCGATAAACGCCGTTAGCAGCAGGCCGACCGTCATCCAGCCGTACACCTGGGCCATATAGGTTTGCAGGCCGCCGCGCGCCTGGACGATGGAATCGGAACGGGGGAATCTGTCCATGACTATCTCCTGATTAACGAAATTAACCCTTTAAGCGTATCATACTACCAGCGCTCTGCCGCCTGACGATCGCTGTCGCGCGCGTCAACCCAGCGTTCGCCTTCCGGCGTGGCCTCACGCTTCCAGAACGGCGCGCGGGTTTTCAGATAATCCATAATGAATTCGCCGGCGGCAAAGGCGCTGCTGCGGTGCGCGCTGGTGACGCCGACAAACACAATCTCTTCGCCCGGCCACATTTCACCGATGCGGTGAATCACCGTGACCCGCCCCAGCGGCCAGCGCTCGCGCGCCAGTTCGACAATCTCCGCCAGCGATTTTTCGGTCATGCCCGGATAGTGTTCGAGGGTCAGCGCCTTCACGCTCTCGCCAAGATTGTGGTTACGCACTTTGCCGGTGAAGGTGACGACGGCGCCGTCCTCGTCGCGCTCGGCAAGCCACGGATATTCGTCGCCAACGCGAAAGCGCGCCGGGCTGACGATAATGCGGGTTTGCGTCATATCAGCCTCCCGTAACCGGCGGGAAAAACGCCACTTCGTCGCCGGCGGTGACCGGATGGTCAAAGGTGGTCAGCGTCTGGTTCACCGCCGCCAGCAGCTTGCCCTCTTCCAGCGCCAGCGCCCAGCGGTCGCCGCGGGCAATGAGCTGACGGCGAACCGCCTCCACCGTCGCGGCCTCGTTCGCGTCGAGGGTTAACGCATCGGTGCCCACCAGCTCGCGCACCTGGGCAAAAAACAGAACCTTAATCATGAGCATCGTCCGCCTTAAAGTCGCCGGATTTACCGCCGCTTTTCGCCAGCAGGCGCAGCGGGCCGATCGTCATATCTTTTTGCACGGCTTTGCACATATCGTAAATTGTCAGCGCCGCCACGGAGGCCGCGGTCAGCGCCTCCATCTCCACGCCGGTTTTCCCGGTCAGCCGACAGAGGGATTCGATCCGCACCCGGCTATGTTCCGGCTGCGCCTGCAGGTTAACCTCTACTTTACTTAGCATCAGCGGATGGCACAGCGGGATCAGCTCCCACGTCCGCTTCGCCGCCTGGATCCCGGCAATGCGGGCGGTGGCGAAAACGTCACCCTTGTGGTGGCTGCCGTCGATAATCATCGCCAGCGTGGTCGCCTGCATGTCGACAAATACTTCAGCCCGCGCCTCGCGAACCGTTTCGGCCTTCGCCGAGACGTCGACCATGTGCGCCTCGCCGGCGGCGTTAATATGGGTCAGTTGTGACATAAATTATTTCTTCAAATGAGGGATAAAGTTACACGGGCGGGTGCGGGCATCGAGCTGGGGCGCAATGATATTTTCCCACGCGGTGCGGCAGGCTTTGGTCGAACCGGGCATCGCAAAAATAAGCGTGCCGTTAGCCACGCCGGCAACGGCGCGGGACTGCAGCGTCGAGGTGCCGATCTCTTCAAAAGAGAGCATGCGGAACACCTCGCCAAAGCCTTCAACTTCCCGGTCAAACAGCGGCAGCAGCGCTTCCGGGGCCTGATCGCCTTCGGTAAAGCCGGTCCCGCCGGTAATGAGCACCACCTGAACGTCGTCGCTGGCAATCCACGCCGAAACCCGGGCGCGAATGGCGTAGCGGTTCTCTTTCACAATCGCCTTATCCACAACCGCATGCCCCGCTTCCTGCGCCGCGTCGCGCAGCCAGTGGCCAGAGGTATCGTCCTCTTCGCCACGGCGGCTGGAAACGGTGAGAATAGCAATGCGGGTCGGGATAAACTCAGCGCTGGCCTGACTCATCTGTTCGCTCCTTTAGAATCAATTATCCGCCAATATACGACAGGTTTTGCGTAATACCGGTGTTGCCCTGATGCAGGAAATGGGTTTGTTTTTTATGGGTTAATGCTTCGGAGATGCGCGCTTCCAGCACCGCCTGCTGGCAGTCCTCGGCCAGCAGATCGCGTAGATCTACGCCGCCGTCGCCGAACAGGCACAGATGCAGCTTGCCCACGGAGGAGACGCGCAGGCGGTTGCAGGTGGCGCAGAAGTCTTTTTCATAGGGCATGATCAGGCCGATCTCTCCGGCGTAGTCCGGATGACAGAAGACCTGCGCCGGGCCGTCGCTGCGCTGGCTGATCTGGTGGATCCAGCCGCGTCTGAGCAGCTCGTCGCGCAGCACCATGCCGGAGATATGATGCCTGCGAAACAGGTCGCTGCCCTCTCCGGTTTCCATCAGTTCAATAAAGCGCAGCTGAATACGGCGCGGCTGGATCCAGGCGAGGAAGGTGTCGAGCTGGTGGTGGTTCACATCGCGCATCAGCACGGTGTTGACCTTCACTTTCTCAAAGCCGGCGGCGAAGGCGGCATCGATGCCGTCCATCACCTGCTGAAATTTATCCTGCCCGGTGATGGCGTGAAACTGGCGGGCGTCGAGGCTGTCCACGCTGACGTTGATTGCCGTCAGCCCGGCGTCTCGCCAGCGTTCGACGTCCCGCGCCAGGCGATAGCCGTTGGTGGTGACCGCAATCTGCCGAATGGCGCTGTTTTCACGTACGGCGGCGATAACGTCGGCGAAATCGCGGCGCAGCGAGGGTTCACCGCCGGTCAGGCGCACCTTTTCGGTGCCGAGGGCGGAAAACGCGCGCGTCACGCGGCGCACTTCATCTACGCTGAGAAAGCCTTTATTGGTCACCGAGCCGGGCTTGTAGCCGTCCGGGAGACAGTAGGTGCAACGAAAGTTACACACGTCGGTAATCGACAGGCGCAAGTAGTAAAACTTACGCGCAAATGCATCGGTAAGCTGTGAGGCCATATACACCTTTCCAAGTACGGGAGACGCGGTCATTTCTTCCCACGCCCTGGTGACAAGCTGAGCTGTCACGGCCAAAGCACCATATCTTGCGACACAGGCACAGAGGCTAGAGTGTTAACTGGTTTATGCCGATAGTAGCGCGGAAACGACCGTTTCGCCATTTTCGATTTCGCTATATAATTATGTATATATCGCTACGATCGTGCATTTTCGTAACAGAATAGCCAAAATTCAGGGTTTTGCATTGATGTCGGTCAGTTTGTCAGGATCGGAGCATCGTCTTTTAGGGGTAGATCGGTTACTGTGAGCCCGTTCATTTGAGATAAGGAATTAGTATGCGCAATCGGACTTTCGCCGACCTCGATCGGGTAGTGGCTCTTGGCGGAGGGCATGGTTTGGGCCGGGTGATGTCGTCACTCTCATCGCTCGGATCGCGCCTGACCGGCATCGTCACCACCACCGATAACGGCGGATCGACGGGGCGTATTCGCCGTGCCGAAGGCGGCATTGCCTGGGGGGATATGCGCAACTGTATTAACCAGCTGATCGCCGAACCCAGCGTGGCATCCGCCATGTTTGAGTACCGTTTTGCCGGCAACGGCGAACTTTCCGGGCATAACCTCGGAAATCTGATGTTAAAGGCCCTCGATCACCTCAGCGTCAGGCCCTTAGAGGCGATTAATTTAATCAGAAACCTGCTAAAAGTTGACGCATTTCTGATACCGATGTCCGAACAACCGGTGGACCTGATGGCGATTGACGACGAAGGCCACGAAGTTTATGGCGAAGTCAATATCGACCAGCTTCCCCGCGTGCCGCGCGAGCTAATGCTAACGCCGCCGGTTCCCGCTACCCGCGAAGCGGTTGCGGCGATCGCCGAAGCCGATCTCATTCTGATCGGCCCCGGCAGCTTCTACACCAGCCTGCTGCCTATTTTGCTGCTCGACGATATGGCGCAGGCGCTGCGCCGCACGCCGGCACCGATGGTTTTTATCGACAACCTCGGCAAAGAGCACAGCCCGGCCGCCACCCTGACGCTGGCGGACCGCATCGCGATTATGGAGCACTACGTAGGCAAGCGGGTGATTGACGCCGTGGTCGTCGGACCGAAGGCCGATATTCGCGGCCTTGAGGACCGGATGGTCATCCAGACGCCGCTGGATGCCAGCGACGTGCCCTATCGCCACGATCGCCTGCTGCTGCGCAACGCGCTGGAAAAAGCGATTCAGATACCCGGCTAATTCCGAATTGCTTCATACCGTGGGGAGCGTCAACTCCCCACATTAAAATCTTAAGGTTGTCTTAAAATAGACGTGGCAGCATAGTGAGCATGTTTTCATCAGGACTTTTGCTATGTCGTTATTTCCACTGCGTCGACCGGTAGTGAGCCGCACGGTTTACCTGATTCTCTTTGCCGCCTACGTCGGGCTATTCCTCAATATCGCCTTCTATCGCCAGGTCTTCACCCTGCTGCCGGTCAATAACCTGCATAGCTGGCTGGTGTTCCTCAGCATGCCGCTGGTCGCCTTCAGCGTGATGAATATCCTCACTACCCTGGCCTCTTTTCTGAAGCTCGACCGGGTCGTTATCACCCTGTTTATTCTGCTCAGCGCCTCGGCACAGTATTTTATCTGGACCTTCGGGGTCATTATCGACCGGGCGATGATCACCAACATTCTGGATACCACGCCGGCGGAGAGCTTCGCTCTGATGTCGGGTAGCATGGTGCTGACGCTCGGGCTTTCCGGCGTGCTGGCGGTACTGGCGGCCTGGTGGATTAAGGTGCGTAAGCCGAAAACCTTCACCCGCGGCGTCGCCGTACGGCTGCTCAACGTGGCGCTGTCGGCTCTCCTTATCATCCTGATTGCCGCTCTGTTTTATAAAGATTACGCCTCGGTGTTCCGCAATAATAAAGAGCTGGTGAAGTCGCTCAGCCCGTCAAACAGCATCGTGGCGATCAACTCGTGGTACGCGCACAACAGGATGAACAATCTGCCGCTGGTCAAAATTGGCGAAGATGCGCAGCAGAAGCCGCAAATGCGCGACGGGCCGAGAAAAAACCTGACCATTCTGGTGCTGGGTGAGACCTCGCGGGCGGAAAATTTCTCCCTCGGCGGCTACCCACGCGAAACCAACCCGCGCCTGCAGCAGGATAACGTTATCTATTTTCCCGACACCACCTCCTGCGGTACCGCCACCGCCGTTTCCGTGCCGTGCATGTTCTCCAACATGCCGCGCGAGCACTATGATGAAGAGCTGGCCCATCACCAGGAGGGCGTGCTGGACATTCTGCAGCGCGCCGGTATTCAGGTATTGTGGAACGACAACGACGGCGGCTGTAAAGGCGCCTGCGATCGCGTTCCGCATCAGAACGTCACCGATCTCAAGCTGACGGGCCAGTGCATCGACGGCGAGTGCTACGATGAGGTCTTATTCCATAATCTGGAAAGCTACATCGACGGTTTGCAACAGGACGGCATTATCGTTCTGCACACTATCGGCAGCCACGGCCCAACGTACTACAATCGCTACCCGGCTGAATTCAAAAAATTCACCCCCACCTGCGATACCAATGAAATTCAGGGCTGCTCGCAGCAGCAGCTGACCAACACCTACGACAACACCATTTTGTACGTCGATTACGTGGTGGATAAGGCCATCAAGCTGCTGCAGTCAAAGCACGATAAATTTACCACCAGCCTGGTCTATCTTTCCGACCACGGCGAGTCGCTGGGGGAAGATGGCGTGTATCTGCACGGGCTGCCGTGGTCCATCGCGCCGGATACGCAAAAGCACGTTCCGATGCTGATGTGGCTGTCGCAGGATTACCAGCAGCGCTACGGCGTCTCCAGCCAGTGCCTGCAGCAAAAGGCAAAAACGGCGCCCTATTCGCAGGATAACTTGTTCTCCACCCTGCTCGGCCTGTTCGGGGTCAATACCCGCGAATACCGGCCGTCAGACGATATTTTAACGCCATGCATAAGCGAGGCCGGCAGATGAAAATCTTAGTCATTGAAGACGACGCGCTCCTGTTACAGGGATTAATTCTGGCCATGCAGAGTGAAGGATACGCCTGCGACGGCGTCGCCAGCGCGCATGAGGCCGCGCTGTCGCTGGCCAGCAACCACTACAGCCTGGTGGTCCTCGACCTCGGGCTGCCGGATGAGGACGGCCTGCACTTCCTCGCGCGGATGCGCCGGGAGAAATTCAGCCAGCCGGTGCTGATCCTCACCGCCCGCGATACCGTCGAAGACCGCATTAGCGGCCTCGATACCGGCGCCGATGACTATCTGGTGAAGCCCTTCGCGCTGGAGGAGCTTAACGCCCGCATCCGCGCGCTGCTCCGCCGCCACAATAACCAGGGCGACAGCGAAATGGTGGTCGGCAACCTGCGCCTTAATATTACCCGCCGCCAGGTGTGGCTGGGCGGGGATTCGCTGGATCTGACGCCAAAAGAGTACTCCCTGCTGTCGCGCCTGATGATGAAGGCGGGCAGTCCGGTACATCGGGAAATTCTCTACAACGATATCTACAGCTGGGATAACGAGCCGGCGACCAATACCCTCGAGGTGCATATCCACAACCTGCGCGATAAGGTCGGTAAAGCGCGGATCCGCACCGTCAGGGGCTTTGGCTATATGCTGGTGAACAATACCGAATCGGAGTCATAAAGAGATGCCGCTGTTAGCCACCGAAAAATGGACCATGCGCTTTCGCCTGCTGCTGACCATCGGCACGATTCTGGCGGTCTGCCAGATTATCAGCGTGTTCTGGCTATGGCATGAAAGCAAAGAGCAGATTCAGCTGCTGGTGGCCAGCGCCATCGAGGGGCACAACAACCAGAAGCACGTTGAGCACGAGGTGCGGGAAGCGGTCGCCAGCCTGCTGATCCCAAGCCTGCTGATTATCGGCCTCGCGCTCTATATCAGCCTGCTGGCGGTGAAAAAGATAACCCGCCCGCTCTCTCGTCTGCAGAGCGAGCTGGAGAACCGCACCCCGGATAATCTCCAGCCCATCGAGCTTAGCGAGTCGGTGCCGGAAGTGACCGCCGTGACCACCGCGCTGAATCAGCTGGTATCGCGCCTCAACCTGACGCTCGACCGCGAGCGCCTGTTTACCGCCGACGTGGCCCACGAGCTGCGCACGCCGCTGGCCGGGCTGCGCCTGCACCTCGAGCTGCTGGCCAAAGTGCACGGGGTCGGAGTCGATCCGCTTATTCAGCGCCTCGATCAGATGACCAACAGCATCTCCCAGCTCCTGCAGCTGGCCCGCGTAGGGCAGTCGTTTTCTGCCGGTAGCTACCAGCAGGTGCAGCTGATGGAGGATGTCGTTGAGCCGCTTGAGGAGGAGCTGGAAGCGATGCTGGCGTCGCGCCGGCAAAAGCTTGAGATAGCCGCTGCGGACGAGAAGGTGATGGTGTCCGGCGACGCCACGCTGCTGCGCGTGGTGCTGCGCAATCTGGTGGAGAATGCGCACCGCTATAGCCCGACGGACTCAACGATCCGCGTCTCGATTCAGGCGGGGTCAACGCCGATTCTGGCGGTGGAGGATGAAGGGCCGGGAATTGATGAAGCGAAAAGCGGCGAGCTGAGCAAAGCGTTTGTCCGCATGGACAGCCGCTACGGCGGCATTGGTCTGGGATTAAGTATCGTCACCCGTATCGCCCAGCTGCACGATACCCAGTTCTTTTTGCATAACCGCCGGCCGGGCCCCGGCGTTCGCGCCTGGGTGCTCTTCCCGAGGCCGTCGCGTCAGAAGGTCAGCAGCCACTGATGGAAGAAGGCGACGACGATAATAAAGGCGCAGGTAATGGCCAGATATTGGCGAAAGTGTAGTTTTTGCATGGCGCTATCCTCATTAGAATGAAGATAGTCTCCCCGAACAAGATTAAGCGGATATTAAGAGCTGGCCCAGCCGGGCTATTTTATTTGCCAGTTTGGCGCCAGGCAGCCCGCGCATCCGCAGGCGCTGCCCGTACGTTCCGTGCAGCCAGAGCCCGGTCTGGCCGCAGCATAGACGCCCGGTGCGACGGGCGCCGGCCTACGACGCGGCGATAAACAGATCCCGCAGCTTATGCAGCTGGTCGCGGATCTGGGCCGCCTCTTCGAACTCCAGGTTCTGCGCGTGCTGCATCATCTGCCCTTCCAGCTCGTGAATTCGCTGCTGCAGCGCTTTTGGCGTCAGCACCGGCGTATCCGCCTCGACCGGTGAACGCGACTTGCCGCGCCCTTTGGCCTTGGTCTTCGCCAGGCCGCTGCCCAGCGCCAGGATATCGACCACCTTCTTATTCAGGCCCTGCGGGGTGATGCCGTGCTCTTCGTTATAGCGCTGCTGCTTCTCGCGACGGCGTTCGGTTTCGCTGATGGCCTTCGCCATCGAGGCGGTGATCCTGTCACCGTAGAGAATCGCCTTACCGTTGATGTTACGCGCCGCGCGGCCGATGGTCTGGATCAGCGAGCGCTCGGAGCGCAGGAAGCCCTCTTTGTCGGCATCAAGGATCGCCACCAGCGAGACCTCCGGCATATCCAGCCCTTCACGCAGCAGGTTGATGCCGACCAGCACGTCAAACTCGCCGAGGCGCAGATCGCGGATAATCTCCATACGCTCGACGGTATCGATATCCGAATGCAGGTAGCGCACGCGCTCGCCGTGCTCCTCGAGGTACTCGGTGAGGTCTTCGGCCATCCGCTTGGTCAGGGTCGTCACCAGCACGCGCTCGTTGATGGCGGCGCGCAGGCGAATCTCCGACAGCAGATCGTCGACCTGGGTCCCCACCGGACGCACTTCGATAACCGGGTCAAGCAGGCCGGTCGGACGGACCACCTGATCGACCACCTCATCGCCGGATTTATCCAGCTCGTAGGCACCGGGCGTCGCCGAAACGTAGATGGTCTGCGGCGCCAGCGCCTCAAACTCTTCAAACTTCATCGGGCGGTTATCCAGCGCCGACGGCAGGCGGAAACCGTACTCCACCAGCGTCTCTTTACGCGCCCGGTCGCCGCGGTACATCCCGCCGATTTGCGGAATGGTCACGTGGGACTCATCGATAACCAGCAGGCCATCCGCCGGCAGGTAGTCAAACAGCGTCGGCGGCGGCTCGCCCGGCCCGCGCCCGGAAAGATAGCGCGAGTAGTTTTCAATCCCCGAGCAGTAGCCCAGCTCGTTCATCATTTCGAGGTCGAACTGGGTACGCTGACTCAGGCGCTGCTCTTCCAGCAGCTTGTTGTTTTCCAGCAGCACTTTACGCCGCTCCGCCAGCTCGACTTTTATCTCTTCCATCGCCTGAACGATTCGCTCGCGCGGGGTAACGTAGTGCGTTTTCGGGTAGATGGTATAGCGCGGGATGGACGATTCAACCTGCCCGGTCAGCGGGTCAAAGAGCGACAGGCGCTCAACCTCTTCGTCAAACAGCTCAATACGCAGGGCAATATCGTCTGACTCCGCCGGGAAGACGTCAATGACCTCGCCGCGAACGCGGAAGGTCCCGCGCTGGAAAGCCTGATCGTTACGGGTGTACTGCAGCTCCGCGAGGCGGCGCAGAATGGCCCGCTGGTCAATCAGCATGCCGGTGGTCAGGTGCAGCATCATCTTCAGGTACAGGTCAGGATCGCCGAGGCCATAAATCGCCGAGACCGAGGCCACCACGATGACGTCGCGGCGCTCCAGCAGCGCCTTGGTTGCCGACAGGCGCATCTGTTCAATATGTTCGTTGACCGAGGCGTCCTTCTCGATGAAGGTGTCCGAGCTCGGCACATAGGCTTCAGGCTGGTAGTAGTCGTAGTAGGAGACGAAATATTCGACGGCATTCTCCGGGAAAAACTCCTTCATTTCGCCATACAGCTGCGCCGCCAGCGTCTTGTTGGGCGCGAGGACCATCGTTGGACGCTGCAGATCGGCAATGACGTTAGCGATGGTGAAGGTTTTACCCGACCCGGTTACCCCCAGCAGCGTTTGGTGCGCCAGGCCATCTTCCAGCCCCTCTTCGAGGCGACGAATGGCTTCTGGCTGATCGCCAGAGGGACGGAAAGCGGAATGCAGCGTGAACGTTTTACTCATATGTCTGACCCTGAAGGAGGATGAAGCGCCCGGCGCGAAACGGCAGGTGTTTAATTCTACCCGTCGCCGGCGCTTTTGCCAATAAATAATACTGGATATAAAACCAGTATCGTATTACTGTTTGCCCTGTAAACCTTGCCCCGGGCGGCCGCATTTGGGCAAAAAAAGCGCACCATGCGGAATAATCCGCCACTGTGTAAGGTTATCCCCAGAAAATTTTGCCATTTAACATTTGTCAAGCAAGGCGATGAATCTTTTATGGCAGCAGGTGACACTTTCCTTACAGCCATTGATTTTATACAACCAATTGATATTAAATAAAATTTAATAAAAGACGGGTTTCGCGCCAATTCAGCCGCAGGCCGCGTAATCTCTAGCTTACCGCAAGTTCTCTAACTCTAATACACAAGGTTATCCACAGGAATAGTGGATAACTCGCTGCAGGCCATGACCTCTGCCACCCGGCCGAAATTGCCCGCCGGCGAAAATCACGCGGCTAAAAAATATTATTGAATTATTTTTGATATTTATCAGCTAAGGACGCCCGCCTTTTTGCTGCTTTCTGCACCACGTTTCACGCCGTTTAGCACCGGGAAAGTGCAGCCGCTTCGCTGTTCCCTGCCGGCGGTGGCCGCCGCGACCTGCGCTGGCGGAAAAATGCCGTCACTTCTTTTTCCTGGCAAGAGATTTGCAGAATGTTTGTCTCGCTCGCCGTCGTCAAAAAGGAGAAAACGTCTATGTTGAGTCTACGCGCCGTCAATCAGTACTATGGAAGCCAGCACACGCTGTGGAACGTCGATCTTGAGCTCAGGTCAGGAGAGTGCACCTGCGTGATGGGAAGTCAGGGAATGGGGAAAACCACGCTGGTCAACTGCATTACCGGGAATCTCCCGGTCGCCAGCGGCAGCATCACCTGGCAGGAGCGCGGAGCGCCGCCCTGCGACCTGATGCCGCTCTCCGCCCATTCACGCAGCGTCATCGGGATCGGCTACGTGCCGCAGGATCGGCGCATCTTTTCGCAGCTCAGCGTAGAGGAGAATCTGCATATCGCGCTGGCGGCCGGAGGCACGCCCGGCGCCGTGGTGAATAGCGAGATTTACGATCTCTTTCCGCAGCTCTACGCCCTGCGCCAGAGCAAAGGCGCCGCGCTCTCGGAAGACGACAGGTACCAGCTGGCGCTGGCGAGGGCGCTGATCGTCCGACCGCGCCTGCTGATACTCGATGAGCCGTCGCGCGGCAGCGGACAGCACTTTATGCATAAGCTGGGGGATCTGCTGGTTCGCCTGAACCGGGATATCGGTTTAACGGTGCTGCTCGCCGAGCAGCACCTGCCGTTCATTCGCCGGGTGGCCGACCGCTTCTGCCTGCTGCACCGCGGGCGCAGCGTGGCGCAGGGCGACGTTATACAGCTGGATGAGCCGCTGCTGGCGCAGTGGATGACGCCCGATCCAGCGCGCTAAGATCGAGGTACTGGCCGAGGTCTTCCCGCCGGGATGCCTCCTCCAGCCACGGGATTTCGCCCAGCATGGGCGCGGGCAGCAGCCGTTTGAGGGTCGCGAGGTATTCGCTATGCCGCTTCCCCGGCGGCTGGACGTCGTTAGCAATCCAGCCCACCAGCGGCAGCCCTGCCTGGCGCACCGCCTGCGCCGTCAGCAGGGCATGATTAATGCAGCCCAGCTTTATCCCCACTACCAGAATCACCGGTAGCCGCTCTTCCTGCACCCAGTCGGCAAAGCTCAGGGTTTCAGACAACGGCGTAAACCAGCCCCCAGCCCCTTCTACCAGCAGCCAGTCGGCCAGCGGCTCCAGCTCGCGCAGCCCGGCGGAGAGCGCGGCGGCGGTAATGGGGCGCCCCTCATCGGCGCTGATAATATGCGGCGAAGTGGGTTCAGCGAAGGTTAACGGGTTAACCTGCTCGTAGCTCAGCGCCACGCGGCTGTTGCGCTGCAGGGCCAGGGCGTCGTCGTTGCGCAGACCCTGCGCCGTGTACTCGCTGCCGGAGGCCACCGGCTTATAGCCGGCGCTGTTCCGACCCCGCAGGTTTGCCGCCTGCAGCAGGGCGCAGCTGCTCACCGTTTTGCCGACTTCAGTATCGGTTCCGGTGACGAAATAACGCTCAATCACGTTCAATTACTCCTGTAAAAAGATGGTAGGTCAGCGGGCACTGCCCGTGCCGTTTCGGCCACGCCAGCTGAAGCTGCTGCAGCTTTGTGCGACTCAGCGGTGCCGCGCTGCGTCCCTGGTGTAAATGGGTGGCGCCGATACCCTTTAGCGAACGCATTGCGCACAGGGCGTCGGGGAACGGCAGCGTCACGGCATGCACCTGCGCCTCGCCCCGCCAGCCGCTCATCACGCTGCGTACCGCCTGCTCGCTGAGGAAACGATTGGCGTGCGGATGCCGGTCAATCGTCGCCCAGGCCTGGTTGAGCTCGGGGAGCGAACCGGCCAACAGGGTGGTAAAGGCCACCCACCCGCCGGGACGCACCACCCGGTACAGCTCAGCAAGCGCGGCGCCGAGGTCGTCGCACCACTGCACCGCCAGATTACTCCACGCCAGATCGACGCAGGCCGCCGGCAGCGGCAGGGATTCAATATCGCCCTCGACGTAGTCGTGCGCGACCTGCTGGCGCCGGGCCTCCGCCAGCATATCAACGGAGATATCCAGCGCGGTGACGCGGCTGCCCGCCTCGCGCCAGTAGCGGCTCATGCTGCCTGGGCCACAGCCCGCGTCCAGAACCTCGGCAAAGCGCCGGTCGCCAAGCTGGCGCAGCAGCAGCTCGGCGCTGCGCCGCTGCAGCTCATCGTGCTGCGTATAGCGGCTCGCCGCCCGACCGAAGGCGGCGGCCACCGCGCGTTTATTCACCGCCGTCATGCAGGACCTCCAGCAGACGCTCGATATCCGCCGATTCATGGGCCGCGCTCAGGGTGAGCCGCAGCCGGGCGCTGCCAACCGGCACCGTCGGCGGGCGGATCGCCGTCGCCCAGCAGCCCTGCTCGCGCAGGCGCGCTGCCAGGCGCAGAGCCCGGGCGTTGTCTCCGACGATCAGCGGCTGAATGGCGCTGGTCGATTCGGTAAGCTGCCCAGGATAGTCGCGCATACCGTCCCTGAACTGGGCAATCCGGCAGGCCAGCGCCTCCCGCCGCCGCTGGCCCTCATCGCCACGAATCGCGCGCAGCGCGGCGCTGAGGGCAACGGCCTGGGCCGGCGGCATGGCGGTGCTGTAAATCAGGTGGCGGGCAAACTGCAGCAGATAATCCGCCGGCGCCTCGCTGCACAGTACCGCCGCGCCGCTGACGCCAAAGGCCTTGCCGAAGGTCACCACCAGCAGCTCAGGGTGAACGTTTTGCGCGTCGCAGCTGCCCCTCCCCTCGTCGCCCAGCACGCCAATGCCGTGAGCATCATCGACCAGCAGCCAGCCGCCGGCTTCGGCGGTGACCTGCTGAATGGGGCCGAGGGGCGCGCTATCGCCGTCCATGCTGAAGACGCCTTCGGTGATCGTCAGCTGCTGGCCCGCCAGCGGTTTCTCCAGCAGCGCTTTCAGCTGCTGAACGTCGTTGTGCTGAAAGCGCCGCAGCTGCGCCGGGCTGAAGCTGGCCGCTTCCAGCAGCGAGGCGTGGCTCAGACGGTCCGCTACCGCGCGATCGTCCTTGCCGAGCAGGGCGGCAATCAGCGCCTGGTTAGCGGCAAAGCCGGAGATAAACAGCAGCGCGCGCGGATAGCCCAGCCAGTCGGCCAGCGCCTCCTCCAGCTGACGATGCGCGTCGCTGTAGCCGCTAACGTGGCCCGAGCCGCCGCTGCCGACGCCGTAGCGCTCGGCGCCCTGCTGCCAGGCGGCAACGATCTGCGGATGCTGGCTCAGGCCCAGATAATCGTTGCTGGAAAAGTTGAGCCAGCGCTGCCCCTCGCGGGTCAGCCAACGCCCGGCACCCTGCGCCACCGGCTGGCGAGAGCGGAAAGCATCCGCCTGCCGCCGTTCGCTCAGCGCCTGCTCGATGCGTTGCTGCCAGCTCATAGCGCCGCCGCGTTGTAATATTCCTCGGTATCGGGGTTGTTCAGCGCCTGCTCCAGACGCTGCTGCTGCTCGTTATCCCCTTCCAGCACCGCAGTCTGCTGCGGGTTAAGCCCCAGCTTGCGGAACAGCTGCAGGTCCTTATCCTCTTCCGGGTTCGGCGTCGTCAGCAGCTTGCAGCCGTAGAAAATGGAGTTTGCCCCGGCCATAAAGCACATCGCCTGGGTCTGTTCGTTCATCTGCTCGCGGCCGGCGGAGAGGCGCACGTAGGAGGTTGGCATCATGATGCGCGCCACCGCAATGGTGCGGATAAAGTCAAACGCGTCGACGTCATCGTTTTCAGCCAGCGGCGTCCCTTTCACCTTCACCAGCATGTTGATGGGCACGCTTTCCGGCGGCGTCGGCAGATTGGCCAGCTGCAGCAGCAGTCCGGCGCGATCTTTTTCCGTTTCGCCCAGCCCGACGATGCCGCCGGAGCACACCTTAATTCCCGCCCCGCGCACCTTGCCGAGGGTATCGAGGCGCTCCTGGTAGGTGCGGGTGGTGATGATATTGCCGTAGAACTCCGGCGAGGTATCGAGGTTGTGGTTGTAGTAGTCGAGACCGGCACCGGCAAGGCGCTGCGCCTGGCTATCGGTCAGGGTGCCGAGGGTCATACAGGACTCCAGCCCCATCGCCTTCACCCCTTTGACCATCTGCTCAAGATAGGGCATGTCGCGGTCATTCGGATTCTTCCACGCCGCGCCCATGCAGAAACGGGTCGAACCGGCATTTTTGGCCTGCCGCGCCGACTCCAGCACCTGTTCAACCTCCATCAGGCGCTCGGACTCAAGGCCGGTTTTATAGCGCGCGCTCTGCGGGCAGTATTTACAGTCTTCCGGGCAGGCGCCGGTCTTAATCGACAGCAGCGTGCTGACCTGCACCTGGCGCGGGTCAAAGTGCTGGCGGTGGATCTGCTGAGCTTCGAACAGCAGATCCAGCAGTGGTTTATTAAATAACTCGGTGACTTGCGACATTGTCCAGCGTGCGTGGTGAGCCATTGGCTTCTCCAAAGGGTTTTGTTAACTGTCGGTTCGGTTTATACTCGTAAACCTAAATGTTTTCAAAATGGTTTACAAGTCGCTTATGACAATGGACGATCTCGCCTTCGATCGGCGCCACATCTGGCACCCCTACACTTCCATGACCTCTCCCCTGCCGGTTTACCCGGTGGAATCCGCCCACGGCTGCGAGCTTTCACTGGCCGGCGGCGAACGGCTGATTGACGGCATGTCGTCATGGTGGGCGGCGATCCACGGCTACAACCATCCGCGGCTGAATGCGGCGATGAAAGCGCAGATCGACCAGATGTCGCACGTGATGTTTGGCGGCATCACCCACCCCTCGGCGGTCGCGCTCTGCCGCCAGCTGGTGGCGATGACGCCGCCCTCGCTGGAGTGCGTGTTCCTTGCCGACTCCGGTTCCGTGGCGGTCGAAGTGGCGATGAAAATGGCTCTGCAGTACTGGCAGGCAAAGGGCGAACCGCGCCGGCGTTTTCTCACCTTCCGCAACGGCTATCATGGCGATACCTTCGGCGCGATGTCGGTGTGCGATCCGGACAACTCCATGCACAGCCTGTGGCAGGGCTATCTGCCGGACAACCTGTTCGCGCCGGCGCCGCAAAGCCGCTTTGACGGCAAGTGGGACGAGCTCGACATGGTGCCCTTTGCCCGCCTGATGGCCGCCCATCGCCATGAAATTGCCGCGGTGATCCTCGAACCCATCGTGCAGGGCGCCGGCGGAATGCGGATGTACCATCCGGAGTGGTTAAGGCGCATCCGTAAGATGTGCGATCGCGAAGGTATCCTGCTGATTGCCGATGAGATTGCCACCGGCTTTGGCCGTACCGGTAAGCTGTTTGCCTGCGAACATGCGGGCATCGCGCCGGATATACTGTGCCTCGGCAAAGCGCTGACCGGCGGAACCATGACGCTCTCCGCGACGTTGACCACCCGCACGGTCGCGGAGACCATCAGCAACGGCGAGGCCGGCTGCTTTATGCACGGCCCGACCTTTATGGGCAACCCGCTGGCCTGCGCGGTGGCCGCAGAGAGCCTGAACCTGCTGGCAAGCGGCGAGTGGCAGACCCAGGTTGCCGCCATTGAAGCGCAGCTGAAGGCGGAGCTGGCGCCGGCGCGCGACTCCGGGCTGGTGGCCGACGTGCGCGTGCTCGGCGCGATTGGGGTGGTGGAAACCCACCGTCCGGTGAACATGGCCGCCCTGCAGCGCTTCTTCGTGGAGCAAGGCGTATGGGTGCGCCCGTTCGGCAAGCTTATCTACCTGATGCCGCCGTATATCATTAGCGCCGAACAGCTGACGCGCCTGACCCGGGCGGTTAACGCCGCGGTGCTGGAAGAAACATTTTTTAGCGATTAAGAGACGGTAATGCCGCGCCCTGCGCGCTACACTTCTTTGCCAATCAGGCGATTAACTTGAGGAGAGACGATGAAACTCATCAGTCATGATTTGCAGGATGGCGAGAAGCTGCCCAACCGTCATGTATTCAACGGTATGGGCTACGCGGGGGACAATATTTCACCGCATCTGACGTGGGATGATGTGCCAGCGGGCTGCAAAAGCTTTGTGGTGACCTGCTACGATCCCGACGCGCCGACCGGCTCCGGCTGGTGGCACTGGATTGTGGCGAACCTCCCTGCCGATACGCGCGTGCTGCCCCAGGGCGCCGGTTCCGGCCTGGCGCCGCTGCCCGAAGAGGCGGTTCAGACCCGCACCGATTTCGGTCAGACGGGCTACGGCGGCGCGGCGCCGCCGAAGGGTGAAAGCCATCGCTACATCTTTACGGTGCACGCGCTGGACGTTGATAAAATTGAGGTCGATGAAGGCGCAAGCGGCGCGATGGTCGGTTTTAATGTCCATTTCCACAGCCTCGGCAGCGCCTCAATAACCGCCCTGTTTAGCTAAACTCGGCGCTTCCCCGGGCCAGCGCTCACGCCTGACCCGGGCCTATCTGATTACTGCTCCGTCACCGCGACGACCGCGGTTTTGCGCACTCGCGCATACCACACCACCGTCAGCAGACCCAGCCAGACCAGGCCGGCGATCAGCGCAATGCGCGTCTCTTCCACCATTCCCAGCACCGCAATCACCAACCCCATAAACAGCAGGGTCAGCAGCGGTGCCACCGGCCAGAACGGCACCGGGAACTCGATATTGCGCCGCTCTTCCGCCGACAGGCCGCGGCGCATCGCAAAGTGGGCCAGCAGGATCATCAGCCAGACCCACACCGTGGCAAACGCCGCCAGAGAGGCGATGAGCACGAAGATCTGCTCCGGCATCAGGTAGTTCAGCACCACCGCCGCCAGCAGCGCCACGCCCATCACCACCACCGTCATCCACGGCACGCCGTTGCTGGCGATGCGCTGGAAGCTTTTCGGCGCCATGCCCTCTTTCGCCATGCCGTACATCATGCGGCCCGCGCCAAATATATCGCTGTTGATGGCCGAAATGCTGGCGCTAATGACGATAATATTGAGGATTGTCGCCGCCGCCGGAATGCCCAGGCCGCTGAAGATCAGTACAAACGGGCTGCCCTGCTCACCAAAGCTGTTCCACGGGAAAATAGCCATCAGGATCGCCAGCGTGCAGACGTAGAACAGCACGATGCGCAGCGGGATGGTATTGATTGCCTGCGGGATAACCTTTTTCGGGTCCTGCGCCTCTGCGGCGGTGACGCCAATGATTTCGACCCCGCCGAAGGCAAACATCACAATCCCCAGCGAAGCGATAATCCCCTGCCAGCCGTTCGGCGCAAAGCCGCCGTGGCTCCACAGATTCTCCAGCCCCGTCGCCGGAAACGCGTTGCCAAAGCCAAAGAAGATGATGGCGCCGCCCGCCGCGATCATCGCAATTATGGCCACCACTTTAATCAGCGAGAGCCAAAACTCCATCTCGCCAAAAATTCGCACGTGGCACAGGTTCATCGCGCCGATGAAAAAGATAATGCTCAGCACCCAGATCCAGCGCGGGACGTCGGGATACCACAGCCCCATATAGATCCCAAACGCGGTCACGTCGGCGAGGGCCACAATGACCATTTCGAAGGTGTAGGTCCAGCCGGTGATAAACCCGGCCAGCGGGCCGAGATACTGGCGCGCATAGCTGCCGAAGGATCCGGAAACGGGGTTGCGCACCGCCATTTCCCCCAGCGCACGCATCACGATAAAGACCGCCGCGCCGCCGATAAGATAGGCCAGCAGCACCGCCGGACCGGCGGCCTTGATGGCGGCGGCCGACCCGTAGAACAGCCCGGTGCCGATGGCGGAACCGAGCGCGATAAAGCGAATATGGCGAGCGTTCAGCCCGCGCAGCAGATGTGGCTTTTGTTGCGATTGTTGTTGCATATGCAAGTGTCCTGATAATTTTTATACGACGACAAATATGCGTGTAGGACGGTCGGGGGGAAGGCATCCCCCCGACGCGGGTACAGAGAACAGCGAATGGTTAGTTGTGATCGGGCAGTACGGCAGGCAGCAGTCGCGTCAGGTGACGCGCGGCCAAAAGCTCAATAGCGTTTTCAATATCCGGCGCGAAGAAGCGGTCTTCGGTGTAGTGCGATACGCGCTCGCGCAGCAGATGACGCGCCTTTTCCAGCAGCGGGCTGCTGGTAAGACCCTCGCGCATATCCAGCCCCTGAACGGAGGCCAGCCACTCAACGGCCAGCACGCCGCGGGTGTTTTCCGCCATCGCCCACAGGCGACGACCGGCGGCCGGTGCCATCGAAACGTGATCCTCCTGGTTCGCGGAGGTCGGCAGGCTATCAACGCTATGCGGGTGGGAAAGCGCTTTGTTTTCGCTGGCTAACGCCGCCGCGGTGACCTGGGCAATCATAAAGCCGGAGTTGACGCCGCCGTTTTTCACGAGGAACGGCGGCAGCTGCGACATATGGCTGTCCATCATCAGCGCGATGCGGCGCTCGGAGAGCGAGCCGATTTCGGCAATCGCCAGGGCGATGTTGTCCGCCGCCATCGCCACCGGCTCGGCGTGGAAGTTGCCGCCGGAAATCACCTCATTCTCGCTGGCAAACACCAGCGGGTTGTCGGAGACCGCGTTGGCCTCAACCAACAGCACTTCCGCCGCCTGACGGATCTGCGTCAGGCAGGCGCCCATCACCTGCGGCTGACAGCGCAGAGAGTACGGGTCCTGCACCTTGGTGCAGCCGTGGTGCGACTGAGAAATCGCGCTGTCGTCGGTCAGTACGTGGCGATAGAGCGCGGCGGCGTCAATCTGCCCGCGCTGGCCGCGAGCCTCGTGGATACGCGAGTCAAACGGACGACGCGAGCCCAGCGCCGCTTCGGTGGTTAGCGCGCCGCACACCACCGCGGAGGTAAACAGGTCTTCGGCTTCAAACAGGCCGCGCAGCGCGAACGCCGTCGAAGCCTGGGTGCCGTTAAGCAGCGCCAGCCCCTCTTTCGCCGCCAGGGTAATCGGCCTGAGGCCGGCTTTTTCCAGCGCCTGCGCGGCCGGCATCCACTCACCCTGCCAGCGGGCTTTCCCTTCCCCCAGCAGCGTCAGCGACATATGTGCCAGCGGTGCCAGATCGCCGGATGCCCCCACCGAGCCTTTCGCCGGGATCCACGGCGTAACGCCTTTGTTCACCAGCTCCGCCAGCGCCTGGATCACGCTCAGACGAATGCCGGAAAAGCCGCGGGAGAGGCTGTTAATCTTCAGCACCATAATCAGGCGCGCCATCGCCTCATCCAGCGGCTCGCCGATACCGGCGGCGTGGGAGAGCACCAGCGAGCGCTGGAGGTTTTCGAGATCGTCGGTCGAGATGCGGGTTTGCGCCAGCAGGCCAAAACCGGTGTTGATGCCGTAAGCGGTGCGCCCTTCCGCGAGGATCGCGTTGACGCAGGCCACGCTCTCATCAATCGCCGCAAAGGCGCGCTCGTCGAGCACGACGTTCAGCGGGTGGCTATAGATATCGCGCAGTTGCGTCAGGCTCAGCTGGCCGGGAATAAGAGTTAAAGTTTTCATTTCAGCGTTGCCCCTGCGTTGCTGACACCATAGGAAGATTCAGTCCTTGTTCCGCTGCGCATTCAATCGCAATCTCATAGCCCGCATCCGCGTGACGCATCACGCCGGTTGCCGGGTCGTTGTGCAGAACGCGAGCGATTCGCGCGGCCGCTTCGTCGGTTCCGTCGCAGACGATAACCATTCCGGAGTGCTGAGAGAAGCCCATGCCAACGCCGCCGCCGTGGTGCAGAGAGACCCAGGTCGCGCCGCTGGCCGTATTCAGCAGGGCGTTGAGCAGCGGCCAGTCGGACACCGCGTCGGAGCCATCGCGCATCGATTCGGTTTCACGGTTCGGGCTGGCAACCGATCCGGAATCCAGGTGGTCGCGACCGATAACGATCGGCGCGGAGACTTCACCGCTGCGAACCATTTCGTTAAAGGCCAGGCCCAGCTTCTGGCGCCACTCCAGGCCAACCCAGCAGATACGCGCCGGCAGGCCCTGGAAGCTGATGCGCTCGCGCGCCATATCCAGCCAGTGGTGCAGATGCTTGTCGTCTTTGACAATCTCTTTCACTTTGGCATCGGTCTTATAAATATCCTGCGGGTCGCCGGAGAGCGCCACCCAGCGGAACGGGCCGATACCGCGGCAGAACAGAGGGCGAATATAGGCGGGAACGAAGCCCGGGAAGTCGAAGGCCCTGGCGACGCCCATTTCCTGGGCCATCTGGCGAATGTTGTTGCCGTAGTCGAAGGTCGGAATGCCCATCTCATGGAAGGCCAGCATGGCCTGAACGTGGTCGGCCATCGAGCGTTTGGAGGCCTGAATGGTGCCCTGCGGGTCGGAGACCGCTTTTTCCTGATACTCTTCCCAGCTCCAGCCTTTCGGCAGATAGCCGTGCAGCGGGTCGTGGGCGCTGGTCTGGTCGGTGACCATGTCCGGGCGCACGCCGCGTTTTACCATTTCCGGCACGATGTCGGCGGCGTTGCCGCACAGCGCGATAGAGACGGCGCGGCCTTCGGCGGTATATTTCTTGATGCGGGCCAGGGCGTCATCCAGCGACGTCGCCTGCTCGTCAACGTAGCGGGTACGCAGGCGGAAATCGATACGGCTCTGCTGGCACTCAATGTTCAGCGAGCAGGCGCCCGCCAGAGTCGCGGCCAGCGGCTGCGCACCGCCCATTCCGCCCAGGCCGGCGGTGAGTACCCAGCGGCCTTTCAGGCTGCCCTCGTAGTGCTGGCGGCCGGCTTCGACGAAGGTTTCGTAGGTGCCCTGCACGATGCCCTGGCTGCCGATATAAATCCAGCTTCCGGCGGTCATCTGGCCGTACATGGCCAGGCCTTTGGCGTCGAGTTCGTTGAAGTGTTCCCAGGTCGCCCAGTGCGGAACCAGGTTAGAGTTGGCGATCAGCACGCGGGGTGAGTTTTCATGGGTTTTAAAAACGCCTACCGGCTTGCCGGACTGCACCAGCAGGGTCTCATCGTTTTCCAGGTTTTTCAGCGCCTTCACGATAGCGTCATAGCATTCCCAGTTACGCGCCGCGCGTCCAATGCCGCCGTAAACCACCAGCTCATGCGGGTTTTCGGCGACATCCGGATCGAGGTTATTCATTAACATACGCAGCGGCGCTTCGGTCAGCCAGCTCTTCGCACTCAGCGTCGTGCCTCGCGGTGCACGGACGTCCAGCTGGCGGTATTTGCTTTGCGACATCGGGGTTTCTCCTGACTATTAACGTTGTTTACGTAGATACATATACTTGTCTATACAACTCTACGCAAGCCAGGATTTAACAGAAATGATACAATTTTGTTATATTGCGTCAGCAATCACGCTTTTGCCGACGCGCTGAGGATCAGGAGCCGAAGCGCCCCTGCAGGCGATAGCGGCTGCCGGGAAACAGCAGGCGGGCGTGGGAAACAATATGCGTCGTCGACCAGGTACGGCGGCGAATCATCAGGCAGGGATCGTGGGCATGAATGTGCAGCAGCTCGCACTCCTTCGCGCTCGCCTGCACCGCTTCGACAATATGCTCCCCCTCGGTTAGCGGGGCAATCAGCGACAGGTAGTCGTGCGGCGTGGTGGCGGTGTAGTCCTGGCGCAAATAGTCCGGCACCACGGTGGCGTTGACGCAGCGGTCCTCAATTTGTACCGGTACGTCGTTTTCGAAATGCACCATCAGGGAGTGAAATATCCGCGTGCCTTCGGCGACGTTGAGCGCCGCCGCCTGGATAAGGTCGGCCTGGGTCTCCTCCAGCAGCAGCACCTCACAGCGGTGCTGGTGGTGGCGGGAGACGATTTCATCGGCGATGCTGCGAACTTCAAACAGCGCCGACTGCCCCTTCGGCTCCGCCACGAAGGTCCCTACTCCCTGCAGGCGCACCAGCAGGCCTTCGTCGGTGAGCTCGCGAAGCGCGCGGTTGATGGTCATACGGCTAAAACCAAACTGCGCCACCAGCTCCGCTTCCGAAGGGATGCGATCGTGCGGGCGCCAGACGCCGCTTTGGATCTTTTCGCTGATCGCCTGCTTCACCTTTTCATAGAACGGTGCCGGCGCGGAGCGAGATTGCTGTGAAAACATAGCCTGGCTTTCCTTATTCTCAATGGGCGGCGAAACGATCAGAATATACTGAATCGTCAGCGCCACCAATGGGCGATTTGCCATGCCAGCCGGGCCGCCGTGCGGGCGCCCTGGCTATCGATGTCAAACTGCGGATTAAACTCCACCAGATCCACCGCCTGCAGCTTGCCGCTGCGGCACAGCGGTTCAACGATGCGCAGCAGCGTGGTCAGCGGCACGCCCAGCGCCGCGGGAGCCGAGACCGCCGGCATTTCGCGGGCCGGCATGACGTCAAGGTCGATGGTCAGGTAGAGGCGATCGTAGAGGGCGATTTGGCGCGCGATTTCCGGCGCAACCCGTTCTTCATAGGCTTGCAGAACATCCAGATCCTCAATGACCCGCACCTCGCGACGCGCCGCTTCATCCCACAGGGCCTGGGTATTCGCCGCGCGGCTGGCGCCGATGCAGGCGTAGTGAAAGCCGCGCCCCTGCGCCTCGCACTCCAGCGCCAGCTGGCGGAACGGCGTCCCCGAGCTGGCCCGTTCGGCAAAGCGTAAATCGAGATGCGCGTCGAGGTTGATAATGCCGACCTTTTGGTCGGGGAACGCGTCCAGCACGCCGGCGCCGTGGCCAAAGGCCGTTTCGTGGCCCCCGCCCAGCACCAGGGTGCGTTTGCCGGCGCGCTGGCAGGCGGCCACCGCCTCGCGCAGCGCCTGCTGAGCCTCCTCCAGCGCCTCGCCCATCACGCTAACGGTGCCCATATCCACGCAGCGGTCGTGGCCGCCGTGGCTGGCCATATTCGCCAGCGCCCGCCGCAGCGTCTCGGGCCCCTTTTCCGCTCCGGTGCGCCCGAGGTTGCGCCGTACGCCCTCATCGCAGGCAAAGCCCAGCAGGGCAATGTCGCCCGGCTGCTCGTCGGGGGCGAAACGCTCCGCCCGCGCTATCGTTTGAAACAGGCGCAGCGCGTTGGCGGCTTCGCCGCTGTCGTCGCGCCCTTGCCACAGCCCGGCGGGCGTCGGTTGCCACAGCTTCATTGCATCTCTCCTCGTACTACGCGATGCCAGAGCGGACTGCGCCCCGGTTCATACACCATCTCTACCGGATGTTCGGCGTCCCAGATGGCAAAATCGGCGACGAATCCCGCCGCCAGCTGACCGTGGCTCACCTGACGCCCCAGCGCCCTCGCCGCGTGGCGGGTCACGCCGGCCCACGCCTCCTCCGGCGTCAGGCCGAACTTGACGCAGGCCATATTCATCGCCAGATGCAGGCTGGCAAAGGGGCTGGTGCCCGGGTTGTAGTCCGTCGCCACCGCCATCGGGACCTGATACTGCCGCAGCAGCTCTACCGGCGGCTGGCGGGTCTCGTTGAGGAAATAGAACGCGCCGGGCAGCAGCACCGCGACCGTCCCGCTGTGGCTCATCGCCGCCACGCCCTCTTCCGTCAGATATTCGATATGGTCGGCAGAGAGCCCGCGATAGCGGCTCACCAGCTGGGCGCCGCCGAGGGAGGAGAGCTGTTCGACGTGGCCCTTCAGCGGAATTCCGCGCGCCTGTGCCGCCTTGAACACGCGCTCGGTTTGCTGCGGGCTGAAGCCGACGTTTTCACAGAACACGTCGACGCTTTCAAACAGTCCCTCTTCCCACAGCACCGGCAGCAGCGTTTCGCAGACCAGGGTGATATAGCCGTCGGGGTCACCTTTATACTCCGGCGGCGTCGCGTGGGCGGAGAGCAGCGTGGCCGACAGCTCAAACGCATTGCTTTCGCTCAGCTGTCGCGCCACGCGCAGCATCTTGCGTTCGCTTTCCAGATCCAGCCCGTAGCCGGACTTAATTTCAACCGTCGTCACCCCTTCACGCAGCAGGCGATCGAGGCGCGGCTGCGCCAGCGCCAGCAGCTGCGCTTCGCTGCTCTCGCGGGTGGCGCGCACCGTCGAGTTAATGCCGCCGCCGTTAGCGCTGATGGTCTGATAAGAGACGCCGTTGAGCCGCTGCTCCCACTCCTGCGCCCGGCTGCCGCCGAAGATCAGGTGGGTATGGCAATCAATCAGCCCCGGCGTCACCAGCCTGCCGCTAAGGTCAACGCTGCGCCCGGCCGGGGCGTCGCTTTCGGGGATCACGGCTTCAATCCGGCCATTGCGCACCAGCAGCGCGTGGCGATCCAGCAGGCCATAAGGCCGCGAGTCCTGTGGGTTCAACGTGGCGAGGCGGGCGTTTCGCCAGATAACGAGATCGGAAGTGGCTTCAGTCATAGCGGTCAACTTGTCATGGGTTGTATAGACATTTATTTTCATTCCACCATGAATGTCAATAAAAGCAGGGATTATTGTTATTTTTTTGTGACTGCGAACGGCTCCGCCTGCGGGTGCAAAACAGCATAACGCTAACTTTTTGGCTCAGCGTCTTCCCGTTTTGCTCAACTTAGTATAAAAAAGCAGGTTTTAAAGAGCTTATCTATTCACACACCCCAAATAATTCGGCCCGTATCGAGGTGGCAGGCGCACGCTGCCAGCAAAGAAGCGGCTTGAAATATGGCGGGTATAGCTAATTGATTCTTGCCCGGAGCAACATGAACACATTTTCAGTTTCCCGACTGACGCTGGCGCTGGCCTTCGGCGTGACGTTATCCGCCTGCAGCTCAACCCCTGCCGATCAGAAACCCTCTACCCAGGCAGCGCCAGGTACCGCCTCTCGCCCCGTTTTAAGCGCCGATGAAGCGAAGAATTTCCTGCCCGCGAGCTATTTCCAGTCGCTCAACCCGAACGCCGCGGCGTGGACGCCGGCGGCCATTGCCGCGCCGGCCCAGCCTGACTTCGTCGTCGGGCCTGCGGGGACTCAGGGCGTGACCCACACCACGATCCAGGCCGCCGTCGATGCGGCAATTGCCCGTCACTCTGACCGCCGTCAGTTCATTGCGATTATGCCGGGTGAATATACCGGTACCGTGTATGTCCCGGCCGCCCCCGGCGCGCTGACCCTCTACGGTACCGGCGAGAAGCCGCTGGATGTGAAAATTAGCCAGGCGATCGATTCAGAAATGGACGTCACCAGCTGGCGTCATCTGGTCAATCCGGCCGGAAAATATATGCCAGGCAAACCGGCGTGGTATATGTTCGACAGCTGCCAGAGCAAGCGTACCGCCACCGTCGGCGTGATGTGCTCTGCGGTCTTCTGGTCGCAGAATAACGGCCTGCAGCTGCAGAATCTGACCATCGCTAACAACCTCGGCGATAGCGTTGATGCCGGCACCCACCAGGCCGTCGCGCTGCGCAGCGATGGCGACCAGGTGCAGATTAACAACGTCAATATTCTCGGTCGCCAGAACACCTTCTTCGTGACCAACAGCGGCGTGCAGAACCGTCTGCAGAACGATCGCCAGACCCGCACGCTGGTCAGCAACAGCTATATTGAAGGCGACGTTGATATCGTTGCCGGCCGCGGCGCCGTTGTCTTTGATAACACCGATTTCCGCGTCGTGAATTCCCGCACGCAGAAAGAGGGCTACGTCTTTGCGCCGGCGACGCTGAAGAGCGTCACCTACGGCTTCCTCGCCATCAACAGCCGCTTCACCGCTTCCGGCGATGGCGTCGCGCAGCTGGGCCGCTCTCTGGACGTTGATAGCAACACCAACGGTCAGGTGGTTATCCGCGATAGCGTGATTAACGAAGGCTTTAATATCGCTAAGCCGTGGGCCGATGCGGCAGCCTCTAACCGCGCCTTCAGCGGTAATACCGGCGCGGTAGACGCCAAAGGCGTTGCGCAGCGTAACCTCAACGACGACGGCTTCAACCGCATGTGGGAATACAACAACCGCGGCGTGGGAAGCTTTATCGTGGCTGAACCTAAGCAGTAATCGTCCTGCCTGAAGGGGGGAGCCGCCTCCCCCCTTTGCCCCTCTCTTCCCGCCCGGCTTTCCCCCTGCGCAAAAAAAGACGCTTTTTAGGCGAATAAAAACGCCCGCTGGCGCGTTTACACGATGAAAGACAACGACGGCGCTTACCTCCTGCGGTTCGGCTCTACGCCCAGGCGCCGCGCCCGGTCGCGCATTCGCCCATTCTGGAGACTAAAATGAACGTACTTTCATCCGTATTACGCCCCGCCTCGCGCCGCATGGCCATTCCGGCACTGCTATTTTTCCTGTCCGTGCCGCCGGTTTTTGCCATGGGCGATAATAGCACCGAGAGTAAAACGCCTGACTGCCCGAGCGGGCAGGTTTATGACAGCGCCACTAAACAGTGCGTGCCGGAGAAAACCAGCAGCCTCAGCGATCAGGATAAAACTAACTACGCCTACCATCTGGCGAAAAAAGGCGAATACCAGGCGGCACTGAACCTGCTGGATTCGTTAAAAAACAGCAATACGGCCGAGGCCTGGAACTACCGCGGCTATGCGACCCGCAAGCTCGGACGCACGGACGAAGGCATCGGTTACTATCAGCGCTCGCTGGCGCTGGCGCCGAACTATGCCAAAGCCCGGGAGTATCTGGGTGAAGCATGGATGATAAAAGGTCGTCCGGATCTCGCCAAGGAACAGCTGAAGGTGATTGCCGGGATCTGCGGCCAGGGCTGCGAGGAGTATCGCGATCTGCAGGCGGCCATTAACGGGCATCCTGAATCCTGATTATCGTCACGAGGGTAAGAAAATCACAACCAGTGAAGTTCGCTCACAGCTCGCCGCGCATCTCTCCCGCCTTTGGCGCTACGGGCTGGTCCTGTCGCGCAGCCGCGATGTCGCCGAGGAGCTGGTACAGTCCACCTGCGTACGCGCGCTCGAAAGGAGCGCGCAGTATACGCCGGGCACGCGTATCGACAGATGGCTGTTTTCTATTCTCCACTCCATCTGGATTTCAGAGCTGCGCGCGCGCCACGTGCGGATGGGGCAAGGATTCGTCGACAGCGAAGAGCTGGTTGCGCCTGATTCCCGCGAAATGGCGGAAGATAGCCTGCAGTACCGGCAAATTATGCGCCGCGTGGGCGCGCTGGCGGAAGCCCAGCGCAATGCCGTATTTTTGGTGTATGTCGAAGGCTTTACCTATCAGGAGGCGGCTGACACCCTGTCGGTGCCGGTCGGTACCATTATGAGCCGGCTGGCGGCGGCAAGGCTGACGCTGGCAAAATCGATAGCTACCCCGCCCTCAGCGAAGGAGAAACGCTCTTGAAATCGTTAAGTTTTACGCCTCCCTATAACGATGAAGCCATCGTCGCCTGGCTGGACGGTGAGATGAGCAACGCCGACGCCCGCAGCTTCGAGGCAGCGTTCAAGAGCGATGGCCAGCTTGCCGCCCGCACCGCCGAGCTGATGAGCAGCAATGAGAACTATCGCCAGGCCTTTGCGCCCTTGCTCGATGAGGCGCCGCTGGAGCGCATGCAGGCAAGGCTCGACGCGCAGCTGGCAGAGGCCGAGGATAGCCGCACGGCCGCGCCGCGTCCGTCTTTTAGCCGCCGCGCAATGATTGCCGCGTCGATCAGCTTTTTGCTGATCGGTAGCGGAGTCGGCTATCTGGCGCGCCCGGCGGCGGACGAGCAGGATGAGAGCGACAACATTCGCGATCTTGAGGCCCGCTATATGTCGCTCTACAGCGCCGAAACGCTGCTCGATCTCGACAGCTCGCCGCCGCTTCTGCAGCGCGGGCTGACGCGCACCGCCGAGGACCTTGGCCTGCATCTCAATGAACAACAGCTCAGGCTGCAGGGCGCGGAGCTTAAAATGGTCCGCATGCTGCGCTACGACAGCACCTCCATCGCGCAGATTGCCTGGATGCACGCCGAGTATGGCCCCATGGCGCTGTGCATCTCTGCGCAACGCCAGCCGGGCAGCGCGGAGATTAGCAGCGAGCAGCGCCACGGGATGAATCTCGCCTGGTGGCACGATCGGGGATATCAGTTCGTCTTAATTGGCCGCAACCCCGGCGCAGAGCTGCAAAGCAGCGCCCGGACGCTGCAGGCGGCGCTGTCATAAGCGCAACGCCGCCCGCCCGGAGGGCGGCTTAAGTCTGCTCGGCGCATAAAAAAACCTCGCCGCAGCGAGGTTTTGTCGGCCACTTTGGCTTAGTGGGCGTTAACAACGACCCACATCGGCCCCTGACCGACGGCATAGCGCCCTTTCTCCTGCAGCAGGCCCTGCTCGCCGCTGATTTCATACACCGCGACGTGGTGGGATTTCTGCCCGGCGGCAATCAGGTATTTGCCGCTGTGATCGAGGTTAAAGCCGCGCGGCTGGGCCTCGGTCGGCTGGTAGCCTTCAATCGCCAGCACGCTGCCGTCTTCGGAGACGCTGAAGATGGTGATAATGCTGGCGGTACGATCGCAGGCGTAGAGATGACGGCCGTCGGCGGTCAGGTGGATATCCGCCGCCCAGCGCACGCCGGTAAAGTCGGCAGGCATCATATCCAGCGTCTGCACGCACTCAATTTTGCCGTGCGGATCCTTCAGCTCCCAGACGTCAACGGAGCTGTTCAGCTCGTTCACGCAGTAGCCGTACTGCTGGTTCGGATGGAACACCATATGACGCGGGCCGGCGCCTTCAACGGTGGTGACTTCCGCCGGATCCTGTGCGGCCAGGAAACCGTCATCGCTGAGGGTAAACAGACAGATGCGGTCCTGCTTGAGCGCCGGAACCCACAGCGTGCGGTTATCCGGAGAGATATTGGCAGAGTGGCAGCCTTCCAGACCTTCAACGACCGCCACCGTTTCACCCGGCAGACCGTCGGTCAGCGGAGTGACGCTCACGCAGCCCGAATTATACGAGGCGCTGAACACAAAGCGGCCCAACCGGTCGGTGGAGATATGCGTCGGGCTTCCCGGCAGCGCGGCTTCACCGGCGAAGGTCAGCGCCCCGTTATCTGGCGCAATGCGGTAGGCCAGTACGCGAAACTCCGGACGCACGCCGACGTAGAGATACTCTTTATTCGGGCTCACCACCATCGGCTGCACCTGGCCCGGGGCGTCGACAACCTGCACCAGGGTCAGATTTCCCTCAAGATCCAGGCTCCAGACGTGGATCTGCTGGCTTTCCGGGCTGGCGGTATAAACGGTTTGTTTCATGACTGCTCCTTTCCTCACTGCACGTGGAAAACTTATACATTTCATTCATCAAACTGCTTGTTCGATGCAATGTATAGACTCTTTTAACGGTAGATGCTGAAAAATTTGCCCCTGAGGCACAGCGGTGTACCATCATGGCCTGCTCACTTTTCACCATTAACCGGAAACAACACATGACCTCACGCGTGATTGCCCTGGATTTAGACGGCACCCTACTGACCTCCAGCAAGACTATCCTGCCCGCCTCGCTTGAGGCGCTGGCTCGTGCCCGCGCGGCCGGTTACCAGGTGATCGTCGTCACGGGTCGACATCACGTCGCGATCCATCCTTTTTATCAGGCACTGGCTCTGGATACACCTGCAATTTGTTGTAATGGCACTTATTTGTATGATTATCAGGCAAAAAAGGTTCTGCAGGCCGATCCGATGGCGGTCGATAAGGCGCTGAGCCTCACCGCGATGCTCGCCGACCACGACGTTCACGGCTTGATGTACGTCGACGACGCCATGCTCTACGAACACCCGACCGGGCACGTCATCCGTACCGCCCGCTGGGCAGAGTCGCTGCCGCCGGAGCAGCGCCCGGTCTTCACCCAGGTGGACTCCCTGGCGCAGGCGGCGCGCGAGGTGAAGGCGGTGTGGAAGTTCGCCCTCACCGACGAAAACATTCCTAAACTGCAGCAGTTCGCGCAGCACGTCGGCCAGACGCTGGGGCTGGAGTGCGAGTGGTCGTGGCACGATCAGGTCGATATTGCCCGCGCCGGCAACAGCAAAGGCAAGCGCCTGGCGCAGTGGGTTGAAGCCCAGGGGCTATCAATGCAGGACGTAGTGGCCTTCGGCGACAACTATAACGACCTCAGCATGCTGGAAGCCGCCGGTACCGGCGTGGCGATGGGTAACGCGGTAGACGAAGTCAAAGCGCGCGCGAACGTGGTGATTGGCGAGAACGAAAGCAACAGTATTGCCGACTTTATCAACCGCAACCTGCTGTGATCAGGCGCTAATCGACACGCTCTTGATTTGTGCATACAGCCACTGACCTGGCTTCACCTCCAGGTCATCTCTGGCCCACGGGCTAATGCGCGCCCACAGCGTGCGGCCGCTGACCTCCAGCTGCACCTCAATCTGCCCGTTGGTTTCAATACACTGCACGACCTGCGCGCGTAAAATATTGCGAATGCTGGTCCGCTGCGGTTGCTCCAGCACCAGCGATACGTCGGAGGCCTGAACGCGAATGCGCGCCGACTCGCCCGCAGGCCGGTCAAGCTGATTAACCCACAGCCGCTGCTCGCCGAGAGCCAGAGCGGTCATCGCATACTGCGGATGCTGGGCGACAACCGAAACGGTGAGTATGGTGCTCTGCTGGTCCTGCGGCAGCCACGGGTGCATCACGCTGCTGCTCCACACCTCTTCGAGATCGCCAAACGCCTTCACGCTGCCGTTTTCCAGCACCAGCACCTTATCCGCCAGATGCTGGATCTCATCCAGCGAATGGCTGACGTAGAGCATCGGGATATTAATTTCCCGCGCCAGCCGCTGCAGATAGGGCAGCAGCTCGCGCTTGCGCGGAATATCCAGCGAGGCCAGCGGCTCATCAAGCAGCAGCAGCTCGGGGGCGGTCAGCAGCGCCCGACCGATGGCCACCCGCTGCTTCTCGCCGCCGGAGAGCCCGCCCGGCAGACGGTCGAGCAGCGGCTCAATCCCCAGCAGCGCCACCAGCTTATCGAACTGGCCGGCCATACTCTTCGCCATGCCGTACTGCAAATTGCCGCGCACTTTGTAGTGCGGGAACAGGCGGGCGTCCTGGAAAACGTAGCCAATGCGCCGTTTTTCCGGCGCCAGGCAGATCCGCTTTTCAACATCGTTCAGCACCCTGCCGTTGAGCACAATGCGCCCTTTCTGCGGCCGGGTCAGGCCGCTGATGGCGTTGATAAGCGAGGTTTTACCGGCTCCGGATACGCCAAACACCGCGGTAATACCGCTGGCGGGCAGCGTCTCCTGAATGCTCAGGCAGTGGGTTCCCAGCGTCTGGGTAAAATCGAGTTCAAGCATCGTTATTTCCCCATCCGCGCGCGGCTGAGGCGCGCCAGCCATTCGGAAACCAGCAGCGAGATCAGCGCCAGCACGATGGAAATTAAGCATAAGCGCGCGGCGGCGCCCTCCCCGCCCGGGGTTTGGATCAGGGTATACATTGCCGAGGGGATGGTGCGCGTTTCGCCGGGAATATTAGAAACGAAGGTAATGGTCGCGCCAAACTCGCCCAGCGAGCGGGCGAAGGCCAGCACGGTGCCGACGATAATACCCGGCAGCGTCAGCGGCAGCGTGATGGTAAAGAACACCCGCCAGCGCCCGGCGCCCAGGGTACGCGCCGCCTGCTCAAGCTTGATATCGACCCCTTCAAGCGCCAGGCGAATCGCCCGCACCATTAAAGGAAACGACATCACCGCCGCCGCCAGCACCGCACCGCGCCAGCTGAAGGCAAACGTCAGGCCAAACCAGTCATACAGCCAGCTGCCGATAAAACCGCGCCTGCCCATCGCAATCAGCAGCAGGTAGCCGACCACCACCGGCGGCAGCACCAGCGGCAGGTGGAGAAGGCTGTCGAGCAGCGCTTTTCCGGGGAAGCTGCGCCTGACCAGCAGCCAGGAAAAAAAGATCCCAAAGGGTAAGCTAAACACCACCGCCAGGGATGATACTTTGAGGCTCAGCAGCACCGCCTGCCATTCGGGATCGCTTAAAATCATTGGCGCGTAGTAAATCCGTATTGTTTGAAGATGGCTGACGCCTCGGGCCCTTTCAGGTAGTCATAGAATGCGGTAACGGTCGCATTTTTATGACCGTCAACGATGGCCAGCGGATACTCAACCTTCTTATGCGAATCTTCCGGGAAGGTCCCCACAACTTTAACCCCTTTGCTGGCAACCGCATCCGAGCCGTAAACAATGCCCAGCGGCGCTTCGTCACGTTCAACCAGCGCCAGCGCCCCGCGCACGTCTTCCGCCGGAGCCAGTTTTGCTGACAGGGTATCCCACGCACCCAGCTTTTGCAGCGCTTCTTTAGCATAAATCCCGGCCGGCACGTGCTGCGGATCGCCCACCGCCAGACGACCGCCCTTCAGCAGGCTGGTCCAGTCGGTCTTGCTGCTGATGGTAATCTCACTTTGCGTGCTGGCCTTAGGCGCAACGACGACCAGGCTGTTACCCAACAGCGTGGCGCGCGTGGCGGTATCGATCGCTTTTTTCTCGACCGCGTAATCCATCCACTTCTGGTCTGCGGAGATAAACAGGTCAGCAGGCGCGCCCGCCTCAATTTGCCGTGCCAGCGTTGAAGAGGAGGCAAAAGATGAGACCACATCAACCTTTTTCTCCTGCTTATAGGCCTTCGCGATATCCTGCATCGCGTTGGTTAATGAAGCCGCCGCGAAGACCGTTATCTTCCCCTCTTCAGCCAGCGCCTGTCCGGCAACGGAGAGCGTTAGCGTTGCTCCGACAAAAATACGTACCCATTGACGTGCCATCTGAAACTCCTGCGTGTGCGTTATGTAATAAACAATATAACGATGTGCGCAGAGTTTTCCCAGCGCCAATTGGCGGTAACCAGATGAGGATCAAAAGGGAGAGATAAAAAGGGAGGGATAAAAAAACGCCCGGCGAAACCGGGCGTCAGGAAATCAGTTTTTTTGCTGGCCGCGATCTTTATGACCGACGCCGGAGAAGATGTTGAACACTTCGCCCAGACCGTAAATCAAACCGAGGATGATAGCCATCACCACCGGGACCATGACCACGGCAAAAACCAGACTTTTCAATAGCTCTAACATAGTTGGCTCCAGAAAGTACGAATGCTTAAGTGTAACCGTTTCAGCAGGAAAAACACGCCCCATTTGTGCGATGCCTCGCCGACTACCGCCAGAGAACTATCTTGCAAGATGCCCGCTATCGGTCACAATAGCCTTTTTGCCAGGATATTATTATGCAGGCCGAAATTCTCCTCACCCTGAAATTACAGCAGCGCCTGTTCGCCGACCCTCGCCGCATCTCCCTGCTGAAGCAAATTGACCAGACGGGTTCCATTAGCCAGGGCGCGAAAAATGCCGGCATTAGCTATAAAAGCGCGTGGGATGCCATTAATGAAATGAATCAGCTGAGCGAGCAGGCGCTGGTTGACCGCGCCACCGGCGGTAAAGGCGGCGGCGGCGCGGTGCTGACCCGCTACGGCCAGCGGCTGATCCAGCTTTACGACCTGCTGGCGCAGATTCAGCAGAAAGCGTTTGACGTCCTGAGCGACGACGACGCGCTGCCCCTCGACAGCCTGCTCGCCGCCATCTCCCGCTTCTCCCTGCAAACCAGCGCCCGTAACCAGTGGTTTGGCACCATCACCGGCCGCGACCATCAGCAGGTGCAGCAGCACGTTGAGGTTTTGCTGGCCGACGGCCAAACCCGCCTAAAAGTCGCGATCACCGCCCGAAGCGCCGAACGGCTCGGCCTGGATGAAGGCCAGGAGGTGCTGGTTTTGCTGAAAGCGCCGTGGGTCGGTATGACCCAGGACCCGACCGTGGCGGCAGAGGCCGACAACCAGCTGACGGGACGGATCGACCATATTGAATACGGGCCGGAGCAGTGCGAAGTGCTGATGGCGCTGCCGGACGGTCAGAACCTGTGCGCAACCCTGCCGCGGGAGCAGACCGAAGGGCTGGCTGAAGGCGCCGAGGCGATCGCCTATTTCAATGCCGACCGCATCATTATTGCCACCTTGTGCTGACGGGATTGACATTGCCCGCCTGAAGACGTATCCCTGAAGCATATTGCTGCAAAAAGTGGGATACACAATGTCATCATTGCAAATATCGCAAGGCACGTTCCGCCTGAGCGACACAAAAACGTTAAATATTGAACACCTCACCGTTGGCGCCGGCGAAAGCTGGGCCTTCGTCGGTAGCAACGGCAGCGGTAAATCCGCGCTGGCCCGCGCGCTATCCGGCGAACTCACCCTGCTCTCCGGCGAGCGTGAAAGTGATTTCTCCCGCATCACCCGCCTCTCCTTTGAACAGCTACAGAAGCTGGTCAGCGACGAGTGGCAGCGCAACAACACCGATCTGCTCAGCCCGGGTGAAGACGACACCGGCCGCTTTACCCATGAGATAATCCAGGATGAGTATAAGGATGCCGCACGCTGCGCGCATCTTGCCGGGCTGTTTGGCATTTCCAGCCTGCTGCAGCGCCGTTTTAAATATCTCTCTACCGGCGAGACGCGCAAAACGCTGCTGTGCCAGGCGCTGATGGCGAAACCGGATTTACTGATCCTCGATGAGCCTTTCGATGGCCTTGACGTGGCCTCCCGCCACCAGCTGGCCGAGCTGCTGGCGACCCTGCACGGCGAGGGCATCGCTCTCGTGCTGGTGCTCAACCGGTTCGACGAGATCCCCGCCTTCGTCCAGTTTGCCGGCGTGCTGGCGGACTGTACGCTAAGCGAAATCGGGGAGAAGCAGACCCTGCTGCAGCAGGCGCTGATCGCTCAACTGGCCCACAGCGAGCAGCTTGACGGGATCGCACTGCCGGAGCCGGATGCCCCCGCCGCCCGCCACTCTCTGGTTGCCGATACGCCGCGCATTATCCTCAACGACGGGGTGGTGTCCTATAACGACCGGGCAATCCTCAATCACCTGAGCTGGCAGGTCAATCCCGGCGAGCACTGGCAGATAGTCGGGCCCAACGGCGCCGGGAAATCGACCCTGCTCAGCCTGATAACCGGCGATCATCCGCAGGGATACAGCAACGATCTGACCCTGTTTGGCCGCCGTCGCGGCAGCGGCGAAACCATCTGGGATATCAAAAAGCATATCGGCTACGTCAGCAGCAGCCTGCACCTGGAGTATCGCGTCAGCACCACCGTGCGCAACGTCATTCTGTCGGGCTATTTCGACTCGATAGGCATCTATCAGGCCGTTTCCGATAAGCAGCGCAAGCTGGTGCAGACCTGGCTGGATATTCTGGGTATCGACGGCCGCACCGCCGACGCCCCGTTCCACAGCCTGTCGTGGGGCCAGCAGCGCCTGGCGCTGATTGTGCGCGCGCTGGTGAAACACCCGACGCTGCTGATCCTCGACGAGCCGCTGCAGGGGCTAGACCCTCTTAACCGCCAGCTGGTACGCCGCTTTGTTGACGTGCTGATTAGCGAAGGGGCAACCCAGCTGCTGTTTGTCTCCCACCACGCCGAGGATGCCCCGGACTGCATCACCCACCGCCTCGAGTTTATCCCCAGTGGAGACGATTACACTTATCGAATCGGTCCGCTGGCAAAATAGGCCAATTCAGGGATCTGCGGATCCCTGAATTTTTTCAGAAAAAGTTCACAAATAACAACTAAGCTCATGTTTTAAAATGATAATAATTTAAATATAGCGTTTATGTATTTTAGTGTAAGCGATACCACCAATTTGGTCTGTGTCACACTTTTTCGTTCTTTGATATGCTATCGTCTTCACATACGATAAGCCTATTGGAGCGAGTCATGAAAGTATTGGTTACAGGTGGTAGCGGTTACATTGGAAGTCATACCTGCGTGCAGCTGCTGCTGCAGGGGCATGAAGTGATTATTCTCGACAACCTCTGCAACAGTAAGCGCAGCGTACTGCCGGTGATTGAGCGTCTTGGCGGGAAAAAAGCGACCTTTGTTGAGGGCGATATCCGCAATGAAGCGTTGATGACCGAGATCCTGCACGATCACGCCATTGAGGCGGTGATCCACTTTGCCGGGCTGAAAGCCGTCGGCGAATCCGTCGCCAAACCGCTGGAATACTACGACAATAATGTGACCGGCACATTAAAATTAGTTGCCGCCATGCGCGCCGCCGGCGTCAAAAACTTTATTTTCAGCTCCTCCGCCACCGTCTACGGCGACCAGCCAAAAATCCCTTACGTTGAAAGCTTCCCGACCGGCACGCCGCAAAGCCCATACGGCAAAAGCAAGCTGATGGTCGAGCAAATTCTTGCCGACCTGCAGAAAGCTCAGCCGGACTGGAGCATTGCGCTGCTGCGCTACTTCAACCCGGTTGGCGCTCACCAGTCCGGCGATATGGGCGAAGACCCGCAGGGCATCCCTAACAACCTGATGCCGTACATTGCGCAGGTGGCGGTGGGTCGTCGCGAATCGCTGGCGGTATTCGGTAACGACTATCCGACCGAGGATGGCACCGGCGTGCGCGACTATATCCACGTCATGGACCTCGCGGACGGGCACGTTGCGGCGATGGAAAAACTGGCCGGTAAGTCAGGCGTGCATATTTATAACCTTGGTGCAGGCGTAGGCAGCAGCGTCCTTGACGTCATTAATGCCTTCAGCAAAGCCTGCGGCAAACCGATTAACTACCACTTCGCGCCGCGTCGTGAAGGCGATCTCCCGGCCTACTGGGCTGACGCCGAAAAGGCCGACCGTGAACTGAACTGGCGCGTCACGCGCAACCTTGACGAGATGGCACAGGACACCTGGCACTGGCAGTCCCGTCATCCGCAGGGTTACCCAGACTAAGGAACCGTCATGAGCGTATTTAACCCCGTCGACCATCCGCACCGTCGCTATAACCCGTTAACCGGGCAGTGGATTTTGGTTTCCCCGCATCGCGCCAAGCGCCCCTGGCAAGGGGCGCAGGAGACGCCGGCAAAACTGACCTTGCCCGCGCACGATCCGGATTGTTTCCTGTGCCCGGGTAACACCCGCGTCACCGGTGATACCAACCCGAACTACGCCGGTACGTACGTGTTTACTAACGACTTTGCGGCCTTGATGACCGATACCCCGGACGCACCGGAAAGCGACGATCCCCTGATGCGCTGTCAAAGCGCGCGCGGGACCAGCCGGGTCATCTGCTTCTCGCCAGACCACAGCAAAACGCTGCCTGAGCTGAGCGTTGAAGCGCTGGAAGGCGTGGTTAAAGCGTGGCAGGAACAGACGGCCGATCTCGGCCAGCACTACCCGTGGGTGCAGGTGTTTGAGAATAAAGGCGCCGCGATGGGCTGCTCCAACCCGCATCCGCACGGCCAGGTCTGGGCCAACAGCTTCCTGCCGAACGAAGCCGAACGCGAAGATCGCCTGCAGAAAGCGCACTACGCCGACTACGGCACGCCGATGCTGGTGGATTACGCCCGGCGTGAGCTCGCCGACGGCAGCCGCACGGTGGTCGAAACTGAACACTGGCTGGCCGTCGTTCCCTACTGGGCGGCCTGGCCATTTGAGACCCTGCTGCTGCCGAAGGCGCACGTCCTGCGCCTGACCGATTTAACCGACGCCCAGCGCACCGATCTTGCGCTGGCGCTGAAAAAGCTGACCAGCCGTTACGACAACCTGTTCCAGTGCTCATTCCCCTACTCGATGGGCTGGCACGGCGCGCCGTTTAACGGTGAAGACAATAATCACTGGCAGCTTCACGCCCACTTTTATCCGCCGCTGCTGCGTTCCGCTACGGTACGCAAATTTATGGTCGGCTACGAAATGCTGGCCGAAACCCAGCGTGACCTGACGGCGGAACAAGCCGCCGAGCGTCTGCGCGCGGTCAGCGACGTTCATTTTCGCGAATCCGGAGAATAACAATGAGTCTGAAAGAGAAAACCCAAGCCCTGTTTGCCGAGAAATTTGGCTACCCTGCCAGCCACACCATTCAGGCTCCGGGCCGCGTTAATTTGATCGGCGAACATACCGACTATAACGACGGCTTCGTGCTGCCCTGCGCCATTGACTATCAAACGGTCATCAGCTGCGCGCCGCGCGCCGACCGCGTGGTACGCGTGATTGCCGCCGATTATGAAAATCAGTACGACGAGTTCTCGCTGGATGCCAAAATTATTAGCCACGATACCCAGCAGTGGTCCAACTATGTGCGCGGCGTGGTGAAGCATCTGCAGAAGCGCAGCGGCCATTTCGGCGGCGCGGATCTGGTGATTGCCGGAGACGTACCCCAGGGGGCCGGCCTAAGCTCCTCCGCTTCGCTGGAGGTTGCCGTCGGCACCGTATTCCAGCAGCTCTATCATCTGCCGCTGGACGGCGCGCAAATCGCGCTGAACGGCCAGGAAGCGGAAAACCAGTTCGTCGGCTGTAACTGCGGCATAATGGACCAGCTGATCTCCGCGCTGGGCAAGAAGGACCACGCTCTGCTGATTGACTGCCGCACGCTGGGCACCAGGGCCGTCTCGATGCCGAAAGGCGTGGCGGTGGTGATCATCAACAGTAACTTTAAACGCACCCTGGTCGGCAGCGAATACAATACCCGCCGCGAACAGTGTGAAACCGGCGCGCGCTTCTTCCAGCAGCCGGCGCTGCGTGACGTCACCCTTGCCGAGTTCAACGCCGTGGCCGCGGAGCTGGATCCGATCGTTGCTCAGCGCGTTCGCCACGTGCTGACCGAAAACGCCCGTACCGTCGAAGCGGCGACCGCGCTGGAGAAAGGCGACCTGAAGCGGATGGGCGAGCTGATGGCGGAATCCCACGCCTCGATGCGCGATGATTTTGAAATCACCGTCCCGCAAATTGACGCCCTGGTTGAGATCGTTAAAGCCACCATCGGCGACAAAGGCGGCGTACGCATGACCGGCGGCGGCTTCGGCGGCTGCATCGTCGCGCTGGTACCGGAAGAGCTGGTGGATACCGTTCAGCAGGCCGTTGCCGCGCAGTATGAAGCAAAAACCGGGATTAAAGAGACCTTCTACGTTTGCAAACCTTCCCAGGGAGCCGGCCAGTGCTAAATCAAACCACAGAACGCGCGCCGGACGGCCAGCCGTGGCGACTCATTACCCTGCGCAACGACGCCGGGATGGTAGTCACGCTGATGGACTGGGGCGCTACGCTGCTCTCCGCCAGAGTCACTCTGGCTGACGGCAGCGTCCGCGAAGCCCTGCTCGGCTGCGCCTCGCCGCAGCAGTATACCCGCCAGGCGGCCTTTCTCGGCGCCTCGGTCGGCCGCTATGCCAACCGCATCGCCAACAGCCGCTTTATGCTCGATGGCCATACCGTCAACGTGGTGCCGTCTACTGACGCCGGCCACCAGCTGCACGGCGGGCCGGACGGATTTGATAAGCGCCGCTGGCAGATAGTCAGCGCCGACGAGCGTCAGGCGCTGTTTTCACTCTCTTCCGCCGACGGCGACCAGGGATTCCCGGGGGCTTTGCAGGCTACGGCGCACTATCGCCTGACCGACGATAACCGTATTGCCATCGAATACCGCGCCACCGTCGATCGGCCCTGCCCGGTGAATCTGACCAACCACGTCTACTTTAACCTTGATGGCCAGCAGACCGACGTTCGCCAGCATCGGCTGCAGCTCTTCGCCGACCGCTATTTGCCGGTAGAGAGCGACGGGATCCCCGGCGGCGATCTGCGCGACGTGGCCGAAACCAGCTTTGACTTCCGCGAGCCTCAGCTGCTGGCGGAGCGTTTCCTGAGCGATGACGATCAGCGCAAGGTGAAAGGCTACGATCATGCGTTTCTGCTGCAGGCGCAGGGCGACGCCGGCCAGCCGGCGGCTCACCTGTGGTCGCAGGATGAAAAGCTGCAGATGACGGTCTACACCTCCGCCCCGGCGCTGCAGTTCTATTCCGGCAACTACCTCGGCGGCACGCCGTCGCGCACGGAGCAGCCGTACGCCGACTGGCAGGGCCTGGCGCTCGAAAGCGAATTCCTGCCCGACTCGCCAAACCACCCGCACTGGCCGCAGCCGGATTGCGTATTGCGCCCGGGCGAGGAGTACGTCAGCCTGACGGAATACCAGTTTATCGCCAGATAAGCCCCCCGCCCTCCTGATGGAGGGCTTTTTTTTCGCCACTTTGACGTAAATTGCGCCACCTTCAGACAAAAATATAACCGCTGATTTACAAGCATCTTACACTGAGCCACTATTTTCGCTATGGTTAGGGATAAGCGTTGCCGTGAGGTAAATCACAGCAATATAATGAGAATAGTTATCAATCAATAAACGCATACACCGCAGCGTTCGGGTTGTATCGATTCGGCCACTGAGTGAGTCCCGCAAAACATAGCTAGCTATGCGCGCAGGATGAACAGGGCGGCCGCTGAGCCACAGCGCGAAGGACGGCGTGTTGTATTGAGGAGTGAGAGAATGGCTGTAACTAAGCTGGTACTGGTCCGTCACGGCGAAAGCCAATGGAACAACGAAAACCGTTTCACCGGTTGGTACGATGTCGATCTGTCCGAGAAAGGCGTGGGTGAAGCAAAAGCGGCAGGTAAACTGCTGAAAGAGGAAGGCTTCAGCTTCGACTTCGCTTATACCTCTGTGCTGAAACGTGCCATCCATACCCTGTGGAACGTGCTGGACGAACTGGATCAAGCCTGGCTGCCGGTTGAGAAATCCTGGAAACTGAACGAACGCCACTACGGCGCGCTGCAGGGTCTGAACAAAGCTGAAACCGCTGAAAAATACGGTGACGAGCAGGTTAAGCAGTGGCGCCGTGGTTTTGCTATTACGCCGCCGGAGCTGACCAAAGACGACGAGCGCTTCCCGGGCCACGATCCGCGTTACGCGAAGCTGACCGATGCCGAGCTGCCGGTAACCGAAAGCCTGGCGCTGACCATCGAGCGCGTAGTGCCTTACTGGAATGAAACCATTCTGCCGCGTCTGAAAAGCGGCGAGCGCGTTATCATTGCCGCTCACGGTAACTCCCTGCGTGCGCTGGTTAAATACCTCGACAACATGGGTGAAGAAGAGATCCTCGAACTGAACATCCCGACCGGCGTACCGCTGGTGTATGAGTTTGACGAAAACTTCAAGCCGATCAAACACTACTATCTGGGCAACGCTGATGAAATCGCGGCAAAAGCGGCGGCAGTAGCGAACCAGGGCAAAGCGAAGTAATTTTCGCTGGCATAAAAAAAGCGTGGATTGCTCCACGCTTTTTTTTGTTCTTCATTCCGCCCGCGCTTCGCGCACGGACGGCGAACGGTACTATCCGCGGCGGGCTTTCACCGCATTCGACAGCTGGCGCAGGATGGTATCGGTGTCTTCCCAGCCAATGCAGGCATCGGTCACGCTCTTACCGTAGGTCAGCGGCTCTCCGCTCTCCAGGCTCTGGCTGCCTTCCACCAGATGGCTTTCAATCATCACGCCCATAATCGCCTGCTCGCCGCCGGCAATCTGCTGGCAAACGTCGCTACCCACGTCCATTTGTCTCTTAAACTGTTTGCTGGAGTTGGCGTGGCTGAAATCAATCATGATCTGCGCCGGCAGACCCGCTTTCGCCAGCCCGACCTTCACTTCAGCAACGTGCTTCGCGCTGTAGTTCGGCTCTTTGCCCCCGCGCAGGATGATATGGCAGTCGCTGTTGCCGCTGGTGTTCACAATCGCCGAATGACCCCACTTGGTCACCGACAGGAAGCAGTGCGGCGCCCCGGCGGCGTTAATCGCATCAATCGCGACTTTAATCGTCCCGTCGGTGCCGTTTTTAAAGCCAACCGGGCAGGAGAGGCCTGAGGAGAGCTCGCGGTGAACCTGAGATTCGGTGGTACGCGCGCCGATTGCGCCCCAGCTCATCAGGTCAGCCACGTACTGAGGCGTGATCATATCAAGGAATTCGCCCGCCGCCGGCAGCCCGCTGTCGTTAATTTCCAGCAGCAGCTTACGCGCAATGCGCAGGCCGTCGTTGATGCGGAAGCTGTTATCCATGTGCGGATCGTTGATAAGCCCCTTCCAGCCGACAGTAGTGCGCGGTTTCTCGAAATAGACGCGCATCACCACTTCCAGCTCGCCTTTCAGCTCTTCTCGCAGCGTCAGCAGGCGCTCAGCGTACTCTTTCGCCGCAGCCGTATCGTGAATTGAGCAGGGCCCAATCACAACCAGCAGGCGATCGTCGTTGCCCTTGAGGATCTGGTGGATCGCTTTACGAGCATGCGCAACGGTGTTAGCAGCATTTTCGGTCGCGGGAAACTTTTCGAGAAGCGCAACGGGAGGGAGTAATTCGTTGATCTCTTTAATGCGTAAATCGTCGTTCTGATAATTCATTTTCTTTCCAGCTCTGCCATCTTATCTATTTAAATGCAATCCCTCCAATCTATCTCTTCGTTCAAAAAGTGTAAACGTGATTTTACAGTGACGACAGATTAATCCTGAAAATAGATTAAAATTCGCAATAAAGAAGCGAAAAACAGGCCATGAGCTACAATTTTTAACTGTTAAGAGCAATCTTCACGCCGCTAATCAGTATTCCGTGCTGATGTAACTTATTGATGTGAAGCTTTTAACCATAGAGCGCGAGCGAGCGCTGGCACATGCACTGTTGGAAGAGGTTATCCGACATATCGACCATAACAGGAGCATCCTATGAAAATGACCATCCTCACCCCACTCTTTTTAGCCGCCACCCTTGGCCTGAGCAGCGCCGCCGCGCTGGCTGCAGATACCGGCGCCCAATCCAACAACGGACAGGCCAACGCCTCCGCTGATGCCGGGCAGGTCGCACCTGATGCCCGCGCCAACGTCGCGCCAAACAAGGTTGATAACGACAAGATCAACTCTGGCGACAAGATGCTTAACTCCGACGGTTCAACCATGAACCATGACGGTATGACCAGCGACGAAGCGCATAAAAACGCGATGTGCAAGGATGGCCGCTGCCCGGAAAGCACCCCGAGCGATAACGGCAGCAAAACGGACGGGACGACACAGTAGCATCCACGCCTGAAATAAGGGCTGAAAATAAGGGGGAGCCGCGGCTCTCCTTTTTTATTTTATTCACCGAAAATCGGTATGATGTCATACAGTAATAATGATAATAATCAGGGGATGACACCATGGCGCACTCGCATACTTCAGCTCAGCAGCCGCAGGATAATAACGCTCGCCGCCTGCTGCTGGCCTTTATCATCACCGCCGGCTTTATGGTGGTTGAAGCCATTGGCGGTGCGCTCTCAGGCTCTCTGGCGCTGCTGGCCGACGCCGGGCATATGCTCACCGACTCCGCCGCCCTGCTCTTCGCCCTGCTGGCCGTCCGTTTTGCCCACCGCCCGCCCAACGCCCGCCATACCTTCGGCTGGCTGCGTCTGACAACCCTCGCCGCCTTCGTCAACGCCATCGCGCTGGTGGTGATTACCATTCTTATCGTATGGGAAGCGATTCAGCGTTTTAACCATCCGCAGCCCGTCGCCGGGGCGCCGATGATGGCGATCGCCGTTGCCGGGCTGCTGGCCAATATTATGGCCTTCTGGATCCTTCACCGCGGCGGCGAGGAGCGCAACCTTAACGTTCGCGCCGCGGCGCTGCACGTGCTGGGTGATTTACTCGGTTCGGTAGGGGCGATCGTCGCCGCAATAGTGATTTTAACCACCGGCTGGACCCCGATTGACCCGATTCTGTCGGTGCTGGTGTCATGCCTGGTGCTGCGCAGCGCCTGGCGCCTGCTGCAGGAGAGCCTGAACGAACTGCTGGAAGGCGCGCCGCGTTCGCTGGATGTTGAAGGCCTGAAGCGTGATTTACGCCGCTCGGTGGCCGAAGTCCGCGACGTGCATCATGTCCACGTCTGGCTGGTCGGAGAAAAAACGGTGATGACGCTGCACGTCCAGGTCGTCCCACCGCACGATCACGACGCCCTGCTGAATCGTATTCAGGAATTTTTGCATCACAAGTATGACGTTGAGCACGCAACCGTGCAGATGGAGTATCAGCCCTGCAGCGGCCCGGAGTGCCGCCTTAACATGGCTCACTCCGGACACGCCCATCAGCATCATCATTAGCGAGAAAACGCGTGAGAACCCCGCTCACGCGCGCTGTTGATCCACATCCGGCTACCGTTGAGCGCAATAAAGGTCAGCAGCAGGTATTCCAGCGACATCGCATAGACGCCCTGGCGCGCAAAAATGACCACGCTGATCACGTTAATGATCACCCACAGCAACCAGTTCTCAACGTATTTGCGGGTCATCAGGATCATGGCGGCTATCGACAGCACCATCATGCAGGAGTCCCAGAACGGGAAGGCATCCGGCTGTAGCGCCGGCATGGCGACCTGCAGCCCCAGCCCCTGCATTAGCGTCACCGCCACCCGCGTCAGGAATGCGAACACCGGATCGATAAATACCGTCATCAGGCCAATCGCCACCACGCACGCCGCCAGCCAGCCCAGTGCTTTGGGCAGCGGTAGCCAGCGGATTTGCAGCGCGGCCTCATGGCTGCTGGTCTGCCGCGACCAGGCGTACCAGCCGTAGACGTTCGCCACGAAGAAAAATACCTGCAGCAGCAGGCTGGCATAGAGCTGGATCTGAAAGAAGATGATGGCAAACAGGGTGACGTTAATCAGCCCAAAGGCATAGTTGCCGATCTTTTCCAGACTCGCCAGCCAGATGCACAGCAGACCGGCAATCGTCCCGACGGCCTCAATCCACGAGAGGTCGTATCCCCCGGCGCCAATGGGTATATGTACCAAAATATTCTGCGTACTTAAAAAATCCATCTTATCCCCAGAGCGTATTGCACGCGTTGTCGGTTATCCCCGTAGTGTAGCCGCAAAATCCAGCATTCTGTTAAGCGGGATTAATGCGCCGGTCCGCAGCTGCTCGTCAACCTGAATCTCGTGCGCCGCGCCGCCGTGCTCGAGGCCTTCTGCAATCGCCTTCAGGCCGTTCATCGCCATCCACGGGCAGTGGGCGCAGCTGCGGCAGGTAGCGCCTTCACCGGCCGTCGGCGCCTCCAGCAGCTCTTTCTCCGGTACCGCCTGCTGCATTTTATAGAAGATGCCGCGATCGGTGGCGACAATCAGCTGGCGCTGAGGCAGCGTTCTCGCCGCATTGATCAGCTGACTGGTAGAGCCGACGGCATCGGCCATATCGACAATTGACTGCGGCGATTCCGGATGGACCAGCACCGCGGCCTCAGGGTACAGCGACTTCATTCTGCTCAGCGCCTGGGTTTTAAATTCATCGTGAACGATACAGGCGCCCTGCCAGCACAGGACGTCTGCGCCGGTCTGTTTTTGCACGTAGTTGCCCAGATGGCGGTCCGGCGCCCAAATGATTTTTTCGCCCAGGCTATCAAGGTGCTCAATCAGCTCAACCGCAATGCTGGAGGTCACTACCCAGTCAGCGCGGGCCTTAACCGCCGCGGAGGTGTTGGCGTAGACCACCACGGTGCGGTCAGGATGCGCATCGCAAAATTGATTGAACTCATCGATGGGGCAGCCGAGATCGAGGGAGCACTCGGCGTGGAGCGTCGGCATCAGGATCTTTTTTTCCGGACTGAGGATTTTTGCCGTTTCCCCCATGAAACGCACGCCGGCGACCAGCAGCGTGGATGCCGGGTGCCGGGCGCCAAAGCGCGCCATTTCAAGCGAGTCGGCGATGCAGCCGCCGGTCTCTTCCGCCAGCTGCTGAATTTCGGGGTCGGTATAGTAGTGGGCAACCATTACCGCATCGCGTTCGCGCAGCAGGCGCTTTATCTTTTCGCGATAAAAGTGCTTTTCATCGCGGCTTAACGGCATCGGCTTGGGGGGAAAAGGATAAATCGCCGTTTCAGGGTCAAACATTACGCTCATCTTGCAATCTCGTTTTACTGGCTTAACTCAAAGACCGTTAAAATGCCTTCACGCGGCACCGGGACGGCCGTAGTGTTTTATATGCTAAACAAGATAGCCGATTGTACAGAAAATGTCGTGGGGAATTTATCCGTGGGAAAAGGGATAACGCTGCGGGTTGAAGCTTGTATATCGCGAAGAGCAAAAAGGCGACTATTGCGTTGGTGGGTCGTGCAGGATATTACTCCCGGCGATTTTGTCGAACCTG